>CAVRQJ010000016.1:0-448281 GCA_963723335.1 uncultured Alphaproteobacteria bacterium | reverse complement strand
GCGCGCCGACAACGCCGACGCGTTCGCCGACCGCGACCGACAAGGCCGGATAAGAGCGGCCGCGCCCGGCAACAAGCACATTGGCCTCATCGAGCGGTTCGCCCGCCGGCAATTCCGGCACCTGCTCGCCGCGCGAGGCGAGTGTGCGCATGCGGCGAAGCACCGTGCCGTGCAGCGTGCGGATACGGTGGGCCGTCGTCAGCCGGCGCACCAGGCGCTCGGCGGGCGCGTTGGCGGCGAGCGCCAGCGCATCGGGAACAGGGCTCGGACCATCGTCGCGGGTGCGGGCGATGACCGGCATGTAAAGGCCGCCGCTCTTCTTGCGGTGTTCGGCAAGCACGGCTGCGAATGCGGCGACGTGCGCCGCGTCGGGACACGGCTCGGCGAGAACAACGCCTTCCGGCTCGACCGAACCGAGCGCTGCCTCAGCGTCGCTCCAAACGGCTTCGACGATCGGATAGGCGCCAGCAGCACGCAAAGCGTCGACGACATCCGGCGCCGGGCTTTCGGCGATAACGGCGAACGGACCTTGCAGCGCCATGGTTTTACGCAGGATGCGGACAGATACAGCGGCCAACAATGCCAAAGTGCTGTTAATGGGCCGTCAACGCAGCGCCGGCCGCAGGCGCCTTCAGCCCGTCGCGCGGCGCAAAATCTGTTCGCTGTTTTGGGCAAAGGCCGCCACAACAAGGGGACTGAGGCCCATTGCGGTGAGGGCCGCGCGAACGGCGGCGTGATCCTCGGCATTGCCGATCAGGCGGTGCCCCAGCACCGGATCGGGCAACGCCGCGACGGTCGCGTCGCCGTCGATACGGCCGAGCGTCTCAAGGAGGCTGCACAGCGAGAAGCGGTAGCCGCCGATGGTGACGATATCCGCGGGCGGGCCGGTGATGGCGAGCATCCGGCTCACGAGGTCGACGTGACAGCCATAGCCGGTGTCGACGAAGCCGCCGGGCCGGATCTCGAAATGCGGCTGGTCGGTGCGCTCGATGCCGGGCGGGAAGGACTGGTGCGGCACCATCGGCCCGCGCATGCCGAGCGTGTTGGTTTCGGTCGCGCTGAACTCGGCCACCATGACGCCCGTTTCACTGTCGCGCGGCGCGTGCACCGGGCCGAGCGGGATCGCCGCCGGCCGCGCTCCGATCTCGCGGCGCGCGGCGAGAAGACCGGCTTCGCCGAAAATCGCGATGTCGACGAGTGCGGCATCGCGCTCGGGCCACGGCGCGCCAGCCGTGAGCCGTTCCGGCGAACGCCAGGCGGCGAGCACCGTGGTCGGGCCTTCATGCGCGAACAATCCGGTCTCGGCGAGGCGGAACGCGGCCTCGGCGGGCAGGATCAGCGTGGCGGCGCGATCGTCGCGGCGCTGGCGCGCAAACACCTCCGCCTCGAAGGCGTGATGCAAAGCGAGCGTGCCGCCGGTGAGAAGCCAGGGCACGAGCGTGAGGCAAATGCCGGCAAAGCTCGACGGCGCCATGGCCGAGAGAATGCAGGCGTCCTGCTCGAGCCGGCTTTCCAGCAAGACGCTCAAGCCGCCCGCCAGACATTCGAGATGCCGCCGCGCAACCGGGACCGGCCCGTCGTCGCCCGTGTCGAACGTGATGACGGCGAGATGTGCCGCCGGATCGCCGTCGCGATTGAGCGCGGGCACGGCATCGAGTTTCGCCGCCGTGAACAGATCGTCGAAACCGACGACGCCGTCGGGAAGGTCTTCGCCGAAGGCGCAAACATAGCGGATCGAGAACACTTCGGCGGCAACATGGGTCGCCATTTCCGCGTGGCCGAAATCGCCGGCGCGGGCGCAGGTGATGATGGCCTTGGCGCCGGCGCGCGCCAGCGCCGTCACCGCGTCGGCGCGCCGCCACAGAAGCGGCAAAGGCGCCGCGATCAATCCGGCGCGCAACACGCCGAGGATGGTCAGAATGTTTTCAACCGTGTTGGGCAGTTGGATCCCGACAATCGCATCGGCCGGCAGGCCCATGCGGCGGAACCGTCCGGCGATCGCCGAGATCATGCGGTCGGCTTCGGCATAGGACAGCCGCAGCGGCGCGCCATCGGTAAAGCGCTCGCGGTTCGGCGCGTCGGCAAGCGCGATGGCGCCGGGTCGGCGCGCCGCGGCACGGCGGAACAGGTCGTCGAGCGTGATGCGGCTCTGGGCCGGCCCGGCTGCGGTGTTTTGCTCGCCTTGCGTCATTGCACTGCCGATCCCGGCTTGCCCGGCTCGCGCCACCACGTCTCCGGCAGGAAGCCGGTCAGCGACGTGTGTTCCGGATGCCGCACGCCCTGCCAGTGCGCCACCCATTGCGCCGGCAGATAAAACAACGGAATGACATATGAGCCGGACATCAGGACGCGATCGAGCGCGCGCACCGCGGCGACAAAATCCGGACGCTCGCGCGCGCGCAGAAGCGCAGCGATCATCGCATCGACCGCGGCGCTTTTCACGCCCATATAATTGCGCGTGCCGTCCTGATCGGCCGCCGCCGAGCCCCAGTAAAAGCTCTGCTCATTGCCGGGCGACAGCGATTCATCCCAGCGATATTCGATCATGTCGAAATCGTAGGTCGAGAGCCGCTGCTGATATTGCACGGCATCGACGAGGCGGACTTGCACGGCAATGCCGGCGCGCGCGAGATTTCCGGCAAAAGCCAGCGCCAGCCGTTCGTCGTCGCGGTTCGTCACCATGAGTTCGAAGCTCAGCGGCTTGCCGCCCGGGTCGCGCAGTGTCGTGCCCTTGATCGCGTAGCCCGCGGAACGAAGAAGCGCGAGCGCCTGGCGCAGCGTCGTGCGGTCGCGGCCCGATCCGTCACTGACCGGCGGCGACCAGGTGCCGTCGAGCACGTCGGCGCGCACCGCATCGGGGAAGGGCGCAAGCAGCGCCCGCTCGCGGTCGTCCGCCGGGCGGTGATAGGCCGACAACTCACTGTCGTCGAAGAAGCTCGCGCTGCGGCGGTAGAGATCGTAGAAAAAATTGCGGTTGATCCATTCGAAATCGAACAACAGCGCAATCGCCTGGCGCACGCGAATGTCGGAAAAAATCGGACGCCGCGTATTGAACACGTAGTCGGAGGCAAATTTCGGCAGGCCGTTGGAAAGCGCTTCCTTCACCACCCGGCCGTCGCGCACAGCGGGGAAATCATAACCGGTCTGCCAGCGGCCGGGATCGGTTTCGCTGCGCACGTCATAGAGCCCGGCCTTGAAGGCTTCGAAATAGGCGTTCTCGTCGCGATAGAAATCGAAGCGCAGTTCGTCGAAATTCCACAGGCCGCGATTGATCGCGAGATCGCGGCCCCAGTAATTCGGATCGCGCTTGAACGTGACGCTCTTGCCGACATCGACATCGGTAACGACATACGGCCCGCTGCCGACGGGTTTTGCGAGTGTGGAATTCTCGAACGTCGCGACATCGATCGCGTGTTTCGGCAGGATGGGCATCAGCCCGAGGATCAGCGGCAATTCACGGTCGCCCGCATCGGCAAAATCGAAACGCACACTGCGGGCCCCAAGAATTTCGGCCTTGGCGACCTTGGAATAGTAGGTGCGGTGATTGGGCCGGCCGTGATCGCGCAGAAGCTGCCACGAGAAGACGACGTCTTCGGCGGTCACCGGCGTGCCGTCGGAAAAATGCGCCGCCGGATCGATGGCGAAGCTCACATAGCTTCGCGCGTCGTCGGTTTCGACCGTGCGCGCCAGAAGGCCGTAGAGCGTGAAGGGCTCGTCATAGCCCCGCGCCATCAGGCTCTCGACGACGTAGCCGCGGATCGGCTGCACGGCGAGGCCCTGGACGATGAGCGGATTGAGGCTGTCAAAAGTGCCGAGCACGCCCTCGACCAGCCTGCCGCCTTTCGGCGCACCCGGATTGACATAGGGCAGGGCGGCAAACCCCTCCGCAAGAGCGGGTGCGCCGTGCATGGCGATGGCCGGCATGGCGACGCCCATGGCGACGCCCGCAGCCGTCTCCGCCGCAGCCCGCGGCGCAAGGCCGAGAAGCAACAGGCCAAGAAGCAGGCCGGCAACGAGCGGCACGCCGCAAAATGCGGCCCACACGGCAGCGCTGGCGCGGGCGGTTCGCAGGGCTTTTCTCGCCGGCAATCGGTTGGACACGATTCGGACTGTCGGCGGCGAATGTACCACGAGGCGTATCCGGCGGCGGGGCGCGTTAAGCCAGCAAGGAGGCCCGTCGCGGGGTGGCGCGCTTTGGCCGCGTGGCCTTTATCTGCGCGCACAATTGGGCTATTGGCCCGGTTCGAGAGGTCTGCTGAGTCACGTTGTTGCCGTATTCTGCGTCGATTGACCGTCAGGCGGGGGGCGCGTGGCGGCGGCAGATGTCGGGTGTTCCCGACATCGGATCATTAAACCCACGCCAGTCGGCCCGGGACATCGATATAATCGGTCTGCGGGTGGCAGCACCAAAGAGGAACTGCATCTCATGAACTATCGTAACGCGTCGGCGCCGGCACGGCCGGTGAGCAGGACGCTTGCTGCCATCGGGCAAACCGCATTGCTGACACTCGCGCTGGCAATCGCGGGCGCGCCGCTCGCGCTCGCGCAGGCACCAGCTGCGGCGCCGCCGGCTGCTCCAGCCGTCAAGCCGAAGCCGGTGGCCAAGCCGAAGCCGCCCGCTGCCGCAGCACCCGTCCCCGCAGCGCCTGCTCCCGCGGCACAGCAGGCCCCCCCCCAGGGCCAGGCCAGGCCAGGGCGGCGACCAGCAGGTCCAGCTGATCTATTCGCCGTGGACCAAATTCTGTCTCAAGGGCAACAATAACGATCCGGCGGCAAAACAGGTTTGCTTCACCGGCAAGGACGCGCGCATCGAGTCCGGCATGCCGGTCGTCGCCGCCGTCCTCATCGAGCCGGAAGGCGAGCCGAAGAAAATCCTGCGCGTCACGCTGCCGCTCGGGATGCAGCTCGTGCACGGCACGCGCGTGATCATCGATCAGAACCAGCCGATGACCGCGCCTTACGTCATCTGCTTCACCAACGGCTGCATGGCCGACTACGAGGCCAATGCCGACATGATCGGCAAGATGAAGAAGGGCCAGGGCCTCGTCGTGCAGGCGATCAATTCGACCGGCCAGCCGATCAGCCTCGTCCTGCCGCTCACCGATTTTGGCAAGGCTTATGACGGTCCGCCGACCGATCCGAAGGTCTTTGAAGAGCAGCAGAAGAAATTGCAGGACGAATTGCAGCGGCGTGCCGACGAAGCGCGCAAGAAGCTGGAGAGCCAGCAAGGCCAGCCGCAATCCTCCAACACGCCGCCGGCGCCGCAACAGTAAGCAGCCGGCTATTGGCAGACGCAAAGCGAAGCGATCCAGGAATGGATCGCTTCGCTCGTTTTTCAGGCCATAAAATTTGTTTGCAGGGAAGGATCGGAGCGGCGCCCGTCAGTGCAGCGCCGCCGCGCGCGGGCGATAGCCGCCCTTGCCGTCATTGATGAACGTCTCGGCGACCTGCGGATGGCGCACCGGTTCACCGGTAGTGTCAGACAGCAAATTTTGCTCCGAAACATAGGCGACGTATTCGGTTTCGTCGTTCTCGGCGAACAGATGATAGAACGGCTGATCCTTGTGCGGCCGTAAGTCGGCCGGGATCGCCTCATACCATTCGTCGGTATTGTCGAAGACCGGATCGATATCGAAAACGACGCCACGAAACGGATAGAGGCGGTGCCGCACGACCTGGCCGATCTGGTACTTGGCGTTTCGAATCTTGCTCATTGTCCGGGTGAAATTACAGCCTGACTGGGGCGAAATTGCAACGGCGCGTTCGCCCGCATGAAACCGGGATCAAAGCCCGTAACGCTGCCCCATTTCGGGATCTTTCTCGGCGACGAGCGCGGCAAGGTCGACGAGCACTTTGGCCTGTTTCCAGGTTGCGTCGTCCTGCATCTTGCCGTCGATCATCACCGCCCCGCTGCCGTCGGGCATCGCGGCAATGATCTTCTTGGCGAAGGCCACCTCGCCGGGGTCGGGCGAGAAGACGCGTTTGGCGATCGGCACCTGGCTCGGATGCAATGTCCACGCGCCCACGCACCCCATCAGGAAGGCGTTGCGGAACTGCGCCTCGCACGCTGCGCCGTCGGCGAAATCGCCGAACGGGCCATAAAACGCCTTGATGCCGGCCGCGGCGCAGGCATCGACCATCTTCGCGATCGTGTAGTGCCAGAGATCCTGCTGAAAAACAGCGCGGGGCGCATCGGGCGCGCCGGCGTCGGCAAGCACTTTATAATCGGGATGGCCGCCGCCGACGCGCGTCGTCTTCATTGCGCGCGAGGCGGCAAGATCGGCCGGCCCGAGACTGATGCCGTGCATGCGCGGCGATGCGGCCGCAATCGAGGCGACATTGTCGACGCCCTCGGCGGTTTCGAGGATGGCGTGGATCAGGATCGGCTTTTTGACCGCGTGCTTGGCCTCAAGCTGCGCAAGAAGCTGATCGAGATAGTGGATGTCCCAGGCGCCCTCGACTTTCGGCAGCATGACGACATCGAGCTTTTGGCCGATCGCGGCAACGATCTCGGTGACGTCGTCGAGCATCCAGGGCGAGTTGAGAGCGTTGATGCGCGTCCACAATCCGGTCTCGCCGAATTCGCAGCTCTTCGCCATGGCGATGAAGCCCGAGCGCGCGGCCTCTTTCGCATCGGCTGGAATGGCGTCTTCGAGATTGCCGAGCACGACATCGACCTGCGCCACCAGTTCCGGCACCTTGGCGCGGACTTTCTCGATATGCGGCGGCACGAAATGGATCATGCGCTCGAGCCGCAGCGGCAATTCGCGCAGCGGCGGCGGCGCTCCGATCGCGAGCGGTTTGAAAAAATTGCGCGGCAATTTCATGCGCGTGCCCCAAAATCGGCCGTTGCAGCCAACGGTAAGCTGAACAGCGGGACCCCGCCAAGCCGCTTTTCACGCCAATCGTGCCCAGGAATTGGCATCCCTCACACCATCTCGCCGCGCATCAGCCGCGGCTGGGCGGCAGCGGGCATGACGCCCTCGCGCATCAGCGCACGCCGCAGAGGCCCAATCCGATCGAGCAGATAGAGCGAAAGTCCACGCGCGCCGTGCGCCGGAACAAACCCGGTGAGAAGACTTCGGTTCAAAAGATCGACCGCAATCGTCCGGCTTGTCACGTCGGCGCGGCGTTGCGTGTGGTAGCGCGCGAGCACTTCCGGCGCGCCGACATCAAGACCCTCGCGGTGCGCATCGGCAACGATCTCGGCGATGGCGGCACCGTCGCGCAGCCCGAGATTAAGCCCCTGGGCGCCGATCGGCGGCACGACATGGGCCGCTTCACCGACCAGCGCGATCCGGTCCTTGGCGAAGACATCCGCGGTTTCGGACGCGAGCGGAAAGAGACCGCGACCCGGTTCGACGCGCATCGTGCCGAAAAGCGAATGGGCGCGCCGTTCAATCTCGGCGGACAGTTCGTCGTCGCTCATGGCCGAAAACGCAGTCGCACCGGCAGGGTCGGTCACGCAGACGAGACTGGAACGCCGGCCGGGAAGGGGAACGAGCGTGAAGGGGCCCTGCTCGGTATGAAATTCGGTCGACGTATCGTGGTGCGGCCGCGCATGCGAAAGATTGAGCGTGAGCGCAGCCTGCGGGTAACTGTGGCGCGTTGAGGAAATGCCGGTGGCGGTACGGCAGAGGGAACGCGCTCCGTCGGCTCCGATCGCAAGTCGCACGCGTGCTTCGCCATCCGCATGCTTGATCGAAACGCCGCTCTGGTCGCTTGTAACGGCAAGCGCCGGCGCGGCGATGCGGGCCAGTTTGAGTGCACCGGCGCGCGCCTCGAGCGCTGCGATCAGATGCCGGTTCTCGATATTGTAGCCAAAGGCATCGAGACCGATCTCGGCGGCATCGAACGCCACTTCGGGTCCACGGATGAGCCGCCGGGTGTCGTCGATGATGCGAATTTTGCGGAGTGGCGCGGCGTCGCCGACGCAACCCTGCCAAACGCCGAGCGTTTCAAGCGCCTTGGCCGAACCTGCCAGAAGCGCCGTGGTGCGGTGATCGGCCGGTGCGGACGGTGCGACGAGGAGCGTGTCCACGCCGGCCGTGACCAGCGCAATCGCGCTGACGAGGCCTGCGGGACCGCCGCCAATCACCGCCACCTCGGCGGAAAATGCACCTGTCGCACTCACGCCTGTCACCCGTTCAAAGGACTATCAGACCGCCCATGATCTATAGGCGAAAGACCAGTAATGACAGAGACCTTGCGCACGATCTTCGATTTAACGTGTAAGCTTGGGCAATGGAGCCGGTGATACCGCAAGACAAGCCAAAGCCGCCGCGGACGGCTGCGGCATTCTCCGTGCACATTTTTACCGCCTGCGGAGCCGGCTGCGCATTGCTGGCCTTGATCGCGGCGGTGCGGGCCGATTGGCCGCTCATGTTCGTCTGGCTCGGCATCGCGCTCGTGATTGACGGCGTTGACGGCACGTTTGCGCGGCGGCTTCGCATCGCGGAACTGTTGCCGCGCTGGTCGGGCGACGTGCTCGATCTCGTGGTTGATATTCTCACCTACGTTTTCGTGCCGGCCTATGCCATCGCGGCAAGCGGATTCCTGCCGCAGCCGGCGGCGATCCCGCTTGGGATCGTCATCGTGGTGACCGGCTCGCTTTATTTTGCCGACCGGCTGATGAAAACATCGGACTATTATTTTCGCGGCTTTCCCGCTTTGTGGAACGTCGCGGCGTTTTACCTGTTCGTGCTCAAGCCCCAGCCTCTGCCCGCCGCAGTATCGGTCGCGATGCTGGCGGTGTTCACGTTCATGCCGTTTCACGTCGTGCATCCGCTGCGGATTGCGCATCTGCGCGCGCTGACATTGGCCGCGATCGGAGTTTGGGCGCTGCTCGCGAGCTACGCCATCGTAAAAAATCTCGATCCCGGCATTTGGACCCAGGCGGGCCTGTGCATCCTTGCAATCTATTTCGTCGCCGTCGGCTTTCTTCGCAGGCACCATCCATAACCAAGGAGACACGAAATGCCGCGACCCGTTCTACTCGTCGCCGGCGGCAGCCGCGGCATTGGCGCGGCAACCGCGCGCATGGCGGCGGAACGTGGCTATGACGTTGCAGTCAATTACGTGCGCAACTCCGACGCAGCGGCCGATGTCGTCGATGCCGTGAAAAACTCCGGAGGCAAAAGCGTCGCGATCAAAGGGGATATGACCAAAGAGGACGACATTGTGCGCGTCTTCGATGAAACGACACGGCAGCTTGGACCGATTACCCATTTCGTTCACAGCGCCGGCATCGGCGGCAAGAATTCCCGGCTCGATATTGCCACTGCAGACACCATTCGTGAGGTGATCGACGTCAATCTGTTCGGCGCCCTTATCTGCGCGCGGGAAGCCGTGCGACGCATGTCGACGGCGCACGGCGGAAAAGGCGGCTCGATCGTCCTTCTGTCTTCTATCGCTGCGCTCACCGGCGGGGCCACGGAATATGTATTTTATGCCGCCGCCAAAGGCGGGGTCGATGCCTTTACCAATGGGCTGGCGCGCGAAGTGGTGAAGGAAGGCATCCGCGTCAACGCGGTGCGTCCGGGTCCGACCGAGAACCGACATCCACGAGCCCGGACGGCTCGATCGGATCACGCCGCTCCTGCCCATGGGACGTCCGGGCGAGCCGGAGGAGATCGCCGAGACGGTGCTGTTTCTCCTGTCGGATGCCGCTTCCTACGTCACCGGCGCGGTACTCAACGTCTCCGGCGGCCGCTAGCCGATCCGCCTTGTGTTCGACGCTTCTGCCCCTATGATCCGGACGGCTTTTCACCGAAAACACGAAAATATTCGAAGGAGAGGAAAATGGTTGCTGCAGTACGCGTACATAAGACCGGTGGCCCCGAGGTATTGACGTTCGAAGAGATCGAAGTGGGAGCGCCGGGTCAGGGACAGATCCGCGTCAAGCAACACGCCTGCGGAGTCAATTTCATCGACACCTATTTCCGCATGGGCATGTATCCGTCGCCGGTCGGCCTGCCGTTCGTCGCGGGCAACGAGGCCGCGGGCGAAGTGGTCGCGGTCGGCCCCGGCGTCAGTGATTTCAAGGTCGGCGACCGCGTCGCTTACGTCGTTGCGATGGGCTGCTACGCCGCGGAGCGGCTGGTGGCGGCCGACCGCGCCGTGAAACTGCCGTCGAACATCAGCTACGAGCAGGCTGCCGCGATGATGCTTAAGGGCATGACGGCGGAATATCTCGTGCGCCGCACCTTCAAGGTCGAGAAGGGCATGAACGTGCTCATGCACGCCGCCGCCGGCGGCGTCGGCCTCATCCTCTGCCAGTGGGCAAACCATCTCGGCGCCAATGTCATCGGCACCGTCGGATCGAAAGAGAAGGCCGCGATCGCCAAGGCCAATGGCTGTCACCATACGATCCTCTATCGCGACGAGGATTTCGCCGCGCGTGTCAAGGAGATCACCGGCGGCAAACTATGCAATGTGGTCTATGACGGCATCGGCAAGACGACGTTTCCGGCGTCGCTCGATTGCATCAGCCCGCTCGGCATGTTCGTCAGCTTCGGCAGCGCCTCGGGCCAGATCGATGCTTTCAACATCAACATCCTGCAAGCCAAAGGATCGCTGTTTGCGACGCGGCCGACGCTCAATACCTATGCGGCAAAGCGTGAAGACCTGCTGTCGATCGCCAAAGGCCTGTTCGACGTGGTCGGCAGCGGCGCAGTGAAAATCCCGGTCAATCAGAAATATGCGCTCAAAGATGCCGTGAAGGCGCATAAGGATCTTGAAGGCCGCAATACCACGGGCTCGTCGATCCTGTTGCCGTAAAACTCTCGCAAGCAGCGAGGGTGTATTTGCCATTCCGGGTTCGCGGGCTAAAGCTCGCGTCCCGGAATGATGATTCTGCCTTGAACAACGGCGAGCCTCGATGACCGAAACAAAAGCCTGGGGTTACTGGGCGACTCTGGGCTGGGCGGTGCTCGCCTTCATGGCGGGGCAGTTCGTCGGCTTCGGCGCGTTGCTCCTGTCCCGCGCGGGCGCATGGAATTCGATCCTCGACACTCCATTCGACGGCATTTTGGTCACGCTGTTCATCGTGATCTCCAACCCCATCACGATCCTGGTCATCGCGATTGCGGTATGGCTGGCACGCGCCGATCAGGCGGACTATCTGGCGCTGAAATGGCCCGCACGCGGCGACGTAATACTCGGCGTCGGCTGTCTCGTGGTCTTTGTCGCGATCTGCGACGCACTTCTCTATTTCAGCGGCCGCGATCTGGTGACGAATTTTCAGTTGCAGTCCTACACCACCGCCGGGACGGAGGGCTGGCTTCCGGCAATGCTGGCCGCCGCAATTCTCGTCGCGCCCGCGGGCGAGGAGATCATGTTCCGCGGCTTTCTGTTTCGCGGCTGGGCGCGCTCGGATCGCTCGGTGTGGCCTGCAATCGTCGTGATCTCGATCGTGTGGGCCATGCTGCATATCCAGTATGACTGGACCGGGATGCTGCAGATTTTCGCTATCGGCCTGTTTCTCGGCTGGATGCGCTGGCGCAGCGGCTCGATCCTGCTGACGTTTCTTTCTGCACGCATTATTCAATCTCGAAGGGTCGCTCGAAACGCTGGTGCAGGTCCACTTCTTCACGAAATAGCCGTGCTTCTATTGACCGAAAATACGGTCGAAGGCGGCAACTGTCGCGCTCGCTTCTCCGCCCTGGTGGGGCTTTTGCCGCGGTAGCCCGATCACCGGCTCGGCAAAGCGCGCGATCGCAGCGACAGTCTCATCAAGCGGCACGGTCGAGCCCGGAGTTTCGCTGACAATGATCGACAAAATCCGCAAATTGCGCCGGTACAGCGCGTCGAGCGCCGTGAGTGTGTGACTGATGGTGCCGAGATAGGAGCCGGTTACCAGAATGAGCGGCAGTTCCAGCGCCATCATCACGTCGAGAATGGTGCGATCGCCATCGAGCGGCACCATGACGCCGCCGACGCCTTCGATCAGCAGGATATCGCGGCGCTGATCGATTGCGGTTTTGCAAAACGTCACGACGGAATTGACGTCGATGTTTCGCCCCTCGCGCGCCGCCGCGATATCGGGCGACTGCGCAGCGCTAAAGCGCCACGGCGAGATGCGGTCGATCTCCTTCTCCGTCACCGGCAAACCGAGCGCGTGCAAGAGGATGCCGGGATCGCTGGCTGCGGCCTGCGCCGGATCGAACCCGCTCACCACTGGTTTAATGGCGTCCACCAGGCGGCCCATTTGCCGCAGATGCCCGATCAGCGAGGCGGCGACAAAAGTTTTGCCGACGTCGGTTCCGGTTGCGGTGATGAAAAGAGCGCTCACGATTCAACGCCTCAATACGCGTCATGCGCACAATATCCGCGAGCCGCTCGATATCGGCATCGGCATGCTGTGCGGTGAAGGCAAAACGCAACCGCGCCGTGCCGGCCGGCACGGTCGGCGGCCGGATCGCGACGACAAGAAAACCCGCGTCGCGCAACAGTTCGGACGCTGAAAGTGCCGCGTCGGTCTCACCAACGATCACCGGCACGATCGCACTCTGCGCCTCTGGCAAATTAAGCGCGCGCGCGAAGAGTTTTGCCTTGCGCAACGGCTCCGCGACGTAGGCAGGATCGCGCGCGATGATGTCGAGCGCGGCGATGGCGGCGGCAATGACCGGCGGCGGCAAGCCGGTCGAGTAAATGAAGGTGCGCGCGCGGGTGCGCATGAGATCGATGACAGGGCGCGAGGCGCACAAATATCCGCCGTAGGCGCCGGCTGCTTTCGACAATGTCCCCATCTGCAACGGTACTTCGACCGGACCGTTGACGAAACTCGAACCGCGGCCGCCGCCGACAACGCCGAGGCCGTGGGCATCGTCGGAGAGAAGCCAGGCGTCGAAACGCTGCGCCAGCGCCGATAGCGCAGCGAGAGGGGCCAGATCGCCGTCCATCGAGAAGACGCCGTCGGTCGCGATCAGAGCGCGCGTTTTGCCGCCACGCTCCGCCGCAAGAATTTCCTCGGCATGCGCGACGTCGCCATGCCGAAAGAGCCGCACGTCGGCGCCGCTCAACCTCGCGCCGGCATGGATGCAGGCGTGCGAGAGTTCGTCCGCGACGATCAGGTCGTCCGCGCCGACGAGAGCGGGAATGATGCCGGTATTGGCGAGATATCCAGACCCGAACACGCAGGCAGCCTCGGCGCCTTTGAGCTTCGCCAGCCGATCTTCCAGCTCCGCATAGAGCGGATGGTTGCCCGTCACGAGACGTGAAGCGCCGGCGCCGACGCCGTAACGTGCGGTCGCCTCGATTGCAGCAGCGACGACGTCCGGATGCTGGCTGAGATTGAGGTAGTCATTGCACGAGAACGACAGAAGCCGGCGTCCATCGCGCTCGGCCCAAATTCCCGCGGCGCGTGCCGTGGTCGCCGGAGTGCGGCGAAGCTGCGCCTCTTCCAGCGCGGCAAGCTTTTCCCCGGCAAACTCGTCGAGTGAACGCATCACGACTTTCCGCTGACCCTCGAACAAACGTGACCTCGGCCAAGCCGGGGGGCACAATGGCACCTTATAACCTGCATGAAAGCGCCGAATGTCGGGCAATACCAGCAAAAACAAGGGAATAGGCGAGGGCATGCCGGCCTGGTATGCGGCCGGCATCGACCGTGTCTGGCTGCCTTATGCGCAGATGAAGACGGCAAATCCGCCGCTTGCCGTTCGCGTGACGCACGGCAGCCGCATCATGCTGGCCGACGGCCGCGAGCTTATTGACGGCATCGCCTCGTGGTGGACCGCCTGCCACGGTTACAATCATCCGCATATCCGCGCAGCTATCGAAAAGCAGCTCGCAGCAATGCCGCACGTCATGTTTGGCGGCATGGTGCATGAGCCGGCGCTGATGCTGGCGCAGCGGCTCACCGCGATGCTCGGCGGTGACCTCGATCGCGTGTTCTTCAGCGATTCCGGCTCGGTTGCCGTCGAAGTCGCGCTGAAGATGGCGGTGCAGTACTGGCGCAACAAAGGTGCGCGCGAGCGCACCCGCATCGTCTCATTCAAAGGCGGCTATCACGGCGACACCACGGGCGCGATGGCGGTCTCCGATCCGGAAGGAAGCTTCCACGCCGCGTTCGCAGGCATCCTGCCGCAGCAGATCGTAACCGATCTGCCTGTCGATGACGCGAGCATGGCCGCACTCGAAAAGCTTCTGGCATATCGCGCCGGGAAAGTGGCGGCGATCATCGTCGAGCCTTTGGTACAGGGTGCAGGTGGCATGCGTTTTCACGATGCACGCGTGTTGAAAACCTTGCGCGCGCTCGCCGACCGTTACGAGCTCTTGCTGATCTTCGACGAAATCTTTACCGGCTTCGGCCGCACCGGCACGATGTTCGCGTTTCAGGATGCGGGCGTCACACCCGATATCATCACGCTGTCCAAGGCACTGACCGGCGGCACCCTGCCGCTTGCGGCCACCATCGCGCGGCGCAAAGTCTTCGATGCGTTCTGGTCCGACGATCCGGCCAAGGCGCTGATGCACGGGCCGACCTTCATGGCCAATGCGCTTGCCTGCGCCGCCGCCAATGCTTCGCTTGACCTGTTCGAGCGAGAGCCTCGGCTGGAACAAGTCGGGACGATTTCGGCCGCGCTTCGGGACGGTCTCGAACCTTGCAGGAAGCTTCCGGGTGTCAAGGATGTGAGGGTCAAAGGTGCCATCGGCGTGGTCGAGATGGATCACATCGAAAATCTCAACGTTTGGCGGCAACACTTTATTATTGAAGGTGTTTTTGTGCGGCCTTTCGGCCCAACCGTCTATCTGGCTCCCGCCTTCACGATCGCCCGAGACGATCTCGCCCGGCTTATGGACGCCGTCAGGCGCGTCGTTGCCGCCAACGCGCGATCGCGATCATAAAGACGTTATCCGGGAATACTTCTTGTGCGCCGGAGTCTTATCCGTGGGGCCGCGGGCTCAGACACGGAGATGGTCGTGCATCACAGTTCCCAGATAACCACCGCGATTTTGGCCGTTGCCGGTGTCATCCTGCTTGCCGGAATGAATGCGGGTTACGCGACGAGCGTCAAGCATGCGAGCCACAGCAAGAGCCGCGCGCAAACTCAATCGGTGCCGCCGGGCATTTACGACTCTGCCGGCACAAGCGGAGCCCCGCTGCGAACCCAACCCGACACATGGTGACGATCGCCTAGTAGCCGACGACCGTGCCGTGAAGATCGTACGCCTCGGCGCGGTCGATCTTCACGGTGGCGATCTCGCCGACGCGAAGCGGCCGACGGCTTGAAACGAATACCGTGCCGTCGATCTGAGGCGCATCGCCCCTGGTGCGGCCTTTCGCGATGCCCGATTTTCTATCGATCTCATCGATGATGACACGCTCGCGGTTGCCGATCTTGCGTTTGAGCCGCTTCTTCGAAATCTCCTGCTGGTGCGCCATCAAGCGGTTCCAGCGTTCTTCCTTCAGTTCATCGGGAACCGGTTCCGCGAGATCGTTTGCCGTTGCGCCCGCAACCGGCTCGTAGCGGAAGCAGCCGACGCGATCGAGTTGGGCCTCCGACAGCCAATCGAGCAGCAATGCAAAATCCTCGTCCGTCTCGCCGGGAAAGCCGACGATGAAGGTCGAGCGGATGGTCAGGCTTGGGCAGATCTCCCGCCAGCGCGCGATCCGTTCGAGCGTCGCGACCTGTGCCGCCGGGCGGCGCATGCGCTTGAGCACCGCCGGACTGCCGTGCTGGAACGGCACGTCGAGATAGGGCAGCACCTTGCCGTCCGCCATCAGCGGAATCACGTCGTCGACGTGCGGATAGGGATAGACGTAGTGCAGCCGCACCCAGACGCCGAACTCGCCAAGTTCGCGGGCGAGGTCGAGAAATTTCGCCCGTACCGTCCGGCCCTTCCAGTCGCTCACCGCATATTTGACGTCGACGCCATAGGCCGAGGTGTCCTGCGATATGACAAGGAGTTCCTTGACGCCGGCCGTCACCAGTTTCTCGGCTTCGCGCAGCACATCGGCGGCTGGGCGCGAGACCAGATCGCCGCGCAATTTCGGGATGATGCAGAACGTGCAGCGATTATTGCAACCCTCTGATATTTTTAGATAAGCGTAGTGGCGTGGCGTGAGCTTTACGCCCTCAGGCGGGATCAAATCGGTATAGGGATCGTGCGCCGGCGGCACCGCCCGATGCACGGCATCGAGCACGCTTTCGTATTGCTGGGGGCCTGTGACGGCGAGCACGCCGGGATGCGCATCCGTGATCTTTTCCGGTTCCGCGCCCATGCAGCCGGTGACGATGACTTTGCCGTTTTCCGCCATGGCGGCGCCGATGGCGGAAAGCGATTCCGCCTGCGCGCTATCAAGAAAACCGCACGTATTAACGATGGCGAGGTCGGCGCCGGAATGTTCGCGCGCGAGTTCATAGCCCTCAGCGCGCAGCCGCGTGATGATGCGCTCGGAATCGACAAGCGCCTTGGGGCAGCCGAGCGAAACGAAGGAAATGCGGGGAGCGCGGTTCATTGGGGCGGTTCTTAGCAATCGGGATCGGGCGCAGATAGGGCGGGCGAGGTCCGTCCGCCATGAAAAAGCCGATCAATCACCCTGATTTCACCCCGTGAAACAGTCATTGTTGGCCCGTCATTCGGGGGAAATTAAGGATTTCGGGCCCACTTTGAAGGTGGCGAGTCACGCCGGTCACGATTCTTTGGGGTGCCGTTTCTTCGAAAGCTTTCTGGCGACGCGCCGGCACGGCAAAACGTAAGGCGCCGGGCTGTTCCTGCTTTCACGGCCGAACATCCGGAAACGCATGGTCTGGGGACGACAAATCGCGGTTCTGCTGCTTGCGGCCTGCCTCACCGGCTGTGGCGGCTATGCCATGTTCGACCCGGAATCGACGGCCTCGTTCACATCGTCCGGCAAGAGTTTCGGCCAGAGCGCCAATGGCGAGCCGACGCTGCAAAATGCATCCACGTCCGACAAGACAGACACCTCAACGCTGAATTCGCTGTTTGCACGAGCCTCCCAGGGCAAGCTCAACGAGGCTCCGTCGCCTCCGCAGCCGATATCGCCCGCCAAGCCCGCTGTTGTCGCCGATGCAAGCGATACCGCCGTGCCAGCCGAACATGCCGCACCGCCCGCCGAAAAAATCGCGACCGAACCGCGCGGCCGCGCTTATCTCTATCGCGGCGTTGCCGGCCTTATCTATTCGCGCGGCATGGACGGGCTCGCCGATCGCATCAAACACACCGGCATCCCGGCCAGCGTCAGCACCTATCTGCTGTGGCGCGACGATATCGATCAGGCGATCCGCGACTATCGCCGCGATCCTCAGCCGATCACCATCATCGGCCATTCCATGGGTGGCGACGCGGCGCTGGCTTTCGCCGAACGGCTGAACCAGGAAAACATCCCGGTGAGCCTGCTGGTGACCTACGACCCGACCCGCATTGCCGACGACGTGCCGCCCAACGTGGAGCGCTATATCAACATTTTCCAGTCGTCGAATTTCATGGGCGGCGGCAATGTGGTGCAGGGTTCGCGCTTCCACGGCCACTATGCGAGCTTCAATCTCAAGGACCATAGCGAGCTCGTTCACATCAATATCGAGAAAGCCGAGCGCATCCAGACACAGCTCGTCACCAAGATCGCGCAACTATCCGGGACGCCGGCGACCGGTGAAGGCGACGCGGTGCCGCTGCATCTCGAAGTTCCGGCCGATGCCGCGATCGAACTGTGGGATTCGGGCCTGCCGGTACAGGCTCATGCCGGCGACACGCTCAAGACGATGGCGGCGGCCTATCACGTCCCGGTATGGGCGCTCGGTCAGGCCAATTCGTTTTCGGCCAACGCTTCCCTCACCGAAGGCCAGCGCGTTGTGGTGCCGCGCCATCTCGTTCCGATGCCGACACCGAGCACCTTGACGAGCTACGCACCGGTCGGGCGCTGACGCCTCAGGTTCTAATTCCCGTTCAACAGTGCGGTGCCAGGCAGAGCCCGCTCGGCTCGAAGCAGCGCCAGAACGGCACCGGCGTCGACTGGCCATTGGTGCAGGTATACATCGCGCACCAATTCAGATTGTCGCAATCGGCAATGCAGCGGCCGGATGATTGCGCGCAGGCGCCGGTCAATTTCTTCTCATGTTTCGCGGCCAATGCCGGCGCAAGCGACGCCGCGGCAAACATGCCGACCAGAACAATCTTTATGATCGTGCTACGCATGGAACTGGCTCCCGGTTCCTTGGTGCAGGCAAATTTCCCATAATTGCCCGGAGCGAACAACCGTGCGGGCGCCACCATGCTTCCCGATCCGCCATTGCTGCTGGTGACCGACCGAAGGCAGGCGCGGCGTCCGCTGGCCGAGATCGTTGCGATGGCGCTGGCAGGCGGCTGCCGGTGGATCAGCCTGCGGGAAAAGGACTTGCCGCAGGACGAGCAGGTGCTTTTGGCGCGGATGCTGTTGCCGCTCGTGCACCGGCACGGCGCGCGCGCTCCTGCTGCACGGTGAAGCGGCGCTGGCAAAGCTTGCCGGCGCCGACGGCGTGCATCTGCCGTCCGGCAGCGTCCCTGCCGCGGCGCGCGCTTTGGTCGGGCCGCAAATGCTCGTCGGCGTTTCGATCCATACCGTCACCGAAGCGGAAGCGATCGATCCCGAGGCGGCGGATTATGCGCTTGCCGGGCCGGCCTTCGAAACGCCGAGCAAACCGGGTTATGGCCCCGAGATCGGCCGCATCGGACTTGCCGAAATCGCCCGCGCGGCGCGCGTGCCGGTGCTTGCCATCGGCGGCATCAATACGGCGCGCATCGGCGAAGTCATTGCTGCTGGCTGCGCCGGCGTCGCGGTGATGGGCGGTGTCATGCGCGCGGCCGATCCTGCGCTCGAAACCGGCGCGCTCGTCGCGACGTTGAACGGCTCGCTCGCTATCCGCGCGCGCGATACGTAGCGACGCCCTGATCGGGCGCCCAGACGCCGGCGGGAAGCTTGCCGGCCTGCCAGAACACGTCGATCGGCATGCCGCCGCGCGGATGGAAATAGCCGCCGATGCGCAGCCATTTCGGCTTGATCACGGCGGCGATTTTTTTGCCGATCGTCACCGTGCAGTCTTCGTGGAAGGCGCCGTGATTGCGAAAGCTGTTGAGGTAGAGCTTCAGCGACTTGGACTCGACGAGCCAGCCGGCGGGCACATAGTCGATGACGAGCGTGGCGAAATCGGGCTGGCCGGTCACCGGGCACATCACGGTGAATTCGGGAAAGGTAAAGCGCGTGACGTAGTTTTCGCTGCGATGCGGATTGCGGACGCGATCGAGCACCGCCTTGTCCGGAGAGGCGGGGAGCGGGGCGGGCCTGCCGAGCTGGATGCGCTTTTTCACCATTTCCGCTGCACTTTTGGGGCGCGCCTTTTCCTGTGCGCGGCTATCATGTAACCCGGAACGGCGGGTGGCGACATCCCCGCCGGCCGTGCGGCGGCGACACAGGGAGTATCGAGCGGTCTCATGCCAAATTCTGCGAGAAATATCGCGTGGCTCTTTGCGGGAGCTCTCGTTGCAGCGAGTGCGGCGAACGCCGCCGCGCAGCAAGGGACCGTGACGAAACCCTGCCGCCGCGCCCGCCGGCGCAGCCCCAGCATACCGTGCAATCGCAGATCCCGCCGGCAACGCCGGTGACGGGCGATACCCCGCAAAGCACGACCGCGACATATGGCGACTGGATCGTGCAATGCCAGACGCAAGCCGGGCCGCCACCGCAAAAGGCCTGCGACATGTCGCAGATCGCGCAGGTCCAGCAACAGGGCAAGAACACGCCGTTCTCGCGCATCGCCATCGTGCATCCGACCAAGGGACAGCCGGTGCGGCTCGTGGTGCAGCTTCCGATCAACGTCTCCTTCGCATCCAGCGTCCGCATCCAGACCGGCGATGCCGATCCGGGCATTGCCGCGCCGTTTGCCCGTTGCATCCCGGCGGGATGTTTTGCCGATTTCGATCTCAAGGAAGACGTGATGAAAAAGCTTCGCGCTGCGGGCACCGGCGGCAAGCTCACTTTTGCCGATTCCGCCGGCCACGACGTCTCGGTGCCGCTGTCGTTCAACGGCTTCTCCCAGGGTTTTGAAGCGCTGGCGAGAGAGTAGAAATCCGGCCGCGTCGCGCGCGCTATTTCGCCCGCGCCCCGATCCGCAACGCCGCGAGCAGCGGCGTGAGTTCGTTCTCATAGACCCGCCAGCGGCCGACCGCGCTTTTGTAGATCGGCTGGCGCACTTGCGTGGCGCTCGCGGTGCGCACCGGCCGGTCGGTCTCGTGGAATGACAGGCAGCGCTCATCCCACGGCAGGCCGCAGTACTCGATGATGCGCCGCGCCTGGCCTTCGAGATCCGCGACCACGTCCTCATAGCGCACGTCGAGAACGCGTCCCGCAGGCAGCACTTTGCTTCCAGTGCGCCATCAGCCGCTCATAGCGCTTGTAGTAACGGCCGAGTCTCGCCGAGGTCGTAGGTGTGGTTCTGCTCGGCGGCGAACAACTTGGAATAGCAGGAAATGCAGGTATCGACCGGATCGCGCATCGAATGGATGATCTTCGCGTTCGGCAACGCCAGATGCATCAGCCCGGCGAAATAATAGTTCGACGGCATTTTGTCGGTGACGTATTGCGCGGCCCCGCCGCCATGTTTCGCCGCAAGTGCGCGCACCAGCGTGCAATAGCGCGCGCCGATCTGGCGCAGCGCATTGCCGTCGATTGCTTGCATGAATTCCGGGAACGGCAGCGTATTGCCGTCGGGCCCGCGCACTTCGAGGATGACGTCGTTGAGCGTCTGTAATTCGCCGGCGCCATATACCAGCGGATGGCTGGCGATGATCTGCTCGATCAGCGTCGTACCCGAGCGCGGCATGCCGATCACGAAAATCGGCATTTTCGACGGCTCGCCGCCGCCGGTTTTCGCCCGGATCAGTTCCTTGCTGAATGTCGCCTCGATGCGGTCGAAGAGCTGCGAACGCGAGCGCTTCGTCATAGGGGATGGTGGTGCGCTTGGCGGTATTGCCGGCGAGGAAATGCTTGAACGAGCGCGGGTAATCTTTCAGGTCCGCGTAGACCTTGCCGAGCCCGAAATCGAGCTGCATGCGGTCGGTCTTCGATAGGCCGTCCGGTCTTCGCCGCAAGCGCTTTCCATGATCGCGAGATGCGGATCGCCCGGCACGAATTTCTTTGAATCGGCGAGGTTGACGTAGACGCCGGGAATGTCCGGATCGATGCTGATCGCCTTGAGATAGCAATCGTGCGCTTCCTCAAGCTTGCCGAGTTCTTTGAGCACATTGCCCATATTGTTGTAGGCGTCGGCGAGATCGGGTTTGAGTTGCCAGCGCGCGGCGGTAATTCGCCAGCGAAGCCGGCGAGATCGCCGCGCTCGAAGGCGACGCGGCCCATCAGATTGACGGCGTCGTGATTGACCGGATTGAGCGCCAGCGCGCGTTCGGTCGCCGCCGCCGCTTCGTCGATCTTCTTCTGGTCGAGCAGGATCGTGCCATAGTGCAGATGGAATTTATCGCGCGGCGAAGTCGGTTACCGTTACGCCGTGACGCCGATGGCAGGCGTCACGCCTTACGCCGCGGTGCAGGTGCAGGACTTCCACACGCCGGGTTATTCCGAGACCGATCTCACCGGCGGCGGTTTCGGCCTGACTTACAGCGGCATGAGTTCGACGGATACGCGCAGCGAACTCGGCGCGCGCGTCGACGACATTACGATGCTCAACGGCCTGCCGCTGATCCTTCGCGGCCAGGTCGCCTGGGCGCATGACTGGGTCAGCAATCCATCGCTCGGCGCCGTGTTCCAGGCGCTGCCCGGATCGAGCTTCACGGTGTTCGGCGCCGCGGTGCCGCAAAACTCCGCGCTGACGTCAGCCAGCGCCGAACTGCGCCTGACGCAGCAATGGTCGGTCAGCGCGAAATTCGACGGCGAGTTCAGTTCGAGTACGCAGACCTATAGCGGCACCGGCACCCTGAAATACTCGTGGTGACATTACCCTTGCCGATCTAGTAGAAGCCCCGCATCACTACGCCGGGAGCCGCCATGACCGCCATCACCGACATTATCGGCCGCGAAATCCTCGACAGCCGCGGCAACCCGACCGTCGAGGTCGATGTCGTGCTGGCCGACGGGTCGCGCGGGCGGGCCGGCGTCCCGTCCGGCGCCTCGACCGGCGCGCATGAGGCCGTGGAACTGCGCGACGGCGACAAGACGCGTTACCTCGGCAAGGGCGTGAAGAACGCGGTCGAGGCGGTCAATGCCGAGATTTTCGACGCGCTCTCCGGCATGGATGCCGAGGCGCAGGTCAAGATCGACGAGACCATGATCGCGCTCGACGGCACCCCGAATAAAAGCCGGCTCGGCGCCAACGCCATCCTCGGCGTCTCGCTTGCCGTCGCCAAGGCGGCCGCGATCGCCAACAACCTGCCGCTCTACCGCTACGTCGGCGGCGCCTCGGCGCGGCTTCTGCCGGTGCCGATGATGAACATCATCAATGGCGGCGTGCATGCCGACAACCCGATCGACTTCCAGGAATTCATGATCGTGCCGCTCGGCCTGCCGAGTTTTGCCGAAGCCTTGCGCGCGGGCTCGGAAATCTTCCACACGCTGCGCGGCGCGCTCAAGGCTGCCGGCCACAACACCAATGTCGGCGACGAGGGCGGCTTTGCCCCCAATCTCGCGACCGCCGACGCCGCGCTCGAATTCGTCGTCAAGGCGATCGAGACGGCGGGCTACAAGCCCGGCAAGGACGTTGCACTCGCGCTCGATCCGGCCTCGACCGAGTTCTTCAAGAACGATGCCTATGTCTACGAAGGCGAGGGCGGCAAGAAACGCTCGCGGGCCGAGCAGGTCAAATATCTTGCCGAACTTGTCGGCCGCTATCCGATCGTGTCGATCGAAGACGGCATGGCCGAAGACGACATCGAAGGCTGGAAAATGGTGACGCAGGCGATCGGCGACAAATGCCAGCTTGTCGGCGACGATCTCTTCGTCACCAATGTGAAGCGGCTCGCCGACGGCATTGCCGGGCATTACGCCAATTCGATCCTGATCAAGGTGAACCAGATCGGCACGCTCACCGAAACGCTCGCCGCCGTCGAGATGGCGCACAAGGCTGGCTACACCGCGGTGATGTCGCATCGCTCCGGCGAGACGGAAGATTCAACGATTGCCGATCTCGCGGTCGCGACCAATTGCGGCCAGATCAAAACCGGTTCGCTGGCGCGCTCGGACCGCACCGCGAAATACAATCAGCTTCTGCGCATCGAGGAAGAACTCGGCGCGCAGGCTGCCTACGGCGGCCGCGCGGCATTCAAGTTAAGCAAATAGGGCAGGCTGCGGCTGCGATGCGCCGTTTCGCGCACTGATCGGCTGCCTTGTTCTCGGCCTTAATTCGGGGTTATCTGTCCACTCGCGGACATCGCTTGAACGGACTGAAATGATGGACCAGACGATTGAATTAAAGCCGGGAAATCGCCCCCTTGCGGTCGAGCGCCTGAGCGATTTCGTCGTCACCTCGGTCGGCGCCGCGGCTTCGTCCGATTCCCCGTTCACGCACCTCGTGTTCGACCGGGTGTTCCCTGACGACATTTACGCGCAGATGCTCGCCAACATGCCGGAAGCGAACGACTACCGGCCGATGCATGGCCGCAGCAAGGGCCATGATCTCACCGACGGCACGCATACGCGCGTGAAGATCGATCTGTTTCCGGAATATATCCGCCACCTGCCGCCGCAGAAACGCGCGGTCTGGGATATTGTCGGCCGCGCGCTTTGCTCGCACCCGGTGCGCGACGCTTTCGTGCGCCGGCTCGCCGCCCCGCTCGAGCGCCGCTTCGGCGGAAATTTTGCCAAAACCGGGATGTATCCGATCCCGATCCTCACCCGCGACATTCCCGGCTACCTGATCACGCCGCATACCGACACGCGCTGGAAGGGGATCACCGTCCAGCTCTACCTGCCGCGCGATCGCTCCAACACCAATATCGGCACGATCTTTCACGAGAAGCTCGCCGACGGGTCGCTGCCCAAGCGCAAGCAGATGACGTTTGCGCCGAACTCGGGCTACGCCTTTGCCGTCGGCACCGATACCTGGCACTCGGCGGATGCGGTCGGGCCCGAAGTGAAGACGCGCGACAGTATCTTGCTGACCTATTTCGTCGACGCCGGCGTGCTGCGCTTCTTCCGCAACCGCGGCAAGCGGTTCGGCAATTTCATCGGCAGCGAAATCCGCAACCGGCTGCCTTAATACGCGGGCGGGATGGCGCCATTAATCCCGCTTTAAGCGGCGCGCTGACATTGTGGCGCATGGTCACCCGCAAGCGGCTGCGCACGATTCTCAACGCTCTTGCCCTCTACACGCTCGCTGCGTTGCTGATCGGCTATTTCTTCGTCAACGCCTATAACGGCGACCGCGGCTTGCGGGCCAAGGAGGACATCGACCGCCAGACGGCGACGATGACTGCCGATCTGACCCGCCTCAAGCTCGAGCGTGTGCAATGGGAGCGGCGCATCCAGCTTCTCAAGTCGAACGATATCGACCCCGACATGCTCGACGAGCGCGCCCGTGAGCTGCTCGATTATACCGGCCCCAACGACCTGATCCTGATGTACGAGCGCACCCCGCGCCCGGTCTCCTCTCCCACCCCTTGAACTGCCCGCCGGCGCTTCCGAAATCGGCATTATCGACAAGGATTTGGCTCGCCGGCCGCAATCCCCCCATGCCGCGCCTTGACTTCCGCCATGGGGTGAATTCCGTTATTGAATAGAGTCTGCCCGCGCGTATCGAGGACAATAATGGCCGTCGTCCAGACCAAGCAATCCGCCCCAAATGCCCAAGGATTGCTCCCCAGCGCGGATATGGCGGTAAGCGACACGACTTCCCCCGAATTCACCAAGGACCAGGAGTTTGAGGCGCTGCGCCACATGCTCCTGATCCGCCGTTTCGAGGAAAAAGCCGGCCAGATGTACGGCATGGGCCTGATCGGCGGCTTCTGCCACCTTTATATCGGCCAGGAAGCGGTCGTGGTCGGCATGAAACTCGCGATGCGCGACGGCGACCAGATGATTACCGGCTATCGCGACCACGGCCACATGCTCGCCTGCGGCATGGATCCGAAGGGCGTGATGGCGGAGCTCACCGGGCGCCGCGGCGGCTATTCCAAGGGCAAGGGCGGCTCGATGCACATGTTCTCGCTGGAGAAGCAATTCTACGGCGGGCACGGCATCGTCGGCGCCCAGGTTCCGCTCGGCACGGGACTGGCTTTCGCCAATAAATATCGCGGCAACGACAGTGTCTGCCTGACCTATTTCGGCGACGGCGCGGCAAACCAGGGCCAAGTCTATGAGAGCTTCAATATGGCCGAGCTGTGGAAACTGCCGGTCATCTTTGTCATCGAGAACAACCGCTATGCCATGGGCACGTCGGTGACGCGCTCATCGGCGCAGACCGATTTCTCCAAGCGCGGCGTCTCCTTCAACATTCCGGGCTCGCAGGTCGATGGCATGGATGTGCGCGCGGTGAAGGCCGCGGCCGCCGACGCGCTCACCTGGTGCCGCTCCGGCAACGGCCCGATCATTCTGGAAATGATGACATATCGCTATCGCGGACATTCGATGTCCGATCCGGCCAAATACCGGACCAAGGAAGAAGTCGACAAGGTCCGCAACGAGTACGATCCGATCGAGCAGGTCCGCAAACGTCTCCTCGACAAGAAATGGGCGAGCGAGGACGAATTGAAGAAGATCGACGCCGCCGTGCGCGCCACCGTCAATGAAGCATCCGAATTCGCCACCCATGACGCCGAGCCCGACCCCGCGGAACTCTATACCGACATCTATCGGTGAAACGCGCTCTGCCGCGATACCGCAGCGAAGCCGTTGTAAGCCGCCGAGTAAGAAGTAAGCCGACATTAAGTGAGCCGACATGCCGACTGAAGTCCTGATGCCCGCGCTGTCTCCGACGATGGAGAAGGGCAATCTTGCGAAGTGGCTCAAGAAGGAAGGCGACAGCGTCAAATCCGGCGATGTCATTGCCGAAATCGAGACCGACAAAGCCACGATGGAAGTGGAAGCGGTCGACGAAGGCACGCTTGGAAAGATCCTGGTGCCCGAAGGCACCGCCGACGTCGCAGTCAATACGCCGATCGCCATGATCCTTGCCGAAGGCGAGGATTCATCCGCGCTCAAAGGCAATGGCGGCGCGCCGAAGCCGCCGACGCAGAAATCGGAAAAGCCCGCGGAACAGGCGCAGTCTGCGCCCGCGCCGGTGAAGACCGCCACAGCGCCGGCGAAAGAGTCCACGCCCGAGCCCGAAGTGCCGGAAGGCACCGAGCTCGTCACCATGACCATGCGCGAGGCCTTGCGCGACGCCATGGCGGAAGAGATGCGCCGCGATCCCGATGTCTTCGTCATGGGCGAAGAAGTCGCCGAATATCAGGGCGCCTACAAAGTCACGCAGGGGCTGTTGGATGAGTTCGGCGCGCGCCGCGTCATCGATACGCCGATCACCGAACACGGTTTTACCGGCGTTGGCGTCGGCGCAGCGCTCGCGGGACTAAAACCGATTGTCGAGTTCATGACGTTTAATTTTGCCATGCAGGCGATGGATCAGCTCATCAATTCGGCGGCGAAGACACAGTATATGTCCGGCGGACAGGTCAAGGTTTCGATCGTGTTCCGCGGACCGAACGGGCCGGCCTCGCGCGTCGCTGCGCAGCACAGCCAGGATTATTCGTCCTGGTACTCGCATATCCCAGGCCTGAAGGTGATCGCGCCGTCGACCGCCGCCGACGCCAAGGGTTTGCTCAAGGCCGCGATCCGCGATCCCAATCCGGTCATATTCCTTGAGAACGAAATTCTCTACGGCCATTCATCGCCGGTGCCGAAGCTTGACGATTACGTGCTGCCGATCGGCCGCGCCCGCATCGTGCGCCCCGGCAAGGACGTCACCATCGTCGCCTGGTCGATGGGCATGAGCTACGCACTCAAGGCGGCGGAAGAATTGGCGAAAGACGGCATCGAGGCCGAGGTCATCGATCTGCGCACGTTAAAGCCGATGGATTCCGACACGATCATCGAGTCGGTGAAAAAGACCGGGCGCATCGTCACCATCGAGGAAGGCTGGAAACAATCCGGCGTCGGCGCCGAGATTGCGGCGCGCGTGATGGAGGAAGCCTTCGATTACCTCGACGCGCCGGTCATGCGCGTGACGGGCAAGGACGTGCCGATGCCCTACGCCGCAAATCTGGAAAAGCTCGCGCTGCCGACGGTCGCCGAAGTTGTCGAGGCGGCGAAGACCGCCTGTTATCGCTGAATCGATTATTGGTGAAATTCTGGCGCCATGCCCATCAACATCCTCATGCCGGCACTGTCGCCCACGATGGAGAAGGGCAACCTTGCCAAGTGGCTCAAGAAAGAAGGTGAAGCGGTCAAAACCGGCGACGTGATCGCCGAGATCGAGACCGACAAGGCGACGATGGAATACGAGGCCGTCGATGACGGCGTGATGGCGAAGATCGTGGTGCCGGAAGGCACCGCCGATGTCCCGGTCAATCAGCTCATCGCCGTCATGGCGGCGGAAGGCGAAGATCCTAAAGCTGCAGCGGCCGCAGCGGGGAAGGGCGCTCCGCCGCCGAAACCAGCCGATGCCCCAAAGCCCGCTGCGCCGAGCCAAGCGGCAACTCCGGCGCTACAAGCGAAGCCGCCTGCACCTCCGGCTGCGCGCCCGCCGGTCGCGCCGGCGGAAAGCCCGATGACGAATGGCCATGCCGCCGGAGGCGATCGTGTGTTCTCCTCCCCGCTCGCGCGGCGATTGGCGAAAGACTCCGGCATCGATATCGGCCGCATCCAGGGCACCGGGCCGCATGGCCGCGTGATCGCGCGCGATGTCGCAACGGCGAAAGAGGGTGGCGCCTTGCGCGCTCCAGCCGCGGCGGCGGGCACAGGCGCTCCGGCCGTTGCGCCGGCGATGACCGACCAGCAGATCCGCGCGCTCTACGAAGACGGCAGCTATGAGGTTGTGCCGCATGACGGCATGCGCCGCACCATTGCGCAGCGGCTGACCGCGTCGGCGACCAGCATTCCGGTCTTCTATCTCACGATCGACTGCGACATCGGAAAGCTTCTCGATGCGCGCGAGGAGATCAACGCCACCGCGCCGAACGGCCAGGACGGCAAGCCGGCCTTCAAGCTCTCGGTCAACGATTTCGTCATCAAGGCTCTGGCGCTCGCCTTGCAGCGCGTGCCGGATGCCAATGTGAGCTGGACCGAAGGCGGCATGCTCAAGCACAAACATTCCGACGTCGGTGTTGCCGTGGCCATGCCGAACGGGCTGATCACGCCGATCATCCGCGGCGCCGAGGCGAAATCGCTGTCGGCGATCTCCAACGAGATGAAAGACCTCGCCAGGCGCGCGCGCGACCGCAAGCTCAAGCCGCACGAATACCAGGGCGGCACAACGTCGGTATCAAACCTCGGCATGTACGGCATCAAGGATTTCACCGCCGTGATCAATCCGCCGCAATCGACCATCCTCGCCGTCGGCACCGGCGAGGAACGCGCGGTGGTGCGCAACGGCAAGATCGAAGCCGCTCACATCATGAGCGTGACCATGTCGTGCGATCACCGTTCCATCGACGGCGCGCTCGGCGCGGTGCTGATCAGCGCGTTCAAATCGCTGATCGAAAATCCGGTGATGATGCTGGTCTGACGCCGTCCTGGCGGCGTTTGGGGGCAATGATGGCGTCCGAGGATGTGAAATTTTCCGTCCAGCCGGTCTTCATCGGCTGGATCACTTTGCTGGTTCAATTGCCGCTGCAGTTGTTTTTGACCCTCTGGGCCGGCGCCTTCTTTGGCGGAATGATCCAGACGACCGGACTGTTCGCGCGCGGCACGCAGATGCCCTTTATTTTCTTCGGCGTGCTGGCCTTTGTCGGCGTTCCCGCCGTCGCCTATATCGGCAAGAAGCTCAATTACAGCCGCACCGAATATCGCTTCTTTGCCGATCATCTGGAATTCGAGGAAGGTTTCTTCTCCATCAACAAGAAGGTCATCCGCTTCCGTGACGTGAAGGAGGTCACGCTGCGGAAGGGAATTCTTCAGCGCATCTACGGTCTCGGCACGATTTATCTCGGCACACTGGCAACCGGCTCAAGTACGAGTTTCAGGCCGTTCGCGGCGCTCGGTTTTGGCAATGTCTCCGGCAGCGGCATCAGCGTGCGCGACATCCGCGATCCCGATCAGGCCTTCGACAAAATCCGGCAGCTCGTCGATTCATTCCACGAATAGACAAGATACCGGCACACTCCATCACGCCGGCTCAAGCCCCTTCGCGCGGAACGCTTCCTTCGCTTCCGCCGATTGCAATGTCCTGATCAGCGCTTTCGCCGTGTCCGCGTTCTTGCGCTCCGGCATGAGACCCGCGGCAAATTGCGTCACCATGTTCAGGTCACCGGGCAGAAAACCCACGATCTCCGTGCCGGCAACGTGGAGAAGCTCCGGCTTCTGCTGCACGGCAAGCTCCGCTTCGCCGGTCATGAGCAGCGCGGCCGAGAATCCGCCGGCCGGCGGATATTTGGTCTTCGGCTTCATCGCATCCGCGATACCCATGCGTTCGAGAAGTTTTGCGAAATAAACCCCGCTCGCGCCACCGGCGGACGGCTCGCTATAGGCGATCGATTTTGCGGCAAGAAGCGTCTTCTTCAATGCCTCCGGCGTTGAAATATCCGGCTTTGGCGCGCCGGCCTTGACCGCGATCGCGACCCCGGAACCCGCCAGCGTGACATCACTGCCGGGCGCCACCTTGCCGCCCTTCTTGAGCGCATCGATCCCGGCGCGGCTCAAAATCAGCACGTCGGCCGTTTCGCCGTCCTCGACGCGCTTGACCAGCATCGGCGCCGTGCCCCAGGTGACGGCGAGCCGGTGGCCGGTTTCCTTCTCGAATTGCGCAAAGATCGCCTCGGCGGCGCTGCGCACGCCGATGCTGCTGTAAACCGTGAGCTCAGTCATGATGTCGCGCGTCCCCCATTGGCGTTCCTGTTGGGCATCCTTCTTGCTTCGCTTTATAGCGCGTGCGAATGGCTTGCACGAACCGCTTGTATCGAAATCCGTACGGAGCCTAAGACACGCAATGGACGATCTGATCGAGGGCTATCGCCGCTTCCGCTCCGGCACCTGGCAGGCCGAACGCAACCGTTTCGAGGCCTTGAGCCGGCTCGGACAACGGCCGCGCGCGCTGGTCATTGCCTGTTCGGACAGCCGCACCGATCCGCAAATGGTGTTCAATGCCCGGCCCGGCGAACTCTTCGTCATCCGTAACGTCGCCAATATCGTGCCGCCCTACGGCCCCGACGACAAGCCGCACGGAGTAAGCTCCGCGATCGAATACGCCGTTCGCCTGCTCCAGGTCCGCGAGATTGTCGTCCTTGGCCACGCCATATGCGGCGGCATCCGTGCGCTCCTGGATGGTTCGCCGAACGAGAAATCCGATTTCATCGGACAATGGGTCCGCATCGCGGAGCCGGCGCTGCGGCGCGCACGCCTCGCGCCGCCCGAGCAGCAAGAGGATGTCTGCGAGCATGAGACGGTGCGTCTTTCGCTCGCAAACCTGCTGACATTCCCGTGGATCAAAGACGCGGTCGACGCCGGGCACATCACGCTGCACGGCTGCTTCTTCGGCATCCGCTCCGGTGTCCTCGAACGCCTCGACGAGGACGGCGTTTTTCGGCCAATTCCCGAATAGCCGATCTTGCGTCATGGCCGGACTTGTTCCGGCCATCCACGTCCATAAATCACAAGACTTGAAGTCGTGGATGCCCGCGACAAGCGCGGGCATGACGGCTAATGTGGCGGCGAATGCGCGAGGACCGGCGAGGATTGAATGGCTGACACGAATTTCGACATCATCATTATCGGCTCGGGTCCCGGCGGCTATGTCACGGCCATTCGCGCGGCGCAGCTTGGCTACAAGACCGCCATCGTCGAGCGCGAATATCTCGGCGGCATCTGCCTCAACTGGGGCTGCATCCCGACCAAAGCGCTTTTGCGCTCGGCCGAGATTTTTCACTATTTGCAGCATGCCAAGGATTACGGACTGTCGGCGGGCGAGGTGACCTACGATCCATCCGCCGTCGTCAAGCGCTCGCGCGCGGTGTCGAAGCGCCTTAATGACGGCGTCGGCTTCTTGATGAAGAAGAACAAGGTCACCGTGATCTGGGGGGAGGCGACGATCGACGCGCCGGGCAAGATCACAGTGAAGGCGGGCAGGGGCGAGGCGCCGAAAGGCGCGCTCGGCGCCGGCGCGTATCAGGCCAAGCACATTATCATCGCGACCGGCGCGCGGCCGCGTGTGCTGCCCGGTCTTGAACCGGACAAGAAACTGGTCTGGACCTATTTCGAGGCGATGGTCCCGGAACGCATGCCGAAATCGCTCCTTGTCGTCGGCTCGGGCGCCATCGGCATCGAGTTTGCATCGTTCTACCGCACGCTCGGCGCCGAGGTGACCGTCGTCGAGGTACTGCCGCAAATCCTGCCCGTCGAGGATGCCGAAATCGCCGCCTTCGCGCGCAAAAGCTTCGAGAAGCAGGGCATCAAAATTCTCACCGGCGCCAAGGTGACGAAGCTCGACCGGAAAGCCGACAGCGTCACCGCGACCATCGACGACGGCAAGGGCGGCACGCAGACACTCACCGTCGACCGCGTGATTTCTGCGGTCGGTGTCGTCGGCAATATCGAGAATCTCGGGCTGGAAAAACTCGGCGTGAAGACCGAGCGCAGTCACATCGTCATCGACGGCATGTGCAAAACCAGCGTGCCGGGCATTTACGCCATCGGCGACGTTGCCGGGCCGCCGCTGCTCGCGCACAAGGCCGAGCATGAAGGCGTCATCTGCGTCGAGGCGATCAAGGGTCTGCATCCGCATGCGATGGACAAGCGCATGATCCCCGGCTGCACCTATTGCACGCCGCAGGTCGCGTCCGTCGGGCTCACCGAACAGGCCTGCAAGGACAAGAAGCTCGACGTCCGTATCGGACGGTTTCCTTTCGTCGGCAACGGCAAGGCGATTGCGCTCGGCGAGGACCAGGGTCTGGTCAAAGTCATCTTCGACAAAAAGACCGGCCAGCTTCTTGGCGCGCACATGGTCGGCGCGGAAGTGACCGAGCTGATCCAGGGCTACGTCATAGCGATGAATCTCGAAACCACGGAAGAAGAACTCATGCACACCGTGTTCCCGCATCCGACGCTGTCGGAGATGATGAAGGAAGCGGTGCTGGATGCGTATGGAAGAGTTTTGAATATTTAGCGGCCAACCCACCGGCCGCTCATTCCCGCGCAAGCGGGAATCCATATGCTGGGTCCCCGCTTTCGCGGGGACGAGCGGTGGTGATTATCCCACCAGCCCCGTCATCGGTTTCACGTTGGCGCTGCCGGGAAACACATTCTCCGCCAAGACACGATCGTCGGCGCGCAAATGATCCTTCAGCACGCCCTTGAGCACGGCGCGCAGATCGGTGGTCGGCTTGAGATCACGGTTCTCGTAGAGATCGGCTTTCTTCAGTCCGGGCCAATCGGCGATGACGCGGCCGCCCTTGAGCGCGCCGCCGACAAGGAGCGCAACCGTTGCCGTGCCGTGATCGGTGCCGTCGGTGCCGTTGATGTGCGCGGTGCGGCCGAATTCGGTGGCGAGCGCGACGACGGTGTCTTGCCAGACCGCGCCCATATTCGCCTTCACCGCGGCAAGCGCATCGTCGAGCGAGCCGAGTAATTGCGACAGCCGGCCCGCCGCAATGCCTTCATTGACATGCGTGTCCCAGCCGTCGAGCGCGAGCGCGCCGACGCGGGGCCCGTCGGGCTGCGCCAAAAATTTTGCGGCGTTGCCGGCGACCTCGGCAAAATAGGCGCGCACCTGCGCCGGGCCTGGCCCGCCCGGTTTTTGCGCCATGTCGCCGGACTGCTCGATCGCCGAGAGTTTTGAATTGTCTTCGAGCACGCTGGCAAGTTTTGCGTCGGAATGGCGATAGAGATTGAGGAGCCGCGCCACCGTGTCGTCGCTTGCCGGCATGATCCGCTGCGGCGACCACGACAGGACCGGCGCCGGACCGCGCACGACCAGCGGGGTCACCGGACCGACGGCAAAAACCTTGCTGCCTTTGGAATCGACGCGGCCGCCGGGCGCCAGACCTGAGAGCGCGCGATTGAGCCAGCCGCTCTCGCTCGGCGCCGGTTTCGGCAGGCCGCTTTCGAGCAGATCTTGACCGTCGAAATGCGAGCGTTCGCGATAAGGCGTTGCAGAGGCGTGAACGATGATCGCTTCGTTTGACTGATACATGCGGTGCAGGTTCGGCATCGCCGGATTGAGCGCGAAGAAGTCGTTGAGCTTTAGCGCCGGGGCGTTGCCATCAAGCGTGAGCGCCTTGTCGCCGCGCAGCGCCACCCAATCCGGATCGCCGACCGGCGCGACGGTGGCGAGCCCGTCGAGCGCGCCGCGCAGGATGATGGTGAGAAAGCGCGGATCGCGGCCTTCGGCGTAAGCGAGCTTCGGCAGGTGCGCCCAGGCGAATAGCGTGCCGGAGGCCAGCAGCAGTTCACGGCGCGAGGGGGCATGCAGTCTCATGGTCATCTCCGCAAGAATTCCGGCGCCATGACGAGAAGCGCGAGCGCCTGGTTACGGCTGCCGGCGCGTTGCACCGTCTGGCGCGTGTCGGGCAAGGCGAGCGGCCCGAGCCCGCTGTCGAGGAGCGCGAGCGGATCGGCGCCCGGCACGCGGCCGGCAAAATCGTTGGCGACATCAATGCGGTGCGGCACGCCGTCGATCCAGGCCGCTTCGGTGTCCGGCCAGCCGTTCGGCGCCGGCGGCCGCCACAACGGCTCGCCGAGCGTTGCCTGCGCATTCATGATGCGGCCGATCGGGATATTGGCCGAAGCGCCGGTGATGTGGAGCACGCCCGCGATCCATTCGGCAGGCGCTTTGAGCTTTTGCCGCTGTGGCGTCCAGGATTCATCAGCCGCGATCAGCGTTTTGGCGACTTCCTTAAGGTTGCCGTCGCTGTCGCGGAGCGATTTGGCGAGCTTGCCGACGAGCGCGGGCGGCGGCTCGTCGGCCACGAAATGGCGCGCGAGCTTTTCCGCGATATGCTGCGCGGTCGCCGGATGGCGCGCGAGATCGGCGAGCACTGCGCGGCCCTGATCGACTCCGGTATCGGCATAGTGCTTGCCGAGCACGACCTGCTCGCCAGGTTCATGCAGCCGTTTGTTGAAAACGAATTCGCCGCCGTGCTCCGGATCGTCCGGATTGATCCAGGTCCAGCCGGTGAGCACTTTGGCAAAGTTCGTGACGTCGTCCTGGGTGTAGCCCGAGCGGACGCCGAGCGTGTGCAATTCGAGCGTCTCGCGCGCGAGATTCTCGTTCAAGCCCTTGTCGCGGTTGATGCCGGCGATGGATTCCGCGCCCATCGACTGCACGTTGTCGAGATAGAACAGCATCGCCGGATGGCTCTCGACCGCTTGCAGGAGATCGGCGAAGCGGCCGAGCACGTGTGGACGGATCGCCTCGCGCTCGTAGGCGCCGACCATCGCCGGAATCTTGTCGGCGGAAATGCAGAAATGGTTCGACCAGAACCACACCAGCCGCTCGACAAAGCCGATATCCGCGCCGGAGGCGGCGTCGAAGCGCGCCTTGGCTTCGCTCTGGATGATCTGCTGCGGCAACGGTGGCTTGCCCGGCATGGGCGACGCGTCAGCGATCCCGGATTTGGCGAAATCCGCCATCGCCTGATTCATCGCCTGCGCGTCGCCGCCGGTCTCGGAGGCTTTCTGGACGCGTAACGCGAGCTTTTGCTTCGCCTGCTGCTCGGCGCGAAATTCGGAGACGGCGCGTGCTGCTTCGGTGCTTGTAGGGAGGCCAACCGCAATCGCTGTAGTGCCCGGACGATCGAGATCGGCGAGCAGCGCGCCGCGTGGGTCTGCGGCTATGGCCGCAATCGAAATCGCCGGAAGCGCCAAAGCCGAACCTGTGAAGTCCGAGCGCTGCTGCTTCTTTACCGCGGGCGAACATGGTTTCCTCCGGCCGATACCGGGCATCGCACCGGATTAGTAGACGTTTTTATTGTGGCGAAAGTTACGTATGGGAAGAGCAAAAATGCCGCCAGAACCTTACCTTTTGTTCATTCAACCCGCGGCCGGATTGCATCAGCGATGCGCGGAACCACGCTTGCGGCGCAGCATGCGGAGCCGTAAGTATTTGATGTGGTAAAATTACCGCTGCGAAAGCTTCCCGTTTCATGGCCGTATTGATCGATACCGTCGCCGAGGGCCGTCCTCGCCATCCGGAAAAGGCGCATCGGCCGGACCAACCCGCGCTTGCCAAGCCCGGCTGGATTCGCGTCAAGTCGCCGGTCTCGCCGGGCTATCTCGCGACGCAAAAGATCGTGCGCGACAACGGCCTGCATACGGTGTGCGAGGAAGCCGGCTGCCCGAATATCGGCGAATGCTGGGACAAGAAGCACGCTACCTTCATGATCATGGGCGACACCTGCACGCGGGCTTGCGCCTTCTGCAATGTCAGGACCGGCTTGCCCGGCGCGCTCGATGCCGCCGAACCGGAGCGCGTCGCCGAAGCGACCGCCAAACTAGGACTCGCGCATATCGTTGTGACGTCGGTCGACCGCGACGATCTTGAAGACGGCGGGGCAGGGCACTTTGCCGCCGTGATCCGCGCCATCCGCGCGCGTTGCCCCGATACGACGATCGAAGTGCTGACGCCGGATTTCCTGCGCAAGGATGGCGCAGCCGACACCGTGGTCGCGGCGCGGCCTGACATCTTCAACCACAATCTCGAAACCGTGCCGTCGAAATATCTCACCGTGCGGCCGGGCGCGCGTTACTTCGCCTCGATCAGGCTCCTGCAACACGTCAAGGAGATCGACGCGGCCATGTTCACCAAATCCGGAATCATGGTCGGGCTTGGCGAAGAACGTAACGAAGTGCTGCAGGTCATGGACGACCTGCGCGCGGCAAATGTCGACTTCCTGACCATCGGCCAATATCTGCAGCCGTCGCGCAAGCATCTCGCGGTTATGCGCTTTGTGCCGCCCGAGGAATTCAACGAATTGGCGACCATCGCCTATGCCAAGGGATTTTCGCTGGTCGCGGCAAGCCCGCTGACACGTTCCTCGCATCACGCCGGCGAGGATTTCGCCAGGCTGAAAGCATTGCGGGCGGCGCGCTGAGCGGATGCCGCAATTTTCGACCAGGCGGCGGGTGCGGCATTCCGCGTCCGACATGTTCGATCTCGTCGCCGATGTCGAGCGTTACCCGCAATTCGTGCCGCTATGCCGGTCGCTTGCGGTGCGCAAGCGATCCACCGACGCCGAGGGCAAGGATGTCATCGTCGCCAACATGACGATCGCCTTCAAACTCATCCACGAAACGTTCACCAGCCAAGTCACGCTCGACCGCAAGACGCTTGAAATCCTGGTCGAGTATCTTGAAGGCCCGTTCCAGAAGATGAACAATCGCTGGAAGTTTCGTCCGGCGGGCGAGGATGCCTGCGACGTCGAATTCTTCATCGCCTACGAATTCCGCAGCCGCACACTCGGAATCCTGATGGGCGCCATGTTCGACGCCGCCTTCCGGCGCTTCTCAGCCGCATTCGAAAAGCGCGCGGACGAGGTTTACGGGACGAAACCGGCCTAGATCGAGCGCTTCAGGACCTTAACTATCCCGCCTGTTTGCGTGCAACTGCCGTCGAATTCGTCCGTTATTTGGACGATAATGTCGGCCGCGTACAGGCCCAGCAGGACGACCGATGCTTTCAAGTAAAATCTGCGCCGTTGTTGGAGCGTGCATCCTCGGCCTTGTCCTCGGACAGGTCGACGCCACGGCGCATGGTTTCGGTGGACACGGTTTCGGCGGCGCTGGTTTTGGCGGTCACGGCTTCGGTGGCGGCCACTTCTTCGGCCATCACGACGCGCACGACTTTCATCATTTCCATGACCATCATGGCCACCACGACGACCACCATCATTTTGCCTTCCACGGTTTTGGCCATTGGAACGGACATGGGGACGGACATGGCTTCGGCGGCCATTTCGGACATTGGCAGCCCGGTCACTGGCAGGCCGGGCCCAGCTTTGGCGGCGGCGGACATTGGTCGTCGCATCCGGTCGGCGTCTGGCATCTGTAATCGCCGGATCCGATCCTACTTCGCCAGCAACTCCAGAAGCGCGAGCGCCTGCACGACCGATTTTTGCCGCACCCGCGAACGCCCGATCTTGCCGAACAGACGCTGCCGCGCGATGAGACGGCCGCCGCGGCTTGCGGCTGCAAAGTAGACAAGACCGACCGGTTTGCCTTTGGAGCCGCCGCCTGGCCCGGCAATGCCGGTAATCGCGACCGCAAGATCGGCTTTCGATTTCTTCAGCGCGCCTTTGGCCATGGCCGCGGCCGTCTGCACACTGACCGCGCCGTGGCGCGCGAGGGTCGCAGCCGGCACCCCCAATAATCTTTGCTTGGCCCCGTTCGAATAGGTCACAAAACCGCAGTCGACGACATCGGAAGAACCGGCGATCTCGGTCAGTGCCCCGGCAACAAGACCGCCGGTGCAGGATTCCGCGGTCGCCACCGTCAGGCTGGCCGCGCGGCATTTATTCAGCACCCGGGCCGCGGTGCGGCGCAACGCCGCGTCGCTCACGATGCGCTCCACGGCAACCGCACCGTCGCCGTCGCCATCGCCACGATACCTTCGCTGCGGCCGGTGAAGCCGAGTGTCTCGCTGGTGGTCGCTTTCATCGCGACGCGGGAGAGGGGAATGCCGGCGATCTCGGCGATGCGCGCGCGCATGGCGTCGCGATGCGGCGAGACGCGCGGCGCTTCGCAAACCACCGTCACGTCGAGATTGGCAATCATGCCGCCCCGCGCGCGCACCCGCTCGCAGGCGAACTTGAGGAAACGGTCGGACGACGCGCCTTTCCATTGCGGATCGCTCGGCGGGAAGTGCTGCCCGATATCGCCATCGGCAAGCGCCCCGAGGATGGCATCGACCAGCGCATGGAGCGCGACGTCGGCGTCCGAGTGCCCGGTGACGCCGTGCGAGTGCGAGATGCGTACGCCGCCGAGCATGACGTGATCGCCGTCGGCAAAAGCATGGACGTCAAAGCCGTTGCCGGTCCGCACGTCGGACAACGCGGCGAGATGCAAAACCTCGGCGCGTGCAAAATCGTCATTGGTCGTCACTTTGACATTTCCGGTTTCGCCTTCGAATACGCTGACGCGATGCCCGGCCCATTCGGCAAGGCCCGCATCGTCGGTGAATTGTTCCAGGCCCGATGCCGCGGCACGCCGATGTGCCTCGAGAATAAGATCGAAGGCGAAAGCCTGCGGTGTCTGCACGATGCGCAAGTGGCTGCGATCCAGCGTTTGGGCAACGACCGCCGCGGCATCGATCGTTTTCACCGTGTCGGAAATGGCGATGCCCGGCACTGCCGCCCCGGCTTTACCGCCGGCGGCGATCGCGCGGTCGATCAGCGCCCCGGAAAGAAACGGCCGCGCCGCGTCGTGAATGAGAACAAGCGACGGCGCGCGGTCGGCCAGCGCTTCGAGACCGGCGCGCACGGAGGCCTGGCGCGTCGCGCCCCCCGGAACGGGCGGCGCCAGATTCTTCAGCCCGGCGGTCGCGGCACCATAAATGTCGGCATCGGACGCCGCGATGACCGGCTGTACCACGCCGACCCGATCATGCCCGAGGAACGCGCGCAGCGTCGCACGGATCATCGGCTCGCCGCCGATGGCGCGATACTGCTTCGGTACGTCGCCTCCGGCGCGCTCACCGCGTCCGGCTGCAACAATGATGGCGGCCACAATGCCCGTCATGAGTCGGTCTCTTGGATCGCTCGCTTGGATCGGTCTCTTGCCAGTTCCGGGATCGCTTTAGCGCATGTTTTCACGCTGCGCGAACCGATTTGGACCATGCCGGCGAGGCCCATCAGGCTTGCCAGGAATGGGTTTGCCTGGGGCTGTACACAGGTTAGGGATATTGCAGTGCAGCACTTGCGCTGCCTCACTTTTTGGCTAAACTATATGCAACAGTTCCGTGACGCCTAAATACTGTGCACATGGCAACTCATCTACCTGAAACTGCGGGACGATCCCTGACGGTCGGCGGCCAAAGGCTGCCTAACCCCGTGATCTTGGCTCCGATGTCCGGGGTAACGGATGCGCCCTTCCGGCGCTCTGCCGTCACCTTGGGCGCGGGGCTCGTAGTCTCGGAAATGACCGCCTGCGCGGCCCTGGTGAAGGGCAAGCGGGATGCACGGCTACGGGCCGAAGACCAGTCCGCGGGTCTGCACGTTGTCCAGATCGCAGGCTGTGAAGCCCACTGGATGGCCGAGGGCGCCCGCATCGCCGAGGGCCTCGGGGCTGCGATCATCGACATCAATATGGGCTGCCCGGCAAAGCATGTGACCAATGGCGAATCGGGTTCTGCCTTGATGCGCGACCTCGATCATGCGCTCACGCTGATCGAGGCGGTGGTCGGCGCCGTCAAAGTCCCGGTAACGCTGAAAATGCGGCTGGGCTGGGACGACGGCTCGCGCAACGCGCCGGAGCTGGCGCTGCGCGCCGAGCGTGCCGGTATTGCGCTCGTGACTGTGCACGGACGCACGCGCTGCCAGTTTTACAAAGGCCGCGCCGATTGGGCGGCGGTCCGCACGGTCAAGGAGCGTGTTGCGATTCCTGTCGTGGTCAACGGCGATATTGAGAGTTTCGACGACGCCGATGTGGCGCTCGCCGCCTCCGGGGCGGACGCGGTGATGGTCGGACGCGGCGCACAGGGCCGTCCCTGGTTCCCCGGCCAGCTCGCGCGCTATCTCGCAACCGGCGAACGCGAAACGGCGCCCGCGCTTGGCTTGCAGTTTGCGCTCATCAGCGCGCTCTACGACGAAATGCTGGTTCATCATGGCGTCGCCATCGGTCTGCGCCACGCGCGAAAACATATCGGCTGGGCGCTGGACGCCGCCGCGGCGACGGCCGGTGCACCGGAGGCGCTGCTTAAGGATCATCGCTGCCGCGTCCTGACCGCCATCGAGCCCGCGGTCGTACAGCATCGCCTCGCCGAGGCGTTCGAAATGTTCGGTGCATTGAGAGACGAGCAGAGTCCGGCCTGGAGGAACGCGGCATGAGCGCCGTCGAGCCGCTCCTGACCACATCGGCTGCCGACGCAGTCCTCAATGCGTTGCCGCATCCCGTTATCGTCGTATCGGCTGACGGCAAAGTGGTGGACGCCAATGCCGCCGCGGAGGCCTTCTTCGAGGTCTCAGCGCCGCTGTTGCGGCGCAATCTTCTGCGCGACCTCGTGCCGTTCGGCAGTCCCTTGCTGACGCTGATCGAGCAGGTGCGCGGCCGCGGCGCCGCGGTCAACGAATACAAGGTCGATCTCGGCACGCCGCGCAATCCCGGCGACCGGCTTGTCGACCTCCACGTGGCGCCGATGCCGGAGCAGCCGGACTATGTCGTCGTAATGCTGCAAGAGCGCACCATCGCCGACAAAATGGACCGTCAGCTTACCCATCGCAGCGCGGCGCGCTCGGTGACCGCGCTCGCCGCGATGCTGGCGCATGAAATCAAAAATCCGCTGTCCGGCATCCGCGGCGCGGCGCAATTGCTCGAGCAGTCGGTCGACGACGACGACCGCACGCTGACCCGCCTGATCTGCGACGAGACCGACCGTATCGTAAAGCTCGTCGACCGCATGGAAGTCTTCACCGACGAACGCCAGATCGAGCGCGAGCCGATCAACATCCACGTCGTGCTCGATCATGTGAAGCGGCTGGCGCAATCGGGCTTTGCCCGCCACATCAAGTTTACCGAGGAATACGATCCGTCGCTGCCGCCGGTGCTGGCCAACCGCGATCAGCTCATTCAGGTGTTCCTGAACCTGATCAAGAATGCGGCGGAATTGATCGGCGACAGCAGCGGCGGCGGAGAAATCGCGCTCACCACCGCGTTCCGGCCCGGTGTGCGGCTGTCGCTGCCGGGCGCCAATGCGCGCGTTTCGCTGCCGCTCGAATTCTGCGTCCGGGACAATGGTCCCGGAGTGCCCGACGAATTGATGCCGCATCTGTTCGATCCGTTCGTCACCACGAAGCCGACGGGATCGGGGCTCGGACTTGCGCTCGTTGCCAAGATCGTCGGCGACCACGGCGGCATCATCGAATGCGAGTTGCAGCCGCGCCGCACCACGTTCCGCATACTCATGCCGAAATATGCAGCGATCAATGGGGAGGGCGCCTCGCCGGACGGCGCCCTACAATCACAAGGGGATCATTGATGCCCGCGGGAAGCATTCTCGTCGCCGACGACGACGCGGCGATCCGGACGGTGCTGAATCAGGCGCTGTCGCGCGCCGGTTACGAGGTCCGCTCGACCGGCAATGCCGCAACGCTGTGGCGCTGGGTCAGCCAGGGCGACGGCGACCTGATCATCAGCGATGTGGTGCTGCCCGACGAGAGCGCGTTCGACCTGTTGCCGCGCATCAAGAAATCGCGTCCGGACCTGCCGATCATCATCATGAGCGCGCAAAATACGTTCATGACGGCGATCCGCGCGTCCGAGCGCGGCGCCTACGAATACCTGCCGAAACCGTTCGACCTCAAGGAGCTGATCGCGATCGTCGGGCGCGCGCTCTCGGAGCCGAAGGAGAAGGCGCGGCCGCCGGCCAAAGTCGAGGATTTCGAATCCATTCCACTTGTCGGACGTTCGCCGGCGATGCAGGAGATCTATCGCGTTCTGGCGCGGCTGATGCAGACCGATCTCACGGTCATGATCTCGGGCGAATCCGGCACCGGCAAGGAACTGGTGGCGCGCGCGCTGCACGACTACGGCAAACGCCGCAACGGACCTTTCGTCGCGATCAATATGGCGGCGATCCCGCGCGACCTGATCGAGTGCAGAATTGTTCGGACACGAGAAGGGCGCGTTCACCGGCGCCAACACACGCAGTTCCGGCCGCTTCGAGCAGGCCGAAGGCGGCACGTTGTTCCTCGACGAAATCGGCGACATGCCGATGGAGGCGCAAACCCGGCTGCTGCGCGTGTTGCAACAAGGCGAATACACCACGGTCGGCGGCCGCACGCCGATCAAGGCCGACGTGCGGATCATCGCCGCAACCAACAAGGATTTGCGTCAGCTCATCCAGCAAGGCCTGTTCCGCGAGGATTTGTTCTTCCGGCTTAACGTCGTGCCGCTGCGGCTGCCGCCGCTGCGCGAGCGCACCGAGGACATTCCCGATCTGATCCGGCATTTCTTTGCGGTCGTGGAACGCGAAGGCCTGCCGCCGAAGCAGATCGACCAGGCCGCAGTCGAGCGGCTCAAGCGGCATCGCTGGCCGGGCAATGTGCGCGAACTCGAAAATCTGGCGCGCCGGCTGGCCGCGCTCTATCCGCAGGAGACCATTACGGCCGCCGTGATCGATACCGAATTGTCCCAGCCGGCGCTCGCATCGCCGGGGGAGGCCCGGAGCGGGGAAGAGAATCTGTCCAGCGCCGTCGAGCGGCATCTCGCGCGGTACTTCTCGGGCTTCGACGACGGACTGCCGCCGCCCGGCCTCTATCATCGGATCCTGCGCGAGGTGGAGGGGCCGCTGCTCTCGGCAGCCCTTGCCGCGACCCGCGGCAACCAGATCCGCGCCGCCGATCTTCTCGGGGTCAACCGCAACACTTTGCGTAAGAAAATCAGGGACCTGGATATCCAAGTCTATCGCACCGGCGGCGGTTAGCCGGGACGTCAGGCGGCAAGGGCGGCGCTTTGGCACGCCTAGTTATTGTCGCAATCGGGCAACATTGTTGTATAAAAGCATCACTTGGGGCGGGTGATACCCCTGCCGTTTGCCTTTTTCCATTTTGAATCCAGCAGTTGCTGCCGCCCGGGAAGCCAATGACGACGGTCGATCAGGTCGCCCCAATTGAGCCGATGACAGCCGCGCCTGTGCCGGTTGCCTCGCGGCTGATCGGGGCAATCGCGGTTGGCGTCGCGCTGCTCTCGGCCGCGGCCACCTTCTTTGTGCTTGCCGGCCTGACCCCGATCGATCCAGTCCAGAAGGTCGTCGTCACGCTGCTCGCGGTGAATGCCGCGACCGGACTTTTGCTGCTTGGCATCATCGGACTGGAAGTCTGGGTCGTGGTGAAGGCGCGCCGGCGCGGCTACGCCGGCTCGCGATTGCACGTGCAGATCGTCAGCCTGTTTGCCGTGATCGCTGCCGTGCCGACCATCCTGATCGCTCTGGTCGCTTCGACCACGCTCCACAGCGGCCTCGATCGATTCTTCTCAAGACAGACGCGCGTATTGATCGAGCAGTCGGTGATCGTGGCGAATGCTTATGTGAACGAGCATCTCCAGGTCATGCACGGCGATATCATGGCGATGGCCTACGATCTTGGCCGCGCCAAGCCGTTGTTTGATCAGGACCGCGACAAATTCCACCAACTTCTCACGGCGCAGGCGAAAGGACTCGGCCTGTCCGCCGCCGTGATTATCAAGCCTGACGGCTCTGCCGTGGAACACGCCGACACCGCCACCGCCGGACAAATCGTGCTGCCTCCGGCGGAAGTGCTCAGCCACATCACCGAGACTGAGCCGCAGGTTGCGCTCATGCCTGATGGCGTCGCCGCGATCCTCAAGCTGCAAAATTATGACGGCATGTATCTCTATGTCGCCGGGCTCCTCAATCCGCAGGTCATGCAGCAGTTGCGTGAAACCCAGGGCAGCCTTGCCGAATATACCGATCTCGAGGCCCACAGCCTCGGCATCCAGATCGCCTTCGCGCTGATGTTCGCCGTCATCGCGCTGATCGTCCTTTTGTCCGCGGCCTGGATCGGTCTCGATTTCGCCAACAGGCTGGTGGCGCCGATCCGCCGCCTGATCGGCGCCGCCAACGTAGTCTCGACCGGCAATCTCGAGGTCCGGGTGCCGGTGCGCCCGTCGGAAGGCGACCTCGCCCATCTCGGCGAAACCTTCAACAAGATGACGCAGGAATTGCGCACCCAGCACGGCGACATCGTGCGGGCGCGCGACCTCATCGACAGCCGGCGCCGTTTCACCGAAGCCATGCTCGCGGGCGCCAGCGCCGGTGTCATCGGCGTCAATGCCGACGGCCGCATTTCCATTCTCAACCGCTCGGCAGAACGGCTGATCGGACGTATCGAAAGCGAAGTTCTCGGTCTTCCGCTCGCCGAGATCGCGCCCGAGCTCGCGGAAATTTTTCAGGCCGCGCACAACGGCAATCAGCGCCTGGTGCAACGTCAGATCACCGTCACGCGCGACGGCCAGGAGCGAAATTATTCCGTGCGCGTAACCAGCGAGCAGGCGACCGAATCCGAACACGGCTATGTCATCACCATCGACGACATTACCGAACTGGTGCTGGCGCAGCGCTCCTCGGCCTGGGCCGACATCGCGCGGCGCATTGCGCATGAAATCAAGAACCCGCTGACGCCGATCCAGCTATCGGCCGAACGGCTGCGCCGCAAATACGGCAAGTCGATCACCGAGGATCCTGCCGTCTTCGAGCAATGCACCGAGACGATCGTGCGCCAGGTCGATGACATCAAGCGCATGGTCGACGAATTCTCGCGTTTTGCGCGGATGCCCAAGGCCGTCATTGCCGACGAGGACGTGGCCGATACCGTCCGCCAGGTCGTATTCCTGCTGCGCGTTGCTCACCCCGACATCGATTTCGACGTCGAGCTCCCGGCGGAAGCGATGTCCGCGCGTTTCGACCGGCGGCTGATCTCGCAGGCACTCACCAATATCGTCAAAAATGCAACCGAGGCGATCGGAGCGGTACCGCCCAACGAACTCGGACGCGGGCGCATCGTTGTGCACGCGCAGCGCGACGGCAATGACGTCATCATCGACGTGATCGACAACGGCATCGGATTGCCGAAAGAAAACCGCGCACGCCTCCTTGAACCTTACGTAACCACCCGCGAGAAGGGCACCGGATTGGGCCTCGCCATCGTCGGGCGCATTCTCGAAGAACACGGCGGCCGGCTTGAATTGCGCGATGCGGCGGAGAAGAACCCGGGCGCTCGCGGCGCCTGGATGCAATTGCGTTTTAGCGTGGAGCCGGTGATTACGGCGGCAACCGAACCGGCAGCTCAACCCCGCGCGGCGGCGGAATGACACATCGGCAGGCAATGTAACCGGGAACATTTGGCGATAGTTCATGGCATCCGATATCCTGATCGTCGACGATGAAGCGGACATCCGCGAATTGGTCGCGGGCATCCTGCAAGATGAAGGGCACGGCACCCGCACCGCGCGCGACAGCGACGAGGCGCTCAGCTCCGTCGTTTCGCGCCGGCCCAACCTGGTTTTTCTCGACATCTGGCTGCAAGGCAGCCGCCTCGACGGCCTGCAACTGCTCGATAGCCTCAAAGCCGAACACCCGGATCTGCCGATCGTGATGATTTCCGGCCACGGCAACATCGAGACCGCGGTTTCCGCGATCAAGCGGGGCGCCTACGACTTCATCGAGAAACCGTTCAAAGCCGACCGTCTTTTGCTGGTTGCCGACCGGGCACTGGAGAATTCGCGGCTCAAGCGCGAAGTGCGCGAGCTAAAACAGCTTGGACCGACTGCCTCGGCGCTGGTCGGCCGCTCGCCGTCGGCCAATCAGCTTCGCCAGATCATCGAGAAGGTCGCGCCGACCAATAGCCGCATCCTGATCGTCGGCCCCTCGGGCAGCGGCAAGGAACTTGCTGCACGCACCATTCACGGTCATTCGGCCCGCGCCAACGCGCCGTTCGTCGTGATCAACGCCGCCGCCATCACGCCGGAGCACATGGAAGTCGAACTGTTCGGCGTCGAAGGCGGCAACGGCACGATGAGCCGTAAGGTTGGCGCGCTCGAGGAAGCCCACGGCGGCACTTTGTTCATCGACGAGATCGCCGACATGCCGCGCGAGACGCAAAACAAGATTTTGCGCGTCCTGGTCGACCAGACCTTCCAGCGCGTGGGCGGCAGCACCAAGGTCACCGTCGACGTCCGCATCGTGACCTCGACCAGCCGCAATATCGAGGCCGATATCGCCGCTGGAAAATTCCGCGAGGATCTCTTCCACCGGCTGTCCGTGGTGCCGATCCGGGTTCCCGGGCTCGCCGAACGGCGCGAGGATATTCCCGAACTCGTCGAATATTTCATGACGCAGATTTCGCAAATCACGGGTTTGCCGAAGCGTAATGTCGGCGCAGATGCGCTTGCCGTCCTGCAATCGCACGATTGGCCGGGCAATGTCCGCCAGCTGCGCAATAACGTCGAGCGGCTGATGATCCTTGCCGGCGGCGATCCGGAAGCGACCATCACCGCATCGATGCTGCCGCAGGACGTCGGCTCGATGATCCCGAACATGCCGGGCGGCAATGGCGGCGAACATCTGATGAGCCTTGCCTTGCGCGAGGCGCGCGAAGTGTTCGAGCGCGAATATCTCCTGGCGCAGATCAACCGCTTCAGCGGCAACATTTCGCGCACCGCCGAATTCGTCGGCATGGAGCGCTCCGCACTGCATCGCAAGCTCAAGGCGCTTGGGATCGATTAGCGCTTGGGGCCTTGATCGCAGATGTCCCGCATTGCTTACGTCAACGGCCGCTATCTTCTGTTCCGCGAGGCCAGGGTCCATGTCGAGGATCGCGGCTACCAGTTCGCCGACGCGGTCTATGAAGCCTGCGAGGTGAGGGGAGGCCGCCTGATCGACGAGCGGCGCCATCTCGATCGCCTGGAGCGCTCGCTGCGCGAACTGCGCATCCGCATGCCGATGTCGCGGGCCGCGCTCAGCGTGGTTTTGCACGAGACCGTGGCGAGGAACCGTATCGGCTATGGCCTCGTCTATTTGCAGATCAGCCGCGGCGTCGCCCGGCGCGACCACGCTTTTCCGATGCAAGAGACCGCGCCAAGCTTGGTGGTGACGGCGCGCGCGCTTAACGCTGCGCGCAACGCGAAGCTTGCGGAAAACGGCATTGCCGTCATTTCCACTCCCGACAACCGCTGGGGCCGGGTCGACATCAAGACCGTCGGGCTTTTGCCCAATGTGCTGGCGCGGCAATCGGCGGTCGAGCAGGGCGCGCGCGACGCCTGGTTCGTCGATGGCGATGGCTTTGTCACCGAAGCTTCGTCGGCCAATGCCTGGATCGTCACGGACGAGGGCAAGCTCATCACCCGGCATGCCGATCACGCCATATTGCGCGGCATCACGCGCACGGTCGTGCTCGACGCGGTCAAGGAGCAGAATATCGCGGTCGAGGAGCGCGCTTTTACGCTGAAAGAGGCTTTTGCCGCACGCGAGGCCTTCATCACCTCGGCGACCCAGATCGTGCTGCCGGTCGTGAAAATCGACGGCCGCAGCATCGGCAACGGCAAGCCCGGGCCGGTCGCAATGGCGCTGCGGCGGGAATTTCACCGCCATGCCGAGGCAAGCTAGCCGGATCGCCGCATATCGCGGACCCTGCGACCCCGCGCCCCTGTGGCCGGACCTCCAAGTTGGGCTTGCATCGCCGCTCGCCGGGCTTTCTAATGCGAGGTCCGTCGCACCTGTCCTGTCCCGTGGGGTGGGACTTCATCGGCAGGCCAGGCGAAGGCACAAGAAAAGACCCGCGGCACCGGGGCCCGCGGTACAAAGAACGGAACACGGCCATGGCAGCCGACCGCGCACAAAATCTGCAAGACACCTTCCTCAATCACGTCCGCAAAAACAAAATTCCGCTCACCATTTTCCTGGTGAATGGCGTCAAGTTGCAGGGCGTGGTCACCTGGTTCGATAATTTCTGCGTGCTTCTGCGTCGCGACGGGCATTCGCAGCTCGTCTACAAGCACGCCATTTCGACCATCATGCCGGGGCATCCGGTACAGCTCTTCGAAGGCGCCGAAGAACCACCGGCTGGGGAATAGAACTGGAGCCGCGCCGTCGCGACAAGCGATCCGACCGGCTGAGCCCGACGAGCTCGGCCACGGGCCGCGCGCTCGTCGTCGAACCGGCGCTGCGCCGCGCCCGCGGCGCTATCGACGACCGGACGCCGGAAGCGCGCCTCGACGAGGCGGTGGGACTGGCGCGCGCCATCGATCTCGACGTCGCGCAATCCGGCATCGTCATGCTGCGCGCGCATCATGCCGCGACCTATCTCAGCAAGGGCAAGGTCGAGGAGATCGCCGGCCTCGTCAAAACATTCGAAGCCGGCATCGTGGTGATGGATTGCGCGCTCTCGCCCGTGCAGCAGCGCAACCTGGAGCAGGCCTGGAACGCCAAGGTGCTCGATCGCACGAGCCTCATCCTGGAAATTTTCGGCCGGCGCGCGCATACGCGTGAAGGCGCGCTGCAAGTCGAGCACGCGCATCTGACTTACCAGAAGGGCCGCCTGGTGCGGACCTGGACGCATCTCGAGCGCCAGCGCGGCGGCTTCGGCTTCCTCGGCGGCCCCGGCGAGACGCAGCTCGAGGCCGACCGCCGCCTGATCGATGAACGTCTCGCCAAGATCGAAGGCGAACTCGCCAAGGTCAAGCGCACGCGCGCGCTGCATCGCGAGAGCCGCCGCCGCGTGCCTTATCCGATCGTCGCGCTGGTCGGTTACACCAATGCCGGCAAATCGACGCTGTTCAACCGCATGACTGCGGCCAGCGTGCTGTCCGCCGACATGCTGTTCGCAACGCTCGATCCGACGCTGCGCGGTGTCGCGCTGCCGCACGGTTCGCGCATCATTCTGTCCGATACCGTCGGCTTTATCTCCGACCTGCCGACCATGCTGATCGCCGCGTTCCGCGCCACGCTCGAGGAAGTCGTGGAGGCCGACGTGATCCTGCATGTGCGCGACGTCTCGCACGACGACGCCGAAGCGCAGTTGCACGACGTCGAAAAGATCCTGCTTGAGCTCGGTATCGATACGAAGAGCGAAACCGGCCGCAAGCAGGCGCTGATCGAAGTCTGGAACAAGATCGACCGCCTCGACGCCGACGCGCGCGCGCAGCTTGAAAACATCGTCGAACGCCGGCCGCAGGCGGAGCGCCCGGTGCCGGTGTCGGCGGCTTCAGGGGAGGGGATCGATACGCTTGCCGCGGCAATCGAAGGCCGCCTTGCCCAAAGCCGGGAAGTCATCGAACTCGATCTCGACCCGGCCGACGGCGCCGGCATGAGCTGGCTGCACCGGCACACCGAAGTGATGAGCAAGACGCTCGACGATCACGGCCGCATCGCCATGACCGTGCGCGCCACGCCCGACACAGCCGGAGCGGTACGGGCGAAGTTTGCCCATTAGACCGCGAAGACCGGTTACCGAAAATTTACCGGCCCTTAAATAGGCCACGGTAGCTTTATCCCCGTCACATACTGCCCAATTGGCGGGTCGAGGAACGCGGATGGGGCGGCGCAAGGAAGCACACGGCGGCGGTCACGGCTGGTTTGTCACCTTTGCCGACCTCATGGGCCTGCTGGTCAGCTTCTTCGTCATGCTGGTCGCCTTCTCCAATCAGGACGCGAAGAAGGTGCAGGCCGTGGCCGGCTCGATGCGCGACGCCTTTGGCGTGCAGAAAGAGGCGCGTTTCTCCGGCATCATCGAAACCGACGGTTTGGCCACCCGTTCCAGAATCAAGAACGCGGCGCACATCAAGCCCGAGGACTCGTCCCTCACGCCGACGCCCGACGAGAAAGGTTCCGACTTCAAGCACGACAGCACCTTCGGTCTTGCCGCGGCATCGCTGCGCCAGGCGCTCAAAGACATGCCGGAACTCACCGAAGCTTCCAAGCATATCTCGATCGAGGAGACCCAGGACGGCCTCAACATAGAGATCGTCGATCAGGATGGCAGTTCGATGTTTCCGGAAGGCTCCAAGGAGCCCAACGAGCGCACCAAGCTGCTGATTCAAAAGATTGCCGGCCCGCTCAAGGCGACGCCATACCGCATTTCCATCACTGGACACACGTCCGCTTCACCGGAGCCGCAGCAGGAGAATTATGGTCCGTGGAATCTTTCGGTCGATCGGGCGAATTCAGTGCGCCGGATCCTGGAGGAGGAGGGTTATCCGTCCGACAATATTTACAAGGTGGCCGGCAAGGCCAATACCGATCCGCTTTTCCCCGAGGACGTCTACGCGGCGCCGAACCGCCGTGTGACCATTACGCTGATATACGAGCCATCGCCGGTGCCGCCCGACTTGCGGCCTTAAACCTCGGCCGGTTCCCGCGTCCTGGATCGATCAGTCCTGCGCGGCAAATCGGACGCCAATGGCATTTCCCGACCGCCACACCACGGCGCATTGCCGGCGCACCCGGGCATTCTTCGAAAGCAATAGTATGAATTGATCCGGCAGCGTGTCGGGCGTTTCCACTTTGAGGAACGCGCCCGTCTCCGAAATATCGACCATCTCGCACGCGCCGAGATCCGAGCCGTCGTCCTGAACGACCCTTCCGACCTGGCGCACCACCCGGCGTATTTTTTTTCGCTGCTCTGAACTCATAAATCTTGCCGATCAAAACCTGGATTGTCTTGTTACGGGCGGGCGCGGCATGCCCGGCGATTGGCTTACATCAGCGGTTTGGCGCCGGCGCCGTCCGCGGCAGGGAACGGGACGGCACGGAGACATCATTCGAGGCTGATTTGCGAACCTGCCAAAACCGCAACACCCTCTGGGCGCCGTTCTGCGACAACTTGGAAAATTCGGCGCGAGCGGTATCGACATCGATATCCGACCTCACGGGACCAACGGATCGGCAGGCCAGTATCGTGCGAACTGTCGGCCACGCCAGTCCCGCAGCTTTGCAAGGCACAAGAACTGCCTCGCGATTCTCGTTCTGCAAGAGGCTTTCCATCAATGGAAGTGGCGTGCCGGACATCAGGGCCAGGGCCGCCACCATGTCGGCGTGCCGGCCTTCCTTCGCAAAGCCCAATAGAACCGCTTCGTTAAGCTCGCCTGCGGTCTGCATGGCGACCACCCGGGCATGCGCCTGGTCGGTCTCGTATTGGTTCTGGAAACCGGCCTCGTGTTCGGCGTCTTCCGAGATGGCCGCGAGAACGCGTTGAATGTGTTCGAGGCTTTCCGGGCCGGCCAATGCCATGAGACGCGCGCGCACAGCCTCGGTGGCGCGCAGCAGGAGCTCCCGAAACAGGCGTAATGGGACATCGAGCCGAAGGCCCATCTTCTCGGCAAGTCTTTGGTCGTTTTCGGAGTGTTTCACCAGCGTCGCAAAACCGGCCTCGGAAAAGCTGGCGCCGGAATTCGCGGCAAGCTTGTGGAATACCGGGCTATCGCCGCGCCGCAGCAAGACGTCGGTTACTTTTGCGCCGATCTCGGGCCGGGCTGAAATGGCCAGAAGATGCCCCTGGGTCTTGGTACTGGCGATTTCGATAAGATCGGAATCACTCAGCCGTTGCGATTGCGCCAGAATTGGTTCGGCAACCGCAATATCGTCATCCCGGGCAAGACGTCCGATGACTTCCGCCGGTGCGTTGTTTATCGGTGCAAGCCGCTGACTGAGTTCGGCGAGCGCTTTTCCCTCAATCCGCTTGATCAGTTGGCCAAGGACGTCATCGAAAACGTCGATCTGCTGATCGGAGAAACGGTCAGCATCATTGACGAAAAGATCGGTGATACGGCGCAATGAATCGACGCGCTTGTCCTTCGAGCCGCTTTGGATTGCGTCCTCGAGGTCGGCAATAAGCGACGGACATGCATTCACGGGAGCCATCCTGCAAAACGGCGGTTAAAGGCGCGCCAACCAAAATGCTTAAGGTCTTCGATTGCACTGCAAAATCGACCAATCTTATGGGTACAACCCAAAGAAATGATTAAACCGGGTAAAATCGTACATTCCACAGTCGGCACAAAAGGGTGCGTGCCGTTGTCGCACCGCGCTCCGGGCAGGCCTGACTACTCACCGCTCCGCGTTCTTCGCCTCGTCCCACAGCGCATCCATCTCGGCGAGCGTTGAGTCCTGCGGTGCCTTGCCCCGCGCAGCGAGCGCACGCTCGATCGAGGCGAAGCGGCGCTCGAATTTCCGGTTGGTCTGTCGCAGTATCGCTTCGGGGTCGGCGCGCAGGTGCCGCGCCAGATTGACGGCGGCGAACAACAAATCGCCGACTTCGGCCGCGGTGGCGGCGGTATCGCTCTCGGCGCGGTCGAGTTCGGCTTCGATCTCATCGGCTTCTTCACGGATCTTGCGCAGCACGGTGCGCGGATCGTTCCAGTCGAAGCCGACCTTGCTGGCTTTGGCCTGAAGTTTTAGCGCGCGGCTCAGGGCAGGGAGCCCAACTGGCACGCCGGCAAGCGCCCCCTGATCGCCGGCCGTCGGCCGCGCCGCTTTCTCCTCGTCCTTGATCCGCTCCCACAAACCCTCGACCGCTCGCGGGGTTTTCGGCCCTTCGTCGCCAAAAACGTGCGGATGCCGGCGGATCAGCTTTTCGGTGATGCCCTGCACCACGCCGCCGAAATCGAACGCGCCTTGCTCCTCGGCCATGCGGGCGTGGAATACCACTTGCAGCAACAAATCGCCCAATTCCTCCTTGAGATCGGTGAGATCGTCGCGTGCAATCGCGTCGGCGACTTCGTAGGCCTCTTCGAGCGTGTAAGGCGCGATCGTCGAGAAATTCTGCTCGAGATCCCACGGACAGCCGGTCTTGGGCGTGCGCAGCGCCGCCATGATGTCGAGGAGGCGGCTGATGTCGCGGGAAGGGGTCATGGACTGGGTTCCGTGCGGTTCGCGCGCAGACTATCAGAGCCGGAACTCGCCCTGTAAGGATCAATGCATGCCCGCTTCGGCCTACATCCAGTCGGCGCTTTTCCTGATCGCTGCGGCGGTCGCGCTGTTCGCGTCCGCCGGCACGTTCGCCATTGCGAGTTTCTGGATTTATCTGGCGATCTACGCCGCAGTGTTCGTCGTCTCGTTCACCGCGCTCGATGCCGATCTTTTGCGCGAGCGCGCCCGGCCCGGCGGCCAAAAGCCGCCGCTCGCGCTGCGCCTGTTTAGCGTCGTGCTGTTCGTGCACTGGATCGCCGCCGGCCTCGACCGCGGCCGCTTCCACTGGACCGACGGCGTGCCGGACTGGCTCCAGGCGCTGGGCCTCGCGGCCATGACCGCAGGCTACGCGCTGGCGCTCTGGGCGATGCGGGTGAACCGGTTCTTTTCCTCGGTCGTGCGCATCCAGTCCGACCGCGGCCACCGTCTGGTCGACACCGGGCCATACGCCGTTATCCGGCATCCGGGCTATGCCGCGGGCGTCATCATTATCGTGGCGAGCGGCATCGGACTTGGCTCATGGCTTGCGACCGCGCTCGCGATCGTGCTGAGCCTGCCGTTCCTGCTGTACCGGGCGATCACCGAAGACCGCATGCTCCAGGCCGAATTGCCCGGTTACCGGGATTACGCCAGCCGCGTCCGCTGGCGACTTTGTCCGGGCATTTGGTGAAAGGAAGCAGGGACTTGCATCAAATTGTAAATGCCGGGTCTTAATATCTGATTCGCATAAGACATATTATGGAATATCTCTAGGCAAGCCCGCCATTGCTAGGCTTCCGCGACAGAGAACGTCATGCCGTCGAAAGCCGGCACGACATGGACCGGGAGCTTACCGCGCAGCACCTCGTAGTCGAGATCGGCGTGCAGATTGGTCAGGATGGCGAGCTTGGGTTTTAGCCGCTCGATCCAGCCGAGCGCGTCGTCGAGCGAGAAATGGCTCGGGTGCGGCTTGTAGCGCAGCGCATCGACGATCCACACGTCGAGATCGGCAAGGGCCGGAAGGGTCTGCGCCGGGATATCGCTGAGATCGCAGGAATAGGCGAGTTTGCCGAAGCGGAAGCCGAGCGAGGGAATATCGCCGTGCTCCTGGAGGTACGGCAGCGCCGTGATCTCGCCTCCCTCCCCCGCAATGGTCACCGGCGTGCTGGCGGTGAGCCGGTGCTCGGTCACGATCGGCGGATAGTCGCTGCCGGGCGGCGACTTGAAGCAATAGCCGAACTTCGTGGTCACGGAGGCCGACGTGTTGGCATCGAGATAGACGTCGACGCGCCGTCGCCGCTTGATGAAAAACGCGCGCAGGTCGTCGATGCCGTGGGTATGGTCGGCGTGCTCATGGGTGTAGAGTACGCCGTCGAGCCAATCGGCCCCGGCGTCGAGCAACTGCTCGCGCAGGTCCGGCGACGTGTCGACCAGCACACGGGTGACGTCTTCGGAGGCGCCTTGAGCCTCGTGCCGCTCAACAAGGAGCGATGTGCGCCGGCGCCGGTTTTTCGGATTGTTCGGATCGCAATCGCCCCAGCCGAGAGCCGGGCGGGGCACACCGCCGGACGAGCCGCAGCCGAGAATTGTGAATTTGAGGCTCATGCGGCAGGCGATTTCAGCGCCGCGGACTGCAATTCGTCTGCGGGTGCGGAGCGCGGGACCTTTGCAAACAGGCGGAAGAAATTCGTCGAGGTCTGCCGTGCGATCTCCTCGAACGATACGCCGCGCGTTTCGGCAAGCACTTTTGCGGTCTCGACGACGAAAGCCGGCTCGTTGCGCTTGCCGCGCATTTTCCCGGGCGCGAGATAAGGCGCGTCGGTTTCGACGAGGACGCGGTCCGCCGGCAGTTCCGCCGCGATCTCGCGCAACGCCTGCGAATTCTTGAACGTCAGGATGCCGGTGAACGAGACAAAATGACCCAATGCGACCGCGCGGCGCGCCAGATCGGCGCCGCCGGTGAAGCAATGCAGCACCGCGGGGAAGGGCCCCTTCCCTGTTTCTTCTTCCAGAATGCGCGCCATGTCGTCGTCGGCCTCACGCGAATGGATGACAAGCGGCAAGCCGGTTTCACGTGCCGCCGCAATATGAGTGCGAAAGCCGTGCTCCTGCGCGTCGCGCGGCGAGTTGTCGTAATGATAGTCGAGGCCGGCCTCGCCGATCGCGACGACCTTCGGTTTTTGCGTGAGTGCAACGAGATCGGCCGCACTCACGTCGAGTTCCTCGTGCGCGTGATGCGGATGCGTGCCGACCGAGCAATAAACGTCGGGGAAACGTTCGGTGATCGCAAGGAGCGCATCCTGACGCTTGACGCGCGTCGAAATCGTCACCATGCGGTCAATGCCGGCGTCGCGCGCGCGCCCGACAACGGCATCGAGCTCGGTGGCAAAATCGGGAAAGTCGAGATGACAATGGCTGTCGATCAGCATTTTGTTTTCACGTCATTGCGAGCCAACGGGTCCGGCCCGAAGTGGCCGGCCCGATGACAAGCTCCGCGAAGCAATCCAGTCCTGGCACCACAGCCTCGATTGCTTCGTCGCTTCGCTTCTCGCAATGACGCTCCAGCCATCATGATTGCGCCGCCTGCTTTTCGGGATCGACATAACGCGGAAAGATCGCCGACGGCGCCGGCAATTGCGCGCCCGCGGCAAGCCGATGCTTGTCGCCGAGAAAGGCGAAGCTGCGCTCGCCCTGCGGTACCGCCAGAAGATCGAGTAGTTTTGCCGCCGATTCCGGCATGAACGGCTGAGCCAAAATAGCGATCTGCCGCAGCACTTCGGCAGTGACGTAAAGCACCGTGCCCTGGCGCGCCGGATCGGTCTTGGCCAGCGCCCACGGCGCTTCGCCGGCGAAGTAACGATTGGCGTCCGCGACCACCGCCCACACCGCGTTGAGCACCTGGTGCAATTGCTGCGTCGCCATCGCCTCGCGCGCCTTGCCGAGCATGCCGTCGGCAGCGCTCAATATCGTCTGGTCATTGCCGGAGAACGCGACCGGCTTCGGCAACGCGCCGCCGAACTGCTTGCCGATCATTGTCAGCGAGCGTTGCGCCAGATTGCCGAGATCGTTCGCCAGATCGGCATTGATGCGATTGACGATGGCCTCGTGGCTGTAATTGCCGTCCTGGCCGAACGGCACTTCGCGCAACAGGAAATAGCGCAGCGGATCGACGCCATAGGCGTCGGCGAGCGCAAACGGATCGATGACATTGCCCACCGACTTCGACATTTTCTCGCCGCGGTTGAACAGAAACCCGTGGGAGAAAATGCGGCGCGGCACTTCGATGCCGGCCGACATCAGAAATGCCGGCCAATAGACGGCATGGAAGCGCACGATATCCTTGCCGATCACGTGCAGATCGGCCGGCCAGAATTTCTTGAACTTCTCGCTGTCGGTGTCGGGGAAACCGACGGCGGTGATGTAGTTCGTCAGCGCATCGACCCACACATACATGATGTGCTTTGAATTGCCGGGCACTTTTATGCCCCAGTCGAAGGTGGTGCGCGACAGCGACAGATCCTGCAAGCCACCGCGAACAAAGCTCGCGACCTCGTTCAGCCGCTCTTTCGGCAGCACGTAGTTCGGACGCTCATAGAGCTTGAGCAGCTTGTCCTGGTAGGCCGAGAGTTTGAAAAAATAGCTCTCCTCCTCGACCCATTCGACCGGCGTGTTTTGCGGCCCAAGCCGCTGGCCCTTGTCGTCGAGCCGCGTCTCGCTCTCGTCGTAATAGGCCTCGTCGCGCACCGAGTACCAGCCGGAATATTTGTCGAGATAGATGTCGCCCGCCGCCTCCATGCGCTGCCAGATCGCTTCCGACGACCGGAAGTGCCGCGGCTCGGTGGTGCGGATGAACTCGTCGTTCGAGCAATTGAAGCGTTTCACCATGGCCTGGAAGCGCGGCACGTTGCGCTCGACAAGCTCGCGCGGCGTGATTTTTTCCTTGTTGGCCGTCTGCAGCATTTTGATGCCGTGTTCGTCGGTGCCGGTCAGGAAGAACACGTCACGGCCATCGAGCCGCATGAAGCGCGCGATCGCGTCCGTCGCGATCACCTCATAGGCGTGGCCGATATGCGGCGCGCCGTTCGGATAAGCGATCGCCGTGGTGAGGTAATAGGGCGCGCCGGGCAATTCTTGGTTCGCTGACATTGTGGGTTGGTATCAACCGCGCGTCGCGTCGGCAAGCAAGCCGAATACGCCGAAAACCAGCGGCTTTCGCTCCAGATTGTAGGTTTCGGCGTCGCGCGCGGCGGCGTTGACGCGCTGCCAGGCCTCGGCAAGCCGCTCAAGCCGCGGCAACGCGTTTTGCTCGCGGCTCACGCGTTGCGTCAGCCAGACATTGACGGTGTCGATGAAAGCCGAAAGCAGCGCCGTGTCGGTGCCGGCGAGCGCCTCGCCGAGCGCGTGCAGCGCCTTGGCATCGAGCGCCGGCAAACGATCGAGGAGGTCGAGCGCCTGCCGGCGCAATTCCAATGTTCCCGCGTCGCGGAACGCCAAAGCGCGCGCCACCGAACCCTCGGCAGCGGCGGCCGCGGCGGCAATATCGGGATCGTTCGCCGCGGTCCCGGTCACGGCAGCCAAAGCCGCGGCAACATCGGTTTCGGCGAGCGGGCGCAGATTGAGGATGCGGCAACGCGAGCGCAGCGTCGGCAGCACCCGCGCCGCGGAATGACTGACAAGGAGCAACAGCGCGCGCTCCGGCGGCTCCTCGAGTACCTTCAAAAGCGCGTTGGCGCCGGAGCGGTTGAGTTCGTCGACCGCGTCGACTATCGCCACCCGCCATCCCCCCTCTCCCGCGGTCGAGCCGAAAAATCCCACGGTGCGGCGGATATCATCGACGGCGATCTGCTTGTGCAGCACGCCCTTGTCGTTGAGCGTGCGTTCGATGACGAGAAGATCGGGCTGCGCCTGCGCCACGATCCGCCGCGCCACCGGATCTTTCGCATCGACCGCAAGCGACGGCGCGGCCTGCACCGCGGGCGCGGCCGGATCGGGATGCGCCAGCACGAAACGCGCCATGCGATAGGCGAGCGTCGCCTTGCCGATGCCCTTTGGCCCCGCGATCAGGAAAGCATGCGGCACGCGGCCCGAACGATATGCTGAAAGCAGCGTCTGCTCGGCCGCTGCCTGACCAAACAGAAGATTTGCGGCGCGCGGATGGAGCGCCTCGCCGGTCTCGTCATCGTCTTCGGTTGCGCGGCGCGCCATGATGTCAGCTCAGGATGCCGGCTTCGGACGCGACATCTTCGGTGATGCGGCGGAGCGGCGACGGCTGCAGCCGGTTCTTCACGGCAGCCCAGACGTCCCTGGCGACGGTCTCCTTGGCCGCAGCGGCATCGATCACGACGCAGCGTGCCGGTTCTTCCGCCGCTATTTCCAGAAAGGCTTGCCGCAGCTTCTGATGAAAGTCGACATTCTCGGCCTCGAAGCGGTCGGGCTTGCCGTCGCCACGGCGCAGCGTGGCGCGCGCCATGCCAAGCTCGACCGGCACGTCGAGAATGACGGTGAGATCAGGCGCCAGATCGCCGATCGAGACCCGCTCAAGCCCTTTGATGAGGCGCTGGTCGACCCGGCCCAAAATGCCCTGATAGACCCGCGTCGAATCCGCAAAGCGGTCGCTGATGACCCACTTGCCGGCCTCCAGCGCCGGCCGGATCGTGCATTGCACGTGATCGTCGCGGGCGGCGGCAAACAGCATCGCCTCCACCTCCGGCCCGAACGGTTTTGCCGCGCCAGAGAGCAGCACGTGACGGATGATCTCGGCGCCGGGCGAGCCGCCGGGCTCGCGGGTCAGCGTAACGCCGAGCCCAAGCGACTCCAGCCGCAGCGCCAGCATCGCGGCCTGGGTCGACTTGCCGGTGCCCTCACCGCCTTCGAGAGTGATGAATTTTCCACGCATCTGCAATGACTTGAAATCGACTTCGCGTGTAGTGTGTGAAGTCAAAACCACAAAAGTGTCAGCAATATAGTCGGCTCCGCCGCCGGGCGCACCCGCCGGCCGAAAAACTGCGGATAACTCACAGCTTATTCACGCCGGCGCGCAACAGCCCGATCATCAATTCGGTGGCGCCATCCACGGCCCGCTGCGGCATGGTCCCCGGCCCAACGTCGTCGGCAGCCTGCAACGGCACTTCGAGCGCGAGGTTGTCGCCGCGCCAGACCCTTAGCTTGCCGATGACTTGGCCCTTGGTGACCGGCGCCGGCACCGGGCCGGTGTAGACAATTTTGGCGAGGAGACGCTCACTGCCATTGCGCGGCAGCATCACGCGGATCGTGCCGGCGCTGGAGACGAGCGGGACATAGCCCGCATCGCCGCCAAAGACTTTGGCCGAGCCGATGGTCTGGCCTTCGGCGAACAAGACCCGCGCCTCGAAATCGTGAAAGCCGTGTTCGAGGAGTTTCTTTGCCTCGTCGCCGCGCTCCTTGTCGCTTTTGGCGCCGGTGATCACGACGATGAGACGGAAATTGTCCTGAACCGCTGAACCGGCGAGGTTATAACCCGCCTCCGCGGTTTCGCCGGTTTTCAGCCCGTCGGCATTGATGCCCATGCCGAGCAGCGGATTGCGGTTCTGCTGGCGGATATTGTCGTAGGTGAACTCGCGCAGCGAAAAGAGCGGATAGAAATCCGGATAGGTCTGCATGATGTGGCGCGCGAGCTCGGCCATGTCGCGCACCGTGACGCGCAGGTTGGGATCGGAAAACCCCGTCGCATTGGTGAAAGTCGAATGATCGAGCCCGATCTCGCGGGCTCTCTTGGTGAGCATGGCGCCGAACGACGCCTCGTTGCCGCCGAACGATTCGGCGATCGCGATGCAGGCATCGTTTGCGGAATCGACAATGATGCCCTGGATCAGGTCCGAAACCTTGACCCGGCTGTGGATGGCCGCAAACATGGTCGAGCCGTGCGAGGGCGCGCCGCCTCTGCGCCAGGCATTTTCGCTGATGATGTATTGATCGTCCTGGCTAACGCGGCCCTGCTTGATCTCGTTGAACAGGAATTCCAGCGTCATCAGCTTGGCGAGACTGGCCGGCGCCACCGGCTCGTCGCCGTTCTTGTCGTAAAGCACGCTGTCGCTGTCGGGATCGAGCAGGATGGCGGCGGGCGTGCTGACCTGAAAGCCCTCTTCCTTCTTTGGCGGAGCCGCCGGCGGCGCGGCGCGTGCACCGGCGATGGCTGCGCATGCAATGGCGGCAATCAGCAGGCTGCTCGCCGCAGCCGGCAACACCCTGCCCGTCAACACCCGGCGAAACGCTTGCCGCAAACTCCCCTCCCTCCTCCACCCATTGTCGCGCGGGCAACCCCGGCGAAACAGGCTGCAAAGGCGACGCGATAATGGCGAAGCCCCCGCTTGAGACAAAATGCCGTAACTGAGGTCATCGGGGAAGGACGTTGCGATCAATAAAGACCGCGTCCGCTGAGCACCTGGTCGGAGCCGTCGTCGCCGCCGGTCGGGAGCGCTGCCGGAGCAATGGTTGCGGCGCTGGCAACGCGGGTCCGCGGCACCGGCGCCGTCATCGATGCCGGCACGATCCGGGTCGCGGCCAGTTTTACCCCGCGCGGATCCGGCGCCGGCTCGCCTTCCCGCAGCGTCGCCTCGAGGATGCGGTCGTCGGAGCCTTCAAGTTGCGCGGGCCCGATATATTCGACCCGCACCGCTGTCGTGCCGCGATTGGCGAAGTCCAAAAGCTGAGCGGCGTGTTTGGAAACGTCGATGATGCGGTTTTCGGCATAGGGGCCGCGATCGTTGACGCGAACGACCAGCGACTTGCCGTTGCGCAGATTGGTCACGCGGGCATAGCTCGGCAGCGGCATGGTCGGATGCGCCGCCGATATGCTCGCAGAATCGAAGATTTCGCCGTTTGCGGTGGCGCGGCCGTGGAAGTCCGCGCCGTACCAGGAGGCGATACCCTCGGCGCGGTAATGCGGGTCGTTCTCCGGCACATAGACGCGGCCGCCGACCACATAGGGCGAGCCGACGCGATAGACGCCGCCGCCTTTGGGGACCGGGTCGCCCGGTTCGACAAGCCGCGCGCTCGCCGAGACGCCATACCGGGAATTGACATTGCTGCGCGCGCAATGGGCGAGACCGAGGCAAAGCACCGCGCAGCCGAGCGGGCGCGCGAGCCGTGTCCAGCCGCCGATCGGCGCAAACCGACCAAGTGTCGAGCTAAGCCGCATAATCCCCCGTCCCGCGCCGAAAACTATTGAATTCTAGCGTGGTCAGATTGTGGCGGAAATGGGCGGGCCCGGTTCCATAGTGAACGAGGAGTTGAGGAATCCCGCCTTGCACGGTGTGAGCCGCAATTCCTTGAGCGGTTTCGACCACCACGACGGCGCCACGTCGCTTTTTTTGGCCGGGGCTCGCGCGGCCCCCACGCCGCTAATCCCCAGCGGCTGTTATTACTCGTCGGCCGTGCGATCATGCGGCCATGGGCTTCAACCGCCGCAAAATGGAAGATCAGCGCCGGCAGGCTGCCGAAAAGGAAGCGGCTGCAAGGCGCGCGCTCGATCAGCGGATAATCACCGATGCGATGCGCGCGGAGCGAACGCGGCGTGTCTTGGGAGAGTGAGCACTGTGAGAACCTTGGTAATATCGGCGTGCGTCGTCGTGTTGCTGCATACCGGGGTTTCCTTTGCCCAGCACCGATTGGACGGAGCCAATCAAATGAAGTTGCCGCGGCTCACGATATTGCGTGGATCCGGGCAAAGAAGGCTCACAAGAAAAAACTGGAGCTGGACGTCGCGCACAAGGCCGCGCTCAAAAAGATCAAAACGCCGCCAGCACCGACCGACCCGTGGGCAGCGGTACGCTAATCGGCCTGTCGCGGCTCAGCACGGCGGACGAGACGCGCGGGGAGCATCGGCGGCGGGTGAGCGCGAACGACCTATCCAGCCGAGGGAAATCTGCCATCTGCTGCGCAGGTGTTCATTGAGGGAGAAAACGACGGTTTCATTTTCGACTTATCCACCGCGCCAGGATCCTGGTGCATTCAGACCAGCGGCAATTGCGGATTGCCGGCTGATTTTGGATTAGCATCGTCCTGGAGCGCCACGCCGCTTCCTGCTACGCTTCCGCTGTTCGCTGGCGGCCTAGGTTTTGTCGGCTATCTCACGCGCCGCAAGAAACGTGCGCAGGCACTCGCAGCCGCGTAGCAAAACAGTTTCGTGGGGGAACTGAGAGAGGCCGCCGCGGGGCGGCTTTTCTTTTTGCGCCCACCGGTTTTCAGAACAAGTGCGTCCAATCAACTATGAGATATACGGCATAAAATCCGGTTGCCGTGACCGCCACGCAAACGCTGAAAAACTGCGACTGCGACATGAGGCGTAAGTAGCGCAACCGATGGTCGTAGTAAAATCGCTTAAAGGTCTACGGTTAAGTGAAACTTGATTGGAACGCAGAATGTCTCGAACACAGGACAGACGGTCAAGAATTTAGCAAAGATTTCGCGGCGAATATCAATCGACGACCGAGGACATCTCAGATCGAATAAAAGAGGGGGAGAGCGCAAGCGACGAAGCCGTAAGTCGCTTGGCGATCGGCGTATCCGCCACCGGCGTACTGGTCCTGTTGTACGCGGTTTACGCTTACACGGTGGTACTGGTGTCCGGTCTGGCACTCAATGTGCCGCGGTGCTCAGGACAGAACGTCCTAGACGCGATTCCGCAAACAAGCGCCGCAGGGCTGCCTTTCTTTTTGTCCGAACCTCGACCGGCCTGCCCGCAAGAATTGGCTAATAATTTTCGGGCAGTATGACCGGGTGAGTGATTCAGCCAACGCCCGAACGCGAACCGCGCAAGTCAAGGATCGCCTGGCAGACGGGCTGATCTTGGCCGGTGTCCTGCTGTCGATGTACGCGGTCTACAACTACTATTTCTCGTAGCGATGGCTTGGGGCTGGGGCAGACTAATTCGGGTCGGCAAATACCGGGGCGATCGGGAAGCGGTCTCATACCTCGTTGCGGCACCTGAAGGCGATGACGCCATCAAGCTCGTCCAAAACAAACTGGGCTTAGTGGGACACACCGTAGATGACCTTGGCCGGGTGAGCGAGGCATTGCTTCAGGGTCTCAAATTATCAGCCGGAGAGATTGTCCGAGCCGACGACGCGGGGCGGGCGCATGGATAGTGGCAGCTGCTTCGTCGCGGTCACCGCGGCGTTTTTCGCTACTGTTTGGTGTCGCCGTCCGTCATCTTCTCGGCCACCTCGCACGCCTTATCGTAGGCCAACGCCAATTGCTTCATGCTGCGCGCGAATGAGCCGACGCATTGATCTGGCTTCGTAAAGCCTCCGGCGGCGCCGCTTGCAGCCTCAAGCAGATTCTCAATTAGTGTCTTGAAGAGGACGCCAACTTCCGCGTCGAAGGCTTTTTCGACTGCGTCCCGCACGCGTTTCTGATCGAGCTTGGGCATTTGTACCGAGTTTAGTACGAATCAGCCCTGGACACGAATCCGCAAATCATCAGCGATCAATCAATTTATAGGGCAGGTATACGGCGAGGATTGCCCCCGCGGGCACCAACAGAATGTCGAGGTATTCCACCGGAGCCATATAGCGCTCGGCAAAGGACGTTCTATTCAGTTTCGACAAGTTTCGTTTCAATCATCCTGCACGTCGGACACTTAAACATCCGTTCTTCGGAGTTTGCGTCATCACTGGGCGTGGCGAGAAATAATCCCATTGCGACGCCGCAAACCGGGCAAGGAGGGAAAGCGACGTTCCGATTTTATTTCGCCGATGATGTGATCAAACATGTCGGACGTTTTGTCCGAAGGATCTCCGTGCTCACGGTTGTCGAGGAATTGGCGCAGTCCCCGATCCATTGCCACTTTGTGCAACGCAGCGTCGGATTCTTCCGATGTGATTAGCTCGCTCTGCCGAATGGTGCTCAGAAAACCCGATTTAGTGGGCGGCTGGGCAAGATGAGGCATCGCGCGCTCTCCTCTGACCCGATAACAACCCGGCGAAGGCGCATCAGGTTCCCATGAGATTGAGGTTTCCGCGGATTGAGCGCTGACCGGCGGCTTTTTCTTTGGATTTCCATGTCTTTTGACAATCGACTTCACGCATTCAAGGACCGATAGTTCGTCAGCATTGACAGCAACAGCATGCGTCGATGGCTAAACGAACCAAAAAAGTTCGCAAAGTAAGGGGGCAGCGTAAGCTAATACCTCAGCCGACACGCGCGCCCCAGCCTGAGTCCAGGGCCAAGCCTTACAAGGGATTGACCGAGCGTCTCGCAGACGAGCCGCCTCCATCGGAATAGCGGCTCATATTCATCCTAGAAACTGACTTGCCACGGGTAGGCGTATCGCGATGTAAGCCGCGATTGTGAGACCGGCGAGACAAAACGCCACTACAAATCCTATTTCGCCAATGAGCCTGGTCGCCTTCTCGGATCTTGTTTCGGGTGTTCTCATTTCGTAGCGCATCGGCATTCCCCAATCTCTCATTTCCCGTGACTGCGATGCTGCGTCCTTTGACACGATTCGGCAAATCAGTGGGGAGCGAGCAACGCGCATTCTTTACTGCGATCGAAGATAAGAGACTTGCGACGTCGACATGAATTACTACGCGGGGCCGGCAGTCGCGCCGGCCCCGCGGCTTTAGTAAAGTTGTCATAGAGGGTCGTTATGTTGCCTCGTTCTGGAAGTTGAAATGGCCCTCGCTAAAAAGCTGGGGCCATTTTTCTTCACATCTGCCCCGCATGTCGAGGGAGGTAGTTATGGCAACGCAGGCCCTGCCCGCGCCAATGGTCTTTGCAATGCCGAAATGCCCTAGGTGCGGTTCTCAAATGTCGCTAGTTCACATTTTTCCTCATGGCCAAGGCCAAGATCAGCGCACGTATGAATGTCTTCGCTGCGAGTATGAGATCAGCGAGATCGTCAAATTCAATTCGGCCGCATAGTGGCCGGCAGTCGGCTGGCGTCGCCCTAATCACAGCTCAATTGCGCCCCGATCGACGCAGACCATTATTGTGGGATGGGAAGGGGCCGTCACCGCGGATGTACCGGGGCGGCCCTACTTCTTTGACGCCAGGGTGGTGGCTGAGGATGCGGTAAACTTGTCCACAGAATACACAAGCGACCGCGAACGTAGCAGCATCCATGAAGCGTGTGACGCCGTTACTATGCAGTCATGGATTTTGAAGAAGCACTCGGACTTGTGATGTTTGGCACCGTCGGCGCAATTGCCGTTTTTGCGATCTACAATTTTTCCTATTGGTGACCCGCTCAGACGATAGAGCGGGCAGACGGAATCGAACCGTCATCTCCGCCCTGGTAGGCGGTGCTCTACCTTTTGAGCTACTCCCGCGTGGATAATCTACGCACATCGTTTAGTTCGGCGGTGCGTCTTTTTACACGTCTGGCGTTGGCGAACCCCAGGCGAGCACAAGTTGTTGCGGCGACGAGACCCGCCTGGGGTTCTTGAGACAGCGCGTCAACACAGGCGGAGGAGCGCCGTCCCCGTTTCAATTCGAGCAGGCGTCAACGCTCAATTCCAGCAGTTCATCGAATTAACGTTACGTCGGCTGGCAGTCGCTTGCCCCGCGTCGTTTCAAATGTGCTATAGTCGTCCACCTCATGGAAAGTGTTTGCTCGTTTCGGGAGCCAGCCACCATGCGTATCTTTCTAATTTTGGCAGTTGCAGTCGGCGCCTTTTGGGCGATCGATGCATTTGAGTATGGAGGCTTTTATTGGTCGGTTGCGTCGCACGAGATCCTCCGCGACGTCGATAAGTTCAGCAGCTATATGGCCGGCGCGCTTACCGGCCGCGGCGGCTGACGGGCAGTCGCTAGCAGTCGCGCTAATACCCCGGCCCACCCGGTGGCGTGTTGCGCGGAAAATATCCAACCGTATGCATTGCGCGCAGCAGCGCATTCTCGGACAGGATTTGCTGAGCCTTTTCGACGACCTCGGCGGCTGTGTGGCTGCCGCCTTTCAGGTGATCGCGTAGCAGCGACTGCACTTCGGCCACGCGGTCACAGATAGCCATTACGTGATCGTTCATTGTCGCCCCCTAGTCTTCGCCAGCCGAATCCTTCGGTCGCGGAATGTCTTTCAGTATCTGCCGCGGCACGTGAGGCAGCTTGGCGATGTTCGACGCTATGCGCCATGCGTCGTCTTTGCTGAGAAGCTTCGCCGACGCACGCCGGCCCTCCTCATCCTCGAAATACACACAGGCCATCGCCTGTTTTTCTCGATCCCTCACGACAAAGCAGTCCGGCATCTCCTCGATCGACCACGGCGCGGGGAATTGGCGCGCAGCGGCTGGCATGGCCTGATCATAACGCCGGCCGGTAACAATAGAACGGCCCCGGTGCGGGTGAGCGCGTTGGCATCGACCGGGGCCGCCGCGGCGCCTGCCGACTTTGGGAGGAGGGCTAGGCCCGCTTTCACACAACTCAACTTGTTGAGGCAGGTTCCTGGCAGGGTGCGCGGGGTCCGCGCGCTTGCCCCGCGTTTGCCCGTAAGCACATCGGTGCTAGCATCGGGACCGAAGACAAACCTTTATTCACAGAGGCCGAAAGAGCCAAAAGTGCCTGAAACATTGAACGATCCGAACCCTTTCCAAAACTACCCGAGTATCGCGAGCATTCTTGCCTTCGTCGCCAAATCAGACGGCTTAGCCGCCGTGCCGCTGGTTCTTCGTGAAGTTAACCTTGACGTCGAGACCTTGGCCGAAGTCGCCTACGAACTCGAAGGTGCTGGGCTTCTCAAAGTCGCTGGCGTCGTCGAAGCCGCTATGGCCGACGCACCGAGCGAATTGGACCGTTGCCCTCACGAAGCAGGCAGCCTGAATGCTCGATGCTGGCTTGAATCTGTTCAGAGTCGCCGTTTGATCCGGCGTCAATCCATTATGACTTAACGGCCACAGCGACGCGGCATCGCGCTGGCCTCGCGTTTCAATTACGGTAGCTCGCCACTAGTCAGTGGCGGAGTCGTGGTTCAATCACAAATAAAAACACCACAACGGTAGCCAAACCTACTATGCCAAGCACGATCAAAATCTCGTCCATGACTTACCCCCGGCATTACTCTAAATCGCTGTCAGTGCCATTCACGTTTAAAAGATAACCGCCATCGCGTTAGCGCGACTTCCTCGTGGCCACACGCCACGCATTGGAAGGTGCGCTGATCGTAACCTGGCTTGTCGGGTATCGTTTGAGAAAGCCGTGTTTTCTTGCCGCACCGTGAACAGGCCGTCTGACCGACATTCTTCGGCGGTGGTGCGAGAACGAATTTGGCTTGGGGCATAGCTACGCTCCATTGTGCCGTTACAGGCGGGAGCGCAGTCAGTCTCTCAGCCACCGGTGGCCCAAGGTTTATTGGCTTGTTCTCTGCCGGTGATGGAATACCGTTTCACCCAGTAGGTACGGAGTCCAGCTAAATCGAAGGCGGCCATCATAAGGACAATGAGCAAGCTTCCAGTTCCGAAAAATGAGCCCGAGGTTATGCGAGCAAAGGGGCGATCTTTTGCCGCGTGGTGCAACGAGCGTGCGCGCAAGCCCTACGGAGAGCAAATATACATTGCTCTGGAGTTAGCTCAGCAGGCCTACGAAGTACACGCGTTACCGTACGAAGCTGAACTTAGCGCAATGGACCGCTATCCCCCTGACAGGTTTACTTGGGTGTGCGAAGAGTCTGGCGACGCCAAGGAATGTGTGAAGGTCCGGGACGATCAGACCGGGAAGGTTCTCGTCTGGCCACATTGGCACGGATAACTTAGGCCGGCATTCCTCGATCGACCAGGGTCGCGGAGAACTGGCGGACGCGGGTTGTCATGCCCGATTATTGCTTAACGCTCGCGTTCGCGTTCCCAGACATGGCTCACGAACGCTGCCGCTCCACAAGCGGCAATGAAGATCAGGATATCAAGGACCGCTCGTCCCGCAGGTTCATTGCGATGATGTAGGGCCTCACGCCCGAAATATATGATGAAGAGGAAAACACCCCACACGGCTGCGGCTCGCGCAAACTCTCTTCCGTTGGTGGGCCATTTGAACATCGCCTTATCGTAGGCTTATCGGAGCGCGGCGTCACGACCCCCAGGGCGGGGAATCGGCGGGCCGGGGTCATCATGTCCTATCCCGGCGCGATCCCTCAAGCAGTTGATATTGCGTTTTACGACTTTCGATCAGTTGGCGCAGGCAATATGCGGCGGCTGAGTACGAACGATCCACCCCAAGCGACTCTCTGAGAGTTTGGAGATCATCGTCCATATAAGAAAATAACTGCTTGAAAATGCTGTCGGGCAAACGATCTCTAATCCCTGCTACGAGATAACAGACTCCAGTCATCGTGACGGGCTTCCTATTCAAACTGACTTGGCTCTCTGGAAGCGCAGGGCTCCAATCAGAATAGATCGCCACAGCTTGGTGAAATGCGTGGGCGAGATCACTGTCGATCGGTCGTATTTCGTCGTTCACTTCGCTCCTTCCTGTGTCCTCCCTTGGCAAATTGTAGGAAGGATTTAGGTCGCCATAGGCTGCTCTCGGTCCTAGCGTCTTTTTTGCCGGGACTTTTTGCGCTGCTTAGGGAACCGCGCATATTCAATCCGCGCCACACAAGTGGGCGGCGCCTCTACTGTGCGATGCTGATGATGTATATTTTGGTTTAGCTTCTCGATCTCAGTTTTAATGATCTCGATCTCGGGATAATCCCGTTGCCATTTTGCGACTTTAGACCGAAGGTTCGCTTCATCGGCCCATCCATAAATTTCATAAACTTGAAGCTTGCGTCCTAGCCTCGCGACTTTTTCCAGGCTCATTTCCACATCTTCCCAGAGGATGCAATCCCGGCTTACTGAGCACTTCACTGGCTGCAATAGGCCCCAGGTGAACACAAATGGCCAGAAAAAGAAAATTTACGGATGCGCAGCTTAAGGCGCGGAAGCGAGAGCACAATCGCCGCTATCAGCAGTCCCGTAAAGGACGCAAGAAAAGGCAGGAAACCAATCGCCGCTGGTACATCAAAAACAGGAAACGGGCGAAAGATGCTTCAAAACGATACTATCGGAAAAATCGTAGGAAGATATTTGCACGGCGGAAAATACAAAGGCGGTCGCGGACCGCCTAGACAAACAAAATGTATCAGCCGCTGGGCAAGTGAGTGAGACGCGCAATGACACAGCAGGACGACAGACGACTTGAGCTCGATGCCCTGCTGGATAGGATCAGGCTTGGCTGGCGCGGTCTAGAAGCTCAAACGCTGACTGATGAGCGCCTGAAAATGCGCGAGGACCTTTTGGATACTGTCCTGGAATTTCTATGTCTTCTGCGGCCATGCCACCGAATATGCGCCGTCCGGCCCGGGTCGCAACCACTATTCCGGGTCGCCCTAAATCCAGCCGCGCGCTCCAAGGCGCTAGGGCATTTGCTAGGGCAGCAACTATTCGAGTGACATAATATATAGATATTTCAATGTGTTATAAGAAGTATATGGCGGAAGGGGTGAGATTCGAACTCACGAGACGGTTTCCCGCCTGGCGGTTTTCAAGACCGCTGCCTTAAACCACTCGGCCACCCTTCCCGCGCTGGCTTGGAATTAAAGCGAGCCGGCGCACAAAGCTACCCGCAGGGCTTTAAAATTTTGCCGCTTCCGGGCGGCGCGGCAAGCCGGTCAAATCCCCAGATAGCGGTGCTGCACGTCCGGCGCGCCGGCCAATTGTGCCGAATTGCCCGACCAGACGACCCGGCCGCGCTCGATGATGTAGTGGCGGTCTGCGATCCGCGTCAGCGCGCCAACATTCTTGTCGATCACCAGGATCGATTGCCCGGCGGCGCGGAGTTTTTCGAGGCAGCGCCAGATTTCGTCGCGAATGAGCGGCGCGAGCCCTTCCGTCGCCTCATCGAGAATGAGAAGGCGCGGATTGGTCATCAGCGCACGCCCGATGGCGAGCATTTGCTGCTCGCCGCCGGAGAGCAGGTTCGCCATGCTGTTGGCGCGCTCCGCAAGCCGCGGGAACAGCGCGCAGACTTTGTCGAGCGTCCACGGATCGGCGGCGCCAGACCGGTTCGCTGCGGTGGCTACAAGATTTTCGCGCGTGGTGAGATTGGGAAACACCTGGCGGCCTTCCGGCACCAGCCCAATGCCGAGCTTGGCGACGCGATAGGATGCGAGATCGCGGATGTCGTGGTTGCAAAACCGGATCGATCCGGCGCTGGCGCGCGTCAAGCCTGCGACCGATCGCACGGTCGTGGTCTTGCCCATGCCGTTGCGGCCGAGAAGCGAAACCATTTCGCCCGCGCCGACGGCGAGCGACACGCCGAACAGCACGCGGCTCAACCCGTAGCTCGTCTCGACGTCGCGCAATTCGAGGACGGCCGCGTCAGCCATTGGCGCCCCCCTCCCCAAGATACGCTTGCCGAACCGCCGCATCGGCGCGGATTGCGGCGGGTTCGCCGGACGCGATGATGCGGCCGTAGACCAGAACCGAAATGCGATCCGCCAGCGCAAATACCGCGTCCATGTCGTGCTCGATCAGCAATACGGTGATGCATGCCTTGAGCGTGCGCAGCGTTTCGACAAGCCGTGCGGATTCCTCTGGGCCCATCCCGGCCATCGGCTCGTCAAGCAGCAGCATGCGCGGCCTGGTGGCGAGCGCCATGGCGATCTCAAGCTGGCGGCGCTCGCCATGACTGAGACCCGCAACGCCGATATCGGCGCGCCCGGCAAGACCGACGCGGGCAAGAGCTTCGCGCGCGGGTTCGCGCAGCGCATCGTCGCGCCGCGCATCGCGCCAAAACCGAAACGAGTGACCGCTATGCGCCTGTACCGCGAGCGCGACGTTATCCAGCGCAGTGAAGTCGGGGAACAGCGACGTGATCTGGAACGAGCGCGCCAGCCCGAGCGCGCTCCTGCGGTAAACCGGCAGTGCCGTGATGTCGCGGCCGTCGAAACGGATACGGCCGCTGTCGGGTGCGATCTCGCCGGTCAATTGCCCGATCAGCGTGGTCTTGCCGGCGCCGTTCGGGCCGATGATGGCGTGCATTTCGCCTGGCGCCAGCGCGAGTGAAATCCCTTCGGACGCAACGACCCCGCCGAAGCGCTTGGTCAAAGCTTCGATCGCAAGGAGAGCGTCAACCACGGCGCGCTCCCCGCAGCAAACCGTCGATGCCGCCGTTGACGTAGATCGCGACGAACAGCAACAGCGGCCCAAGAATCAGGTTCGGATAATCGGTGGCGCGCGACAAGCCTTCTTCCAGCAGCAGAAACGTCATCGCGCCGATCAGCGGCCCGAAGATCGCGTGCATGCCGCCGAGCACCGCCATGACCATGAGATCGCCCGACCGCGTCCAGTGCATCATCGCTGGGCTGATGAAATTGGTGTGATTGGCAAGGAGCGCGCCGGCAAGCCCGCACAGCGCGCCCGCAATCACGAAACAGGCGAGCTTGTAGCGGAATGTCGGAAAGCCGATGGCGCGCATCCGCCGCTCGTTCGAACGCGCGCCGCGGATGACGAGGCCGAAGCGCGAATTGACGATGCGCCAGACGAGATAGAGGCTCGCCAGCAGGATCGCGAAGCACAGATAGTAAAACACCGTGTTGTTGTTCAGATCGATCAGCGCGCCGAAATTGCTGCGATGATAGATGGTGAGCCCGTCATCGCCGCCGTAACGGTCAAGCCCGATCGCGACGTAATAGATCATCTGCGCGAAGGCGAGCGTGATCATGATGAAATAGGCGCCGCGCGTGCGCAGCGACAGTGCGCCGACAACCAGCGCGAAAAGCGCCGAGGCCGCGACCGCCACCGGCCATTGCACGAATCCCGAGCCAAATCCCTCCTTGGACAGAATGCCGACGGCGTAGCCGCCGATGCCGAGATAGGCGGCGTGGCCAAAACTCACCATGCCGCCGAAACCCATGATCAGGTTGAGGCTCAATGCCGCGATGGCGAGGATGATGATGCGCGTGAACAGCGTCATCACAAACGTATTTCCGGTCAGCGCCGCATAGACCGGCACCAGCGCAAGCACGATCAGCAGCCCGGCATTGACCACGGCGCGCGGCGTGAGCCTGTTCGCGCCCCGGTTTTCAAAAAAACCGTTCATCTGTTCGTCGCCGGGAACAGGCCCTCAGGCCGCACGATGAGAACGGCCGCCATCAGCATGTAGACCATCATCGACGACAGCGCCCGGCCGAGGCTGCCGGCAGCGGCATCGCTCAAATAGATATGCAAAAGATCGGGCACGAAGGCGCGGCCGATCGTGTCGACGAGGCCGACGAGGACTGCCGCGACAAAGGCGCCGCGGATCGAGCCGATGCCGCCGATGGTGACGACGACGAAGGCAGCAATCAAAATGTTTTCGCCCATGCCGATCTGCACGGTGAGGATCGGCGCCTGCATCAGGCCGGCGAAGCCCGCGAGCGCCGCGCCGAGTCCGAACACCAGCGTGTAGAGAAGTTTTATGTTGACGCCGAGCGCGCCGACCATTTCGCGGTTGGATGCGCCGGCGCGGATCAGCATGCCAAGCCGCGTGCGCATGACGAGAAGATAGAGGAGCCCTGCGACCGCAAGCGTCACGCCGATGATGACGAGGCGATAGACCGGATAATACAGCCCGGGGAGGATCTGCACCGCGTTGAGCATTTGCGGCGGCAGCGACAGCGTCATGCCGGCCGGGCCCCAGATCAGCCGGACGAGTTCATTGAAGAACAGCAACAGCCCGAAAGTGCCCAGCACGTGATCGAGATGATCGCGGCCATAGAGCCGCCGGATCGCGACCACTTCAAGCACCATTCCCGCCGCAAGCGCCGCCGCGATCGCGAGCACCGCGCCGAGCACAAAGCTATCGGTCCATTCCGCAAACGTCGCGGCGAAGTAGGCGCCCAGCATATAGAGCGAGCCATGCGCCAGGTTGATAAGGTCCATGATGCCGAAAATCAGCGTCAGCCCCGCCGCAAGCAGGAACAGCAGCATGCCAAGCTGGATGCCGTTGAGAAGCTGTTCGATGAGATAAAGCATGGACCGTGCCGTTCACCACATGCCGTCATGCCCGCGCTCATCGCGGGCATCCACGACTTCATCAGCAAACAAGACGTGGATGGCCGGGACAAGCCCGGCCATGACGCTGGTAAATTAGATCGGCCTGTATCGCGAAGATACGCTCACTTCATCGGGCACTGGCCGTGGAAGTTGTCCTGGTTGTCCTTGACGATGGTCGCCACGGTCTTGAGCGCAAAACTGCCGTCGGCGTTCTTCACCGCATCCTGCAGATAGAAGTTCTGGATCGGGATATGGTTGTTGCCGAACTTGAAGGGACCGCGCACCGACTTGAAGTCGGCCTTCTCCATTTCCTTGCGCATGCCTTCCTTGTTGGTCAGATCGCCCTTGACCGCGGTGATCGCGGAATCGATCAGGCCCACGGCGTCGTAGGTCTGCGCGCCGTAGAACGACGGCGAGGCGTTGTACTTCGCCTTGTAGTCGGCGACGTACTTCTTGTTGGCGTCGTTTGGCAGATCGTTGACCCATTCCTGGGCGCCGGGCACACCGACCGCGAGGTCTTTCAGGCGCGGCAGCGACAGGTCGTCGATGGTGAAGGCGGTGTAGAGCGGAATCTGGCCCTTGAGCCCGGCCTGCACATATTGCGTGATGAATTGCACGCCGGCGCCGCCCGGATAGAACGCGAAGATCGCGTCAGGCTTTGCTTCACGCGCCTTCGACAGTTCGGCGGAGAAATCGAGCTGGTCGGGCCAGCGGGTGAGTTCCTGGCCGACAATCTTGCCTTTGAAACTTGCCTGCACGCCGGCCAGCATATCCTTGCCGGCCGCGTAATTCGGGCCGATCAGGAATGCCGTCTTCACGCCCTTCTGATTCATGTATTGCCCGACCGCGGACGGAGTCTGGTCGTTGTTCCACGACGTCGAGAAAACATAGGGCGAGCACAATTCGCCGGCGAGCTGCGAGGGGCCGGCATTGGTCACGACCGTCATGGTCTTGGAATTGACCAGCGGTTTTAGCGAGGCGAGCAGCACGTTCGACCAGATATAGCCGACGACGAAATCGACGTGATCGGACTCGATCAGTTTCTGCGTCTTCTGCACGCCGACTTCCGGCTTGAACTGATCGTCCTCATAGATGACCTCGACCGGCAGGCCGCCAAGCTTGCGGCCGTGATGGTCGAGCGCCAGTTCGAACGAGTTCTTCATGTCGTTGCCGATCGCGGCGACCGGGCCGCCGAAGGTCGAGATGAAGCCGATCTTCACCGTCTTCTGCGGCTGCTGGGCGATGGCGGTGCCCGCAAACAGCGCGAGCACGGCGGCCGAGACCACCGGCGTCTTCCTCATCCTCGTCATAGCGTTCCCCGTCTCTGGTTGGCGCACTTTGCGGTGCGGATCATTCGTTGCCATTTATGCTGCGATCGGGTGATTTGACCGCGATGCGGCGTGCTAATCAAGCCGCAGATTGTCCCGGATCGGCCGCGGATAAACAGTGAACGGCAGGCTATGGCGCAAATTCTCGAACTCGGGCTCGATACTTTCGGCGATGTCACGGCAGGAGCGGACGGAAAGCCCCTGCCCCACGCCCAGGTGATCCGCGATGTGATCGAGGAGGCGGCGCTTGCCGACCAGGTCGGCGTCGATGTCATCGGGCTTGGCGAGCATCATCGGCCGGACTTTGCCATATCCGCTCCCGATGTGGTGCTCGCGGCGATTGCGAGCCGCACCAAGCGCATCCATCTCGGCTCGTCGGTAACGGTGCTGTCCTCCGACGACCCGATCCGCGTGTTCCAGCGCTTCTCGACGCTCAACGCCGCGTCGAGCGGCCGCGCCGAAGTGATCCTCGGGCGCGGCTCGTTCACCGAGAGCTTTCCGCTGTTCGGCCACGACCTCGCACAATATGAAGTGCTGTTCGAGGAAAAACTCGATCTGTTCGCGGCGCTGCTCAAGCAGGAGCCGGTGACGTGGAGCGGCACGACGCGCCCGCCACTCACCAATCAGCGCGTTTTTCCGCCGGTGGAGAATCCGCCGCTAAAGGTCTGGATCGGCGTCGGCGGCAGTCCGGAATCCGTGGTCCGCGCTGCGCGTTACGACCTGCCGCTGATGCTCGCCATCATCGGTGGCGATCCCAACCGCTTCAAACCCTATGTCGACCTCTATCACCGCGCGTTCACGCAATTCGGCCGGCCGGGGCGCGAGATCGGCGTGCACTCCCACGGCTATGTCGGCGAGACCGACGAGAAAGCGCGCGAGGAACTATGGCCCGACTACAAGAAAATGCGCGACCGGATCGGCGCGGAACGCGGCTGGTCGCCAATGACGCGCGTGGAATTCGACCGCGAAGCCGACCAGGGCTCGCTCTATGTCGGCTCCCCGGAAACCGTGGCACGCCGGATTTCAACGACCGCGAAGGCGCTCGGCATTTCGCGCTTCACCATGAAATATTCCGCCGGCACGCTGTCGCACGAGAAAATCATGCGCAACATCGCGCTGTTCGGTGAAAAGGTGATGCCGCTGGCGCGGGAGATGATGGGCTGAGGAGCGGTCCGACAGTCCCTAAATAAGCGGGTAACAGCTTTCCTGTCAGGCATTGAAATGAGCATCATTTGATGATATTAATCGTGCCTTAAGCGGAGACGGCGATGCGAACGACTTTAGCGCTGGACGACGAGTTGGTGGCGAAAGCCCAGGAGTTCACCGGTGTGAAAGAAAAATCGGCGCTTGTCCGCGAGGCTTTAAAGGCGCTGATCGAGCGCGAAGCCGCGCGGCGACTGGCTCGGCTTGGAGGAAAGGCGCCGCATCTGTCGGCGCCACCGCGGCGACGAGCGGCGCGAAGGTGATTTTAGTCGACACCTCGGTATGGGTCGATCATCTGCGCGCGTCAAATTCAGCGCTTGTCCGATTGTTGGATGCGAACCAGGTCGTCATGCACCCCTTCGTGCTCGGCGAACTTGCGCTGGGCAATCTGCCGCAACGACGCATGATTTTGGACACGCTGCGGCTGCTTCCACAAGCGGTCGTCGCCTCAAGCGAAGAGGTGCTCGACTTTGTTGACCAACATCGTCTGCCAGGAGTTGGCATCGGCTATGTCGATGTCCATTTGCTCGCCGCAGTCGCGCTCACAGCCGACGAAAGCCTGTGGACACGCGACAGATCGTTGCGCGGCGTCGCGAAGCGATTGGCTTTAGCGGCGGGTGTACTGGATTAAGCGTCCGTCTTAAGTCCCCACCAGCCCGAACTGCGGGCTCGACGGTTCGGCGTGCGACTTCTTCGCAATGCGTCCGGCAAGCCGAGACAGTCTCCCCGCTTCCACCGCGGCGCGCATGCTCTTGGCCATCAGCACCGGGTCTTGCGCTTTTGACACCGCGGTGTTGAGCAGCACCGCGGCGCAGCCGAGCTCCATCGCCAATGCCGCATCCGACGCGGTGCCGATTCCGGCATCGCACACCACCGGCACCGGCGAGCGCGCGCAGATCAATTCGATCAGGTGCGGATTGGACACGCCGAGCCCTGAACCGATCGGCGAGCCGAGCGGCATCACGGCTGCTGCCCCGGCATCGGCAAGCTTGCGGCAGGTCACCGGATCGTCGGTGCAATAGGGCAGAACGATAAAGCCCTTGGCCACCAGTATTTCGGTCGCGCGCAACAATTCCTCGACGTCGGGATAAAGCAGTTCGCGGTCGCCGATCACTTCGAGCTTTATCCAGTTGGTATCGAGCGCCTCGCGCGCCAGTTCCGCCGTCAGCACGGCGTCCTTCGCGGTCTGGCATCCCGCCGTGTTGGGCAGGAAGCGGACTTTGTCCTTGAGGAGGTCGATCAAACTCTCGTCGTCGCCGGCAAGGCTGATGCGGCGGATCGAGGCAGTGACCATCTGCGTGCCGCTCGCGGCAATCGCGTCGAGCATCATCTTGCGGTTCGGATAACCTGCCGTGCCGAGAAACAGCCGCGAGCCGAATTCCTGGCCGGCGATGATGAGCGGATCGGACATCTTCAGCCTCCCTGCCGCGCGCGCACGATCTCGACGCTGTCGCCGGCCTTGAGCGCGGTGTCGCGCCACGCCGCGCGAGGAACAACGGAACCATTGAGCGCAACCGCGATACCGCGTTTTTCGGTGTCGACAGCTTTTTCCTCAAGCAGCGCGTCGATGGTCGCAACGCTGAGCGGTTGGCTTTCGCCGTTGACGCGGATTGTCTGTTCACTCATCGGCTTGCCCTACTCCGCGGCACGCGCCGGCAGGAAGCGCTCGAGCGCAAACGGTTTTAGCGCCGGCTCGGCAACATCGTCGAGAATGAGTTTTGCCATGGCGTCCGCGGTCACCGGCGCGAGCAATATGCCGTTGCGGTGGTGGCCGGTCGCGTAGAACAAACCTTCGAGCAGCGCGCGGCCGAGGATCGGGGCGTCGTCGCGGCTGCCCGGGCGGTGGCCGACCCAGATTTCGTCGATCGGCAGTTCCTCGATGGCGGGGATCGCACGCCACGCGGCTTCAAGCAGCGTCAGCATGCCGCCCGCGGTGATCGTTTCATCAAATCCCTTTTCTTCGACGGTGCCCCCGATGATCATCCGGCCGTCGCGGCGCGGCACGAGATAAGCGCCGGGCGCCCAGAGCACGTGATTGAGGAGCGGCGACGCCGGGTCCATGCGCAGCGCCAGCATCTGGCCTTTGACGGGGCGCACCGGCGGACGCCGGTCCGGCGGCAAACCCTTGATGCCGCGCGACCATGCGCCGGCGGCAAGCACCACGATGTCGGCCTCGGCACGCGCGCCATCCTCGAAGATGACGCCATCGGCGCGGCCGGACTGCACGGAAATCTCCGCAACCGGGCGCTGCTCGTAAATCTTCACGCCCCCGGCCTCGGCGGCGACGCGCAGCGCCTGCGTCAGCTTGCGGTTATCGACCTGATGATCTTCCGGGCTGAACACCGCGCCCGCGATTTTGCCGGCAAGATGCGGTTCCTTCGCGCGCGTTGCGGCAGCCGACAGCCATTCGAGCGGCAGGCCGAGCTTCTTCTGGAATTCCAGTTGATGCGCGAGCGCGGCCTGATCGTCCGCAGTCAACGCCAAAACAACGGTGCCTTCGCGGCGCAGTTCCACGTCGATGCCGCTTGCGCGTCGCAGCTCTTCGGCAAAACCCGGCCAGCGCGCCTGGCTGTCGCGGCCGAGCGCAACAAGGGCTTCCTCGCCGGGCTCTGCCTCGCAACACGCCGCAAGCATGCCGGCCGCCGCATGGCTCGCGCCGGATCCGGCTTTGCCGCGATCGAACACCGAAACGTCGGCCCGCGACGCCAGACGCCAGGCGATGCCGAGCCCGACAACGCCCGCGCCGATAATGGCGACGCGCGGCCGCTTGCCGATATGCGGATTGGTTTTAGTCGGTCCGTTCAACGCGGCTTCCCTTCGCTGGAATGACCCAGACAGGTTCGACGGGTTTAATCTCAGCCGACCTCACGAGAGGGCCGGCACCCCTGGCCGATGGCTTAATAATGGGCGTCTTACGGCCCTTCGGCAAGGGTCAGGCCGGACCTTCGGTGGCGCAGGAATCGCGCGCAAACGAGCCCGATCACAAGGATAACGGCGGCTCCCACAAGCGGCGGTTTTGCCGTGCCGAAATGCGCGAAAGAATAGCCGTAATAGATCGGCCCGATGGCCTGGCCGAAATAGAACGATGCCGAATGCAACGACAGCGCCGCACCCCGCGCCGTCTGCGTCAGGTCGGTGACGTGCACCTGAATGCAATTGTGCAGCATGTAAAAACCGATGCCGAACAACAGGAACACCGGCACCTGGAAATACCAGACGAAATTGAACGCGATCAGCACGAAGGCGATGGCGGCGCAGACCGCGCCGGCCAGCATCATGCGCCGTTCGCTGACGTGTTTCACAAGAAGCGGCAGCGACAGTGAAAAGATGATGCCGCCAAGCCCGAACGCGGCGATCACGATGCCCGCATAGGACGAGCGGGTCGTGCCGGAGGCCAGCAACAACAGTGCCACATAAGGAAACATGCCGTGGATGATGATGGCTTCGAAAAATACCGAGCTGAAACAGAATTTCGCGCGGGGATCGGCGAAAATGCCCCTGAAGCCGGCCATGGCGCTGGCAATGCTGAACGGCCTTGAGCCGCCGATGCGCATGCCGCGAAAAGCCAGGAACGCGATGAGCGCGACGACGAGGCCGAACCCGCCAAGTGTCAGAAACACCGCGCGCCAGCCGAACAGGTCGCCGATAAAGCCCGAGATCGTGGCGCCGATGAGATTGCCGGTGAGCCCGATCGCCAGCATCCGGCCGATCGCCACCTGACGCTTTTCGACCGGCACCAGATCGCCGACGATCGCGATGCCGACCGGAAAGATGCCGCCGGCAAGCATACCGGCGACGACCCGCATCGCCACCAGCACGTGGAAATTACCGGCGAACGCGCAAACCAGCGTGGTAATCGCAACCACGGTCAGGCTCACATTCATCAAGCGGGTCTTGCCGAAGAAGTCTCCGATGGTGCCGAGCGCGGGCTGCATCACGGCATAGGGAAACGTAAACGCCGTCGACAACAGCGCCGCGGTCGTCACGGCGATGCCGAGGTCGGCTGCGATTTTGGGAATGATCGGATCGACCGCGCGCGAGAACAGCGTCGAGGCGAAGACGATCAGGCTGGCTACTCTAAGAAGAGGTGGAATGGCGGTGTCCCGTTTTGTTGCTGGGACGCATCGACCGGCGTCTATTTACATTTGGTTTTTGCAGTCTTTGGCGCGTTCAGTTTTTGGCCAGCCTGTCGAATTGCATCAAACGCACAAGAAGTGCCGGCAAGTCCTTGAGCGGAATCATGTTTGGCCCGTCAGACGGCGCCTTGTCGGGATCCTGGTGGGTCTCGATGAAGACGCCTGCGACGCCGACGGCCACCGCCGCCCGCGCCAGCACTGGGACATATTCGCGCTCGCCGCCGGACGACGTGCCCTGCCCGCCCGGCTGCTGCACTGAATGGGTGGCGTCGAAAATCACCGGCGCGCCGGTTTTCGCCAACACCGGCAGCGCGCGCATGTCGGAGACCAGCGTGTTGTAGCCGAATGACGCGCCGCGCTCGGTGACGAGCACATCGGCATTGCCGGCGCCGGTGATCTTGGCGACGACATTGGCCATGTCCCACGGCGCCAAAAACTGCCCTTTCTTGACGTTGACGGCGCGCCCGGTTTTGGCGGCAGCAACAAGAAGGTCGGTCTGCCGGCAAAGGAACGCCGGAATCTGCAACACGTCGGCGACTTCGGCGACGCGGGCGCATTGCTCCGGCTCGTGAACGTCGGTGAGGAGCGGCACGCCGAGTTTTTCGCGCAGTTCGGCGAAAATCGCGAGCGCCTTGTCGAGGCCTATGCCGCGGGCGCTCGCCGCGCTGGTGCGGTTCGCCTTGTCGAACGAGGTTTTGTAGACAAGGCCGAGATTGAGTTTCGCCGCGATCTCCTTGAGCGCCGACGCCATTTCGAACGCATGCGCGCGGCTTTCCAGCACGCACGGGCCCGCGATCAGCGCGAGCGGCAGCGCGTTGCCGAAACGGGCATTGCCTACGGTGACGACGGGATTTGGCGTCATTGATGTCCTCGCGGGCGACCATGAAGGCCGCGGCAAGCCGGGTCAACGCCTCCAACGTCGCTCCGGATCGCCGCGAAGCGGCGAGTCCGGAATGACGGCCGCAGGATCACTTCACCGACGAAAACGCCGTCGGCCGCAAGAACGCGCTCCTGATATTGGCGATGATCGGCCCGTCCTTCTCGCTGTCGTCGCGCGCCTTGTGCCACGCCGGATCGGCCTGGAACGTGTTCCATTTCTTTTCGCGGTCGGCGAGGGATTCCCATGCCACCAGGTAATGGAGATCCTGGCTGCCGTTGCCGACGAGCACCGTCCAGAAACCGGCCTGCTTGATGCCGTGCTTCTCCCAGATTTTTAGTGTCTGCTCTTCGAAACGCTTGAGCAGCGCCGGCAGCCGGCCAGGGATGCAGGTATAGACGCGCAATTCGTAGATCATGGGTTTCCTCTCTTCACTCGTCATGCCTGGGCATAGCCGTTCGAAGAACGGCGTCGCTGCGCTCGCCTATGTCCCGAGCATCCAGGCCCTGTCTCGGCGACACAATAATAAGACGTGGATGGCCGAGACAAGCCCGACCATGACGCGTCAACGCTGCGCTGAGAATTACGGTATTATGTCGCGAACGCCACAAGACTGATCGGTCGCCGCCCCTTACTTGCAGAGGGGTGTAAGTGATGAATTGTTATTATGGCGAAGACTTACCCCCAGCAGAAAAGCCCGAAAATACGCATTTCTTAGCGGTGCGTTGCCGAAATTTCAAAGCCTGCGCCTGCTTCCCGGATGCGCAGGATTCATTCACCGCAAATCGGCTGTGCGTTGCCCCCCGGACGCGGAATCCCGGATCGTGCGCGAATGACTACCCGACGAAACGACTGCGGACCGCTGCCTATGCCTTCGGCGGAGCGTATCGATTTGACTACAAAAATCCTGGCGCGAATTGGAGTGTTCTTAAGCGGCGTCACAGCAGCTATCGGCTTGGTAATAGCCCTTCTGCATTCCGGTACAACACTGATGCCGCTCTAAAGGGTGTGCCGTGCGCGAAGCGATCTATTTCGTTGCAAGCGTTGCCGGTGCTGCCGTGCTGACCGCATTGGCAGTCCTAGTGTCGCCGCAGTCCTTATTCTGGCAGGCCGTACTGTATGGCGGCATCGCTATATTGATTTTATGCGCGGCTACACTTTTGATCGATATTGTTCGGCGACGATTTAAGTCGGACCAAATTGCCAAAGCCGGGACGGCGGTCGATCCTGCAAAGATACCGCCGCGCGACATTCCGATCATGGAGTGCATCTGGCGTGTCTGTGAGGGGCGATGGGTAGAGCCTTCAACAGTCGAAGTTGACCCAAACGATCCAAAAATGACTGAGTACTGGAAAGCCGTCGATAAAATCCGGCAAAGTGCATTCGAAGGAAAGTTGCCGATTTGGGCTATGCGGCAACATTCATCGCTATATGAACCCGTCCCCCCTGAATTTTGGGAAGACCATTGGATTATTCAGACCGCAGCTATGCGCGGTACGATTTTTCTAGAGACGCGCGAAACTCTCAAGTCGGGGGGAGCTTTTCAACATATCGTTTATGACTGGAATGAACTGATGACCAACAAGGGCGTGGTCGAAAGACTGTGGCCGGAAAATCCTAAATCTCCTTCAGCGCCACACCGTCAAGCTCCAGCGCGGCCAGACATGCCAAAAACCAAGTAGCGGAAAAATACCCTCTTGCCGGCTTATTCGTAATCGACGCCTCGGTTTCCTCTTTGAATCCATGTTTTTTGCGCCGCTTGCCGTTGCGGCACCGCTTCTCCTGCATCCGAAGCGAATGAATCAGCCGGTGCCCGAGCGACCGCTGTAGAACGCCATCTTTCAGGTCCATGCCCTTCGCCTTCATCAGAATTACACCAGCCGGCTCTGCTCCACCGCGGCCCCGATGAAGGACGAGAACAGCGGATGCGGCGCGAACGGCCGTGATTTCAGTTCCGGGTGAAATTGCACGCCGATGAACCAGGGATGATCGTCGTACTCGATGATCTCCGGCAGGATGCCGTCGGGCGACATGCCTGAAAACCGCATGCCATGCTGAGCGAGCCGGTCCTTGTAGGCGGTATTCACCTCGTAGCGGTGGCGGTGGCGCTCGGATATTTCCGCCGCGTCATAAATCTCGGCGACGCGCGAGCCGCGCTGCAGCATCGCCGGATAGGCGCCGAGCCGCATGGTGCCGCCGAGATCGCCGGCGGCGCCGCGCTTTTGCAGCTCGTTGCCTTTCATCCATTCCGTCATCAGGCCGACGACGGGCTCGCTCGTCTGCACGAACTCGGTCGAATTGGCCTCTTCGATGCTGCACAGATTCCGCGCCGCCTCGATGACCGCCATCTGCATGCCGAAGCAAATGCCGAAATACGGCACCTTGCGCTCGCGCGCGAATTGCGCGGCAAGAATTTTGCCCTCGGCGCCGCGCTGGCCGAAACCGCCCGGCACCAGGATGCCGTTGACGTGTTCGAGGAACGGCGCCGGATCCTCGTTCTCGAATACCTCGCTCTCGATCCAGTCGAGCTTGACCTTCACCTTGTTGGCGATGCCGCCGTGCGAGAGCGCCTCGATCAGCGACTTATAGGCGTCCTTCATGCCGGTATATTTGCCGACGATGGCGATCGTCACGTCGCCTTCCGGATTGCGGACGCGCTCGTTGATCAGGTGCCAGGTCGCGAGATCGGGCGGTGGCGGATTTTCGATGCCGAAGGCGGCGAGCACTTCATCGTCGAGACCGCCGGCGTGATAGGCCTCGGGCACGGCGTAGATGTTGTCGACATCGCGCGCCTCGATCACCGCGCTCTCGCGCACGTTACAGAACAGCGCCAGCTTCTTGCGTTCGCTTTCGGGGATTTCGCGATCGGTGCGGCAAAGCAAGATGTCCGGCTGGATGCCGATGGCGCGCAATTCGCGCACCGAATGCTGCGTCGGCTTGGTCTTTAGTTCGCCGGCGCTCGGAATGAACGGCATCAGCGTCAGATGGATGTAGATGGCGTGGCCGCGCGGCAGATCGTTGCCCAACTGGCGGATCGCCTCGAAGTACGGCAATCCCTCAATATCGCCTACCGTGCCGCCGATTTCGCACAGCACGAAGTCGTATCCCTCGTTGCCGTCGCGGATGAAATCCTTGATCGCATTGGTGACGTGCGGAATGACCTGGATCGTGGCGCCGAGATAGTCGCCGCGGCGCTCCTTGGTCAGGATGTCCTGATAGATGCGGCCGGTGGTGATGTTGTCCTGCCGCGTCGCCGGCCGCCCCGTGAAGCGCTCGTAATGGCCGAGATCAAGATCGGTCTCGGCGCCGTCGTCGGTGACGAAAACCTCGCCGTGCTGGTACGGCGACATCGTGCCCGGATCGACATTGAGATAGGGGTCGAGCTTGCGCAGCCGGACCTTATAGCCGCGCGCCTGCAGGAGCGCGCCGAGCGCTGCGGAAGCCAGACCCTTGCCAAGTGAGGAAACCACGCCGCCGGTGATGAAAATGTACCGCGTCATGGGACCTATCGCTTATCTCGCCTTCGGCGATTCCGCGAGCGAATTTCCGGAATATCTGCCGTGCCGTGCATAAGGGCCATGGCGGCTTGTGGAAAAACTCCTGTTTTCATCGGCTTGTGCACAACTCCTTATGCAATAGCGAAGCCCCCGCGCCGGGCTTGTTTGGGACCTTTGCGGGGGTTTCGATTGCAGCCATCGGTGAGGTTTCCGCTATTGCGATCGCGGCACTTGCGGGCCGCCCGGAGCCGGGCTGGGTGCAGAACCCGATCCGCCGGACCCTGGCGCGGCTGGCAGGCCCGGAATGCCCTTTTGCAATTCATTGAGCAGGCCAGACCCGCCGCTAAGCGGCGGTGCCGGTGGTCCGCCTGCCGGCGCTTCTTGCCCGGCCGGTGCGCCGGTATTGATGATGGACGTTGGACGGCGCTCAAAGCTTGCGAGCCAGGACAGCAAAAGGCTGGTGACGAAAAACCCGGCGGCAAGAAACGCGGTCGCGCGCGTCAGCACGTTCGCTGTGCCGCGACTCGACAGAAAGCCGCTGGTCGAGCTGACCAGGCCGCCGCCTTCAGACTTTTGCAGCAGCACCACGCCGATCAGGCCCAGGACCAGCATGAGATGAATGACGATAATGACAGTCAGCATTCGTTTTCCGCCCGCGGCCAATGCGAGGCCAGCGGCCCCGTCCGATGCGTCTCTATATAGGAATTCGCGGGCGTCTCTACACGATCCGGCGCGGCATTTCTATGGCTGCGGCAATATGAGGAAATAGGCCCGATCCGGGCCTATTTATAGTCCTTCAGATAGGCAATCACGTCGTCGATGTCGGAGGGCACCGCGAGCCCCCCGAACGGCATTCGGTTGCCTTTGACCTTGGCCTGCGGGTCCTTGATGTAGTCACGCAAATTCGCGTCATCCCAGGTGAGGTTGGCGCGCAGCATGGCGTTCGAGTAACGAAAATCCGGCAGCGCGCCGGATTTTCGGCCATACACGCCGCGCAATGACGGCCCGATCGCGTCGGGCTTGTCGCTGTGGCAGGCCGCGCAAGTCTGGAACACGAGCTTGCCGTGGGCCGCATCGGCGGCCGAAGCAGACCCCGCAGCGAACGTAATCACGAACGCTGCGGCAGCCGGAATGACCATTTTATGCATGGACCAGAGGTCCCGGATTTTTGAGATAGGTCGACGTGATGGCTTTCGCCGACCAGTAAGCGAGCGCGCCCACCGTTCCGGTCGGATTGTAGCCGTGCTGCTGTGGAAACACCGACGCACCCTGGACAAACAGATTGTGCGCGTCCCAGGCCTGCAGATAGCGATTGACCACGCCCGACTTCGGGTCCGCGCCCATCATCGTGCCGCCTGTATTGTGCGTCGACTGGTACGGCACGACCGTGAACGTCTTCGGGCGCGGATGCATGTCGTAGCTCGTCGGGTTCATCGCCTTGATGATCCCTTCGAGCTTGGCGAGCAGATAGCTCGACATTTTGAATTCGTTGTCGGGAGGATTGTAGGTCAGCCGGATCAGCGGCCGGCCGAGTATGTCCTTATAGGTCGGATCGAGGTCCATGAAATTGGCGCGGTTGGCATACACCGAGCCCTGCGTGTTGAAACGCGCGGCGTGGTGATACCAGTTCACCGTCGCGCGCTTCCACTCAGAGCCCCATTCCGGCGTGCCGTGCGGCACGGTGCGGCCGGCGATCGGCGGTGCGCCGGCAGTGTTGCATTGCAGGTAGCCGCCGCCGAAGAAACCCAGGCCACCGTGATCGAAAGTCTCGCCGTTGAAGTCGTCGATGCAGACCGACATTCCGGCTGAGCCCCAATACGGATTGAGTTCCTTGTTCTCGAAGAAGGCGCTGGCGCTCGCCTCGAACTGATAAGCGTAGTTCTTGCCGACGATGCCCTTGCCGCTTGCCGCGTCATACGGCTCTCCGATCCCGGCCAGCAGCAGGTGCTGCACGTTCGAAAATACGAACGCCGACAGAATCACGATACCCGCCGGCTGTTCGTACTCTTCGCCGTTGCGCATGTCGGTATAGGTGACGCTTACGACCCGCTTTGCCGCCTTGTCGTAATTGAGCTTGGTGACGAAGCAGCGGGCGCGCAATTCGAATTTGGGATCGAGCCGCAATGCGGGCATGAGCGTCGAATTGGCCGACGCCTTGGCGTTGGTCTCGCAGGCAATGCGGTTGCAATATCCGCAATATTCGCAGGCGCCGAGTTCGACGCCTTCGGCATTGGTATAGGCGTTGCTCGCGATCGCCACCGGCGCCGGGAACGGATGATAGCCGAGGTTTTTCGATGCCGCGTCGAACATCAGGCCGGCATTGCTCGTTTTGACCGGCGCGTTTGGATATTCGTCGCTCCGCGGACCCTCGAAGACATTGCCGCCCGCGATCTTCTTGCCGCGCACATTGCCCGCCTTGCCCGACACGCCGCAGATTTTGTCGAAACGATCGTAGTGCGGTTCAAGATCGTCGTAGCTGACGGGCCAGTCCTGGATGGTCATGTCATCCGGGATCGCGCTTTTGCCATAGCGTTCGCCGAGCGCGCTTCGGATGCGAAAATCGCTCGGCAGAAAGCGCCAGTGCAGCGCGCCCCAATGAATGCCGGAGCCGCCTACGCCCTCGCCCGGCAAAAACGCGCCGATGCGGCGGATCGGCAGGGCCTGCTCGTTGCCAAAATTGCGGAACGTGATCGTGTCGATGGAATTGTCCATCATCAGTTCGAGGCGTTGCGAGTATTTCACCTCGTCGCGCACCGACGGCAGGATGAAATCCTCGCCGGGAATGCGGTCCGGCCCGCGCTCGAGCGACACCACGTTCAGTCCGGCCTTGGTCAATTCGCGCGCCATGATGGCGCCGGTCCAGCCGAGGCCGACCGTGACCGCGTCGACGTCTTTCAATCGCGTCACCATGTCCGCCTCCCGCTACGAGAAATCTGCGATGGATTGCGGCTCGGCGACGAAGCGCTTGTCGCGATACTCGTCGATCACATTGGCGTAGGTCGCCGGCAGGCCGGGAAAGCCCAGCATGCGCCACGAGGCCTTGTTGCGATTGCCGCCATAGATCGGATCGCCGAAGAATCCCTCCATGGTCATCGTCAGGAGGCGGGCAAAAAACGCGCGCGAACTGAAATTGATAAATTCCGCCTTGCCCTCCTGCATTTCCTTGAGCGCTTCGATGCGCTTGTCCGGATCGAGCCGGTCGAAATCGTGGCCATAGGTTTTGCGCGACCACACATTGGCAGCCGCAATTCCCGCGCTCATGAATTCGGCGGGCGTCAGCGGAAGCTGATAGCCCTGCTCGGGCTTGCCTTTGATGTAAGGACCGGCGCGATACGATTTCGCTCCGCCACCCCAGGCGCTGGCAAGTTGCCGGTCGATATAGACGGCACAGCCGCAATCGCTGCCCGACGGCGACAATTCGTCCGCGGGAATGAGCGTATCGACTGCCGCGACGACGAAGGCGTGCTCGGTTTCGTTGAGGATGAGAAGCGGCTCGTCTTGCGGCGCAGGTTGCGCCGCGGTAGCCGGCGCCGCCGTTTGCGCTTGAGCGGGTGCGGGTTGCACGAGGGCCGCCGCCGCGGCTGTGCCCGCGAGACCGGCGCCCACCAGAAATTTGCGGCGTGGAATGGTTTCGCGGATTTTCGTATCGTCGGCCATTGTACCCTCCCCGGGCACGCGCGATTTTGCGCGGCAGTATTTGTTAAAACTAGAATAGACCTAATCTGTGCCGTCTCGAAAGGGCACTGCGGGCAAGAGAGCTTTCGTTTACCTCACGCGGAACTTTCGCATGCCTGCCCTGCCACCACGGGAGGGCTCTGCGGCGTTGTCCATGTGCCTTCTTCAACGGAGGGTGCGATGGACGACAAAATGAGCAATCAAGCCGGCAAACTCGATCTGCCCGCCAAGTTCGAATTCGAGAACGGCGCGGATGCAACGGGATTGTGGTTCGCAGCGGCCGCGGTCTTTGCCGTGATCGCCGCAGGCGTCATCCTTTACCGGACCGCCAATCCCGAGATTCGCACGGCGTCGAACGACGTGCCGCCTGCCGCGGCACAATCGAATCCGATCGCCGCGCCGATCCTGCCGCAGCGCTGAACCGTTCGGGCTCAGCCCGGCTCCATCCCCTTAGTCTTGATCGTCAGCCCTGCTGCCGGCGCGGTGAGAAACTTGATCAGCGCTTTGGCGGTGTCGGCGTCTTTGGTATTTGCCGCGACCACCGCCGTCATGACCAGGTAGGACTGAAATTCGCTCGGGAATGCACCGGCGTTTTCGGCACCTGGGACGGCAAGGATTTCGCTCACCGGACCCAGCCCATTTCGACATCGCCTTTGGCGACCGCAACAGGAGCCGACACGTCCAAAAGCACGATCTTGGGCTTCACGTCCTCGGCAATGCCAAGCTTGCCGAGCGCCGCCTCGATGCCGATGCGGCTTGCTCCTACGCCATTGAAGCCGATCGACTTGGCCGCCAGCAGCGCCTGTTTCAATGCCGCGGCCGTGCTGACATCGGGTTTCGGCGCGCCGGCGCGAACCGCAACGCCCAAACCGGCGCGGGCGATCGTGACGCGGGTCGCGCCGTCGACTTTGCCTGCAGCGGTGAGAGCGTCGACCAGCGGCGGGGTCAGGATGGCAAGATCGAATGCCGCGCCCTGGTCGATCTCCGTCTTCATGACGGCCGCCGGGCCGAAGGTGAACGCGACCTTGTTCTCGGTCGCCTTTTCGAATTGCGGGCCGAGTTCCTCGAGCACGCCTTTGATGGCGGTTGACGCGAGCACCTTCAATTCCGCCGCCTGGGTCTGCGCTGTCATAAGCGACAGCAGCAATCCGGCAAGCGCGCCAACTGCGCCAACTGCGCGATGAATCGTCATGACTTCCTCCCGCGCCGCTTATTCGCGGCGTTGGGATCAAGTCCAGCGATAGGCGGCGGCAATCGCCAGAAACTCGTCGGCTTTCAGACCAGCACCGCCGACATTGTCGAAGCCGGGCAACCTTGCGACTGGAAACGCGCGCGGAGCATGCTATTTTAGACGGGCGCGGTCAGGGCGCGCCCCGCCCACGGGAAGGGATTCTCCCACCTGATCGGTATTACTGACGGCCAATGATCACCCTCTTTCCGCCCGTCTCGTGGACGCCGGGCTTTACGAAAGAGGTCCTTCATGTCTGACAAACCGTCGGAACGCGAAGCCGATCACCTGGTTCGGCCGCTTCCACCCAATCCGAGCCTCGACAAACAGCGCAAGCTCGCCAAGGCGCTCGCGCGCGACTACTGGCGCGGCAAGCCTAAGGTGATTGCGCGCGTAGGCACGCTGCACCCAAAGCCACCGGCGCCGCAGGAGTTCGCTCTCAGCGATGCCCAGCTCGTGATCGCGCGCGGTTACGGGTTCGCAAGCTGGCCGCAGATGAAACGAAAAATCGAGTCTTTGACAAAATCAGCAGTCGAACTGTTTCAAGCGGCGGTTGAAACGGGTGATGTCGATGAGGTGCGGCAGCTGTTCCGCTCCCACCCCGATCTGGCAGCCAGGATCAACGAGCCGATGTTTGGCTTTAAGAGCCCCGCCGTGCATGAGGCGCTCACCAATCTCGACATGCTCGATCTTCTGCTCGCGCACGGCGCAGATCTCAACGTCCGATCGAGCTGGGAAAAGGGCGGCTTCGGCGTACTCGAGCGGGTAAACCCCAATGAGGCCGCTCCGCTCATTGCGCGCGGCGCCCGGATCGATATCTGGGCGGCCGCCAATCTCGGCATGATGGCAGAGCTCGCGGCTCTGGTCGCGAGCGAACCGGCGCTGGTCCATGCCAAAGGCGGCGACGGCAAGCGGCCGCTGCATTTTGCGCGCACGGTCGAGATCGCCGGATTTCTGCTCGATCATGGCGCCGAGATCGACGCGCTCGATGATGATCACTATTCGACCGCAGCCCAGCACCTCATCGGCGATCGCCCGGACATCGCCGGTTTCCTGGTCGCAAACGGCGCGCGCTCCGACCTGCTGCTTGCTGCGGCGCTTGGCGATGTCGTACTCGTGCGACGCTATCTCGACGCCGAGCCAGGCGCCATTGCGATGCGGGTCGATCAAAACTGGTTTCCGATGATCGACACCGCGCCTAATGGCGGACACATCTACCAATGGACGCTCGGCTTCCACGTTTCGGCATTCGACATCGCCCGCAAGCGCGGCCATGCCGAGGTGCTCGCCCTGCTGCGCGAACGCGCCCGACCGCTTGATCTTTTGCTCGATGCGCTGTGGTGCGGCGACGATACATGCGCCGATGCGATCCTCGCCACCGACCCGCAGCTCGTCGCGCGTGCGCCCGCCAATGCCTTGCGTCAGGTCGCCGATGCGGCGCGCAACAACAATCTTGCGGCCGTGCGCGCCATGCTCCGCCGCGGCTTCCCGGTGACCGCGGTGTCGCAGAACGGCGGCGCGCCGTTGCATTGGGCGGCGTTCCACGGCAATGCCGACATGGCCGCTGAGACGTTGCGGCACGGTGCTTCGATCAACGCGCCAGACCAGCAAATCGGCGCGACCCCGATGGGCTGGCTGATCTATGGCGCGCTCCATCCGTGGGAATCTTCGACTGCTGGGCACCCTGCATGTGCGCGCGTGCTGCTCGATGCCGGCGCACAGGTGGACGAAGCATCCTTGCCGACCGGCCACGACGCCGTCGATCGGGTCCTGCGTGAACGCTTCGCACCTCAATGAGAGCAGTCTCGGAACCTGCCGAGGATCCCGGCGCCGGGATCAGGTCTAGCGATATGCAGCAGCAATCGCCAGAAACTCGTCGGCCTTCAGGCTCGCGCCGCCGATGAGCGCACCATCGACATTGTCGATGCCAAGCAGTTCCCTGGCATTCGAGGGTTTTACCGATCCGCCATACAGGATGCGAAGGCCCTGCCCGGCAGCGCCGAACCGCGCCGACAGCCGCTCGCGAATGAATCCGTGCATAGCGCCGACGTCGCCTGCGGTCGGCGTTACGCCAGTGCCGATCGCCCAGACCGGCTCATAGGCGATGACGATATCGCCAGCTCCATCGGGAAGCGATCCGTCAAGCTGCGTCCCGACGACATCGCGTGCCTTTCCGCCATCGCGCTCGGCGCGCGTCTCGCCGATGCAAACGATCGCAAGAAGACCGGCACGCCGGGCCGCAAGCGCCTTGGCGCGCACCATGGCGTTGGTTTCGCCGTGGTTTTGGCGGCGCTCGGAATGGCCGACGATGACAGCCCTGGCGCCGGCGTCGCGCAGCATCTCCGCGGCAATGTCGCCGGTATGGGCCCCCGAGGGTTCGGCGTGGCAATCCTGCCCGCCGATGCTCACCGGCGTTCCCCGCGCGAGCGCAGCAAAGCGGGCCAGGAGCGTCGCCGGCGGGCACACCATCACCTCGACATTGGCCGAACTTTGCGCAAGCGACCGCGCACCGGCGATGATCTTTTCCAATTCGCCGGCTGAGGCCTCAAGCCCGTTCATTTTCCAGTTGCCAGCGAGAAGTGGACGGCGCGCCATCGTATCGCCCAAAAAATTGGCCCAAGAAGCAGCCGGGAAGCAGCAGCAAGAGTTCGTGCGACTAACAGGCGTTAGCAGACCACTTGCGCTCCGAGAAGGGGCGTTTTAGCTGCAAAACCCGTTAGTTGCGGCGTTTGTTGACGCTCCTTATAGTGCGCCGCCCCAAGCCCGCATCACCCAAGCGTTGGACCGGACTGAACAATGTTACGCGGTATTCGCAAAGCCTCGGAAAATTGGCTCGGCCGCGCCCTGATGGGCGTGGTCATGTCGGTGCTCGTCGTCAGCTTCGGCATCTGGGGCATCAATGACATTTTCCACGGTTTCGGCCGGTCGTCGCTGGCCACGATCGGCAAGGTCGAAATCCCGGTCGAGCAGTTCCGGCAGTCCTATCAGGATCGCCTGGAGCAGATCAGCCGCCAGATCGGTCATCCGATGCCGCCCGACCAGGCGCTCGCGATTGGCCTCGATAAGCAGGTGCTCGGCGAGATGATCGGGCAGGCCGCGCTCGATCAGCGCGCGCGCCAGATGCGGCTCGGCATATCCGACGATGAGATCGCCAGGCACATCACCAGCGATCCGAGCCTGCAGAGCCCGGACGGCAAGTTCGATCAGGTCAAGTTCAATCTCGCCTTGCACAATATGGGCCTGACCGAGCAGCGCTTCATCACCGACCGGCGGCAGACGGCGTTGCGGCGCCAAATCCTCGACACTGTGTCCGGAAATATCTCCCCGCCGCAGGCATGGCTCGACGCCATCAACCAGTTCCAGAACGAACAGCGCAGCATCCAGTATCTGACGCTTGGACCGGCGCAGGCGGGCGACATCCCGCAACCGACCGCCGACGAGATCAGCAAATATTTCGACGAGCGTAAAATTCTGTTCCGCGCGCCGGAGACGCGCAAGATCGCGACCGTCACAGTGACGCCGGCGGCATTGGCGAAGTGGATGGAAATCTCCGACGACGACGTCAAGCACGCCTACGATGAGCGGCGCTTAAGTTTTACGACGCCGGAGCGCCGCCATATCGAGCAGATCGTGTTCCCGAATATGGCGGACGCTCAAGCCGCCGCCGACCGCATCAAGGGTGGAACGAGTTTCGACGCTATCGCCGCCGAGCGCGGCCTCAAGCCGCAAGACTTCGATCTCGGCACTGTCGCAAAATCGCGGATCGTCGAGCCCACCGTTGCCGACGCCGCATTCGCGCTCAAAGCAGGCGAAGTCAGCGCGCCGATACAGGTGCCGTACGGTGCGGTCATTGTCACCGCACTCAAGATCGAGCCCGAAACGACGAAGCCCTTCGCCGATGCGGCACCCGAGCTGCGCAACGCCATCGCGCTCGAGCGCGCCAAGGCCCAGGTGCAGGACATTCACGACAAGATCGAGGACAACCGCGCCGGCGGCGCCTCGCTCGAAGAGGCGGCGGCCAAGCTGAAGCTTCCCGTCGTGACCTATGACGTCGACCGCTCCGGCCGCGACCCGGACGGCAAGCCCGTCGCCGACCTGCCGCAAGCCGGCAAGATCATCGGCGACGCTTTCGCCTCCGATGTCGGCGTCGACAATGACCCGATCGATGCCGATAGCGGCTATGTCTGGTTTGACGTCGCCGCCATCACGCCGGCCCACGAACGCAAGCTCGACGAGGTCAAGGATGCGGTCGAGCGGCGCTGGCGCGACGACGAAATCGCTTCACGGCTGAAAGCCAAGGCTGCGGATCTGCTCGACAAGGCCAAGGGCGGAACGGCGCTCGATGCGCTTGCCTCGGCCAATGGCGTGAAAGTGCAGACCGCCGCTGACCTCAAGCGCGGCGGCGCCAGCACGAACATCACGCCGCGGATGAGTGAATTGATCTTTCATACCGCGAAAGACGCATTCGGCAGCGCCGCGGGCGACGTGCCGACACAATGGATCGTGTTCCGCGTGACCGACATCAAGACGCCGAAGCTCGATCCGGGCTCGCCCGACTCCGAAAAGGTTGCGCAGAGCCTGCAACGGGAAATGAGCGGCGACGTGACCGACCAATATATGACATGGCTCGAAACCAATCTCGGAACGACGGTCAATACGAGCGTGCTCGCACAGGCCATGGGTAACGGCGCGCCGGAGCACCAACTAAATGCAAATCGAGCCTGCGGCGGACATATTCGCGGCGCGCTACGCAGCCGGCGAACCGCAAGTCGTGTGGACGACGCTCGTCGCCGACCTGGAAACCCCGGTCTCCGCCTTCCTCAAGGTCACAGGCTCGCGGCCCAACGGCTCGACGAGCATGAGCATCCTCCTGGAATTGGTCGAAGGCGGCGCCGTGCGCGGCCGCTATTCGATCGTCGGGCTGGAGCCTGACCTGATCTTTCGCGTCAATGGCCCGCACGCCGAGATCAACCGTGCACCGCAGAACGATCCGGTGGCCTACGCGCCGGCCGGTGCCGCGCCGCTCGACGCACTTCGCGCGCTCATCGCCGAAAGCCGCATTGTGTTGCCGTCCCCGTTGCCGCCGATGGCTGCCGGCGTCTTCGGTTATCTCGGCTACGACATGGTGCGCCAGATGGAGGATTTGCCGTCTCACGCGTCCGACCCCATCGGAATTCCGGACGCGATCCTCATTCGCCCGACCGTGGTCATCGTCTTCGACGCGGTCGAGGACACGATCACGATCGTCACGCCGGTGCGGGCGCAGGAGGGCGTGACGGCAAAGGTGGCGCTGACGCGCGCCACCGAACGGCTCTCGGCCATCGTCGACGCGCTCGACAAGCCGCTCGACAAATCAGCGGCGCAATCGCACGCCGGACCCATCGAGGTCGAACGGCAATCGAACACCAGCCCCGAGGAATTCAAGCGCATGGTGATGCGCGCCAAGGACTACATCGCCGCCGGTGATATTTTTCAGGTCGTGCTGTCGCAGCGTTTCGAAGCGCCGTTCACGCTGCCGCCGTTTTCGCTTTACCGCGCCCTGCGGCGCGTCAACCCGTCGCCCTACCTTTATTATCTCGATTTCGGCGGCTTCGCCGTCGCCGGCTCAAGCCCGGAAATCCTGGTCAAGACGTCCGGCGGCATCGTCACCATCCGCCCGATCGCGGGAACGCGGCCGCGCGGCGCGACGCCCCACGAGGATCAGGCGCTCGAAACCGAGCTCCTCGCCGACCCGAAAGAACGCGCCGAGCATTTGATGCTACTCGACCTCGGCCGCAACGACGTCGGGCGTGTCGCGGAAATCGGTACCGTCAAGGTCACCGACCAGTTCTTCATCGAACGCTACAGCCGCGTCATGCACATCGTTTCCAATGTCGAAGGCAAATTGCGCAAGGATCGCGACGTGATCGACGCGCTCGCCGCCGGGTTTCCGGCGGGCACGGTCTCCGGCGCGCCAAAGGTTCGCGCCATGCAGATCATCGACGAGCTGGAAAAGGACAAACGCTCGCTCTACGCCGGCTGTGTCGGCTATTTCTCCGCGGGCGAGGAGATGGATTCGTGCATCGTCCTGCGCACCGCGCTGATCAAGGACGGCGTCATGTACGTCCAGGCCGGCGCCGGCATCGTCGCCGATTCCAATCCCGCGCTCGAGCAGCAGGAATGTATCAACAAAGCCGAGGCCGTTTTCCGCGCCGCGGAAGAAGCCAAACGCTTCGCCAGCGCGGCGCGGCGCGGGCAATAGGTTTTCGGGCCACGCCAGACGGCAATTGCAAATCGGAGAACACAGATGAGCGCGCCGACGGAGCCTTCCAACGACATGCTTTTCGATCTGGCCGACGGCATCGGGCGGGTGACGTTCAACCGTCCGCAAGCCCGCAACGCGTTCACCTTCGCAATGTACGAGCGGCTCGCGCAAATCTGCGAACAGGCCAATGCCGACAAGGCGATCAAGGTGCTCATCTTTCAAGGCGCCGGCGATAAGGCGTTTGCCTCGGGCACCGATATCAACCAGTTCCGCGCGTTTACGACGCCGCAGCACGCGCTCGATTATGAGACCCGCATCGACCGCGTCCTCACCCAACTCGAAGAATGCCGTGTGCCGACGGTCGCCGCGATCAACGGCGCATGCACCGGCGGCGGCGCCGGCATCGCGGCGTGCTGCGATATCCGCATCGGCACCAAGACGACGCGAATAGGATTCCCGATCGCGCGCACGCTCGGCAACTGCCTGTCGACGTCCAATATCAGCCGCCTCTCCGCGCTGATCGGGCCGGCGCGGGTCAAGGACATCATATTCACCGCGCGGCTGGTGGAGGCCGATGAGGCGGCTGCCGTCGGATTGCTCAATGAAGTTCTCGACGACATCCCGGCGTTGCAGCAGCGGGTCGGCGAGCTTGCACTCCTGATCGCCAGTAATGCGCCGCTGACGCTGAACGCGACCAAACAGGCGCTGGCGCGGTTGCAGCGGCGGCTGTCCCGCGAGGAAGGCGAGGACCTGATCCTGATGTGCTACATGAGCCGCGATTTTCGTGAAGGCCTGGACGCCTTCCTCAACAAGCGCGCGCCGCAATGGAAAGGCGAGTAGTCGCGATTGCTGCCGGGACAACGAACGGCAGTTATTCCGCCGCCTGCAGCCGGTCGATTTCGACGGCGCCGGCCTTGATCCGCGGGATGAGCTCGCGGCCGAAATCGACGGTGTCGTTGAACGGATCGAAGCCGCGGATCAGAAACGAATCCACGCCGAGCCGGTAATATTCCAGCATCGCCTGCGCCACCTGCTCCGGTGTGCCGACGAGACACGATGTATTGCCGAGTGCACCGGTCGCGCGCGCGATCGGCATCCACAGCCGCTCGTCATGAATATCGCTTTCAAGCGCAAAACTCATGAGGCGGCGTCCGGCATTATCGACCGGGCCGGTCATTGTTTCCTGCCGGCTCCATTCTTTCTTGCCCGGCATCGCCGCAAGAATTTTGTTCGCCTTGCCCCAGGCGGCGCCCTCGGTCGCGGCAAGGATCGGGCGCACTGAAACATTGAAACCCGGCACGCGCCCGAAGACCGCGGCCTGGGCGCGAAACTGGTCCATGCGCTCGCGCGTCGACTTCAGCGGCTCGGCATAGATCGCATAGACGTCGCAGAGCCGCGCACCCATTGTCAGCGCGCCGTCCGACGCACCGCCGAAGAACAACAGCGGATGCGGTTTTTGCAGCGGGCGCACATCGGAATGTGCGCCATTGACCCGATAGAACTCGCCCACGAAATCGAAAGGCTTCTCGTTCGACCAGGCAAGCTTCATCAGTTCGAGATATTCCTCGGCGCGGCGATAGCGCTCGGCCTTCGGCGTGAAATCGCCGTCGCCTTCCTGCTCGTTGTCGGTCTTGCCGGTAATGATGTGCATGGCGAGCCGGCCGCCGGTGAGATGGTCGAAAGTCGCGATCTTGCGCGCCATCAGCGTCGGCGCGACAAAACCCGGCCGGTGCGCGATGAGATAGCCAAGGCGTTCCGTGTGCGAAGCGGCATGCAGCGCGACCAGGAATCCCTCGGCCGACGACGACGAATAGCCGACGAGCACCAGATCGAAGCCGGATGCTTCATGCGCCCGCGCCGCTTCCACCACATAGTCCGGAGACAGGCCGCCTTCGATGATATGGAGCGTAGCGTCGCTCCGCGGCGGAGTGACCCCGATCATGCCGACCATCCGCACGGGCATTGTCGCCTCCCTTCGCCAGTCCGCGCCCGGACATACCATTAGTCCCAGTGGCGGCGCGCGTCCTGCCGGGATCCGACTGCGCCGCGATGACGCAGAGATCGTACATGAAAATGGTCTGCGTTTCGCCGGGAAGTTATATGGTGAGGACGGCACTGTGAGCACGGCCGGGGGCGACGGACCTGGCTAAAAACGGCGGCCGAGCACATCGCGGCATCAAATTTGGTGTGCGGCGCTCACAGTTGCCGCAACCTTCGCTACGATCCCGCAATTCATCCCGGTCGCCGCGCCAGCGAAAGCCAGACGCCGCCGCCGATCAGCACGATGCCGGAGAGCCGCCCGAGCAATTTTGCGCGCGCGGGCTTCATGAACCAGGCACGGCCGAGCCCCGACGCGATCGCCCAGCCCGAATCCGTCAGCGCCGCGAGCAGCACCGAGACCGCGCACATGACGATGAGCTGTGTCGCCACCGGCAATTTGGGATCGACGAATTGCGGCAGGAACGCCGTGAAGAACGCGATCGTTTTGGGATTTGTCAGCGCCACAGTTAAACCGCGAGAGAAATTGACGCCCCTTTTCGAAACCGGCGCCGCGGCCGCACCGGCATGCCGCCACGCCTTGATGCCGAGCCAGATCAGGTAGGCTGCGCCGGCCCAGCGCAAGACCTCGAACAGGACGGCGGCGTTCTGCAAAACCCAGGAGAGACCGAATGCGATCGCCGTGATGAGGAGCGCATTGCCGAGCGTCGTACCGGCAACCGTGGCCAGAGCCGCGCGCACGCCCTGGCTCGCGCCCGTCGCGATGACCAGCGTGACGATCGGCCCCGGCGTGATGACCAGGACAAGCGTGATGATCAGATAGGCCGCGAACAGGTCCCAGTTCATCGATAAAGTCCTTTCGGCGAAAGGGCGGGCCGTCTCGCACCCCTCCCCTCAGCCGCCGATCTGGAGTAGGTTTGTTTGAGAGTTGCCGACAGAAACGTGCCGCCGGGAGCGTTATCGTGACTCTACCTCGTAGACAATTCCTGTGTCTAACAGCAGCCGCTGCAATTGTGCCGGCGGTGCCGCGGATCGCATCCGCGCTCGACTATCCGACGCGGCCGGTGCGCATGATCGTCGGCTTTCCGCCCGGCGGACCCACCGACATTTTCGCGCGCCTGATCGCCGACTGGCTGTCGAGGCGGCTCGGCCAGGCGTTCGTTGTCGAGAACCGACCCGGTGCCGGCAGCACGATCGGCGTCGAGGCCGTCGTCTCGGCGCCCGCCGACGGTTACACGCTCCTTCTGATGAGCACGTCCGCCATCATCAGTTCGCTCTACTATCGCAATCTCGGCTACAGCCTCCTGCGCGATATCGCGCCCGTGGGCGGCGTCTCCGACGAGCCGATGGTCATGGTCGTGCACCCCTCGGTGCCGGCAACGACCGTGCCTGAGTTCATCGCGCTGGCGAAAGCCGATCCCGACAAGATCATCATGGCGTCGGTCGGCAACGGTACCACGCCGCACCTGACCGGCGAATTTTTCAAAATGTCAGCCGGCGTCGATCTCCTGCACGTTCCCTATCAGGGCGCGGCGCCGGCGCTGACCGATATGCTGGGCGGCCGGGCGCAGGTCATGTTCGAAGCCATGCCGACACTCGTCGGCTATATCAATTCAGGCAAGCTGCGCGCGCTGGGCGTGACCACCGCAAAACGCTCGCCGGTTTTTCCGGATCTGCCCTCGATCAGCGAATTTCTGCCGGGCTATTCGGCAAGCGTCTGGTTCGGCGTTGCCGCGCGCAGCCAGACGCCGAAGGAGATCGTCGAACTGCTCAACAAAGAGATTAATGCCGGACTTAACGACCCGACGATCGCCGCAAGGCTCCACGATGTCAGTTCCACGCCACTCAAAGGTTCGGCGGCCGACTTCGACAAGCTCTTCGTCGGCGACACCGAAAAGTGGGACAAGGTGATGAAGGCGGGGAATATTCACCAGGAATAGAGGACCTCGTCATTGCGAGGAACGAAGTGACGAAGCAATCCAGCAACGGCGCCGCCGCTCTGGATTGCTTCGCTGCGCTCGCAATGACGGAGTAGGCTCACTCCCCGCCGTTCTCTTCGCCTTCTTCCGTCAATCGCTCTACCGACGCGACCTTCTCGCCTTCGGCGGTCGAGAACACGATGACGCCCTGCGTCGAGCGGCCGGCGATGCGGATGCCGTCGACCGGGCAGCGGATGAGTTGCCCGCCGTCGGTCACCAGCATGATCTGGTTGCTCTCCTCGATTGGGAACGAGGCAACAAGCCGCCCGTTCTTTTCGGTGATCGCCATGGCGACGATGCCTTTGCCGCCGCGGCCGGTGGTGCGGTACTCGTAGGACGACGTGCGCTTGCCAAAACCTTTTTCGGAAATGGTCAGCACGAACTGCTCGGCTTCCGACATCACGACGTAACGCGTCTCGCCGAGCTCGATCGCGCCGGTTGCGTCCTCGCCGTCGACAGAGACTTCCTCGGCGTCGCCGTTCTGGCCGCGCCGCACCGCATTGGCGCGTTTGAGATAGGCGGCGCGTTCGTCGGCCGTCGCCTCGACGTGGCGCAGGATCGACAGCGAAATGAGCTTGTCGCCGTCCGGCAGCGCGATGCCGCGCACGCCCATCGAGGTGCGGCCCTGAAACACGCGCACGTCGGTGACGGCAAAGCGGATGCACTGGCCGCCCGCAGCGGTGAGCAGCACGTCGTCATTCTCGGTGCAGATCTGCACGTCGACGATGGCGTCGCCCTCGTCGAGCTTCATGGCGATGATGCCGGAACGCCGCACGTCGGCGAAGTCCGACAGCTTGTTGCGCCGGACCGTGCCGCGCGTGGTGGCGAACATGACGTCGAGCTTGTCCCAGGTCGACTCGTCCTCGGGCAGCGGCATGATCGTGGTGATGTTCTCACCCTGCTCGAACGGCAGGATGTTGATCAGCGCCTTGCCGCGCGCCTGCGGCGCGGCCAGCGGCAGCCGCCAGACCTTTTCCTTGTAAACCTGGCCGCGCGACGAGAAGAACAGCACCGGCGTATGCGTCGAGGCGACGAACAGGCGAGTGACGAAATCCTCCTCGCGCGTCTGCATGCCGGCGCGGCCTTTGCCGCCGCGGCGCTGCGCCCGATAGGTCGAAAGCGGCACGCGCTTCACGTAGCCGGCGTGCGAAACGGTGACGACCATGTCCTCGCGCTGGATCAGGTCCTCGTCCTCCATCTCGCCTTCCTGATCGATGATCACGGTGCGGCGAGGCGTGGCGAATTCGGTTTTGATCGCGATGAGCTCGTCCTTGATGATGGTCTGGATGCGCACGCGCGAGCGCAGGATGTCGAGATAATCGGCGATTTCCACGGCAAGCTTGTCGAGTTCGGCCTTGATTTCTTCGCGGCCGAGAGCAGTCAGCCGCTGCAGCCGCAAATCGAGGATGGCCTTGGCCTGTTCGCCTGAGAGCCGCGTGGCGCCCGCCTCCGAAACACTGTGGCGCGGATCGTCGATCAGCATGACCATGGCGGCGACGTCCTTCGCCGGCCAGTCGCGGTTCATCAATTCTTCGCGCGCCTCGTTGGCATCCTTGGCGCCGCGGATGAGCTTTATCATCTCGTCGATATTGGCGACCGCGATGGCGAGACCGACCAACACATGGGCGCGATCGCGCGCCTTGCCCAACAGATGCTTGGTGCGCCGGTAGATCACCTCCTCGCGGAACGCGAGGAACAGCGTCAGCAGATCCTTCAGGTTCATCACCAGCGGCCGGCCGTTGTCGAGCGCGACCATGTTGGCGCCGAACGACGATTGCAGCGCCGTGAAGCGGTAGAGCTGGTTGAGCACCACGTCCGGCACCGCATCGCGCCGCATTTCGATTACAACGCGGAAGCCGTCGCGGTCGGATTCGTCGCGCAGCGCGGAAATGCCTTCGAGCTTTTTGTCGCGCACCAGTTCGCCGATGCGCTCGACGAGATGCGCCTTGTTCACCTGGTAGGGAATTTCGCTGATGATGATCGCTTCGCGCTCGCCGCGGAGCGTTTCGAACTCGACCTTGCCGCGCATGACGATGGAGCCGCGGCCCAGATGATAGGCGGAGCGGATGCCCTGGCGTCCCAGAATGATGCCGCCGGTCGGGAAATCCGGACCCGGAACGATATTGATCAGATCCTCGATCGATAGCGCCGGATTTTCGATTAGCGCGATACTGGCATCGATCACCTCGCCGAGATTGTGCGGCGGGATATTGGTCGCCATGCCGACGGCAATGCCGCCGGCGCCATTGACCAGCAGGTTGGGAAAACGCGCCGGCAGCGCAACCGGCTCGCGCTCGGTATTGTCGTAGTTTTCCTGGAAGTCGACGGTGTTCTTGTCGAGATCCTCGACCAGCGAATGTGCCACCTTCTCCAGCCGCACTTCGGTGTAGCGCATGGCCGCCGGCGCATCGCCGTCGACCGAGCCGAAATTGCCCTGGCCGTCGATCAGCGGCAGGCGCATGGAAAAATCTTGCGCCATGCGCACCAGCGCGTCGTAGATCGACTGGTCGCCGTGCGGATGATATTTGCCGATGACGTCGCCGACGACGCGCGCGGATTTACGATACGGCTTGTTCCATTCGTAGCCGTTCTCATGCATCGAATAGAGGATGCGACGATGCACCGGCTTGAGCCCGTCGCGCGCGTCCGGCAATGCTCGCGCCACGATCACGCTCATGGCGTAATCGAGGTAGCTCTTCTTCATCTCCTCCGTGATCGACACGGGGCGGATGTCGGACGGCGCGGCGCCATCGCTGCCGCCGTCACCCGGCGGGATCGAGTCCTGGTCTGACAATTTCTAGAATCCTGCGCTCAAAAGCCCTGCACGAATCGTATGCAATTTTGTAGCCGAATGGGCGGCGCTCCGCCACCTTTATCGGTGGCTTATAAATTGTATTTTCTGCTTATTGTTCAATGTCTTATTGTGGCCATCCAGTGGCATTCGCCGGGGTGCGAAAAGGCAGCCGCAAGACCGCGTCATCCGATGCTGGCAGAGTGGATTTTGGCGCATGATCCTGCCCGGAAACGGGCGGCCCGATTCCGGGCTCTTGGCGCCGCGCGGAGCGAAAAATGCTGCTCGATTTTGCAGTCTCGGCATTGCTGACGCTCTTCGTCGTGGTCGACCCTATCGGCCTTGCGCCGACTTTTCTCGCCGTCACCGACGATCTGCCAAAGAGCGCACGGCGCAGTGTCGCGGTGCGCGCCAGTAGCGTTGCCGGCGCCATCCTCGCCGGCGCGGCCCTGATCGGCGACTGGCTTCTCGGCACGCTCGGCATTTCGCTTGCCGCGTTCCGCATCGCCGGCGGCCTCTTGTTGTTTTCAATCGCGTCGGAAATGGTGTTCGGCGTGCGCATCCGCCGCGAAAGCGAAGCGGCCGAGCAGGCGGTGGAAGAGCACGTGCGCAATATCGCCGCCTTCCCGCTGGCCATCCCGCTCCTTGCCGGCCCCGGCGCGCTCACGGCAACGGTGCTCTTGGCCGGCCGCGCCGCCGGCCAATGGCCGCTCATCGCAATTCTAATTGCCGTGGTGGCTCTTATTGCCGTTTCTTGTTGGATCACCTTTATTTTTGCCGAACGGATCAGCGGCCTCCTCGGCAAAACCGGGAATATCGTGCTGTCGCGGCTTCTCGGCGTACTGCTTGCGGCACTCGCCGTTCAATATGTGGTCGACGGCATCCGCAGCGTTTTACGAACTTGATCATGATCCTGCCTGGATTTCTTCCAGTGCCGTGGCCGATCCCTTCCCCGCAGATCTCCGCGAGCCCGCGACTGACGCCGCCCATCCCGGCGCGCTGCTACACGCTTCGTTAACCATAAACGGTCACGATTGCTCAGGGTCGTTGGAGAAAGCCATGGCTATTCCGGGAATTGGCGGCGCGCCGAGCATTCAGCCGCAGAGCCAGCAAGTGTCGCAGTCGCAGGGCCATCACAAGCATCATGGCCACAAATCATCGGCAATCAGCGACGTCGATGCGCAGAGCTCAAGTCTCGCCTCTGCCGGCGGATCGAGCAGCCCCGGCAGCAAAGTCAACATCACCGTCTGATTGGCGGCCATGTCCGACAGCGGGCAGCATGCGGATTGGTTTCGTGTGCGCGCGGCCGTGCCACGCGACATTACGGCGTTGATGCGCCTCAAGCGTCTCCTCGCCGAAAGCGAAGATGCCGGACATGCGGTACGCGCCAGCGAAACCGACTGGCTGCGCGACTGTTTCGGCGCTCACCCGGGTTTTACCGCTTTCGTCGCCGAAAGCACGGATGCAGCGGCAGGTTGTCCCGTCATAGGAATGGCGACATGCAGCCAGCGTGTCGTCACCGGCTGGAACGGACCGGTGCTGTTCCTGCAAGATCTTTACGTCGAGCCGGACCTGCGCGACCAGGGCATCGCGCGGGCGCTGATGGCGCGGGTCGCGGCGCTCGCCTGCGAGATCGGCAGCCCGATCATCGAGCTTACCGTGCGCGCCGATAATCCGGCCCAATCGTTCTATCTGCGCGCCGGCTTCCAGCCGCTGCCGCAGTGCCTCACATTCGTGCTGGCGGGACCGGCGCTCCCGGCGCTTGCCAGGCAAGACAAAGACACTCTCGCGCTTGCCGGGTAGCGCAGAGAGCCGACCGCTAAATGAAATGATCCAGGCGGGTCGGCAGTGCGCTCATTACGATTTCTTCTCAATTTGACCGACGCCTCGCTCGAGCATCTGCGCGATGCGTTCAAGCGCCGTCGTGCTGCGCTTGAACTCTTCGAGTTGAAGCTCGTACAGCTCGACCATGCTGCGGCCCGACGGACCACGAGCGCGCAGTCCGCCCGAACGCATGAAAAAGCCCATGACCCCGAGAAATACGATGAGAGGCGCCCAGGTGGCGATAAGGTCGGCAATGGTCTGCGGCATCTGCCGAGTCACCTGCGAAATGAGGGCCAGCCAGCGACAGCCGTTCCCATAAGCTTTTGTCGATCAATGGGGCGACCACGTTCAAATCAAGGCGTAAAACTTCGGTCCCCCGTTTCTCGCTGCAGCAGCGGCAGAGCGAGGTTCCGGGGTGATCAATATTCCCGGCCGCCAATATTGAAAGTCGCAGTCCCTAATCCAGCCGCGGCTGCCAGATCATTAGCGCGAACACCGCCAGCATGGCGAGCAGGAGCGGACCGGCGAACATGCACCAGGTGCGAAACAGCCGGCGATAATCCGCCGACAGCGGCGTCGCATTGAGTGCCGCCTCGCGCGTGCGATCGCGGATGCGCCGCTCGATGCGAAAGGCGCCGGCCCAGCAGCCGACGATCGCGGCATAAAACACCAGCGAGACTACGATCCAGAACTCGCCGAAGGGCGACAGCCCGATCGCAAGCGCGAGTACAAAGCCGGAGAGCGGCTGGATCGCGAGCGCCGCGATCATCACCATCATCTCGGTACTGACGACGAATTGGGCGGTGAGCGCGACAACCGATGGATTGCCGGAGCGATGCGCCAGAACCATGAAGGCGGCAAGGCAGAGCCACGTGCCGAACATCGCCGCGGCGGCGATCAGATGCACGAATTTGATGGCGAAAATGACGTCGATCATCGCTGGGCGTCATTGCGAGCGTTAGCGAAACAATCCAGCCGCTAGATTGCTTCGTCGCTTCGCTCCGCGCAATGACGAATTCTCGCGCGGCCGGCTGTCGGCATTAAAACGGAATCTCATCGTCCATGTCGGCGCGCATGGATCCGGCTCCGGCGGCCGCCGCGACCTTGCGCGTCGGGCCGGGAGAACCGAACTCGGCGCCCTCATCGGCATCGCCGCCGCCGCCGGCCGATCCGCCACCGGCGCGATCGAGCAATGTCAGTTCGCCGCGGAAATTCTGCAGCACGACTTCGGTCGAATACTTGTCCTGGCCGGACTGATCCTGCCACTTGCGCGTCTGCAGCGCGCCTTCGATGTAAACCTTCGAGCCCTTCTTCAGGTACTGCTCGGCGATCCGGCACAAATTCTCGTTGAAAATGACGACGCGGTGCCACTCGGTCTTTTCGCGCCGCTCGCCCGAAGTTTTATCGCGCCACGATTCCGAGGTGGCGAGCCGCAGATTGGCGATCGGACGCCCATCCTGGGTGCGACGGATTTCAGGATCGGCGCCAAGATTGCCGATCAAAATCACCTTGTTCACGCTTCCCGCCATGACCTACTCCCTGAATGCTCTCGATGTCGGCGCCGCGATCCGCTGTCGTAAAAGACAGTAGTGGCGGAGCGGCCCCCTGCAAGGATGCAAGGGCAGTTCAATGCCGTTATCCACACGCGTACCCGCGTCAGATTGCAGCCGGTGCGGCATCAAGCCGGGGCGAAAACTGCAGCAGCATCGCCGCCGCCGCGTCTCCGAGCGGACATTGACCGGTAGCCGCCGCATCTATGTTCCTCCTTTGTTCTATAGGCATTCCTTAAGCATGCTGCAAGAGGAAGCATCCTCCCGTACCACCTGCGAGACGGCGTCGCCGGGTGCGGAATCTCCGCAATTCAAGGGCGTAAACGGGGCTTGGCGCGATGGTATTCTGCGCCGCGCCCTGTGGAAAATCCAAGCGCTGTTGCTTTTGGGTTACATCGTTTCGGGGCTGGATCGGCTACTTATTACGTTGAAATCGCGGCCGTTATGATTCTGCCGAAGTATCTGATTGACCAAATCAATTAAGAACACGGCAGCAGGATCGCAAACGTGGCGCGGAACGGACAGGAGGATCGCATGAAGTGATGGATGTTAGCTGGGGCGTTGGCGTTGGCGTTCGCCACCGTCGGCCAGGCGTTCGCCGCGGATCTTCCACCCGCTCCGGAGCCGCGCGCACCGGCGGCCTACATTCCCGTTGTCGCTCCGGTCTACAACTGGGGCGGCATCTATATCGGCATCAACGGCGGTTACGGCTTCGGCAAGAGCGAGTGGACGACGGCCACTGCCCCCGCCTTCACGACAGGAAATTTCTCGACATCGGGCTATGTTTTCGGCCCGACGGTCGGCGCCAACATCCAGGCCGATGCTTTCGTTTTCGGCGTCGAGGGTGATTTCGACGCCGCGGGGCTCGACGGCAAGAGCAGCACTGCTGTTTGCGTGCCGCAATGCGAGACCAAAAACAAATGGCTCGCCACGCTTCGTGCGCGCGCCGGTTACGCTGCCGACCGCGTGCTGTTCTACGGCACAGCCGGCGGCGCGTTCGGCAATATCAGCGCCAATACCGCGACCACGTTCCAGAGCGTGAACAAGGGCGGCTGGACCGCCGGCGCCGGCGTCGAGGTGGCCTTCTCCGACAATTGGACCGGCCGGATCGAATACCTGTTCGTCGATCTGCAGAACGCCTCTTTCACCCCTGTGGGCACTATCGTGCCCGTCACGGTCAAATCCGACGCCAACCTGGTCCGCGTCGGCCTGGACTATAAATTCCGCTGATCCGGCGCAACGCATAGATTGCGCAGCGAATAGCTTGAAACGGCGGGGTTTTGGCCCCGCCGTTTGCTTTTGTGATTCCGCGGCCCTGTTGTTTTTTTGCACTATTCAGCGGCTGGCGGACGCATTGTAGTAGCGGCCTGCCGCGAGGGTTCCGTATGAGGCGTTCGGGTCTTGTTGCGCTTGTTGTGTCGGGCGCTGCGGCGCTGGCCGCATCGACCGCGCTCGCCGCGGATATGCCGGCGCCGTCGTATTATCCGCCCGCTACCGTGACGCTGCCGCCGGCGCACTATGACTGGACCGGCTTTTATCTCGGCGGCAATGTCGGCGCCGGACTTTTGGACGACCTAGTCAGCCAGGCGCCGGGCACGCCGGTGACCCCGCTCACCGGTTCGACCCGGGTCAATCCGGTGGGCCTGATTGGCGGCGCGCAGGCCGGCATCAATTACCAATTCGCACCCGTTGTGATCGGCGCCGAGGTGTCCTGGAGTGCCTCGAATATCAGCGGGTCTGCTACGGTCCCGACCGTGGCAGGCGCGTTCGAGCGCGCGACGGACAATCCGCAATGGTTTGGCGCCGTCACCGGGCGCATCGGCTACGCCGCAAACGATGTGCTGGTCTATGTCAAAGGCGGCGGCGCCCGGATGAACGTCAATTATACCCAGGACATCCTGGTGGGCGGCGCGCTGGCCGGACCGACGCAATCGATCAGCGACACCCGCACCGGCTACACCGCCGGCGTCGGCATCGAATACGGCCTGACCGAGAACTGGTCGGCGCGGCTCGAATACGATTATTACGGTTTCGGCACCAAGACCTATGGCTTCGGACAGACGCCGGTCGCGATCCAGTCGCAGCTGCAAACGCTGACCTTCGGCATCAATTATCGCTTCACCGGGGCCGGCGGATCGCTGTTCCACTAGCCACTGTTCCGCCACTCCTGGTGCGCTTTCCGCCAGCCGCCGGAAGCCGTTTCGCGGCTGCCGCAGGATGACGGTGATAACGGCCTGCCCGCACTGGCGAACCCTCCCCGTTCTTCCTATGTTCGACAGGGCAAAACTCGCCGTTCATGGCGGCGGGGCGAGACGCTATTCACATGAACGACCTGTTCGATAAATCGGCCAAAGCTGCGAATAAGGCTGCCGACGAGCGCCGCGAAAGCGCGCGCCGCGCCAACGATCGCCGCCTGATTTCGATCCGCGGCGCGCGCGAGCACAATCTCAAGAACGTCGACCTCGACATTCCCCGCGACCGGCTTGTCGTGTTCACCGGATTGTCCGGCTCTGGCAAATCCTCGCTCGCCTTCGACACCATCTATGCCGAGGGCCAGCGCCGCTATGTCGAGAGCCTGTCGGCTTACGCGCGGCAATTCCTGGAAATGATGCAGAAGCCGGACGTCGACCAGATCGACGGCCTGTCGCCGGCCATTTCCATCGAGCAGAAAACCACCTCGCGCAATCCGCGCTCGACGGTCGGCACCGTCACCGAAATCTACGACTACATGCGGCTGCTGTGGGCGCGCGTCGGCGTGCCCTATTCGCCGGCGACGGGCCTGCCGATCGAGAGCCAGACCGTGTCGCAAATGGTCGACCGCGTCATGGCGCTGCCGGAAGGCACGCGGATTTATCTGCTGGCGCCGGTCGTGCGCGGCAGGAAGGGCGAATACCGCAAGGAACTCGCCGAGTTCATGAAGAAGGGCTACCAGCGCGTCAAAGTCGACGGCGCGTTCCATGAGATCGCCGAGGTGCCGGCGCTCGACAAGAAATTCACCCACGACATCGACGTTGTGGTCGATCGCCTCGTGGTGCGGCCGGACATCGCGACGCGGCTCGCGGACTCGCTCGAACAGGCGCTGAAACTTGCCGACGGGCTCGCGGTCGCGGAACTGGCGGACGGCGGACCGGTCGAGGGCGCCAAGGCCAACCGGCAGCGCAACCAGACCGCCGAGCGGCTGACCTTCTCGGAAAAATTCGCCTGCCCGGTGTCCGGCTTCACCATTCCCGAGATCGAGCCGCGGCTGTTCTCGTTCAACAATCCGTTCGGCGCCTGCCCGAAATGCGGCGGGCTTGGCGTCGAGCAGCACATCGACGCCGACCTCGTCATCCCCGACAAGGAGCGCACGCTGCGCAAGGGCGCAATTGCGCCGTGGTCGAAATCGAGCTCGCCCTATTACGTGCAGACGCTGACCGCGCTCGGCAAGCATTACAAGTTCACGCTCGACACCAAGTGGAAGGACCTGCCGAAGAAGACGCAGGAGGCGATCCTCCACGGCTCCGGCGACACCGAGATCCGCTTTTCCTACGACGACGGCATGCGCGCCTACGAGACCAAGCGCGCCTTCGAAGGCGTCGTCACCAATCTCGAGCGGCGCTTCAAGGAAACCGAGAGCGATTGGGCGCGCGAAGAGATCGCGCGCTACTTCACCGATGTGCCATGCGCGGCCTGCAACGGCTATCGCCTCAAACCCGAAGCGCTCTGCGTAAAAATCGGCGGCAAGCATATCGGCGAAGTGTCCGATATGTCGGTCAAAGGCGCAGCGATCTGGTTCACTGAGCTACCCCAGAGGCTGACCCCGAAACAGAACGAAATCGCCGTCCGCGTGCTCAAGGAAATCCGTGAACGGCTCAAATTCCTGGTCGATGTCGGGCTCGAATACCTGACGCTGGCGCGCGCGTCCGGCACGCTGTCCGGCGGCGAGAGCCAGCGCATCCGGCTCGCCTCGCAGATCGGCTCGGGCCTCACGGGCGTCCTCTACGTGCTCGACGAGCCGTCGATCGGGCTGCACCAGCGCGACAATGCCCGCCTCCTCGAAACGCTCAAGCGGCTGCGCGACCTCGGCAACACCGTGATCGTGGTCGAGCACGACGAGGACGCCATCCGCACCGCCGACCACGTGCTCGACATCGGCCCCGGCGCCGGCATCCACGGCGGCCACGTCATCGCACAAGGCAGCGTCGACGACCTGATCGCCGCGCCGCAAAGCTGGACCGGCAAATATCTCTCCGGCGAACTCGTCGTGCCAATCCCCGAGCGCCGCGCGCCGAGCAAGGGCCGCGCGCTGAAAATCGTCGGCGCACGCGGCAACAACCTGAAAAACGTCACCGCCGAAATCCCGCTCGGCCTGTTCACCTGCGTCACCGGCGTGTCCGGCGGCGGAAAATCGACGCTGCTCGTCGACACGCTCTACAAGGCGCTGGCGCGGCGGCTCAACAATGCCAGCGAGGCCCCTGCCCCCTACGACCGCATCGAAGGCATCGAGCACCTCGACAAGATCATCGACATCGACCAGTCGCCGATCGGCCGCACGCCGCGCTCGAACCCGGCGACCTATACCGGCGCCTTCACGCCGATCCGCGAATGGTTTGCCGGGCTGCCGGAATCGAAGGCGCGCGGCTACGAGCCGGGCCGCTTCTCGTTCAACGTCAAGGGCGGCCGCTGCGAGGCCTGCCAGGGCGATGGCGTGCTGCAGATCGAAATGCACTTCCTGCCCGACGTTTACGTCACCTGCGACGTCTGCAATGGCAAGCGCTACAACCGCGAAACGCTGGAAGTGCTGTTCCGCGGCAAATCCATCGCTGACGTGCTCGACATGACGGTCGAGGAGGCGCTGGAATTTTTCAAAGCCGTGCCGCGGGTGCGCGAGCCGCTAAAACTCCTGCACCGCGTCGGCCTCGACTACATCCATGTCGGCCAGCAGGCGACGACGCTCTCAGGCGGCGAGGCGCAGCGCGTAAAACTCGCCAAGGAACTGAGCAAGCGCGCCACCGGCCGCACGCTCTACATTCTCGACGAGCCGACCACCGGCCTGCATTTCCACGACGTGGCGAAACTCCTCGAAGTGCTGCACGAGCTGGTCGACACCGGCAATTCCGTGGTCGTCATCGAGCACAATCTCGAAGTCATCAAGACTGCCGACTGGATCATCGACCTCGGCCCCGAAGGCGGCGACGGCGGCGGCGAAATCGTCGCGGCGGGAACGCCGGAGGATGTTGTGCGCGAGAAGCGCAGTTATACGGGGGCGTTTTTGAAGCCGGTGCTGGCGAGACGGGGGCCCGCGCCGAAGAAGAAGCGGGTTGAGGCGGCGGAGTAAAACATTTCGCGTTTTGGGGGAAACAAAAATGCCGTTCCCATCTTTTGATAGTTTTTTTGTACCAATTGTGCACTCACTGCGCGCGCGTGGCGGGTCAGCCACGATCGACGAATTGGAGGAAGCGGTCGCATCAGCAGAGAAACTTACTGACGAACAGCGATCGCAACTCCACGGCGACGGACCGAGAACTGAATTTAGCTATCGGTTGGCTTGGGCGCGGACCTACCTCAAAAAAGGCGGAGCTCTCGACAATTCGGAAAGAGGCGTTTGGCACCTAACGCCCGCTGGCTACGATATGTCCGATGAGCAAATATGTGACATCAAAGCTCAACTTAGACAACTCAATAGAGAGGTGCGTGAAGCTGCCGCTGCTCAAGATCCCGATGACGAAGAGAATGATGATGACGAAATTGAGGATACCTCACTGACTTGGAAGGAGCTATTGTTAGAAGCTCTCCTAAAGATCGAGCCAAGTGCGTTCGAGCGCTTGTGTCAGCGCATACTTAGGGAATCCGGATTTGTGAAAGTGGAGGTCACTGGGCGGAGTGGCGATGGCGGCATAGACGGCACCGGTGTACTTCGTCTCAATTTACTTTCTTTTCACGTATTATTTCAATCGAAGCGATACAGGGGATCTGTTGGAGCGCCAGTTGTTCGCGATTTTCGCGGCGCCATGGTCGGGCGCGCGGACAAGGGATTGATTATAACAACGGGAACGTTCACCGCTGACGCTCGACGCGAAGCTACGCGCGATGGTGCCCCAGCGATCGATTTAGTTGATGGAGAGGCTCTTTGCGACTTGCTTAAATTACTTAAGATCGGCGTCAAAGTAGACACAGTTGAAGCGATAACCGTCGATCAAACGTCACTCCTCGCAGTTTAGTGCCCATGTAGAAGATTGTTATTGGCGGTGTCCGAGAGAAACATTGCCGTCGATCGCACCTTATCCATTGATGAGACTTTTTTTTCAGATGGTCAATTTTCTCGAACAAATGGTCGCTGAGTGGTACGAGTTTCGTGGCTACTTCGTTCGCCGTAACGTACGCGTGGGGCCTCGACCCAAGGGAGGACACATCGCAGAACTGGACGTCGTCGCATATCACCCAGCCAGAAAACACCTAGTCCACATTGAGCCATCGAGCGACGCTAACAGTTGGGAGGAGCGCGAAAAGTGATATACAAAGAAATTTAGAGCGGGAAAGGAATACATCCCTGCGCTATTTGACGGCCTCGATGTTCCTCTGCAAATCGAGCAAATCGCTCTGTTCATATTCGGATCGACCCGAACAAGGACTCACGTTGGCGGTGGCCGGATATTGTTGATTAGTGATTTTCTGGAGGAAATTCGGGCTGATCTTCACTCTCGTAGCGTCGAGCGAGCTGCTGTGCCGGAACAGTACATGATCCTGCGATCTCTACAATTCGCCGCACATTATTGGCCGTAGAAAATGGCTACGCGTAGGTAATCCCGGCAGCGGCATGGCAATGCGCTACGGCGTGCGTAAATAGAACCGGCACCCGCCGCATTGTCTTTACCTCGCGCTTTCATGAAAAAAATCGACTTCCTCTCCTTCGGCCATTGGACTTCGTCGCCGCACTCCAAGACGCGGACGGCGTCCGATCCGCTGCTTTGGTCGGCAGACTTTACGAGACGGAGAAAACCATGATCCGGAAAGCTGTGGAGCTCGTGCGCGAAGGGAAATATGCCGTCGAGGTTCCGGTCGAGCTCATCGAAGAAGAAGGTGGCTGGTCGCCTTACTTTTCCTTTGAGGACGCGCAAAAGCTTGAAACGGTCCGTCTGGCGCTGCGCGGCGGGGATATCGCTTCTGCGGCCAAGCACGGCCGGGTGTTTGAATTGACACCAGTATCGGCGAAGTGACCCTCTTTTTCCTGCACTTGCAAGCGTAGGGTGGGCTGAGCGCAGCGAAGCCCACGCAATCTCTCCAGCGATGAATACGTGGGCACAACGCTTCGCGCCTTTTGTCCGCCTGCCAATAGGTGTTATATTCCCTTCCATGACCATTAAAGACCTCGAAAACGCTGTCGCCGAGCTACCTCCCGATCAATACGCAGAATTCCGCGCCTGGTTCGAGCGGCTCGATGCTGCGCGTTTCGATCAGCGGATCGAGCGTGACGCCCTGGCCGGCAAGCTCGACGGATTGGCTGCCACGGCGATGGACGAGTTCCGCAAAGGCCGCGCTCGCGAGATATGAAACACTTCGCGAGTCGCGCCTTCTGGAAGGCTTACGAGAAGCTTCCCGAACAGGTCCGCAACCTCGCCGATAAGAACTACGCGCTCCTGAAGGCGAATCCGCATCATCCCTCCTTGCAGTTCAAGAAGGTTGGAAGGTTCTGGTCCGTTCGGGTTGGATTACGCTACCGCGCGCTCGCCGTAGAGGCCGACAGTGATCTCGTCTGGTTTTGGATAGGCTCGCACGCCGACTATGACGCAATGATCGGGTAAAGCAGCGAAGCCCACACAATCTCTCTGGCGTCGAATGCGTGGGCACAGCGCCCACCTTTGCCGTCTGCCAGCTTGAACCCAATTGCCGCTCCGCGCGACCGACGCACCATGCAGCCTTACCCCTATATCTACGTGAATGCCGACGGGACGGCGCGCGAGCTTCATGCCGGCGAGCGCGCCTACCTTGAAACCGAATTCAAGGGTGGCGACGGGGCCATGCCGTACATCAAGGACACCTGCGACGAGCGCAACGGCTGGGGCGAGCTCAACGGCTATCTCAAACGCGCGGCGCTGCCGGCCGGCACGCCGGTCGGGGACGCTCCCGCCGAAGACCCTAGCCGGGGGCTCAGCCGGGAAGAATACATCGCCTGGCTGCGCGGCAATGGTGTGGAGGTGAGCGAGAACAGCGACGGCTCACTGACCGTGCACGGACGGAAGCGCTGACGGCGGGCGGCGTGGCAATGCGCTGCGGCGTGCATAGATAGAGCCGGTACCCGCCGCTTTCCCCCTACCCCCGCACCCTGAATGAAAAAGATCGGCTTTCTCTCCTTCGGCCATTGGACACCTTCGCCGCAATCCAAGGCACAGACCGCGTCCGACGTGCTCCTGCAATCGATTGATCTCGCCGTCGCGGCCGAGGAGCTCGGCGCCGACGGGGCTTTCTTCCGCGTCCATCACTATGCCCGGCAGCTCGGCTCGCCGTTCCCGCTCCTCGCCGCGGTCGGCGCGCGCACCAAAAAGATCGAGATCGGCACCGCCGTCATCGACATGCGCTACGAGAACCCGTTCTACATGGCGGAGGACGCGGGCGCGGCCGATCTCATCAGCGGCGGCCGCTTGCAGCTCGGCATCAGCCGCGGCTCGCCCGAGCAGGTGATCGACGGCTGGCGCTACTTCGGCTACGTGCCGGCCGAGGGCCAGACCGACGCCGACATGGCCCGGCACAACGCCGAGGTTTTTTACGACCTCCTGCGCGGCGAGGGCTTTGCGCGCCCGGCGCCAAACCCGATGTTCCCGAACCCCAAGGGCCTGTTGCGCCTCGAGCCGCATTCCGAAGGCTTGCGCGAGCGCATCTGGTGGGGCGCGGGTTCGAACGCGACGGCGGAATGGGCGGCAAAGATCGGCATGAACCTGCAAAGCTCCACGCTCAAGAACGACGAGACCGGCGAGCCGCTGCACATCCAGCAGGCGGCCCAGATCCGGAAATTCCGCGAGGCCTGGAAAGCGGCCGGACACACGCGCACGCCGCGAATGTCGGTCAGCCGCAGCATCTTCGCGCTGGTTGACGATCGCGACCGCGCTTATTTCGGGCGCGACAGCGAAAGCCACGACACGATCGGCTTCCTCGGCGACGACACCCGCGCCGTTTTCGGCCGCAGCTATGCCGCCGAGCCGGATGTGCTCGTGGAACAGCTTAAGGAAGACGAGGCCATCGCCGAAGCCGACACGCTGTTGCTCACCGTGCCCAACCAGCTCGGTGTCGATTACAATGCCCATGTCATCGAGGCGATCCTCAAATACGTCGCCCCGGCCCTGGGCTGGCGCTGAGGCGTTACGCCACCCGTCCTGGTGCCTCTCCTGGCCGCGATTTGGCGCAAAAATCGGGGCAAAATCGGGGGCAAGCATCGGGGTCGACAACGGCCAAAAAGGCGCGCAAGACACGCCGCAGTGCCGGGCGGCAGAAGGGGCAAGAAGGGGCAAGAAGAAAAGCGTTGAAGCCGGCGGAGCAGCATTTGTGAACGAGTCGTCCCTTTCAACCGCCGAGCGTCTCGCGGCGCTCGCCGAAACCGGGCTTCTGGATTTGCCGGCGGAGGCCGCCTTCGACCGCATCACAAGCCTGATCTCGCATGTGCTGTCCGTGCCCGTGGCGCTGGTGTCGCTGGTCGACGCCGACCGCCAGTTCTTCAAGAGCAGCATCGGGCTTTCCGAACCCGTGGCGAGCAAACGGCAAACGCCGCTCTCGCACTCGTTCTGTCAGCATGTGGTGACGAGCGGCGCCCCGCTCGTCGTCGAGGACGCCCGCGAGCATCCCGTCGTGCGCAGCAATTCCGCCATCGCCGAATTTGGCGTCATCGCCTATCTCGGCGTGCCGCTGACGACTCCGGTCGGCCACGTGCTCGGCTCGCTCTGCGCCATCGACGGCAGCGCGCGGCGCTGGAGCGATGGCGACGTGCGCGTGATGCGCGACATGGCCGAGATCGTCATGAGCGAGATCGCGCTGTTCCGCGAAATCAAGCAGCGCAAGAAGGCGGAAGAGCAGCAGCAATTGCTGATCGCGGAACTGCACCACCGCGTGAAGAACACGCTCACCGTGGTGCAGAGCCTGATCGAGCTGTCCATCCGCCATACCAGCGGCCTCGACGCGTTCCGCAAAAGCATCGGCGGCCGCATCGCCTCGCTGGCGAAGACGCATACGCTCCTGGTCGAGGGCCAATGGCTCTCGGTGCCGTTGCGGCCGATGCTCGAAGGCGAGATTTCCGCGCATGCCGAGGGCGAACGCATCACCATCGTCGGCCCCGACGTGCTGATCCCCTCGCGCTCCGCCGTCGCGCTCGGCATGGCGGTGCACGAACTCATCACCAACGCCATTAAATACGGCGCACTGTCCGTCCCCGGCGGCCATGTCGACATGCACTGGACCGTGGTGCCGAAAGACGCCGGCGAGGTGCTGCTGCTCGACTGGTCGGAGCGCGGCGGCCCTGCGGTTTCGCCGCCGACCACGCGGGGGTTCGGCAGCGTGCTGCTGGAGCGCGTGCTGAGCCCCCAGCTCGACGGGCGGATTACGATCGATTTCGATCCGGCAGGGTTGCGGGCGCGGATTGAGGCGCTGTTGCCGGGGGCGCAATAACTTTTCGATCAGTCAGCGCCCTGTCTGGGTTGCTTCGATGCTTTGCTTCTCGCCACGACGGTATTGAGGCCGTCATCGCCGGGCCCGTCCCGGCGATCCCGATACTACCGGCACCGCATTGCCACGTTTATCGGGATGACCGGGACAAGCCCGGTCATGACGCCAAGGTGCTGCCTGCCCGCCATCACGGCTTCGCCCCTCGGAAGCAACGCAACCCGCAGGGGAGAATTTACTCCACATCATAGCATCCGTAGAACGAAATCGTTGCGTCCGCGAAGTGGATCAGTAGTAATGACGCAATGACAACCAAACGTCCCATCGTCGGCGTGATCGGCAGCGCGCATCTGGTCGATGGCAAGTTTACCGCGCAGCGGGTCGGCGAGCGCAACCTGCGCGCGGTGGCTGAGACCGCGGGCGCGCTGCCGCTGATCTTTGCCGGCTCGCCGGAACTCACCGATATCGGGACGCTGCTCGACACCGTCGACGGCATTTTGCTCACCGGCGCGCGCGCCAACGTCCATCCGAGCCATTTCGGCCAGGGCGAGGACCCGGCCTACGAGCCCTATGACGAGCCGCGCGACGCGCTGGCGCTAAAACTGGTGGAGGCCTGCGTCACGCGCGGCGTGCCGCTGTTCGGCATCTGCCGCGGCTTTCAGGAGATGAACGTCGCCTATGGCGGCTCGCTGCATCCCGAAATCCGCGAATTGCCCGGGCGGCTGAACCACCGCGCGCCGCGGCTGCCGAATGGCGAATTCCATCCCGATGTCGCCGTCGTCTTCGCCGACCGCCACGAGGTCCGCCTGACGCCGGGCGGCGTGTTCGCAAAACTCCTCGGCGCTGAGACCATCCGGGTCAATTCGCTGCACGGCCAGGGCATCCTCGAACTGGGCCAGCGTATCGTCGTCGAAGGCGTGGCAGAGGACGACACGATCGAGGCCATCCACATCGCCGGCGCGCCGGGTTTCGCACTCGGCGTGCAATGGCACGCCGAACACGACGCGCAGCACAATCCGGTGAACCGCAAATTGTTCGAGGCCTTCGCGGCCGCTTTGGCGAAGTATCAGCGGGAGCGGTGATCGCGGCGTCGATATCGCAGAGGCATTTAAGTCCGTCACCCTGAGGTGCTCGCGAAGCGAGCCTCGAAGGGCGCGGTTTCGTTATCCAGGCCGTATCCTTCGAGGGCCGCTGCGCGGCCACCTCAGGATGAGGCTCGCTAAATCGCACCGACCTTTTCGTGTTCCGACGCCGCGGTCCGCAGCGTCGCTTCGATGGCCGGAGACAGATACGCACCCTGACGCAGCAATGCGCGCTGGATTTCGGCGACATCGACATCGCGCGGGCGTTTCCCCGCGTTGGCCGCGAGCGCCGCGGCGACGCCGGCGGCCTGACCGGTGAGCCAGCATTGCGGAATTTCGCGCAGGAACGTGTGCGAACTCGGATCGCAGGCGACGTGGCGGCCTGCGCCCAGAATGTTGTCGAGCGTTTCCGGCAGCAGCGCGCCGTAGGGCACCGAAATATTCGGCGTTTTCGGCGACAGTGAGGTCGAGACGCCGATCTCGTCGTCCCACACCTTGCCGATGTCCCATTGCGCGCGCGTCACCTTGCGCACGCCGGCGAGGCGGCGCGAATGGCGCACCCCGATCTGCGGCGCGCCGAGCATCAGGAAGGCATCGGCAAAACCCGGCGCCGTGGCGCGATAGGCTTCGACATGGCCGACGGCAAGCTCGCGTGAGCGCAACTCGACTGTGGTAAGATCCTCGACATCGACGGCGCTGTAGCCGGCAAGGCGCGGGCCCATGAACAGCGCAACATCGTTGCGCCACGACACGAACGGCTTTTCGAAGAATTTCAGCCGCTCGCGGCCCGCCGCCATGAAGGCGGCAAAAGCCTCCGGCTCGCCGTGGCGGAAGGCGAGCCAGCGCTCCATATCGACGCCGCCGACGAGGAAGGCCGTGTTCATGCAATGGTGGATGTCGCCCTCGTCGATATCGCTTTCGCACGGCGCGCCGGAGCCGGCGATCAGGTCGGCATCGCCAGTGGTGTCGACGACAACTTTCGGCAGCACCGCGTGGCGGCCTTCCTTGCTCTCGAAGATCGCACCCTTCACAGCACCATCGGTAACGATCGGCGCCACGCACCAGGCGTGCAGCAACAGCCGCACCCTCTCCTCGCCCGCCATCCGCATCGACAGCGTCTTGAGCGCCTCCGGGTCGATGGTCGGCGACCAGGTGACGATGTTGTGGTAGGCGGCGGTGCGCGCCGCCCAATAGGCCGCGGTGGCCTTGTCGCGGCTGCCCCAGTCGGCGCGCGGCGGCCCGGCGACCGCATCTTTCGGCAGCCGGTCCATCAATTCCTCGGCGACGCCGCGGATCACCGGACGGCCCGACCAGTCAGTCATGCGGTCGATCCAGATGACAAGGCCGCCGGTCGAAAGCCCGCCGAGATGGTTGTAGCGCTCGACCAGCATCACCTCGGCGCCAAGCCGGGCGGCGGCGATCGCGGCCGCGGTGCCGGCCGGGCCGCCGCCGACCACCAGCACATCGGTTTCGGCAAAGACCGGCGTCTGCCGCGCCGGTTCGGCGATCGTCTTTCCGGAGCGCTGCCGCCGCGCCCGGCGGCCGCCGCCGAATTGCTCAAGGCCCTGCGCGGTGCCGATGCTGCTCGAATAATTGCCGCTGCCCGGAGGCTCGCGGAAAATCTCGCTCTCCCGCGTCTGGCGTCCTGACGGTTCGGCCTTCTTGTCGTCGCTCATGCGCTGCCCGTTCGCCCGGCCCCGTTCCCGGCAAGCCTAGCCCGGATTGCGCGCCGTGCAATGAGGGTTTCGCCCGCCCTGGCGCCTGCCGGCTATGCTATTCTGCGCCCATGAGGCTCGAAGATATCGAAGAAGCGATCCTGAAACTCTCGCCCGGCGACCTCGCAAAATTCCGCCTGTGGTTCGCGGAGTTCGAATCCGGCATGGCCGCGCCAAAGGTTCCGGAAGCGGCGGCGGTCAAACTTGGCCGTATTGCCGGACGGGCCTTTGCCGAGATTCGCAAGCGCTCGCGCGAGCCGTAATCTCATTTCATCCTTCGCCGAACTATCCGTGCTTGCATTGAACGCGCGCCCGCGCGCAAGCTTGGCCGCGCAACACCGGGATAGCGATTCATGACCGACCACGATGCGCTGACCGCGCTCAATACCGATTACATCAATTCCGTGCAGAACAGCGACGTGAAGCGCTTCGGCGAAATCCTCGCCGCCGAGTTTTATGCCAGCAATCCGGATGGTTCGCTGGTCGACCGCAAAGGGTTCCTCGCCCAGACGGCAAAGCCGGTGACGATCAAGGGCCTCATCGCGGATCAGGTGATGATCAGGATGTTCGGCGACATCGCCATCATCCACGGCCGCACCGGTTACACGACCGCCGAAGGCCACGCCGCGCATGGCCGTTACACCGACGTCTGGGCCAAGCGCGGCGGCCAATGGCTCGCAGTGTCGGCGCACGTCACGCGGGGGTGACCCGAGATCCGCGCCGCAGGGAGAACGGGGCGAGTTATGGCAGCCGCCGCGAAATCTACTTCGGCTCAATTCCCGCTTTCTTCATCGCATCTGTCCAGCGCGCGAGATCGGCGGCAAGCATTTTCGCAACATCACCGGGCTCACTCGCTGCCGGCTTCATGCCCTGCTTGTCGAACAGATCGACCACTTCGGGCGTCGCGACGGCCTTGGCGATTTCGTCGCGCAGCTTCTGCACGGCGGCGGGCGGCGTGCCCGGTGTCGCCAGGATCACATAATAGTTCGACACGTCGGAAAACACGTCGAAACCGGACTCGGTAAAGGTGCCGACTTCGGGCAGCGCTTTAAGCCGCTCGCGGCCTGTCACCGCGACTCCGCTGACTGTGCCCGCTTTAACCTGCGGTATCTCGATCGGGGTCGCGTCGAACATCGCGTCCACCCGGCCGCCGAGAAGGTCGTTCAGGGCCTCGGCCGAACCCTTGTACGGCACGTTGACGACATTGATGGCCGCCGCAAGCCGCAACAGCTCGACGCTCAGCGAGAACGAACCGGTCGCGCCACCGCCGGAGGCGAAAGTGAGCTTGCCGGAGTTCCTCTTCCCGTAGTTCACCAGGTCCGTAATGTTGTGGAAGCCGAGCGCCTCGCGCGCGGTGAGGATGAACGGCCCGCGTCCCACTTCGGTCACCGCCGCCGTCTTGCGGACGTCGTACGGGTAGTCCTTCGTTGCCGGCTGCGTGACCACGGTGGCGGTCGAGATGAAGAACAGCGTGTGGCCGTCGGGATCGGCGCTAAACAGTTCGCGATAGGCCGGCTCGAACGCGCCGCCCGGCTTGTTCTCGACATAGACGTTGGTGTTGAGCGCAGCGGAAAGCCGCTGCGCGATCAGCCGCGCGGTGACATCGGTGCCGCCGCCGGGCGCAAGCCCGACAATGATGCGGATCGGCTTGCCGGAAAAATCCTGCGCGGCAGCGGGGAGCGGCCGTGCCGCGAAAAGCGCCGCACCGAGCAACGCGGCTGTGATGATCGATGCCCGCGAAATGAGTTTCATCATCGAGACCGGGCTACGCCGCCGGTTTTTCCATCAGGAGATTGCCGTCGTCGTCGACCGTAAGCCCGGTCTTGCGCGCTTCATTGACGACCGACGGATGCCAGTCAACCTTGCCGGCGTCAGGGCCGCCGATGATCGCCATCAAAAGCGCATCGGCGCGCTCCGACAGATTGCGGAAGCCGCGATAGATGCCGATCGGCACGTTGCACACGTCGCCTTCCGCGAGATCGACCGTATGTTCCTCATCGCCATCGAGCCAGAACACCTGCCACGGGCCTTTGACTGGAATGAACACTTCTTCGGTCGCGTGCCGGTGCAACGCCGCGCCCTTGCCTTTCGGCGCGCGGATATAGGTCACCGAAAAGCCGGAGGCGCCGGCCTTTACATGCGGCGCCAGCGCCGCGTTCTCGGTGACGCCCATGCCGACCATATTGATGATCTCGCGCTCGTAGGCCGGAATGCGCTGGTCGAGAAACGCGATGTCGGCGCCTTTGGCGCTATTGGCCCGCGCGACATGGCCGCGCTCCATCGCCTCGCGCGAAATCTTCGGCACCGGCTTGCCGGCAAGCCGCGGATCGACAACTGGCATGGTTTTCCTCCGTTGTTATTGGTTGACTGTCAGGCTCTCCCGGGACGGGCCTCGCGCGTCGATCCGGGCGGCACGCCACCAGTTCTGCAAAGCCGCCTTGTCGGCCGGCAGCACGATGGCGCCAGGCGCATAGGCAAGCCACGCATCACGGTGCAGCTCCGACACCGTCGTGAGCAGCGGCTTGCCCGCCGCAAGCGCCGCCTCGAACACCGGCGCCAGCCCCTTTCGCGTCGTTTCCAGCTTGCCGAATTTGTTGAGCACGACGAGATCGCTGGTCGCAATCTGATCGAGCAGAACCGCGCTCGCCCGCGCGACACCTTTCGCATCGATGTGACAGGAGGTGTGGCTCGGGGCTGTCTCCAGATACATCGGATAGGGCTTTCCGGACGCGATATCGCGCAGGATGCCCGCACCGCAATTGCGGTCCGGCAATCCGTGAGGCTCGCCGATCACGCCGGCGATCTTCGTTCCCGCCGCGCGCCATTCCGCGACCAGACCCGCAAGCAACGGCTGGGTCGCGGCGCTATCGCTGCCGACAATGGCGGCAATTTTCCCGGCGCGCGGCATCATCGCGTTGCGCCTTCACATGTGCTCGCCGACGAACTTGACCATCTGCGCGAACATGTCGGCGCTCTTCGACAGGTCGGGCGAATGGCCGGCGTGGCGCTCCATCTCGACATAGACAAGATCGATCTCGCCGCCGGCCTTGCGGTAATCGGCGACGAAGCGCTGCGGCTCGTTGCCCTCGAACTTCGAATCGAGGTCGCGATAGTCGTGCACGTGATCGCCGCGTCCCTGGAACCAGACCGCAGGCGGCAGCTGCATCTTCTCGCCGCGCTCGAGCGCCAGCAGCGGATTGCCCTCTTCCATATTGGCCTCGCTGCGCCAATAGGAATCGTGGCTGGGGAGGATCGGCTTTGCCCATTCGCCACCCGCGGCCAGCGCACGCTTGGCGTGGCGATAGCGGGAGAGCGGATTGATCACCGGCCACGACAGCACCGCGCAACGAACGCTGGCGTCGTGGTTCGGGGAGCCCGCCGGCAGCGCGATCGCCGCGTAGCGGGGATCGTGCGGGCGCATGGCGACCAGCATGGCAAGATGCCCGCCGCTCGACTGGCCGGAAATGCCGATCAGCTCGGGCCGGGTTTTCAGGTCGCTGGCGTGGAGCTTGGCCCAGCGCACTGCGTAATTGATGTCCTGCGCCGAAGCCGGATAAGGCGCCTCGTTGCCGGAGCGGAAATCGAGCGCAATGGACACGATGCCGTGCGAGGCCATGAATTCGTGACGCAGTTTTTCCGTGAACCGGTCGCTCTTGCACCAGGCGCCGCCGTGGCACTCGATCAGCGCCGGGAACGGGCCCTCCCCGCGCGGCTTGTACACGCGCGCCAAAACCGGTTTCTCGCCGTTCGCATCGCGGTGGCGCAGATATTCAATCTCGTCGACATCGAAGGCGGTGGTCTTGGCTTCAAGAACGGCGATGGTCATGGTTGTTTCCTTTGGCGCACGATCTTCCCTGGGAGCGCCGTAGCGTAGCCCGAAAAGAGCGCGGGCGGAATGCTGTCCGGCGTTGCGGGGAACCCGCGAAGATGGGACACTTTGCCGTGCCGGGGGGGCAAACGCGCAATGAAAATCGTGGCCTATATCCTGACCGTCGCCTGCGCCATCGTCGCAGCTCTCTATTTCACGCTGCCGGGCGGCGCGTTGCCGCGATTCATACCCGGCTATGTCGCCGGCTCGACGCATGTCCATGTCATGCACGGCGTTGCCGCGGTGGCCGCAGGGATCTTTTTCCTGCTGATCGGACTGTCGGTACGGCCGAAATGACCTCGCTTGCTCCGATCCGCGACAACACCGCTCTGTTCCGCTTTGAACTCGACGACAACGGCGTGACGGCCGTTCTCAACTACAAGCTCGACAACGGCGTCATCAGCTTCAACCACACGGAAACGCCGGTCGAGGCGCGCGGGCGGGGGCTCGCCTCAAAACTTGTCGAGAGCGCCTTTGCGGCGGCGCGGGCGCGCGGGCTGAAAGTGGCGCCGCGCTGCGCGTTCGTTCGCGATTATGTCGGAAAGCATCCGGAAGTGCGTGACATGGTGGCGTGACGCGGCGCGGGACCGCGTCACGGCGTCATAATCTCATCATGGGCCGCTTGCCCTTCGCCGCTTTTTCGCTTGGCACTTTGACCAGCGCCTCGCCGTCGAGCACGACTTCGCCACCCACGGCGCAAATGCAGGACAGGCGCGCGCGGGATTTTGCCGCGATCAGCTCGGCGACCGTCACCGTGACGGTCACGGTGTCGCCGATCCGCACCGGAGCGCGGAAGTTGAGCGTCTGCGAAATATAGATCGCGCCGGGTCCTGGCAGCCGCGTGCCGAGCACCGCGGAAATCAGGCTCGCGGTATAGAGGCCGTGCGCGATGCGCTTGCCGAACGAGGTCCGCGCGGCAAAATGCTCGGACAGATGGATCGGATTGCGGTCGCCGGTGAGCTGCGCGAAGCCGACAACGTCCGACGACGATACCGTTTTCTCAAGCGTCTCGGTCATGCCGACCGAAAGGCCCTCGAAGAACAGCGTGCGCAGCGGCGGCAGGTTCATGCTGGCAGCAGGTTCATGCGGCGTGCGGCCGTGGCCGCATCACTGTTTCGGCGGCGGCACCGCTCCGGACGCAGGCGGCGTTCCCGTTGCCGGCCCGCGCGGGTCGTTCTTGTTCAACATGCACTTCTTCATGAAGGCAGTGCGGGCCGCGCCCTGCAGTTTCTGGTCGTCGGCGCCGAATTTGCACGTCGCCATCTTGTCCTTGGCGCTGACCGCGAAGGACGGCGCGCTTGGCAGCATGGCGATTAGCAGGGCGGCAGCAAACGCATAGCGGTACATCGGGAATCCCCCTCGGCGGTGTTCGGTCGCCATATTAGCAATCCCGCGGCAGGTCGCCACCGTCGAAATTGGCGCTATAAAGCGGCATGAGTTCCCAAAGCACCCCAAAGCCGGTCAGTACCGTGCTGGCGAAAATCACGCCCGGCGTCACCGGCACCGCCGAACTGACCGTGGGGCCGGAGCATACGGCCCCCTTCGTCGGTTCCGGACGGATCGCGGTGCTGGCAACGCCGGTGATGATCAACCTCATCGAGGCGGCGGCCTTGGCCGCAATCGAGCATCTCTTGCCGACCGGCCATCAAAGCCTTGGCATTCACCTCGACGTCAGCCACACGGCCGCAACCCCGATCGGGCTGCGCGTGACTGCCACCGCCGAGGTGCTGCATTGCGAGGGCCGCACCGTCACCTTCCGCGTCGAGGCTCGCGACGAGTTCGAGCAGATCGGCGGCGGCACCCACCAGCGGATCGCCGTCAGCGTCGCCCGCTTCGACGAGCGGGTGCAGCGCAAATTCCGAGGCGAAAGGCGCTGGCCCGGCGCGCTTTGACTAGCGGCGGCCCGCGATCCAGCCGACGACGAACAGGACCACTGCGGCGACGCCGGCGGCGATCGCATGCGTCATGTGGACGTGCGAGGAGCCAGCCGCGTAGCCCGGCATGAAGGCCGGCAAGGAGCCGGCCGGCATCGTGTAGTACATGACGGCAGCGACAGCGCAAACGATGGCGAGAAGGAAGGCGAGCATTCTCATCGGGTTTGTGTCCTCATTGATGACGGCACGCGAATGCGGGCCGCAGGTGGATTATCCGGCAAGGAATATGGCTCTGTTCACTCCGCGGCCATGGCGGCAACTGGTTCCGGCGTCGGGGCCGCGTGTGCGGCCTCGCCGCTTTCCAGCGCGGCGAGAATGCGGCTGACGAGCGCGCGCGCCGAAGCCGCGCTCAATTCGACGGCAACGCGATCACGGCCGCCCTCACCTTCATTGGTGAAGTCGATGGCGAGCACATGGTCGAGCGTCGAGTAATAAGGGTGGTCGAAATAGACATTGGCGGTGTCGATCCGCATCCAGCCTTTGCGGCCCTTGGCCGCGCTGCCGGTCAACGCTGCTTTTTCGACGATGTAGGAGCACATATCGATCTCCTCGCGATCTCTTGGCGACTGCTCGAAAGTGACGGGTCTTATTCGGCGGCGACGCTGGCGGCGGACGTTGCCAGATTCCGCTGCAAAAAGGCGAAGACTTTGCGCCAGCCATCCATCGCCTGTTCGGACCGATAGGCGTCGCGCGTGATGTTGAAGAAGGCGTGCCCGGCGCCGTCGTAGCGGTGGAATTCGTAATTCTTGTCGAGCTTTTTCAAGACCGCTTCGGTGCGGTTGACCTGGTCCGCGGTCGGATTGGTGTCGTCGTTTCCGAACAGGCCGAGCAGCGGGCAGGACAGCTTCCCGGCGAGATCGATCGGCGCGACCGACCGCTTGGCGTTGAGATCCTTCGGATTGTCGACGACGACGTTGCCGCCCCAGCAATCGACTACGGCATCGATCCCGGGCACGGTGCAGGCGGCGAGAAACGCGTGCCGGCCGCCGGAGCAGAATCCGATCACGCCGATTTTGCCGTTCGCATTGGATTGCGCACGCAGCCAGGCCATCGCACCCGCGACATCGCCCATGACCTGCGCATCGGCGACACCGCCGGCGGCGCGAACGCGCGCGCCTAGATCGTCCGGGCTCTCGGAGCCTTCGCGGAAATAGAGGTGCGGCGAGATCGCGGCATAGCCGTGATGGGCGAATTTGCGCACCACTTCCATGATCCATTCGTCCCATCCGGGCAGGTGGTGGATCACGACTATTCCAGGAAATTTTCCCGCACGCGTGGGCCGCGCGTAATAGGCCTCACCCTCATCACCATTGTCACCGCGGAACGTCACCGATTCCGCGTGCAGCCCCTGATAATGGTAGTTCACGCATGGACTCCCTGTACTATTGCGGGCAGCGATAAAGCCGCGCCTTGTAGGTCATGTCGCGATCAACGAAATCAATCGTATTGTCCGGACGCGGGGTGAATGTGATGTCGCCCATCAGCGGCCCCCCGGCGAACTTGCATTCGACATGCGCAAGAAGACTGTCGCCGTCCCTTTTGGTGTCGAGGATGGTGCAGACCCCGACATTGGAAACGATTTCCTGCGCCGAGATCGTGACTTTCGCTATGGCAGGATCGGTACCGTCGCCCTTGCAGGCGACATTCTGGGTATAGTTGCCGGCGAGAGGGAAATCGTCGCCGCCGGCGGCGGCGACCGAAAAACACGCCGAGACAGCCGCAAACGCGACACATCCAGCAACCGGATGGATGATTTTGAACACGCGCAACCCAGTCGTTGGTGCGGCGCCCGCCGCAGGATGCGGCGGCTGGAGCCCTGCCCTGGGCGATATTTAGCGAAATTCGTCCCGCTGGCCAAGTTCGGCCCGGCGCGCGGGGCTGTCTTTCGACGGGAGGCGGCTAATCGCCGCGAAAACCGGAGCTAATGACGCTGACCCGCGAATCCCGACCGCGAGTAAAACCATTCGGCCCGCCGCGATAGGCCGCGCGATCGCAGTCGACATAGCCGTTATCGGTAAAACCCCCGCCGTTGTTGTCGAACAGCCATTGCCTGCAGATATTGCCCCTGTCGAGCATGTGCAGGATCGAGCCGGTATAGATTTCGTCGTCGTTTTTCGCACTTGCGGCGGCGGCGGCCATAACGGCGTTGGCGTGTTTGGCTTCGATATATTGGTCGGTCGCGAAGGCCGCACCTCCAAGCGTTATGCCGATGATGAAGACGACAACGGTCTGGCGCAGGCTATTGCGCGGGCGGGCGCGTCTTTGCGCAGGGCGGCGACGGCGGTTCATACGAGATAAGCCCCCCAAATCGGGCTACGCCGAGAATACACGACCGCGGATCGCCACGCGCGGCTGGCCGCGGAACATGGCTAAGAGATCGCTAACGCCGCCGTGCGGCCGGATTGCTCGCAGACAATGCAAAGGCGGCGCCCGGAGGGCGCCGCCTGAGAGTTTCGATGCAGCGTTCAGTGCGCGGTGAGGCCGGAGGAATCTTCCTCCACGACCGCTTCGGGAACATCGGCAGGCTTTGCCGCCGTCTCCTCCCAGGTGATGGCCTCGGGCTTGCGCACCAGGGCGCGCGCCAGCACCTCGTCCATGCGCGAGACCGGAATGATGTCGAGCCCGCTCTTGATGCTGTCGTTGATCTCGACAAGATCCTTGGCGTTCTCTTCCGGAATGAGCACGGTCTTGATGCCGCCGCGATGCGCGGCGAGCAGCTTTTCCTTCAAGCCGCCGATCGGCAGCACGCGGCCGCGCAAGGTGATCTCGCCGGTCATGGCGACGTCGCGATGCACCGGAATACCGGTCATCACCGAAACGATCGCGGTGACCATGGCGACGCCCGCGGACGGCCCATCCTTCGGCGTCGCGCCTTCCGGCACGTGCACGTGGATGTCGCGCTTGTCGAACAATCGGCGGCTCGATGCCGAAGGCGGCCGAGCGCATGCGGACGTAAGAGGCCGCCGCCGAGATCGATTCCTTCATCACATCGCGCAGATTGCCGGTGACGGTCATCTTGCCCTTGCCGGGCATCATGGCCGCCTCGATGGTGAGAAGCTCGCCGCCGACATCGGTCCAGGCCAGGCCGGTGACGACGCCGACCTGATCCTCGTCCTCGACTTCGCCGAAGCGGAATTTCGGCACGCCGAGATAATCGGCGAGCGTCTTGTCGGTGACTTCGACCGACTGCTTCTTCGAGATCGTGAGTTCCTTCACCGCCTTGCGGATCAGCGTCGAAAGCTCGCGCTCGAGATTGCGCACGCCGGCTTCGCGCGTATAGCGGCGAATGAGCGTGAGCAGAGCCTCGTCGTCGATCGACCATTCCTTCGGTTCGAGGCCGTGCTTGACGATCGCGTGCGGGATCAGGTGCTTGCGCGCGATCTCGACCTTCTCGTCCTCGGTGTAGCCGGCGATACGGATGATCTCCATGCGGTCCATCAGCGGCGGCGGAATATTGAGCGTATTCGCCGTGGTGATGAACATCACGTTGGAGAGATCGTAGTCGACCTCGAGATAGTGGTCGTTGAAGGTGTGGTTCTGCTCGGGATCGAGCACTTCGAGCAGCGCCGAGGACGGATCGCCGCGGAAATCGGCGCCCATCTTGTCGATCTCGTCGAGCAGGAACAGCGGGTTCGAGGTCTTCGCCTTGCGCATCGACTGGATGACCTTGCCGGGCATCGAGCCGATATAGGTCCGCCGATGGCCGCGAATTTCGGCCTCGTCACGCACGCCGCCGAGCGACACGCGCACGAACTCGCGGCCGGTCGCCTTGGCGATCGACTTGCCGAGCGAGGTCTTGCCGACGCCGGGAGGACCGACCAGGCACAGGATCGGTCCGGTCAGCTTATTGGCGCGCTGCTGCACGGCGAGATACTCGACGATGCGCTCCTTGACCTTCTCGAGGCCGAAGTGATCGGCATCGAGGATCTGCTCGGCGAGCGTGAGGTCCTTCTTGATCTTGGACTTCTTGTTCCACGGGATCGAGAGCAGCCAGTCGAGATAATTGCGCACGACGGTGGCTTCCGCCGACATCGGCGACATCTGCCGCAGCTTCTTGATCTCGTGCTGCGCCTTCTCGCGCGCTTCCTTCGAGAGCTTGGTGCGCTTGATCTTCTCTTCGAGTTCGGCGAGTTCGTCCTTGCCGTCCTCGTCGCCCAGCTCCTTCTGGATCGCCTTCATCTGCTCGTTGAGGTAGTACTCGCGCTGCGTCTTCTCCATCTGCCGCTTGACGCGCGTGCGGATGCGCTTCTCGACCTGCAGCACGGAGATCTCGCTCTCCATCAGGCCGAGCACTTTTTCCAGGCGCTCGGTGACGCTGGGCGTCTCCAGGATCAACTGCTTGTCGGGAATCTTCACCGCGAGATGCGAAGCGACCGTGTCGGCGAGCTTGGCATAGTCCTCGATCTGCTGGACCACGCCGACGACTTCCGGCGACACCTTCTTGTTGAGCTTCACATAGCCTTCGAACTCGTTGACGACCGAGCGCGCCAGCGCTTCGGCCTCGACCTGATCGCCCGAGGCATCCGCGAGCACGACCGCTTCGGCTTCGAAATATTCCTCGCGGTCGGTGTATTGCTTCACCTCGGCGCGCGCGGCGCCTTCGACCAGCACCTTCACGGTACCGTCGGGCAGCTTGAGCAATTGCAGCACGCTGGCGAGCGTGCCGATCTTGTAAATGGCATCGGTCGCCGGCTCGTCGTCCGAGGCGTTCTTCTGCGTCGCGAGCAGAATGAACGTGTCCGAGCGCATCACTTCTTCGAGCGCCTTGATGGATTTCTCGCGGCCGACGAAGAGCGGAACGATCATGTGCGGGAAAACAACGATGTCCCGCAGCGGCAGCACCGGATAGGCCCGGCTTTCGCCAGGCGTCAGAGTCGGTTTGGGTTTGGCGGCGCTTGTCATGGCCCCACTTCCTTATTGTTGTGCACCTCCGTCACGACCCGCAGGATGCGCTGTCACGACGGACTGCCGGATGACCGGGAAGGAGACGACGGGTACGAGACCCTGCCCGGTTAGTTCACACGATTCCTCGTACGCCTTTTTCGTTCGCACACTATAGGTGGCGTCGCGGTATGGGCGTGTCAAGAAAGCCCGGTTTTGCGAGCAATCTAACGGTCTGGAAAGGCGGAAAAACCGGCCGCGCACCGAATCGCGGGTGCAGGGTTCTGCCACCCGTCAGGCGCTCGCTCCGCCGGTCTCGCCAGCGGCGCGGTCGGACCGGTCCGCATAGATGTAGAGCGGCCTGGCGGCAGCCCTCCACGACCTCGCGGGAAATCACGACCTCTTCGACGCCTTCGAGGCTCGGCAGATCGAACATGGTGTCGAGCAGGATGCTCTCCATGATCGAACGCAGGCCGCGCGCGCCGGTCTTGCGATCGATCGCCTTGCGCGCGATCGCCGAAAGGGCCTCGTCGGCAAGCGTGAGATCCACCGTCTCCATTTCGAACATGCGCTGGTATTGTTTTACCAGCGCGTTCTTCGGCTCGGTGAGGATGCGCTTGAGCGACGGCTCGTCGAGATCCTCCAGCGTCGCAACAACGGGAAGCCGGCCGACGAATTCCGGGATGAGACCGTATTTCAGCAAGTCCTCCGGCTCGACCTCGCGGAAAATCTCGCCTTGCTTGCGATCCTCCGGCGCCGCCACCCTGGCGCCGAACCCGATCGAGGTGGAACGGCCGCGCGCCGAGATGATCTTTTCGAGGCCGGAGAAAGCGCCGCCGCAGACGAACAGGATATTCGTCGTGTCGACCTGGAGGAATTCCTGCTGCGGATGCTTGCGGCCGCCCTGCGGCGGCACGCTCGCGATCGTGCCTTCCATGATCTTCAGCAGCGCCTGCTGCACGCCCTCGCCCGACACGTCGCGCGTAATCGAGGGATTGTCGGACTTGCGCGAAATTTTGTCGATTTCGTCGATATAGACGATGCCGCGCTGCGCGCGCTCGACGTTGTAGTCGGCCGACTGCAACAGCTTGAGAATGATGTTCTCGACGTCCTCACCGACATAGCCGGCTTCGGTCAGCGTCGTCGCGTCCGCCATCGTGAACGGCACGTCGAGGATGCGCGCCAGCGTCTGCGCGAGCAGAGTCTTGCCCGAACCGGTCGGCCCGATCAGCAGGATGTTCGACTTCGCGAGTTCGACGTCGTTGTGCTTGCTCTGGTGATTGAGCCGCTTGTAGTGATTGTGGACGGCGACCGAGAGCACCTTCTTGGCGTGATCCTGGCCGATGACATAATCGTCGAGAACTTTGCGGATTTCCCGCGGCGTCGGAATGCCGTCGCGCGACTTCACCAGCGAGGATTTGTTCTCCTCGCGGATGATGTCCATGCACAGTTCGACGCACTCGTCGCAGATGAAGACGGTCGGCCCGGCGATGAGCTTGCGCACCTCGTGCTGGCTCTTGCCGCAGAACGAGCAATAGAGCGTGTTCTTGGAGTCGCCGCCGCCAACCTTGCTCATTCCATTCTCCGTCTTCGCCTGGGCAGCACTTCAACAGGGTATTTTACGAAGCTCCACCCTAAGAATTCGTAGCCTCTACCTTGCACCCGCCTTCACCGTGCGCCCGAACCGACGCCCAAGTGCCAACACCCGGCACGACAACACAAGTAGACATGCTAACGGCGTGCCAACCAAGAATCCATTAACGATAACGCGACTTTGCACCAGTGTGTTTTCTGGATCACACAACCGCGAAGACGCTTGGCTACAGCCGGAAACCCTGCCGACACCCGCTTTGCGCGGACAAATCGGCCCATTTCGATGGCACCGGCGCGTGCCGATCAGGTCACTCCCTTGAGGACGGGTTCCGTCTTCAGGCCCGGTTCCTCCGGACGCTTTTCGATCACCTTGTCGATCAAGCCGAAATCCTTGGCCATTTCCGAGGTCAGGAACATGTCGCGTTCCAGCGCATCCTCGATCTTCTTCAGCGGCTGGCCGGTATGCTTGACGTAGATTTCGTTCAGCCGCCGCTTCAGGTTCAGGATCTCTTGAGCATGCAGCATGATGTCGGTGACCTGGCCTTGGAACCCGCCGGACGGCTGGTGCACCATGATCCGCGCGTTCGGCAGCGCGAAGCGCAAGTCCTTGGCGCCGGCGGCGAGCAGCAGCGAGCCCATCGAGGCCGCCTGCCCGGTGCACAGCGTCGACACCGCGGGCCGGATGAACTGCATCGTGTCATAAATCGCCAGACCCGAGGTCACGACCCCGCCCGGCGAATTGATGTACATCGAGACTTCTTTCTTGGGATTGTCGGCCTCCAGAAACAGAAGCTGCGCAACCACCAGGGACGCCATGCCGTCTTCGATCGGACCGGTGATGAAGATGATCCGCTCCTTGAGCAGGCGCGAATAGATGTCGTAGGCCCGCTCGCCCGCGGTTGGTCTGCTCGACCACCATGGGGACGAGGTAGTTCATGTACGTTTCTTTCGGGTCGCGCATGGCTCACCTGATTTGGGTCACATGGTCATTTGGGTCACGTGATCATTTTGGTCACGTGGTCACTGGCAGTGCGTAACGTACAGGCCTAGCCGGCAAGCTGCCGTACGCACTGTGGCTTGAGTTCGCGCGGCTTGTCGAAGGGGCCGTCACAGGCAGGCAACGGTCAGGCACCCGCCGCGGCTACCGCAGATATGCGCGGAATTCCCTGCGGCAAGGCTTCCGCCGGCTGCAGCCCGCGCCCTAGTTCCTCGTCTTCCTTGAACAATTCGTCCCGCGAAACCTGCTTGTCGGTCACCGCGGCAAGCTCGAGCAGGAAATCGACGACCTTGTCCTCGAACAGCGGCGCCCGCAGACGTCGCCAGCGCATTGGGATTGTTGCGGTAATAGTCCCACACCTGCTGCTCCTGGCCGGGCATCATCCTAGCCTGGGCAACGATGGCCTGGGTCAACTGATCGTCGGTCACCTTGATATTGTTCTTCTCGCCGATTTCCGCAATCACGAGGCCAAGCCGCACCCGCCGTTCGGCGATGCCGCGGTACTCCTCGCGCGCCTTTTCCTCGGTCGTTCCCTCGTCGGCAAAAGTGCGGCCCTGCTGCTTGAGATCGTTCTCGATGGTCGACCAGACGTTGTTGAATTCCTCTTCGACCAGCGTCGGCGGCGGCTCGAATTTGTGATGCGAGTCGAGCTGGTCGAGCAGCGCGCGCTTGACCTTCTGCCGCGACGTGGTCGCGTATTCGCGCTCGATCCGCTCGCGGACCGCCTCGCGCAGCTTGGCAAGCGACTCCAGTCCCAGCGTCTTGGCGAAATCGTCGTCGAGCGTAATGGCACCCGGCGCTTCGACCGTCTTGGCCGTCACCGCAAAGCTCGCATCTTTGCCGGCCACAGCGGGCGCCGGCGTAGCTTTCGGGGAATTTCACCGTCAATGGTCCGGTTTTCGCCGGCCTTGATGCCCGTGAGCTGATCTTCAAAACCGGGAATGAACTGGCCGGATCCGAGCACCATCGGCACGTCCTCGCCGGAGCCGCCCTCGAAGGCTTCGCCGTTCATGGTGCCCTGGAACGAGATGGTGACGCGATCGCCCTTCTCCGCCGCCTTCGTCCTTGGCGGCGAACGGCCGGTTCTGCTCGGCGATGGTCTGCAGCGACTTGTCGATCTCGGAATCCTCGACCGGCGCGGTCAGGCGTTCGAGCTTGATCGTCTTGAAATCGGCGAGCGTGATCGGCGGCACGATCTCCATTTCGACCGTGTAGGCGAGATCGGCTTTGCCATCGATGACGCCTTCGACCGCGCCTTCGTCCGGTCGGCAGCACGACCTTGGGCTCGGTGGCGAGCTTGAAGCCGTGATCGGTGACGATCTTGGTATTGGCCTCGCGGACGGCAGCTTCGATCACCTCCGCCATGGCGGATTTGCCGTAGAGCCGCTTGAGATGGGCGACCGGCACCTTGCCGGGCCGGAAACCGCGCAGTTGCACGCGGCCCTTGAGTTCGTCGAGCCGCTCGTTGACCCGCGTCGCCAGATCGGTGGCGGGAACGACAACGCGATATTCCCGCTTGAGACCCGCGGCAGAGGTTTCAGTCACCTGCATCGGCACTACTCGTTCACGGCCCGATTTTGTCGCCCAATTGCCGAGCGCATCACGGCCAAGTTTTAGGAAAACCGCCCAGCTGGTGCGGGCGGAGGGACTCGAACCCCCACGACTTTCGTCACGGGAACCTAAATCCCGCGCGTCTACCAATTCCGCCACGCCCGCGACACGCAGGGCGGCCCGGTGGCGCGGCTTATATCACGCACGGCGCTCCGGGACACTACAAAAATAGCCCGGAAAATAGCTCCATTTTGCGCAACAGCCCGAATCGATTAGGCGGCTAAAAAGCGCAAGGTTCTGAGGCAGATCGATTCGTGAAATCCCCCTCCCCGCTGTCGCGGCGGCGCGTGCTTGGTGGCAGTCTCGCAACCGGCTTGGCGGCGTTGACCGCAAGCGCGCGATCCCAGGCCGGGCCGCCGGCCGCCGATCCGCGGCTCCTGACCGTCCGAGATTCTGGCTTCGACGGGACGGCGCCCGGACCCGCCTTGCAGGTTCGGCGCGGCGAAGAGGTTCGGCTGCGCGTCGTCAATCAGATGGCGGAGCCCACGGCGGTGCACTGGCACGGCGTCCGGCTCGCCAATGCCATGGACGGCACGCCGCCGCTCACACAAGCAGCCGATTGCGCCGGGACAAGGTTTCGACTGCCGCTTCATCGCGCCTGACGCGGGAACGTACTGGTATCACCCCGCCGGGCAAACGCCGGGCGGCCTTTACGGCGCGCTTGTCGTCAGCGAAGCCGAAAATATCGATGTCGATCGCGACCTGACGCTCATCTTCGCAACGCCCAAACAGCCGGCAGCCGGCGGCGGACCGCCGATCACGGTCAACGGTGCGGAGAATTTCGAGATTCGCACGCAGGCCAATGCGCGTCTTCGGCTGCGCATCATCAATGCGTCCGCAAGCGACATGCTCGGTCTGCACATCAAGGGCCTGCCGGCCTTTGTCATGGCGATCGACGGCCAGCCGGCAGAACCGTTTGCCGCGCGCGACGGCCGGCTGTCGCTCGGCCCTGGCAACCGGATCGACGTGTTTGTGGATTGCACGCAGGCGCCGGGCGCCACAGCTCCCATTTTGGTCGAGCGCAAAACCGGCGACGTTCCGATCGTCAGTATTGTCTGCGACCAAGGCGCGCCCAAAACGCTCCGGCAAGATCCGAAACCGTTGCCGGCCAATCCGCTGCCCGAACGGATGGACTTTGCCGGCGCCCTTCGCTTCGACTGGGTTACCGGCCGGGTTTCGGAGACGCGGCGGAGCAGTCCGCTGTTCACCGCCAAACGCAGACGAACAGTGATCCTGGGACTTTCAAATCCAACGTCAGAAAACAATCATATCCACCTGCATGGACACAGTTTTCGTCTTCTCGATGCACTTGATGACGGCTGGAAGCCATTCTGGCTCGATACGATGCCGATCGAACCGCGGGGCAAATCTCGCATCGCCTTCGTTGCCGACAATCCCGGCAAGTGGGCGATCGAGGGGCTCGCTCCCAACCAGGAACTTTGGTTCGAAGTGACGTGAGCTTAAGCCAGCAGCGCCTTGTAAACGTGAGGTAAAGTTTCAGTCAGATCCTCGGAAATAAGCCCCGGGCCGAAAGCGATCGCCGCTTCGCCGTGGAGCCAGACAGCGACCGAAGCCGCTTCGAAGACCGGCATGCCCTGCGCCAACAGCCCAGTCGCGATGCCAGCCAACACGTCGCCCGCTCCGGCGGTGGCAAGGTAGGCCGGTGCGTTGGCGGCTATGGATGCCCGTCCGCCGGCCGTGGCGACGACCGTATCGGCGCCCTTGAGCAGTACCGTCGCGCCGGTGAGTTCGGCTGCAAGCCGCGCTCTCTCGAGCTTCGATCCGGTTTGCGTGCGCGGATCCAAGGCGCCGAAGTAACGCGAAAACTCGCCTTCGTGCGGGGTAAGAAGCGTGGCCTGCGGCCCCCTCGCATTGATCGCGTTGGCGAGCCGCTCGGGCGCCTGGGCAAAGCTCGTGATCGCATCGGCGTCGAGCACGACCGCGCGGTCGCCGGAAAGCGCGGCGAGAACGAGTTCGCACGTTGCCCCGCCGACACCGACGCCCGGACCAATTGCGAGCGCGTTCAGGCGCCGGTCGGCGAGGAACTCCGCCAGTTCGGCGGCGCCATCGACGGGTCGGACCATGACGGCAAGGCTCGCGGCGGCGTTGATCGCAAGCGCCTCGCGCGGGCTTGCAATGGTGACAAGGCCCGCGCCGGCGCGCAATGCGCCGCGCGCAGCGAGGCGTGCCGCGCCCGTCGACCATGACGGCCCCGACACCACGACCGCGTGACCGCGATCGTATTTGTGGGCGTCGTGCCGCGGCACCGGAAATTTCGGGCGCCAGAGTTTTGGCACGTTCTCAAATGTTCGCGGCCCGATGCGCGCGAGCACCGAAGCCGGAATGCCGATATCGGCAACGATCACAGGCCCGCAATGAAGCCGCCCCGGCAACAGAAGATGGCCCGGTTTTTTCCGGAAAAAAGTGACGGTCTCCGTTGCGTTCACGGCAACCCCCATCACCGCGCCCGATGTTCCATTGATGCCGCTCGGCAGGTCGACAGCGACGACGGGCGAAGCCTGTGCATTCATGGCATCGATCATCGCGCGCGCGAGCCCTTCAACGGGACGGTCGAGGCCGGCGCCGAACAGCGCATCGATGACGAGGCCGGCGCCCGCGAGCGCGTCCGGCGTGGCGGCCGCAACCGCTCCGTTCCATTTTTTGGCGGCGAGCGCCGCATCGCCTTTCAGTTTGGCCGGATCGCCGACAAGCAAAACGCGCGCCGTGTACCCGCCCTTGGCGAGCAGCCGCGCCGCGACAAAACCGTCGCCGCCATTATTGCCGGGTCCGGCCACGACAACGACGCGCCGGCCCGCAGGTTTGAGTGCGGCAACGGCCTCGGCCACCGCCTTGCCGGCCTCCTCCATGAGAACGATGCCGGCAACGCCGCCGGCGATCGCCAGACGGTCAGCTTCCGCCATTTCGCCGCTGGTGAGGACCTCAGTCATGCCGTTGCACAATAACCAATGCGCCGTTGGGCGGACACCGCGCGCCAACCGTTTGATCCAGCCATTGACGAGATTATAGGCAGCGTGCCTAGTTTGTTGGCGAAGGCGAAACCGCAACCCTCGCAGGGATGTGCCAATCTAGCTCTAGTTCATTGACCCTATTGGGGTTTCCGGTCGTGAAAGGCCTTGGCACGGGACCTGCTAACCAAAGCTCGGTTCCAGCGATGATTCTGGTCATTTAGGAGCCGGGAGACGAGACGCGATGAAAAAAATCGAGGCAATCATAAAGCCGTTCAAACTCGACGAGGTGAAGGAGGCGCTGCAGGAAGTAGGTCTGCAAGGAATTACCGTCACCGAAGCCAAGGGATTTGGCCGCCAGAAAGGGCACACGGAGCTCTATCGCGGGGCCGAATACGTCGTCGATTTTCTGCCGAAGGTGAAGATCGAGATTGTGCTCGGTGACGACTTGGTCGAAAAAGCGATCGAGGCGATCCGTCGCGCCGCCCAAACCGGACGGATCGGCGACGGGAAAATCTTCGTCTCAAATATCGAAGAAGCAATCCGGATCAGGACGGGGGAATCCGGAGTCGACGCCATCTGAATTGCCGGTCACTGCTTGTGCCTGCGGACGGCACACGGAGTTGGACCGGCGCGATTTTATAGCGGGACTGGGCATCTAACAGAGCACGAAAGGGTACGCATTCCATGACGACGCCAAAGAATGTCATGAAAATCATCAAGGACAACGACGTGAAATACGTCGATTTCCGATTCACCGATCCGCGCGGCAAGTGGCAGCATGTCACCTTCGACGTCACCATGATCGAAGAAGATACGTTCGCCGAAGGCCATGATGTTCGACGGATCGTCGATCGCGGGCTGGAAGGCGATCAACGAATCCGACATGTGCCTCATGCCGGATCCGGCCACCGCTTGCATCGATCCGTTCTTCGCGGAAACGACGATGTCGCTGATCTGCGACATTCTCGAACCGACGACCGGCGAGCCCTACAATCGCGATCCGCGCGGCATCGCCAAGAAGGCCGAAGGCATGGTGAAGTCCATGGGCGTCGGCGACACCATCTTTTTCGGCCCGGAAGCCGAGTTCTTCGTGTTCGACGACGTGAAGTACAAGGCCGATCCCTACAACACCGGCTTCAAGCTCGACTCGGTCGAACTGCCGTCGAATTCCGACATGGATTACGAAGGCGGCAATCTCGGCCATCGCGTCGGCACCAAGAAGGGCTATTTCCCGGTACCGCCGCAGGATTCCGCCCAGGACATGCGCTCGGAAATGCTCGCGGCCATGGCGAAGATGGGCTGCGTCGTCGAAAAGCATCACCACGAAGTCGCTTCCGCCCAGCACGAACTCGGGCTGAAATTCGCGCCGCTCATGGTGACCATGGCCGACCGGCTGATCATCTATAAGTACTGCATCCAGCAGGTCGCGCAGGTTTACGGCAAGACCGCGACGTTCATGCCGAAGCCGGTCTATGGCGACAACGGCTCGGGCATGCATTGCCATCAGTCGATCTGGAAGAGCGGCAAGCCGGTCTTCGCCGGCAACAAATATGCCGACCTTTCCGAAACCTGCCTCTCCTACATCGCCGGCATCATCAAGCACGCCAAGGCGATCAACGCCTTCACCAACCCGACGACGAACTCCTACAAGCGGCTGGTGCCGGGCTTCGAAGCGCCGGTTCTGCTCGCCTACTCGGCGCGCAACCGCTCGGCATCGTGCCGTATCCCGTACACGACGAACCCGAAGGCAAAGCGCGTCGAGGTGCGGTTCCCCGATCCGCTCGCCAATCCGTATCTCGCCTTCTCGGCGATGCTGATGGCCGGCCTCGACGGCGTGAAGAACAAGCTGCATCCGGGCGACGCGATCGACAAGGATCTCTACGATCTGCCGCCGAAGGAGTTGAAGAAGATTCCGACGGTATGCGGCTCGCTGCGCCAGGCGCTCGAAGAGCTCGACAAGGACCGCGGCTTCCTCAAGGCCGGCGGCGTCTTCGACGACGATTTCATCGACAGCTATATCGACCTGAAGATGACCGAGGTGATCCGTTTCGAACACACCCCGCATCCGGTCGAGTTCGACATGTATTACTCGTCGTAAGCGTTGGCGTGAGTATCCTCCCTGCGTCGCACAGGCGACGCAAACTAAAGGGCGCCCCAGGGCGCCCTTTTCTTTTTCAGTTCACGCGCCGGCGAGACAGGCGGCGTTAGCGCACGAAGATCGGAACCGCGAGCGCCGGAACACGGCCGATGGATGGAACCGACCTGACTTCGGCGCGGCCATCGGCCGGGCGTTCCACGACCGCTGCGGTAATCATCTCTTCGTCGCATTCGATCCTGTTGCGCCCGTTCGCCTTGGCGCGATAAAGCGCGGCATCGGCGCGGGCGATAAGGACGTCGATCGACGCATCCGGCGCACCGCACGCCATTCCGATGCTCACCGTCGCCGGGATTTGCGGACTATCCGGTGCGACGGCGGCTTTCTCGAAGGCCGTGCGCACGCGCTCGGCGGCGATGGAGGCCTCGGCAAGCTTGCCGGACAGGATCGCGACGAACTCCTCGCCGCCGATTCTGCCGATCACGTCGTTGCCGCGCATGGTCTTGCGCGTCACGCGCGCAAACAGGCTGAGCACCGCGTCGCCGGTCTTGTGCCCGAACCGGTCATTGATCGATTTGAAATGATCGAGATCGAAGGCGAGCACGCAGACCGGCGCGCGAGCGGCCTTGTTGCGATTCATCAGCGCGGCTGCCGCCTCGAAGAAGCCGCGGCGGTTGAGCAGGCTCGGTCAATGAATCGGTTTCCGCGGCCATCTTGTAGCGGTTCACGGTGCGATCCTTCGCCAGGACCAGCACGATGAACGCGGCGCCGACCACATAGAGCACGACCTCGATTGCGAAGACCGCGATCCAGCCGGTGGCGAGACTGCGGACGCCGAGACTGGCCAGCGCCACGGGAAAGAGGAAAATGGCGCCGTGCAGCATCGGCACGAAGATCGCCGGCCAGCGCCGGATCAGCGATTTGCGCCGCTCGCGCCAAAGCTCGGCGGCGATCAGGAACGTATAAACGGCAACGATGCTCGAACTCAGCATGATGCGGTCGGACGCCGATTCCGGCATGAAGGGCGACGCGGCAACCCACACGACCGCGCCGAAGCACATCGCGCCCCAGCGCACCGGACGGCCGTGGAAGTTGCGTGCCGCGCTCCAGATCATGCCCACGGCAATGAAAAAGAGGACGTCGGGCATGCCCGAGGGCAACGGCGGGGAAACGAGTTTATCCAGCCGCCACAGTGCGCCGGAAAATCCGCCGATCAGGTAAGCCGTCCCCCACCATGCCAATGCATGGATGCGGTCCTGCATCCAGGCGAACAGCAAAAACAGGCCAAGCAACGCAGTCACACACGTTGCAATGACAAAGAGTGTACCGATGTCGAGCGACATCGTCGCCTCTGCCAGGTGCGCCAGCATCGAGAGTAGCTCCTCACTTCGATGCCTTTTTCCTAGCAGCAAGTTCTTTGTTGAATGTGTGGGCTATCCCAAAGGTTTTCTCGAATTAACTTTTGAAAATTGCAACAAACGGATTCGGACATTCAAAAGCAGATCCGGCGCGACCCGGCGTTTTCGGGCACAAACGTCACGATGCGGCGCGCCAGCGCCGGCCGATCGACTGGGTGGCACCCGCACTGCGATCCGGCCCGATAATCGGCACGATCGACGGTGCGCCGATAGCGGCTTCGCCATCCGACGGCATCTCGGTTTCGACGCGATTGCGCCCAAGCTCCTTGGCGCGGTACAGCGCCCGGTCCACGATCGAGAGCAGATCCGTGATGGTGGCCTCGGGATCGCATGCAAGGGTGACGCCGACACTGACGCTTGGCGAAAGGCGGTCGCTGCCGAAGCACGCCGACGCCAGGGCGAAATTGCGCCGCACCCGGTCGGCGATCGCATAGGCCTCGTCGATGTCACCGACCGGAATGCAGGAGGCGAATTCCTCGCCGCCGATGCGGGCAAAAAGTATGTCCGTGCCGAGCGTATCGGTCGCGGTGCTTGCGAATTTCTGCAAGACGGCATCGCCGACAGCGTGGCCGTAATGATCGTTGATCTGTTTGAAACGATCGAGATCAAACAGCAGCACCGCCAGGAACTCATGACCGGTTTCTTGCCGCGCCAGTAATCCCGTCGCCTCGTCGAGGAAAGCGCGCCGGTTCGCCACACCGCTCAACGGGTCGATCAGTGCGTTGATCTTGTGTTTGAGTTCGGTGCGTTCCTTGGTCATGTTGAGCTGCAAGAACGCCATAACGACGGTGAAAAGCAGGGTGCCGAACGTGAGCAGCGTGAATGACACGCCGCGCATCAGCGAATCGTCCTGAAAACCCGGCGCCAAAAGCGTCGCCGGCACGCGCGCCAGCAGCACCGCAGCATAGGCGAGCAGCACCGCGACAGCCGGGCCGCGCGACATCAGCGGCTCGGTGCGTCCGCGCCAGAGTTCTTCCGCTGCCCGCAGCGCAAGCCCAGCGAGCATCGTCGAGACCACAATGACTTCGATATCCGGGTTGGCCGCGAAGACCGGCATGCGGCACAGTGCGAGCCAGATTACCGGCGCCAGCAGCACTTGCAGCACCAGCGCATTTCGTCCGTCAAAGACGCGCGCGCCGGTCCAGGTCAGGCCGTAGCCGACGAGGATGAGCGCATTGGCGATGTCGTTGGTGACGAAATCGGGCGCCGCGCCCCGCGAGGTCAAAAGGCCGAGACCGCATGCATTGACGATATGCGCCGCGCCCCACCACATCGGAGCGCGGATGTTGCGGTTTTGCAGGCCGGCAAAGACCAGCAATGCTCCGAGAAGCGCCGTGACGAACACCGTCACCACGGAGAGCGTTTTGACATCGAGATGCATGACGCCACCGAAGACTGACGGCGGCGAAACTAGGCAGCAAGCGTTCCGGAGGTGTTACGACGGAGCGAAACGCGCAAATACTGTTGCCGCCGGGTAAACCCGTGGAACGTGATTTTATGCACCGGGCGGCCCGGAGCATGGATTTACCGGCGTCCGCAGCCGCTTCACTTGCGGGCCGCGCGCACATAAATTGAAGGAAGAACAGGAGTCCCCCATGTCCCTGACCGCAGAACTCAGCGCCGCGCGAGACAATCCAGAGCCTTCGACGATCGAAGCCACGCTCAATTACATCGTCGACGACGGCAACAAGGTCTTCACCATCGTCGCCACTCCCGGCGGCAGTGACACGCGCGCTGGCGGCACGCCCGATCCGCGGCGCGTGAAGATCCACAATGGCCGGCCGCATGCCGGCGATTTCGTGCTGGAGCGCGAGGGGTTCCGTTTCGTGCGCCACGATACCGGGGTCAAGGATTTCTACGATGAGGCCGAGATCAAACGTGTCTACTATCCGGAGATGGAGGCGCTGATCAAAGCCCAGAGCGGCGCCAGGCGCGTCGTGGTGTTCGATCATACGCTGCGCACCGCCGATGACGAGTTGCGCGAATCAAAGAAAATCCGCGAAGTCGTGCGCCGCGTGCACAACGACTATACCGAATGGTCGGCGCCGCAACGCGTGCGCGACATCCTGCCCGACGAAGCCGAGGAACTGCTGAAACGCCGCTTCGCCGTCATCCAGGTGTGGCGGCCGATCCGCCATCCGGTCGAAACCTATCCGCTGGCCATGGCGGACGCGCGGACGCTGTCACCGGATGACATGATCATCTCGGAGCGGCAGCGCGCCCGGCCGCATCGGCCAGACCTACGCCATCAGCTACAATCCGGAGCACAAATGGTTCTGGTTTCCGCGCATGCGGCGCGAAGAGGCGCTGGTGTTCAAGGTATTCGATTCGGAAAAAGACGGCCACGCGCGCTGGACCGCCCACACCGCATTCGACGATCCGACGACGCCGCCGAACGCGCGGCCGCGCGAAAGCATCGAAATCCGCACGCTGGCGTTTTTCTAGGATCGAAACGATCCGCTTTCTAGAATCGAAATAGTCCGCTCATTCCCGCGTGCCTAAGCGTATTAGCGCTTCGAGAACTGGAAGCTTCTGCGCGCCTTGGCGCGGCCGTACTTCTTGCGCTCGACGACGCGCGGATCGCGGGTGAGGAATCCGCCGCGCTTGAGCGCGCCGCGCAATTCGGGTTCATGCCGCATCAACGCCTTCGACAGGCCGTGACGCACCGCGCCGGCCTGGCCCGACAGGCCGCCGCCCGAAACCGTGCAGACGACGTCGTATTGGCCCTGGCGGCTTGCCGCGACGAGCGGCTGCTGAATCAGCATGCGCAGAACCGGCCGGGCAAAATAGGTTTCCACCGGCCGATCGTTGACGAGGATTTTGCCGCCGCCCATCTTGATCCAGACCCGCGCGACCGCGTCCTTGCGCTTGCCGGTCGCATAAGCGCGGCCCTGCTTGTCGAGCTTCTGCACGTATTTGGGCGGCTGCGGCGCAGCGGCGGGCTTGAGCGAGGACAGGTCCTCGAGCGTTTGCATCGTCTCGGCCATTACGCGGTCCTCTTATTCTTGCGGTTCATCGCGCCAATATCGATCTTTTCCGGCTGCTGCGCCTCGTGCGGATGCTCGGCGTGCGGATAGACCCTCAGATTTCCGAGTTGCTGGCGGCCGAGCGGCCCGCGCGGCAGCATCCGCTCGATGGCTTTTTCGACGATCCGTTCGGGAAAGCGGCCGGCAAGGATCGACTTCGCGGTGCGTTCCTTGATGCCGCCGATATAGCCGGTGTGCTTGTAATAGATCTTTTGCTGCACCTTGCGGCCGGTCAACACGGCCTTCGCGGCGTTGATCACGATGACGTTGTCGCCGCAATCGACATGCGGCGTGAACGTCGGCTTGTGCTTGCCGCGCAAGCGGAGCGCCACGAGCGAAGCAAGGCGGCCGACGACGAGGCCCTCGGCATCGATCATCACCCACTTCTTCTCGACCTCGGCGGGTTTTGCAGAAAAGGTCTTCATATCCAATCCGTCTGTGCTGGCGGCCGACCGGCCGGCGCCGTGGCGAGGCTTCTAGCTACGTCACCATATCGCGTCAAATGGTTTCAATTAAACGAGCATTCCCAATACGTTAATTTGGAGGTATTTTTATACCCATGTACTTTTTATGCCGGTATCGAGTAGGTCGAAGTGACGTGGGCGACGCTGTCATCGTCGCCATCGGAGCGGATATGCACTTCCCCGACCGCAAGCCGCTTGCCGAGTTTGATCAGCCGCGCTTCGGCAATGAGATCCCGTGCGCCCGGTTTTTTGAGAAAGTTGATATTGAGATTGGTCGTCACCGCGAGCGGTACCCAGCCGATCGCCGAAAGGACGGCGAGATACATCGTGAAATCGGCAAGCGCCATCATGATCGGGCCTGACACCGTGCCGCCCGGACGCAGCGATTGATCGTGATGCCGGCGGCGCACGCGGCAGCCGCCGTGCCAGACATCCTCGACATCGTAGTCACCCACCGCGTGGGCCGCTTCCGGGAATTCGGTGCGCAGCAGCGCGACAAGCTCGTCACGGGACAATTTTGGCGGCGGCAGTGCCTTGCCGGTGCGTTCTTTACCCTCGCTCATGAGCAACTCCCCCCGGGTTGCGTTCTCCGATACAATAGACATCTGGAGATTGCACGCTGAAGAAGCGGGATAGGCCGATGAACGTCCAACCTACCAACGCCAAAGTTGCCAACGCCAAAGCCGCCGCGACCTCGCCGGCCTCGGTCCTGCTGCGGGAAGATCATGACGGCATCGCTGTCCTGACGCTCAACCGGCCGGCGGCCCGCAACAGCCTCTCGGAAGCCCTCCTGCAAGCGCTTGGCGATGCGCTGACTGCGATCGCGCATGACCGCAAGGTGCGCGTGGTGGTGCTGGCCGCGAACGGCCCGGCATTTTCGGCGGGCCATGACCTGAAGGAACTGAACACGCACCGTTCCGACGACGACCGCGGCCGCGCCTATTTCAAGAAGATCATGGATATGTGCAGCACCTTGATGCAGCAGATCGTGACGCTGCCGCAGCCGGTCATCGCTTCTGTGCAGGGCACCGCGACCGCGGCGGGCTGCCAGCTCGTCGCCAGCTGCGACCTTGCAGTTGCTTCCGCGGCCGCGAGGTTCGCGACCCCCGGCGTCAATATCGGGCTGTTCTGCTCGACACCCATGGTCGCCTTGTCGCGCGACGTTTCGCGTAAGGCCGCGATGGAAATGCTCCTCACCGGCGAATTGATCCCGGCCGAGGACGCGGCACGGATCGGCCTCGTCAATCACGTCGTCGCGGCAGGCCATGAGCGCATGGAAGCGCTCAAGCTCGCGGAGAAAATCGCGGCGAAATCCGCCCTCACCGTCAAGATCGGCAAGGAAGCCTTCTATAAGCAGGCCGAAATGCCGCTCGCCGACGCCTATAAATATGCTTCAGACGTGATGGTCGAGAACATGCTGGCGCGCGACGCCGAGGAAGGCATCAGCGCCTTCATCGAAAAGCGCGATCCGAAATGGCAAGATCGATAGAAGACAGATAAAAGATCGACAGAAGACCGCAAAGGTCCAGGCGCGCGATGAATCACGATTCCTATCCGGACACATATATTCGCGGCATTCTCAATACCGTGAAGACGATCGCGATGGTCGGCGCCTCGGAGAAGGAAAATCGGCCGAGCTACTTCGCTTTCAAATATCTCCTCGAACGCGGGTATCACATGATCCCGGTCAATCCGGGCCACGCCGGGCCCTCCATGCTTGGTCAGACGATCTATGCGCGGCTCGCCGATATTCCGGAGCCGGTGGACATGGTCGATATTTTCCGCGGCTCGCAATATGCGGTTTCGGTCGTTCAGGAGGCGCTTGCGCTCAAGCCGCGGCCGCAGGTGATCTGGATGCAGCTCGGCGTGCGCAATGACGAAGCGGCGGCGCTGGCGGAAGCCAACGGATTAAAGGTGGTGATGAACCGCTGCCCCAAGATCGAATATGGCCGCTTGTCGTCGGAAATCGCCTGGATGGGCGTCAATACCCGCATATTGAGCTCAAAGAAGGCGACAATCGGCGGCGTCCAGCGCATGTCCCTCAATCGGACCAGCGCTCCGGGCGGTTCGACCGAAGCCGCCGATCGTGCCCAGCGCGAAGATCGCAACCGCTGACGCGGCCGATCATTATGAACTTCTTCATGACATTCGCCGACTAATGTTCAGAGCGGCCTCCCCGCCGGGATGGGAAACCATGAAAATCCTTGCTGTACTTGGCTTCGGACTGTTTGGACTGATGCTTACGCCCGCCGCCGTCATGGCGGACTCGCAGCAGGATCAGGATGCCTGCATGATCGACGCCCAGACCGTTTGCGGGCAGTTCATCCCTGACCGCGAGCAGGTGGCGCATTGCCTGATGGTCAACCGCAGCAAAATCTCGCCGGCCTGCCGAACGGCGATCCGGCACTTCAAATAATGTCCTGATCGGCAAGCGCCGATCCGAAGAACCATTTTTCGTCGCTGCCTGATCGGGCAGCGCGCCTTTTCCTTAATTAACGCAATGCACGCGCCGCGCCTTGACGGCCTCTGCCGGTCCTATAAACCGGCTCTGTAGCTTTCCAGACGAGGATCGGCAGATGACCGAACGCATTCCGGGCTTCTCCACGCTTGCCGTCCATGCCGGCGCGCAACCCGATCCGACCACCGGCGCGCGCGCGACACCGATCTATCAGACCACCTCATATGTGTTTGAAAGCGTCGATCACGCCGCTTCGCTGTTCGGGCTGCAAGCCTTCGGCAATATCTATACGCGCATCGGCAATCCGACGACGGCCGTTCTCGAAGAACGCGTCGCCGCGCTCGAGGGCGGGACGGCGGGACTTGCCGTGGCGTCGGGCCACGCGGCACAGGTTCTGGTTTTCCATTGCCTGATGCAGCCCGGCGATGAGTTCGTGGCGTCGAAGAAGCTCTACGGCGGCTCGATCAACCAGTTCAATCACGCATTCAAGAATTTCGGCTGGAACGTCGTCTGGGCGGATCCCGACGATCTCGCGTCGTTCGAACGCGCCATCAGCCCGAAGACCAAGGCGATCTTCACCGAGTTGATCGCCAATCCCGGCGGCGTCATCACCGACATTGCCGCTGTCGCGCAGATCGCGCGGCGCGCCGGCGTGCCCTATATCGTCGACAACACGCTTGCGACACCATATCTGTGCAAGCCGTTCGAGCATGGCGCCGACATCGTCGTTCATTCGCTGACCAAATTCCTCGGCGGCCACGGCAATTCGATCGGCGGGATGATCGTCGACGGTGGCACGTTCAACTGGTCGCGCGAGCGGCGCTATCCGATGCTGTGCGAACCGCGACCGGAATATCACGGCATCGTGCTGCACGAAACGTTCGGCAACTTCGCCTTCGCCATCGCCTGCCGGGTGCTGGCGCTGCGCGATATCGGATCGGCGCTGTCGCCGTTCAACTCGTTTTTGTTCATCACCGGCATCGAGACGCTGCCGCTGCGCATGCAGCGCCATTGCGACAACGCGCTCGCGGTCGCGCAATGGGTTGCGGCGCATCCGAAAGTCGCGTGGGTGAGCTATCCGGGATTGCCCGGCGACCGCTATTACAACCTCGCCAAGAAATACTGCCCGAAGGGCGCCGGCGCGGTATTCACGTTCGGACTCAAGGGCGGCTACGACGCCGGCGTAAAACTCGTGTCGAATGTGAAACTGTTTTCTCATCTCGCCAATATCGGCGACACCCGCTCGCTCATTATTCATCCAGCCTCGACCACGCACCGCCAGCTCAGCGACGCACAGAAGGTGCAGGCCGGCGCCGGACCCGACGTGGTGCGGCTCTCGATCGGCATCGAGGACAAGGAAGACATCATCGCCGACCTCGAACAGGCGCTGGCGGACTAAGCGGCTACGCGCGTGCGGGCGACGGCATGGCGTGGGTAACGCGCTCCACGACGCCGGCTGCATGAACCGTCGCGACCGTCAGCACGATCATCGCCATGGCTTGATGCATGAGCGCAAGCGGCAGCGGCACAACCATCAGCAGCGTCCAGATGCCAAGCGCCGCCTGGACGGTTACCGCCGCTGCAAGGACGATCGCGCCGGTGACTGCCGGACCGCGCTTTACCGTGCGCGCCGCATCGCAGGCGTGAAGGACGGCAAGAAGCCAGATTGCATAGGCAAGCATGCGATGATCGAATTGCACGGTCAGCGTGTTCTCGAAAAAATTCCGCCACAGCGGAGTATCGAAAAATAGCCGCGCTGAATCCGGAATAAGCGCGCCGTCGATCAGCGGCCAGGTATTGAACGCGTATCCGGCGCGCAGCCCCGCGACCAATGCGCCGAGATAGATTTGCGCCAGCACCAGAATGAACAATCCGACGGCGCCGCCGCGAACACGGACCGGCGCCGGTGCTGAAGGTTCTTCGTCCCAGCGCCGCGCCGTCCAGAGCAGCGCCACGTAGATGACGCAGGCAAGAACCAGATGCGTCGCCAGCCGATATTGCGAAACCTCGACGCGATCGGCGAGACCGGAAGCCACCATCCACCAGCCGACGGCGCCTTGAAGCCCGCCAAGGCCAAAGATCACCCAGAGCCTGCCGCGCATTCCAGGCGCGATCGCACCGCGCCACAGGAACCACAAAAACGGCAGCAGGAATGCCGCGCCGATCGTCCGGCCGATCAACCGGTGCGTCCACTCCCACCAGTAGATCGTCTTGAACGCGCCGAGGCTCATGCCGCGATTGAGTTTGCGGTATTGCGGGATGGCTTGATATTTCTCGAATTCACTCTGCCATTGCGTTTCGTTCAGCGGTGGCAGCGTGCCCATGACAGGCTGCCATTCGGTGATCGACAGGCCGGATTCGGTAAGCCGCGTCGTCCCGCCCACGAGCACCAGGGCGAGGACGAGCGCAGCGACGGCGTAGAGCCATAGCCTGATCGCGTGCCCATGCTGTTCCGCGCTGCCGGCTGTCATCATTTTTCGCTTGCGATCGCCTGCTTGTCTGTCGCGCGCGGACCATATAGTGCTGCCCCCTGCCCTCGCAACCGACCTTATGTCGCTGGTGTCGCCGCCGTCATGCCGATCCGTTTGCGCAAGTTCATCGGCACTGTTGCGCTGTTCGTGCTCGTGATCCTGTGGGCGCTCGTCGCGATGGCGCTGGCGCAATTTCCGGTCATTCACGACAGCACCGCGCTGTCGGTCACGTACTACGTGATAGCCGGCATCGGCTGGGTATTGCCGGCAATGCCGATCATTTCGTGGATGAGCCCGCGAAAGATCGGGACCAAATAGCGAAAGCCGGATTACGCGGCGTCGAGCCGGCGAAAGCCGTTCCACATCGCCGTTGCGCTGCCCGACAACAACACCCGCACGTAGCGCATGCGCTGGTAGTCGCCGTTGAGCGAAATCCGCGGCAGTGCCGTCATGTTCCGGGCATGCTCCGGAAACAGCACGCCCGGCCGCGTCGTCACCGCGGTCTTGAAACCGAGCTCGGCTGCAATCCCGAATTCGCGCGGCCCGGCGGAGCCACGGTCACCGTAGGGATACGATAAATGTTCCGGCCGCACGCACAGCGCGGCTTCGATGACCGAGCGGCTCAAATCCATTTCCGAGCGCACCGCTTCCTTCGGCAGCTTTGCCAGCATCGGATGATTGACCGTGTGCGCGCCGACGGTCACGAGCGGGTCGGATGCCAGTTGCGCCAGTTCCGGCCAGCTCATGCACAACTCGTCGCAGAACGCCGCGACATCGACGTGATAGTAAGCCGCGAGACTGCGGACCACGCCGCGCATCTCGGCTTCCGTCGGCCGGCCGCGCAGCCACCAATAAAGCTCGTCGTAGAGCGCACGCTTCTCGGCAACGGTTCTGCAGTCGAATTTGCGGTCGCGGCCGTCGATGGCGAGACCGATACGATCGTTGCGCGAAATCACCGCTTCAAGAACCAGCCACCACAATTCGCCGAGCCGGTCGGGAAAGCTCGTCGGCACGTAGATCGCAAACGGCACGCCCGCTTCCTTAAGGATCGGATAGGCCCATTGCAGCGTATCGCGATAGCCGTCGTCGAATGTCAGGCAGACAAAGCGTTGCGAAAAATCGCCTTCGGTCATGCGGCGATGCAGTTCGCCGAGGCTTATGAGATCGAATCCGGAGCTGCGCAGTTTCGTCACGACACGCGTCAGGAAACGCGGCGTCACTTCGAGCAGGCGGTTGGGCTGGAAACGGTCCGGCCGCGGCGGACGGACATGGTGCAGGGTCAGAATGGCGCCGACGCCGGCGACAAAGGGCCGAAGCGCGATATGCGCGCCCGTAAAGTAAAGCGATTCTAGACCGCCGCGAATGATCGTCTGTTTCAAGTCGGCCACGGACGTTGCCTTGTCGAAGATTCACTATCCTAGGGCTTAATTTGATAATCCTTCGTCAAGCGCACCGCGCCGTCAACACGCCCTATCCGCTGCGAATTGACGTGGATTGAATTGAGCGCGTCCGCCGGCGGTCAAGCGGCAGCCGCGGTCTCGCCGGCGCCGTATCCGTTTACGAGGACGCGCACATCGCGAAATCCCGCTGCCAGCAGGCGGTCGCGCGCGGCGGCGGCCGAAGCGCTGGCCGGTGAGTCTGTGACCAGCACGGCATGGGGCGCAATCTCGGCAATACGTTCGATCTCCGGGCCTGACACCGCACCGGCGTCGATAACGACGTGATCGTAGCTGCGCGCCAGCGCATTGAAATTCATGACCATGCCCGGGGCGGCCAGAAGTTCGATCCGATCGACCGGCGCGTGTCCCGCCGAGATCAGTTGCAGGGGCGAAAGCCGGTCCTTGGTGATGATGCTGCCGAATGACGCCATGCCGCGCGCGAGATCGGCGAGACCTTGAGCCGACGGCTCGTTCGAAATACCGCGGATCGCGGTACTGCCGGAGCCAAGTCCGACGAGCACGACGCGAGAATTGTCAGCCAGAGCCCGCGCGAGTTTTATCGCGGTTTGGCTCGCATTCATTCCCTGCTCCGCGCCAAACACCGCGTGCTGACCGCCCATGTCTCGCATCGTCATTGCGGCACCGGCGATTGAACTGAAGGACGACACGGAGCTGGCAGCTTGCTCGCCGCGGCGCGGTTCGTTGAACAATGTTGCCACCCGGGGCCCCAGGCCGTCGGACGGCACTTCCGGATAACGAACCGGCGCAAATCCCGCGGGCGCCGCCATGATCTCCTTCGTGAGCACAAAGCCGGAGCTGAGCACAAATGTCGCAAAGGCGGCGATCAGAATGGACGGCAGCTTCTTCGGATAAGCCGGAACGTTTGACACTGTCGCGCGGGACACGATGCGGGCGTCAGCGGGCGCCGAGTTGATGGTGTCGTGCGAACTCGCCTCGCGATATTTCGCCAGATAGGATTCGAGCAGATCGCGCTGCGATTTCGCATCCCGTTCGAGCGCGCGCAATTGCACGTCCTGCCCGTTGGTCGATGCCGCCTGGTTCTTGAGCAGATCGAGGCTCGCGATTTGCGAGTCGACGCGAGCGCCGGCAAGCTTGGCGTCGTTTTCGAGCGAACGCGCGACCGTATCCGCCTCGGCCCGTATCTGGCCGTCGAGATCGGCGATCTGCGCCCGCAATTCCTTGATGCGCGGATGATTGTCGAGAAGCGTCGATGACTGCTCGGCAAGCTGCGCGCGCAGCGTGACGCGCTGTTCGGCAAGGCGGCGAATAAGCTCCGAGTTGAGAATATCGGACGACTCGATCGGCTGGCCGGTGCGCAACATCTCGCGGATCAGTTTTGCCTTGGCTTCGGCGTCGGATTTTTGCGCCCGCGCGGCGGCAAGTTGCGCGTTGAGATCGCCGAGCTGCTGCGCCGACAGCGTCGTGTTGTTGGTGCCGACGAGCAGATTGGCCTTGGCGCGGAAATCCTCGACTTTCGCCTCGGCGTCCTCGACCTTCTTGCGCATCGTCTCGATCTGGCCGGCAAGCCAGTCGCCGGCGCTCTTGGCCTGGTCCTGCTTGTTCTCGCGCTGCCGCAGCAGATAGCCCTCGGCGATGGCGTTCGCGACCTGCGCGGCAAGCTCGGGATCCTCAGACAGGAAATCGATATTGATGATCCGCGACTTTTCCACCGGGAACACACTAAGCCTGTCGTAATAGGCCTGGAGCACCCGCTCCTCGTGACTCATGCTCAGCGGATCCTTGCCGATGCCGATGAGACCCAGGAGCGCCCTGATCGGCGAAACACCGTTCAGCGTCGAATCGAATTCAGGACGATCGCCGAGCTTGAGCTTGTTGATCACTTCGCGGGCGAGGTCGCGCGACAGGATGATCTGCGCCTGGCTCGTCACCGCTTCGGCATCGACAGCAAGATCGGTCGTGATCTTGTCGGCGTCGGGACGAAGATAGACGTTATCGCGGCTTTCGATGAGGACGCGGGATTCCGATTGATATCGCGGCGTGATCGTCTGGACCACGATGAGCGTCAGGAGCGCCACGATAATCGTCGAAAGGAGGATAAGCCGCTTCTTGCGCCAAAGCGCCGCGCCAAGGGACGCCATGTCCACGTCGCCGCCGGACGAATTCGAAACCTCGGGCGTCGGCGCTGCTACGCTCATAGCACCACTCCTACCCACAAGCTTACCAAGGGACCGAAAGACCATGCCTGATCACAAACTATTATGGTTACCATCACGTTAAGTCGGCGACGCAGTCCGCCCGCCCCCGCGACATCAAGCTTTTTTAACCTTGGTCGTTCTTTATCTGGTTTAACTTTTTGCTAGCAAGTTTAGGGACGGTGCATGGCCAATCTGCAGCTCATCAATTCGACGCCAGATAGGATGCCACTGGGCCGCGCGGAAGGTGGGTTCGGCGCAACAACCCATTCGCCCGCGAGCGAGCCGGCCAGCCTGAAAATCCTGCATCTGTTGCGCGCTCCGGTCGGCGGATTGTTCCGGCATGTCGTCGATCTGGCGCAAGCGCAAATCGAACGCGGCCATCGCGTCGGCCTTGTCGTCGACAGCACGACCGGCGGCGCTCATGCTGAAGCCGTTCTTGCAAAACTCGCACCCAGTCTCGCGCTCGGCCTGGAACGCCTGCCGATCGCGCGCGAACTCGGTCCGCACGATTACTCGGCGCTGCGCTACGTTTCGCAGCGGATCAAATTCCTGGCGCCCGACGTGCTCCACGGCCACGGCGCCAAGGGCGCCGCGTTTGCGCGCCTGACGCTCAGCGCGCCGCGAAACACGATCCGCGCTTACACGCCGCACGGCGGTTCGCTGATCTATTGTCCCGGTACGCTGCGAGGCAGCTTCTATCGCAGGCTGGAATGGCTGCTGAACTGGCGCACCGATTTGTTTCTTTTCGAAAGCAAATATGCGGCGAACGTGTTCCGCAATCAGATCGGCCGGCCGAGGGCGATGGTGCGTGTCGTCTGCAACGGGGTCAGCGACGCCGAGTTCAAGCCCGTTACGCCCAGAGCCGACGCAACGGACATCGTGTGCCTCGGCGAATTGCGCCCGGTCAAGGCGGTCGACGTCCTCATCGAAGCGCTCGCGATGCTCAACCGGTCCGGCCGGCCGGTGACGGCGACAATCGCCGGCGAAGGGCCGCTTGGTCCGCAACTCAAAGCCCAGGCCGAGCATCTTGGCATCGCGGACAAATTGCGATTTGTCGGCTTTCGTCCGGCGCGCGAGGCGTTCGCGATGGGACGCACGCTCGTCATTCCCTCGCGCGCGGAATCGCTGCCTTATGTGGTGCTCGAGGCCGCCGCTGCCGAAGTGCCGATGATCGCGACGTCCGTCGGCGGCGTTCCGGAGATTTTCGGACCGCAAGCGGATCGGCTCATTCCGCCCGACGACCTGGGGGCATTGATGAGCGCCATCACGCGGGCAATCGACGATCCGGAACAAAGGCGCGGCAGCACGCAGGCCGTAAAGACGCGGGTGCGCAGCGAGTTTTCCGTGAACACCATGGTGGAAAATGTGCTCGCGGCCTATCGCGATGCGCTCGCTCTACGAAAACTCGCTCAATTCACATAACCGAATCTTTGATGACTGTTCATTATGTTGACGGCCAATTTCCGGTGCGATCCACGGGCGACCGATCGCAGGCGGGAGGTGCATCCGTGATGGGCGCCGAACAGAGCGCGATCTTCGAGTCAGCCGCAACGGCTTCCGCCGCGGTCAAAGCCATGCCGCGCGGCGACGCTCAGCCGTCGGCGTCGCAGGCGCTTTCCGCCGCAGCGCTGGAAGTCGCCGCGCAGCGATTCGAGCGGGCCTATTCGCCGATCGTTCTTGCCGGCTTTGTTCGGGTGTTCGAAGCCTTGCTGGTCGCGACAATCGGCCTTGTCCTGTATTTCGGCTATGTCAGATCGGGCAGCGGCGCGGCGGCCTATTATTTTATCAGCATCGCCGGCATCTCGCTTCTGTCGATGCTGGCCTTTCAGGCGGCCGACATCTATCAGGTGCAGGCTTTCCGCGGTCATGAAAAGCAGTATATGCGGCTCGCCGCGGCATGGTCGGTCGTGTTTCTGATCGCGATCAGCGTCTCCTATTTTGACAAGGCCGGCGATGAATTCTCCCGCGTCTGGCTCGGCAGCTTCTACGTCATCGGCCTGGTCACGCTGATCGGGTTTCGGCGTGCCTTGTTTCTTCTCGTGCGCCGATGGACACGCGAAGGCCGGCTCGATCGCCGCACCGTTGTGGTCGGCGCGAGCGACAACGGCGAGTCGCTTATCGGCTCGCTGGCCACGCAACGCGATTCCGACGTTCGCGTCATCGGCGTGTTCGACGACCGCGGCGACGAGCGCAGCTCCGCGACCTGCAACGGCATTCCAAAACTCGGCACGGTCGACGGGCTTGTTGAATTCGCCCGCCGCACCCGCGTCGACCTCGTCATTTTCTCGCTGCCGATTTCGGCGGAAGGCCGGATTCTGCAGATGCTGAAGAAGCTCTGGGTGCTGCCGGTCGATATTCGGCTGGCCGCGCACAACAACAAATTGCAATTCCGTCCCCGCTCCTACTCCTATATCGGCAGCGTCCCCGTCCTCGACATCTTCGACAAGCCGATTGCCGATTGGGACGTCGTGATGAAGTGGCTGTTCGACAAGATCATCGGCTCGATCGTGCTGATCTGCGTTGCGCCGGTCATGCTCTTGATTGCGCTCGCGATCAAACTCGACAGCAAGGGGCCGATCCTGTTCAAGCAGCGGCGCTACGGCTTCAACAACGAACTGATCGAAGTCTGGAAATTTCGCTCGATGTATGTCGAGCACACCGACATGACGGGCAACAAGCAGGTCACGAAGCAGGACCCGCGGGTCACCCGCGTCGGCCGTTTCATACGCAAGACCAGCCTCGACGAGTTGCCGCAGCTTTTCAACGTCGTATTCACCGGCGACCTGTCGCTGGTCGGCCCGCGCCCGCATGCCACGCACAGCCGGGCGGAGGACCGCCTCTACGACGAAGCGGTCAACGGCTATTTCGCCCGCCATCGGGTGAAGCCGGGCATCACCGGCTGGGCGCAGATCAACGGCTGGCGCGGCGAAACCGACAGTCAGGAAAAAATCCAGCGCCGCGTCGAGCACGACCTCTACTACATCGAGAACTGGTCGATCATGTTCGATTTTTACATTGTGGCGCGGACGCCGTTCGCACTCCTTCGCGGCGAAAACGCGTATTGAACGGCGCGGCGTCCGTTGCCGCGTCTACGGCTCGCCGTCATTGAAGCGCGAAGCCGAGACTGCCCTCAAGGCGTCCTTTGTTTTCGCAGTCCGCGCGCTTCGACGTGAAAACCGCATTGTTGCTTGATACGCAGTCGAAAAGCGCAATCGTGTTGGGCTGTTCGAAGCGGTAGGCGTATCCGCCCGGCCGACGCCGTTCGCTTCCCCTGGCCGCGCAACTGCCGACCGGCGCGAGAAAGCCTGTTCCCGTGAGCGAGGAAAAACATTCGTCCAGTTTCGTTACGGGATCCTTCTTCGAAGCCACGGTCATCAGGTATCCAAAGCCGATGTCGTAAGCATACGTGTGGTCCGGCGATATCGGCGGCCCCGATGTGGTCCATGTACCGCCATCGGAATTTTTCCACCGGCTCAGCGCCGTGCGCACTTGGGGCTGCTGCGGGATACGCGCCGCGCCGATCCAGGCCTCCTGCATGATCAGATATCTCTGGCTGAAATCCGCGCCGGGCGGAACGTAGGTGTATGTCAGATAAAAATGCCGCGCGATGTTGTTGAGCCCCTGTGCCGCAACCATGCTGGGATAGGCATAGAGCTCGGTCGGCGCCGGACGGTTCCAGTCGTCAGCGTCGTAAAGAATCATCGGTTCCGCAACGGTGGCGAAATGCACCCTGTCTTCGGAAATCGACAGGTGCAATGAAGCGTTCGCCTCCAGCAGGATCACGACGTCGGCGTCAGTCCAGTACGCCGAACTCTGCCCGACAGGTCCGTTCAAAGGACCTGCCGTTCCTCCGATGCCCGGCGCGCGCCAGCCGTTTCCGCTCCATTTCATCCATTGTCCGGGACCGGGATTTTCTATCGGAGCGCGCGCCACGACATTCTTGCCGTCGCGATGCAGACAATAGGCGTACCAATAGCCGTTATGGCCGTCGATGCCGGTGCAATCGCCCTCGCCTCCGGCATGCGGAACATTCTTGTCGTCGCCGGAGATGATCGGACCGAGCATGGTCCAGGTCAGGCCGTCATTTGACGACTGAGCGATCGACATCGATTTGTAGCTGCCTTGCGGATCGTTGCAGCGCGTCTCCTCGTGAACCAGGCCGTAAAGAACGCCGAGCCCCTGCATGACCGTCGTGATCCAGCGGCCGCAATCGGATGAACTGCCCGGCGGCCCCGGCTGAAGGACGGTCCGCAGCGGACCACCCATGGCGAGCGGTGTGGCTCCATCCGCGGCGAAAGTCGTTCCGCCGGCGATAAAGCCGCGAAACGTTCCGTCGGGAAGTTTTAGGATACTCACCGGCGCATCGGGCTCGTGCGGCGATGGGCCTCGCACCACGACGGGGTGATCCAGGCGCACTTCGATACATTCGAGGCACGGCGGCGTGCCGTCCGCGGCAATGGCGCTACCCGCCAGTGCGAGCAAAGCCGCAAAGCCGCCCAAGCCAATCCCGGAGATTTCGGACAGCGCGCTCATTTTCCTGGAACCGGCGGCATCTTTACGGCCAAACATCTCGGAAGCGAGACCTCGACGTGAGACCTGCCGTTATCATCGACCGGTGCATTTGCGCCAGCGCACCGGAGCCGCATAACCAATTTTTGAAGAATGTTAACTATGTTGACCGACGTTGCCGGGGTTTCTCACCCGCACCGCGCCGGAGTTTAACCTCTCCTTAACTATGCAAAATCTCGATCGCGACACAATTTTCGGCGCGGCTTGCGGTATTGGGCCGCCCGGCGACCTATTTGGTATTCAGTTCGTGCCGCCAAATCCTTCAAGCGGTCCTTCAAGCGGAGAATGATCCGTTGAGCACGCTCGATCATGCAGCAATGCCGGCGGAGTTCGCCGTCCGCCGGGCTCAAGTTCCAGCCGGTGCATTCGCCGACAGGCTGCTGCATGTCATGCTTTACATCACGATCGTGTCGAGTTTTTTCGTCGTCATCGAGCCTGCGCCTTATGAATTTCTCGCAGCCGTGCTCGGCTTTGCCTGCGTGCTGGATCGGGTCAGCGTCAGCCGCCTGGTGTTGCCGCTTCTCGTTCTCCTGCTCATCCGCGAAACCGGCGGCGCAATCGGGCTCGTCAAGATTCTCGAATTCGGCTGGATGAGAATTTCCGGCGACCCAAGCGCGCTGGATGAGACCGTCGATTATCCGGATTCGATCCGGTTTCTTGCCATCTCGTTTTATCTCGGCCTCACCGGCTTCATGTTCGCGTGCATCGTCGCGGAAGACACCATGCACCGCATAGCGACGTTGCGCTCCGCCTACATCATGGCCGCCGTGATTACCTCGATCATCGGCACGCTCGGGTATTTTTATCAGTATTTCAGCTTCATTCCCGGTCTTGAGTATTTTGTCCTCGACCCGCGCGCCACCGGCGGATTCAAGGGGCCGAACGATTTGGGCAGTTTCCTGATCGCGCCGGTGATGTGGCTGATCCAGGGTTTTGTCTCCGACAAAGTCCGCTTTCGCGATCTCGTCGCGAGCCTGATCATTTTCACCGGCCTCTTGCTGACGTTTTCACGCGGAGCCTGGGGCAGTTGTATCGTCAGTGCGGCGTTGCTGATCTATCTGCTTTTCCTCACGCAAAGCGACCGCCGTTCGCGCAAGAGGCTGGTGCTTCTCCTGGCCGGCGGCGCCGTCGCCCTGTCCGTCATTTTCATGCTGCTCGCCTCCAATGACACGGTGAGCCAGATGCTGTCCGAGCGCAGCCACCTGCAGGCCTACGACGTCAATGCCGACAACCGGTCGCGCCTCCAGCTTCAGGAAGACAGCTTCCACGAGATATTCACCCATCCGCTCGGCATGGGTCCGTGGGGTTTCGCGCACGCCACCAACTGGGTGTCGCATAACACCTTCCTGAGTACGACCTTGAACTACGGCTGGATCGGCGGCGCGGCCTATCTGACGCTCATCGTGCTGACGCTGACGGTCGGCTTCCGCGTGCTGTGGATACGAACGCCGTGGCAGCCGTTTTTGATCGCAACCTACGTCTCCTTCCTCGCGATGGTGTTTGAAGGCCTGTGGGGCGACACCGACCATTGGCGGCATTTTTACATCCTGACCGGATGCGTTTGGGGACTGGCGGCGGCCACCATGAAGGCGGTCTGGGGAAGCTGGCAGGGACGCCCGCAAACAGCACAACTTGTTAAGGCTGGCGTGCCACAAAATCGGCAGATATTGGAAAAATCCGCGTGACAGCGCAGCTCTCCCAAAGGCCGCGGTTCATCGTCTTTCTCGGCACGGCGCATGACAACGGCGGCACGTCGATCCTGGCGAGCAATCTCGCCGCGACGATGCGCAAGCACGGCCACCGCGTCGAAGAATGGTATCTGTTCGATTCCGACGCGGACTTGCCGCAGGGCGCGCGAGTCTTTAGCCGGACCAAGCGCTCTACGCTTGCGTTGCTGCTCGAGCTCGGGCGGGTCGTCGCCGCGCTGCGTCAGGAACGGCCGGACGTCCTGATCGGTTCGCAGCCGCTGTCGAATTTAGTGCTCGGATTGGCCGGCCGGATCGCCGGCATCCGCAACCGCATCTCGGCCTACCACGGCCCGCGCTGGTCGGCGAACCAGACGCTGATGAACCTCGACACGCTTTTCAGCAAACTCGGTTTCTATACGCAGATGGTGGCGTGCGGCAGCAATGTCGCCGAGACGTTCAAGGCCAACAGCGACGCCTACGCAAACGTGGCTGTCGTCGTCAACGGCCAGAACGTGCCAAAAACCTATCCGCGCGCCGAAGCACGCGCCGCGCTCGGCCTGCCGGCCGAAGGTTTCATCCTCGGCCAGATCGGCCGCTTGAGCCCGCAGAAGAATCAGGGTTTCAGCCTTGATCTGATGCAGCATCTGCCCGAAGCGCTTCTCATGCTGGTCGGGATTGGTCCCGACGAGAGCGCGGTCAGGACGCAAATCAGCGCCGCGGGAATCTCCGATCGTATCCGCATTGTTCCTGCGATTGCGAATGACCGCATTGGCCTGTTTTATTCGGCCGTCGATCTGGTGCTTTTCCCCTCGCGCTTCGAAGGCTTGAGCCTCGCCGCCATCGAGGCGATCCATGCCGGCGTGCCGTTGCTGTGCTCCGACATACCCTCGTTCCACGAAATGTTCGCCGGCTCGCGGCTCCTCACGGAGCAACTCCTGCTTCCGCTCTCCGACCCGTCCGCGTGGCTTGCGCGCATTCACGACGTCCTGACGAACCAGGACCTGCGGCAGCAGATTGTCGGAGAACTCGCGCGGCTGTCACCGGCCTACGGATTTGACGCCATGGCGGAGCAATATCTCCGCCTGATCGACCAGCGCGACCCGCAGCCGCAAAAGCCGCTGGGCGGCGCCATCCAGAGCCGGCTTTAAGCCCGCGTTCATACCAGTTCGAACGCTGCCGGTTCCGGCGGCCCTAAAGGGCCGCATTGGACGGCCCGATTTACGATTTGGTCAGCATCAGGCCGCTAGAGTTTATGGCCATTTGCATGCCTTTTACGTCTTCCGCCTGGGGATCGAGCGATGCACGCGCCCATTCAGCCCTTGCCCCGTTCCGCGCTTGGCGCTCCCGAAGCGGCGACGCCCGAGCGCGAAGCACCTGGACGCAAGCCGCCGCGCCGTCATCCGCTACGGCGGCTGTGGCAGCGCTTGCCGCAGGACCGGCGCACACAGATTCTTTCGAACATCAGCCGGCTCCTTGCCCCGGTTCCCGATCGCACGCCGCGCGGCGGGTTTCCGATCGCGATAGCCGGGCTGTTTTCGACCATGAGCGGTATCGGCGAAGGCGCTCGCCTCGCTTATGACGCGCTCGATGCTGCCGGCTTGTCGCCCACAGCCTTCGATATCAGCGGCGTCTTCGGCCAGGCCGAAATCGATGGACCGGCGCGCCGGCCGATCGTCGCCGGCTCCGGCGGCACGCTCGTCGTCCATCACAATGCGCCGTTTCTGCCGCGCGCATTGTGGGCGCTCGGGCGCGCACGCCTGCGCGGCCGCCGCGTCGTCGGGTATTGGGCCTGGGAATTTCCAAAAATTCCGGAATCCTGGCACCCGAGCCTTCGCTACCTGCATGAAGTCTGGGTGCCGAGCGAGCTTGCGCGCACGGCGGTCGCCTCGGCGACGAATTTGCCCGTGCATGTGGTGCCGCATCCGCTGCCGCCGCCGGTCGTCACGCCAAACATGCGTGCACGTCTCGGCCTTCCCGAAAATGCGCTGATCGTACTAACCGCCTTTCACATGGGCTCGGCCTTTGCGCGCAAAAACCCGCTCGCCGCCATCGCCGCGTTCCGCCGTGCCTTCGGCGACGCGCCCGACCGTGTGCTGGCGATCAAGCTGATCGACCACGGCGCGTCACCGATCGCGCGCGCCGCGCTCGACCACGCGATTGCGGGCGTCCCTAACATCCGTCTCATCAATGTGATGCTGGAGCCGGCGGATATGAGCGGCTTGATGGCCGCGGTCGACATCGTGCTGTCGCTGCACCGCTCCGAAGGATTTGGCCTTGTCCCCGCGGAAGCCATGCAGCTCGGCAAGCCGGTCGTGGCAACAGGCTGGTCCGGCAATATGGATTTCATGAACGCCGGCAACTCGGCGCCGGTGGCCTACGACATGGTGCCAGTTCAAGATCCTTACGACGGCGCGTTCATTTCCGACGGACAACTGTGGGCCGAGGCAAGCGTCGACGATGCCGCCGACTGGCTGCGCCACCTCGCCAACGACACAGATTTGCGCCGGCGCATGGGCGACACCGCCCGCGCCGATATCGCGCGGCAGCTTTCGCCCGAAACCTTCGCGCGCAATGTCGCCAATCTTCTCGAAACTGGGAGGGTGGCGTGACATGAACCGGCGTTCGACTTAACGCCCTTCATCTGTCGTCCGCACCAATCGCAGAAAATGGCCGGCAAGCGCCTCCTCTCGTACCCGTACATGATACTTCGCGCCTCGACGGCGGGCGCGACCTTGGGTACGGGCATCCTGCAAACGTTCGTATTCGCACGCGTGCTCGGGCCCGATCGCTTCTCGCTCTTCATTTTTTTTGCGGCACTCGGTTATTCGCTCCCTGTCGCCGACGCTGGAATGGTGAAGGTGCTGTTTGTCGATCTGCGCGCCCGGTTCCTGCAAAACAAGGCGTTTGCCGCAATCGTCGGACAAGCCACTGGACTGGTGGTGCTGTATTTCGTTATTACCGCCCTTGCCACGGCGATGTGTTTTTTGCTGCTGGAAGGCCATTTTGATTATTCGCTCCGTGACAGCACCGAATTGACGCTGTTCTTTGCATTCAATGCGGTCAATCTGCCGTGGCTCGCATTGCGCTATTTCAGCATCGCTATCGATGAATTCTATTTCTTTGAAACACTTGAGGCACTGCGCCGCGGTCTATCCATGATCGCGTTGCTGGCGCTGCTATTGGGACTTCCCGTTTTCGCCTTTCTTGTCCTCATCAATTGCGCCTGGATCGTAGGTTTTTGCATCGCGATCGCAAAACTGTACGAGCGCGGTGTCTTGGGCGGCACATTCCGCAATAGTTTGGTTTGTTTCGTCGAATTCTTTCGGAGCAACAGGCGGCAGATTTTCAACAGCGCCGTTTATACCGCGAGTGAAACGTTCATCTACAACTTTCCATATTTTCTGGTGCCGTGGGCTTATGGCCTGGGCGCGCCGACGATCATCCTCGACACCGCGTTCAAGGTGTGCCGGGCCGCCAACCAGTTCTACAGCGCGGCCTGCGATGCTTTGGTGCCGCGGCAGACTAGCGCGCTGGCCGAACGCGACGGCTCTGCCATGATCCGGGCGACGTGGCTCGCGGTAGCGTTATGCGGCCTGCCGGCGCTGGCAGCTTCCGGCGTTCTGCTTGTCGCCGGCGACAGGCTGTTTGCAATCCTGCTCGGCCCGGCGGCCGTGATGCCTCCGGCAGCGACGCCTATCATGATCATGTTGCTCGCCGGCAATCTTGCGCAGATGGTGTCGCACAGTGTGCTGGTGCATACTGGCTATTTCAGGGAGGTGGCTCGTATTTCCTTTGGCCAAGTCGCGGCCATGACCGGCGTCATTGCGCTGACGATCTGGGCACACTTCGACATCCTGCAATTCCTGAACGCTTTTGCATTGGTTTATACCTGTGGCGCACTCGTCGCGGTGGCATTGATGATCCGCGGACCGATTCGGCACGCACAAGACCTTGGCGCAACGCCCACGGCGGTGACGCGATGAACGACGTGCCGCCTGCTCGCCATTTCTTCACCCTGGACGCCGCCGCACTATCCGCGGCGCACCGAACCGAGACCATATGCGCGAATTCTGCCGATCACGCGGCGCGGCATGCCGCTCTCCGCGTCGGTGTCGTGATTGCCATCAAAGGCCGGCCGTAACTTGCAGCCAATGCAATCCGCACTGCGTACCCCGAGCCCCATATCGATCGCTTCGGTCGGCTCCGCGGTAATTTGACCGGTCTGTGGGATATTGCGACCGGTCGCTGGCGACCCGAGCGCGCGGCCGGGCTTTAATAACCGCGCGCCGCGGCGGCACATCAGCAAGGAAATCGGCTGGCAGACGATGCGGTCAGAAAAGTCCGCAACGCACCGCCAATGCAGCCAGCCACACCAGGCCGGCAAGACACAGTCCGCAGAATACCGCCGCCGAGCCGAAATCCTTGACGCGGCCGATCTGGTTGTGGTGCTCGGGCGTAACGTGATCGGAGAGCTTCTCGATTCCCGTATTGAGAAACTCGATCGCCAGAACGACGAGAATCGTGCCGATCATGGCGACGTACCAGGCGGCGCTCGGCGCAATGAAGAATCCCACCGGGACCGCCATCGCAAGCACGACCGCTTCCTCACGCAGCGCCGGCTCGGTGGCAAAGCCGTCGGCGATCCCGCGCAGGGAATTTTTTGTGGCGCTGAAAAGCCGCTTCAATGGAAAATCCGATTGCCCGGGATGACCGCAAGAGAGGGCGGCTAATCTACGTCGCGCACCCGCAATGCGCGAGCGCATGTTGCGCGGTGGGTTAGCGGCGGCCGAAATCGCGCGGTTGCCAGAGCGCCGCTAAACCAGTAAAGTCAATAAAATCAAGCTTTTCCAAGCTTTCGGAGCGTAGCGCAGCCCGGTTAGCGCACCAGTCTGGGGGACTGGGGGTCCCGAGTTCAAATCTCGGCGCTCCGACCAATAAACCCGCCGTCAACGACCGGCCGCAACCTGGAAACGCAGCAACGTCGCCAGCGATGCGGTCAGAAAAGAAATGCAGTAGAAAGTGACCTGGAAGCGAGGCGATATGCTTATCCGTACTCTGGCCGTTGCAGCCATATTCGTGTTCACCCAGTTCCAGACCGCGGCCATCGCGGGCAGCGTCTCGGAACGCAACAACGTTCCGGTCGGCGTCTCCTGGCGCGCCTATGACTGGGGGACATACGACATGTGTCTGCACGGTTATGCGCCGTGGGGTTACAGCTACGCCTGCCTTAACGATCACGGCCGGCCGCATTGCGGCTGCTGGCGCAATCCCGGTCCACAGTGGTAACGCCGCCTGTCGGAATTCGCCTCAGCTAATCAGTTTTGAGCGAGCGCGCCATCGAGAATGCCGCGGCAGGCGGCAAGCTCGTCGAGCGCCTGTTGCAGCTTGCGCCGGTTCTCAAGCGCGGCCATGCGTTGTGCCGGGCTCTCGCTTGCGGTGACCATCGCCGGCTCGCGGCGTCCGTCGGGATATTCGTTTGCGGGCGGCGGCGCCGGCCGCGGCGGTGAACCGGCAAACAGATTGGGCTCGGTGCGCTCTTCCGTTGTCTCGGCGACAGCCTCGTCGCGGTCCTCGTCCGGTTGCGGCGGCGGCGGTTCCGCGCCGGCGCGCCAGACGTCCTGGACAAATCCCGCGCCCTGCTCGCGCAAAATGCGCTGGACGCCGCGGATCGTATAGCCCTCGCCGTAGAGCAGATGGCGCACGCCGCGCAGCAGGTCGACATCGTCGGGCCGGTAATAGCGCCGGCCGCCGCCCCGCTTCATCGGGCGGATTTGCGGGAATCGGCTCTCCCAGAACCGCAGCACGTGCTGCGGAATATCGATCTCGTCAGCGACCTCGCTGATGGTGCGAAACGCGTCCGGCGCCTTTTCCAAGAGCCTGTCCCCGCGCTTTACGGTGCTTCGCTGCCGTCCGCGTCGGAATTGATGCGCTGCTTGAGGATCGCCGAGGGCTTGAACACCATGACCCGGCGCGGCGAGATCGGCACTTCGTTGCCGGTCTTGGGATTGCGGCCGATGCGCTGGCCCTTCTTGCGCACCACGAACGATCCGAACGACGACAGCTTTACTGTCTCGCCGCGTTCCAGGCAGTCGGTGATTTCCTTGAGCACCAATTCAACGAGCGTCGCGGATTCGGTGCGCGACAGTCCAACCTTTTGATAGACCGCCTCACACAAATCCGCTCGTGTGACCGTCTTTCCCGTCATCGCCAGCCCCGCGCACGGCGATCGATCAATCGTCGATCAAGATATCGTGCTGAATTATCAACGATATTAGCTTGTTGGCAAAGGGTCAACGGGGCTTGGCGGCAACCGGAAGGGGGTCTACCAGCGCACCAATGCGGCGCCCCAGGTGAAGCCGCCGCCCATGGCTTCGAACAGCAGGAGGTCGCCCCGCTTGATTCGGCGGTCGGCCACCGCGTCGGCGAGCGCGAGCGGGATGGACGCCGCCGAGGTATTGCCATGACGGTCGACCGTGGTGACCACTTTGGCCGGGTCGATGCCGAGTTTGTGCGCCGAACCGTCGATGATGCGCTTGTTGGCCTGGTGCGGGATGAACCAGTCGACGTCGGCTGCGGTGTAGCCGGTGATCTTGAACGCATCCTCGACCACGTCCGTGATCATCGCCACGGCATGACGGAAGACCTCGCGCCCCTCCATTCGCAAATGGCCGACGGTGCCGGTCGAAGATGGGCCGCCATCGACATAAAGCTTCGATTTGTGACGCCCGTCCGAGCGCAGCCGGACGGTCAGCACGCCGCGATCCTCGCAGGTGCCGGGCTGCTCCTGCGCGTCGAGGACGACGGCGCCGGCGCCGTCGCCGAACAGCACGCAGGTGCCGCGATCGGTCCAGTCGAGGATGCGCGAGAAGGTTTCGGACCCGATCACCAGCGCTCGCGAGAACCCGCCTGCCCTGAGAAGCGCGTCGGCGCTCGCCAGCCCGAAGACGAAGCCCGAGCACACGGCCTGCAGGTCGAAGGCCGCGCCGCGAGTGATGCCGAGGTCGGCCTGCACCGCAACGGCGCTGGCCGGAAACGTGTTGTCGGGCGTCGAGGTCGCCAGCACGATGAGGTCGATGGACTGCGCGTCGACATGCGCGTGCGCCAGCGCGGCCTGCGCCGCGCGCACCGCCATGTGCGAGGTCAGTTCGCCGGGCGCTGCAATGCGCCTCTCATGGATGCCGGTGCGCTGGACGATCCAGTCGTCCGACGTGTCGACCTTGCGCGCCAAGTTCCTCGTTGGTGAGGACCTGGCTCGGCAGGTAACTGCCGCAGCCGAGCATGACCGATCGCAGCATCGTCACGAGGCCGCTCCGGTAATCGCCTGGCGCGGCGGCTTGGGCCGCGCCAGCGCGGCCGTGATTTTCGCGAGAAGTTCATCACAGACAACGCCGTGACCAAGCTCGATGGCGGCGGCAAAACCCTCGGCATCGGTGCCGCCGTGGCTTTTGATGACCACGCCGTTGAGGCCGAGAAACACCCCGCCATTGGAGCGGCGCGGATCCATGCGTTCGCGCAATTGCCGGAATGCCGAGCGGGCGAACAGATAGCCGATGCGCGCGCTCAAAGATCGGGTCATCGCGCCGCGCAGATATTCGCCGATCTGCCGAGCGGTGCCTTCGGCGGTCTTGAGCGCGATATTGCCGGCAAAACCTTCCGTCACGACGACATCGACCTTGCCGCGGCCGATATCGTCGCCTTCGACAAAGCCTTGATAGTCGAGATCGGGGAAATTCTCCTCGCGCAGGATGCGGCCAGCCTCGCGCACTTCTTCAAGACCCTTCGCCTCCTCCACCCCGATATTGAGGAGACCGACGGTGGGCCGGGGCAGACCGAACAGGATGCGCGCGGTGGCCGTGCCCATCAGCGCCAGATCGACCAGATGATCGGCATCGGCGCCAATCGTGGCGCCAACATCGAGCACGATCGATTCCCCGCGCAAGGTCGGCCACAGCGCCGCGATCGCCGGCCGGTCGATGCCGGGCAGCGTCTTGAGATTGAATTTCGACATCGCCATCAGCGCGCCGGTATTGCCAGCGGACACCACCATATCGGCGTCGCCCTTTTTGACGGCGTCGATCGCGAGCCACATCGAGGACTTCCAGCGGCCATAGCGCAGGGCCTGGCTCGGCTTGTCCTCCATCCGGACTGCGACCTCGGTGTGGACGAGGCGCGACGCGGCCTTCAGCGCAGGCTTGGCGTCAAGCAGCGGAGCGATAAGCGCCGAATTGCCGAAAAACAGGAACGTGCTGCCGGGATGGCGCGCCAACGCCAAATCCGCGCCGGCGACGACCACGGCAGAACCATGATCACCCCCCATCGCATCGAGAGCAATGCGGACCTTGTCTGACATTCAATGACCTTGCGGTCCTACCAGGTCCGAAACGTGGGAATGCGACACCGGGCGCGAGAATACCGGTTCGACGCCCGGAAACAATGGCGTTCAGTGGCCATCGCGGCCCTGGCCCTTGGTGAGCCTGGAAAGGGCCGCAAACGGGCCTTCTTCGGGCTTGCCGTCCGGCAAAGGCTCGAAAACCGCGCCCGGCTTGCGGGGATAGGGATCGAGCCCGAGGATCAGGAACTCGGTGGCGATCGCGCCCAGATCGACCATGCCGCCGACAAGGGGTTCCCGATCCTTCAATTTGGCGGCGCGCGGCGCGAGCGCTGCCTCCTTGTCCGTTTCGGCGACGGGGTCCCGCGGTTCGAAGACGAGGTGCACCGTTTCTTCGACATGGTTGTCCAGCGGTTCGAGAGTCACCACGCAGTTTTGGCCGGCGGTTGCGGAAACGTGCCCGGTGACGTGCAGGCCATCTATTCCGCGGCGCTCCAGATCGAATTTCGCTTCGAAGCGCGGCAGGTCGCGCAGGCCCGCGAGCTTTGCCACGGCGGCGCGGACGCCTGCGTCGGCGGCAAGATCGAAGTGCTGGCCGGTCTCGGCAATCTTTTCCACCGCAACGGGCACATGCCACGGCGGCGGCCCAGACTCGCGGGACTTTCGGTCTTCAGATTTGCGGTCTTCGGATTTGCGCTCAATCATGGCTCATAGCCCCAGAATCCGGAAAGACAATTTCACCGCGCAACAGGGCGCCATCGTCCTGGCTCTCGAATTGGCGCAGCGTGGCGCGCGCGTAGCGGGCGAGGCTCGCAGCACCTCGCGCGCCTTCCTCGCCCTGAAAGATATTGCGCGCGAGCGCCTTCTCAAGCTCTCCATCGCCCGGCGCGGCAAAAGCGGCGAGATAGGCGGCCTGACGGCCGTAAAACGCCTCGCCGAAGTGCCGCATATGTTTCGGCACGGCGAGATCGCCAACGCCCATCTCGCGCAGATTGCCGTCGAGATCGCCGCAAAACACGTCGAAAAGCTCCTGTCCGACGCCGCGGCCGGCATTGCCGTCCCGATCGAGCCGGGCCAGCACAAGAACGAGGTGCAGCACGATCAGATCAAATCGGCCTTCCACCGTATCCGGCACGCCGTAGCTGCTGTAAAAGGCCGCGGAACGGGCTTGCGCCACGATCGCGCCATAGAGGTCACGGACGTTGCGGCCACGGGGTGTGGCTCGAAAACGGCTCAAGATCATAAGGGTAACGTGGGTCCGGGCAGTTATTGTCGGGGGCGGCCGATTGCCAATTTTGGCCTTTGGGAGTACGGCACGCAGCAGCCGTACGCAAGTTAGGGACGAGGATGCGGGGCACTTTGGTGGGTAGTTTTGGCCGGCCGGCGGCTTTGGCGTGTGCGGCGGCGCTTGCGCTCGCACTCGCGGCCTGCGGGGGCGAAACATTCCAGCGCGGCTACGTCCTGCCGGAAGGCGCGCTCGAACAAATCCCGCTTGGCGCCTCACAGGAACAAGTGCTGCTGGTCCTTGGCACGCCGTCCACCGTCGCTACCGTCAGCGGCGAAGCGTTCTATTACATTTCGCAGAAGGCCGACCGGCCGATCGCCTTCATGCAGACCAGGATCACCGACCAGCGCGTGATCGCGGTGTATTTCGACAGAAACAGAAAAGTTCAGCGGCTCGCCGAATACGGCATGAAGGACGGACATCTGTTCGATTTCGTCAGCCGCCACGACGCCGACGGGCGGCAACGACCTCAACGTGATCGTGACGATCCTCCACAACCTGCAAGGCAAGGGTTCGTAGCCCTCGCCTCGCCGATCGTTTAGTGCGCCAGCACCGCGAGCAGCAACAGCGCCACGATGTTGGTGATCTTGATCATCGGATTGACCGCGGGTCCCGCCGTATCCTTGTACGGGTCGCCCACCGTGTCGCCGGTGACGGCGGCCTTGTGCGCGTCGGAACCCTTGCCGCCGTAATGGCCGTCCTCGATGTATTTCTTCGCATTGTCCCAGGCGCCGCCGCCTGACGTCATCGAGATGGCGACGAACAGACCGGTGACGATCACGCCGAGCAGCATGCCGCCGAGCGCGGAGAACGCCGCCGACTTGCCCTGCGCGCCGCCGCCGGCGACGAAATAGATGATGTAATAGGCGACGATCGGGGAGAGCACCGGCAAGAGCGACGGAATGATCATTTCCTTGATCGCGGCTTTGGTGAGCATGTCGACGGCGCGACCGTAATCGGGCTTGTCGCTGCCCTGCATGATGCCCGGCCGCTCGCGGAATTGCCGGCGCACCTCTTCGACGATCGAGGCCGCGGCACGGCCAACCGCCGTCATGCCCATCGCGCCGAACAGATAAGGCAGCAGTCCGCCGAACAGGAGGCCCGCGACCACGTAGGGATTGTTGAGCGAGAAATCCGGTGCGACGCCCTGGAAATAAGGATGATCCTTGGCGCCGGCGATGAAGAATTTGAGATCCTCGTTGTAGGCGGCAAACAGCACAAGCGCGCCGAGGCCTGCGGAGCCGATCGCGTAACCTTTCGTCACCGCCTTGGTCGTGTTGCCGACGGCATCGAGCGCGTCGGTCGACTTGCGGACTTCCTTCGGCAAGCCCGCCATTTCGGCAATGCCGCCGGCATTGTCGGTCACCGGACCGAAGGCGTCGAGCGCCACGACGATACCGGCAAGCGCCAGCATCGTCGTCACCGCGATCGCAATGCCGAACAGGCCGGCGAGATTATAGCTGATGAGGATTCCGGCGATGATGACGATCGCCGGCATCGCGGTCGATTCAAGCGAGATCGCAAGGCCCTGGATGACATTGGTGCCGTGACCGGTCACCGAAGCCTGCGCGATGGAGCGCACCGGACGATAATCGGTGCCGGTGTAATACTCCGTGATCCAGATGATCAGGCCGGTCACCGCGAGACCGACGATGCCGCAGACGAAGAGCGTCTGGCCCGAATAGGCGACGCCCGGAAGCTGACCGAAGCCGATGAGTTCGTAAGTCACGCCGGCAATGCCGATGAGTGAAAACACCGCCGTCGCGAGCATGCCCTTGTAGAGCGCGCCCATGATCGACTGGCTGGCGCCGAGTTTGACGAAGAACGTGCCGATGATCGAGGCGATGATGCAGACGCCGCCGATGGCGAGCGGAAAGGTCATCATCCGCATCAGCATGTCGCCGCCGGCGCTGGCAAAGAAGATCGCGGCGAGAACCATGGTCGCGACCGTGGTCACCGCATAGGTCTCGAACAGGTCGGCCGCCATGCCGGCGCAGTCGCCGACATTGTCGCCGACATTGTCGGCGATGGTCGCGGGGTTGCGTGGATCGTCCTCCGGAATGCCGGCTTCGACCTTGCCGACGAGATCGCCGCCGACGTCGGCGCCCTTGGTGAAAATGCCGCCGCCAAGCCGCGCGAAGATCGAGATCAGCGACGCGCCGAAGCCGAGCGCCACGAGTGAATCGATCACCTCGCGATTGTTCGGCGCCATGTGCAGGGTGCCGGTGAGGAAGCCGAAATAGAGCGTGACGCCAAGGAGCGCGAGGCCCGCGACCAGAAGACCGGTGATGGCGCCGGCGCGGAACGCGATCTCAAGTCCGGCGGCGAGCGAACTGATTGCGGCTTGCGCGGTGCGCACATTGGCGCGCACCGACACGTTCATGCCGATGAAGCCCGCCGAGCCGGACAGGATGGCGCCGACCGCAAAACCGATGGCGACAAGCCAGCCGAGGAAATAGCCGACGATGAAGAAAATCACGATGCCGACGACGGCGATGGTGAGTATTGCCGCTTGAGATAGGCCTGCGCGCCTTCGCGGATCGCCGCGGCGATCTCCTGCATCTTCTCGTTGCCCGCATCGGCCTGCATCACCGAGTACGTGGCCCAGATGGCGTAGACGATCGCCAGTACGCCGCACAGAACGATGAGCCACAAGGTTTGCATGGAAAGTCCCCGGTCTTTTGGAGGGCCAGAATCTTCAAGCCGGCCACAATGAAGACGCCCCGCATACAATGGCCGCAGCGGCGCGGCGCAAATCGGCGCGGACATTGCCAAAAATGCCCTTGCCGCGCAACGCCGCAAGAGCCACTTTCCCCGCGATTTATGCGGCTTCGACGCCGGTTTCACAGATCGGCGAGCCGGGACAGCCGCGCCCATTGCGCAAGCAGCATATTGGTCAGGCCCGAGGTCCGCGGGTCGCCGCGCTTGCCGGCCTTGACCGCGGCACGCGCCGCCTTGACCCTGCGGCTGCGAATCCGGTTGCGGCATTCGAACGGATCGGACGCGCAGCAGGTCCGGTGCCGGCGGCATTTTTTGTTCGCGCCGCACCGGAACGAGCCGAGGAGATCGCACTGCGCTTGCCCGATCAGCCGGTCGCGGGCCGGTCCGGGGAGCGCCAGCCATTGCTCGAGCGTCAACTGGCCGGGAAAGCAACGTGCGGAAGAACGTGCAGTCATGACCATCCTCGCTGGTTTTTGACGAATGCCGTTCGTCGGTGCGGAGGGCTGATCTCCCTCGTCATAGGGCCAATTCCCCTTGTCATTGCGAGGAGCGAAGCGACGAAGCAATCCAGCCCTTCGCTGCCGCACTGGATTGCTTCCCTGCGCTCGCAATGACGAGGAAACCGTTCTCGCGGCGCGGTCTGCGCCCGAGTTTTGCCAAGCCACTGCAAGAAAGGCCCCTCGCACAAAAGCGAGGGAAGCGGAGCGCCGAGAGACGCATCCAGTGAGGAGTGACCCCGCCTACAGCGGCGCGGCCGCGGGCCTTGTCCTCTTCTCCTCCCCCGCTTGCGGGGAAGGTCGGGAGGGGGCCCGCTCGCCTTTCGGCGCTCCACTGCGGCTTGCCGGGTTCCACGGCCCGGGCCGCGCTTCCTGGGATTACCGGGTGCAAACGGGAGGACCCTCCCCGGCGCCAGTGCAGCGAGCACCTCGCAGTCCGGTCACGCGCCGGACGGGACGTTGCCCAAAACCGCCCGCGTCCACGTGTGTATCGCCGCGGCCGCGGGAACCGCTCCCGCTCCGCCTTAAGGAGTACCCTCGCGAAGGCGTCCGTCGCGAGCGGGATGGCAGCGTTGTAACGTAAACGGTGACGGTTGTCAATGATGTCCTTAAAACAGAGACAGGCCGTCATTGCGAGGAGCGAAGCGACGAAGCAATCCAGACCTCGCCGCCCTCGGGCCAGGCCAAAGACTGGATTGCTTCGCTGCGCTCACAATGACGAGGGAAATCGTTCTCGCGGCGCGATCTGCTACGCAAGATCAGCGCCGAGCTTGCGAAACGTCTCGTCCGTGGGATGTCGTCTAATGCGTGATTTCAGTCTGGTTTGACCAGTCTGCCTTTCGGCTTCGTCTTGCCGATAAGCCCGAAATCCTTTGATTTCGTTGTTTTGTCGGCGAGATTGAAACCTTCGGCAGCCAAGCCGCGTCTGAGCAATTCGCGGATGGCGGCGGCCCGACTTGGCATTCGCTTCGCGAAGCGCCAATCATCGACAGCCACCACTTCGTCCTCGGTCAGCATGATCTGCAAACGTTCAATGCGCCCGACAGGCATGGCAAAGCCGTATCTGCTCGCGTTTGAGAAACCCCCTAAGCCGCATAAATCCGCTTGGTGGGTTTCTTACTCATAAGCAGCATTATACCCATTTTGTTACTGACGCGTCAAATGCCCTTTAGCGCATTTGTCTTCGTTGATTGCAGAAAGCCGAAAACCATTATTGGTCAATCTCTTAGCCCGTAATATTTGTTGCCAGCGGTGTGCGTAAGCGCGATGCTCGGCGTTATCCCCACGGCGGTCAGTATCTATGCCGGAAAGGTTCAAGTCATGAGCATCATGGACGGGTTCGAGACGAGCAGGATGCTCGATGGCGCGGCGGCCGAGGCAAATCATCGGATCGCCAACAACCTGGCCCTCATAGCCGGATTGATACGCTTCCAAACCACGAAAATTTCACCGAACCCGTTGCTGCCGGCGCAGGATGTTCGCGATTGGCTACAACAAATGTCCATGAGAATTGACGCCGTGGGCCGGCTTCATCGCCTGCTCACAAATGGCAACGGACATACGACTGTCGATCTTGTTGCCTATGTGAATGAAGTTGCGGATGCCGCGAAGCTCGCCCTTTCGTGGGAGGAGCAAACTGAAATCTTGCTTGACCTCGATCCCGACTGCACGATCTCGTCACAGCAGGCAACCGCTGTCGGGTTGGTCATCGGCGAGGCAATTACAAACGCGATCAAGTATTCTCATCCGGGCGGAGTGCCGGGCAAGATCAAGATCATGTGCCGGCGCAACAAGGGCGGCGGCCTGGTCATCGAAGTGTCGGACGATGGCGTGGGGCTCCCTGAGAGCTTCGATCCGAATACTGCGGAAAGCACCGGCATGACACTGATGCGCAATCTGTCCAGACAATTAAACGCTCGTCTTGAATTTGAACGGCGGCCGATTGGGCTGTGCGTTCGGCTTGAACTGCCGCCGTCGCCCTGACGGAATATTGAAGCAGCGTGAGCGTCGTCTTCGTATCGAGCCAGAGGATATTTCGTGATGGCTATTTATCGGATGATGCAAAACCAGCCTTCGCTGCCGCACTGGATTGCTTCGCGGCGCCCGCAATGACGAAGCAAATTTGATCCCGACATTGCGAGGAGCGAAGCGACGAAGAAATCCAGACTGCGCCGCCCCTCTGGATTGCTTCGCTTCGCTCGCAATGACGGAGGAGCAATCGTCACGCCTTCCGCGGCGTCCAGCCGTAGATGCGCGCGGCAGTGCCGCCCATCAGCCTCGCCTTGTCGCTTTCCGAGATGCGGCTGGTGACGCGGAAGGCTTCCACACCCTGCGCGAAGGTATGGCTAATAGCGGACCTTCCGGTCGATAGCGCATTTCACACAGAAGGCGCATGTCGGCTTCTGATCTCCAGGGAATGTCTGCTTTCGGCGGCAAAGCGGACATTAATCCCGTGGCCAGATGGGCATTCAGCCTAGGTTTCACCCATTGGCAACGCCGGCAATGACGACAAAACCCCGTCATTCCGCCTGCCGCGGTGACCCAGCCGTAGATGCGCGCGGCCGTGCCGCCCATCAACCTCGCCTTGTCGTTTTCCGAGATGCGGTTTGTGACGCGAAAAGCTTCCACACCCTGTTTGAACGTGAGCAGGTTCACGGCGCGCGTCCAGTCGGTGCCCCACATGCAGCGGTCGAGACCGAACGCGTCGATGACGCGGCAGACCGGATCCCAGATGTCCGGGTAAGGGAACGGTGCGTGCGACAGCGTGCAGGCGCCGGTGATCTTGATGGCGACGTTCGGAAGTTTCGCCAGCGTCAGCACTTTCGGCAGTTCGGCCCACGGCTCCTTCGGCACCGGCGGATGATGCGGCTGAACGAGGCCGAGATGATCGACGATGATCTGCGTATCGGGATTGCGGCGGATCAGTTCGATCCCTTGGTCGAGCCGCCCGGCGATGTGCAGGTTCACCGGGACTGACTGGTGCGCCGCTTCCTTCAGCACGCGGTTGAGGCCGGAGTCGGCGGGGTCCTCGCTGTAATCGCCGCGCACCAGCAGCATGCGGACAGCGACGGCGCCGGGCGTGCGCTTCCAGTCCGCGATCACGTCGCGCGACGCCGGGATTCGCGGGATCGACCGGCTTGATCAGCGCGAAGCGGCCGGGATGCTTGTTGCGCACCGCGACCGCATAGCTCGCGTCGTAGCGGTACATCGTGAACACCGAGATCAGGATCGCGCCGTCGACTTTCGCCTCGTCCAGCATCGCGACCGTCGTGTCGCCGGTGACCTCGGGCGGTCCGGCCAGCACGGCGTGCCACGGCCGGCCGGGATGATCGCGCTCGTAGGCGTGGAGCTGGGCGTCAATGACGGGCATTACGCCGCGCCGAGATAGCGGATCGGACGCCCCGGAGCGATCGCCTGTGCCGCGGCAATGATGGCGTTCGCATCGATCCCATAGTGCCGGTAGAGGTCCTCGATCGAGCCTGTTTGCCCGAAATGCTCGACGCCGAGCGGGCGCACGCGATGGCCGGCGACCGCGCCGAGCCAGGCGAGCGTCGCCGGATGACCGTCGAGCACGCTGACAATGCCGCAATGCCGCGGCAGGCCGGCAAACAGCCGCTCGATATGGCAACGGGCGTGAACGAGGCCGCGCTCGCGCGCCCGGCAGGCCGCGGTCCAGCCGGCGTTGAGCCGGTCGGCCGACGTGATCGCAAGGAGGCCGACGTCGCGGCGATCCTCTGCCATCAGGCCTATGGCCCGGATCGCCTCGGGCGCGACGGCGCCGGTATAAGCCACCACGACCTGACAATTCGGCCCCGGCTCGCGCAGCCAATAGGCGCCATCGACAATCGATTGACGCAACTCCGGCGGTCATGTCGCGCTGGATCTGGTCGATCGGGCGCGTCGACAGCCGCAGATAGATCGAACCGCCGGTCTCGTCGCGCAGCCAATTGCGCTCGGAGAGTTCGCCCGCGCCGCCGTCGCGCTGGATGTAGTCGAGCGCGAAGGCGAGGATCACGGCAAGCTCGTCGACAAAGGCCGGCTCGAATGCGGCAATGCCGTCCTGCGCCAATCCGATCAGCGGCTCCGCGATCGACTGATGCGCCCCGCCTTCGGGCGCGAGCGTAATCCCTGACGGCGTGGCGACGAGAATGAAGCGGGCGTCCTGGTAACAGGCATAGTTGAGCGCATCGAGGCCGCGCGCGATGAACGGATCATACAGAGTGCCGATCGGCAGAAGCCGCTCGCCGTTGATGGCGTGCGACAGGCCGAGCGCCGACAACGCGATGAACAAATTCATCTCGGCAATGCCGAGCTCGATATGCTGGCCCTTTGGCGAAAATTCCCAATTGAATGTCGACGGGATGCGCTCGCTCTTGAAGGTGTCGGCGAGCGCCTCGCGCGCGAACAGGCCGCGGCGATTGACCCACGGCCCGAGATTTGTCGAAACGGTCACGTCGGGCGAGGTCGTCACGATGCGGGACGCAAGCGGCGTCGTGCCGCGCGCGATCTCGTTGAGCAGCGCGCCAAAGCCGAACTGCGTCGACATCTGCGGCTGGAGTGTGACTGAAAGTGTCTCCGGCACGGCGATACGGGCCGCTTTGAGATTGCGCTCGCCGCCGCTCGCAAACGGCACCTGATCGAGAAAAGCCTGGATGGCGGCTGCCGGCTGATCGAGGCCTTCGAACCGCGACCATTCCTCGCCTTCGCGGACATTCATCGCGGCGCGGAACGTCGCCATCTGCGCCGGCGTCATCAGGCCGGCATGATTGTCCTTGTGGCCGGCCAGCGGCAGCCCAAAACCCTTGATGGTGTAGGCGATGAAGCAAACCGGCCGGTCGTGATCGATGCGATCGAAGGCGTCGATGATCGACGGCAGGTCGTGGCCGCCGAGATTGTTCATCAGCCGCGCCAGCTCGTCGTCGCTGCGCCGTTCGATCAGTTGCGTCGCCGCGCCCTGATCGCCGATCTCGTCAAGGAGCCGCTTGCGCCAGGCCGCGCCGCCCTGAAACACCAGCGCCGAATAAAGCTGGTTCGGGCAGCTATCGATCCATCGCCGCAGCACCTCGCCGCCGGGCTCGGCGAAGGCCGCCTGCTGGAGCGCGCCGTATTTGAGGACGACCACGTCCCAGCCGAAATTGCGGAACAGGTTTTCGTAGCGCTCCCAAAGACCCTCGCGCACCACGGCGTCGAGGCTTTGCCGGTTGTAATCGACGATCCACCAGCAATTGCGCAGCCCCTGCTTCCAGCCTTCGAGGATCGCCTCGAAGATATTGCCCTCGTCGAGTTCGGCGTCGCCGAGGAGCGCGATCATGCGGCCTTCGGGCCGATCAAGCCCCCAGCCATGCGCGCGCACGTAGTCCTGCGCGAGCGAGGAGAACAATGTCTGCGCGACGCCGAGGCCCACCGAGCCGGTCGAGAAATCGACGTCGTCGGTATCCTTGGTGCGCGACGGATAGGATTGCGCGCCCTTGTAGCCGCGAAACTCCTCGAGCTTCTCGCGGCTCTGGCGGCCGAGCAGATACTGGATGGCGTGGAAATTCGGCGCCGCATGCGGCTTGACCGCGACGCGATCGGCCGGCCGCAGCGTATGGAAATAGAGCGCGGTCATGATGGTGGCGAGCGAGGCCGACGACGCCTGGTGGCCGCCGACCTTCAGCCCGTCCGCGCTCTCGCGCAGATGATTGGCGTGATGGATGGTCCAGGTCGCAAGCCAGAGCACCTTGCGCTCAAGCGCGGTGAGGACTGCCAGATCGTGCGTACCTGAGCTCATGCGGCCGTTCCTGCGCCGGGTTGCTGCCGATCACGCGCGCCGGCGCTGCTCAGCGTCATCGAAGCGCGATCCGGGCGCAATAGCCGTGTTAATGGCCAAAGTCACGCCACCGCCGGGCGGCGCGCGAGCGAACCCCAGGCCAGGAGCAGCGCCGCGGCCAGGATGACCGGGAACACCACGGCGTTCACCGCGGTCCAGCCATAATGCGCCAGCAACGCGCCGGACGAGAACGAGCCGATCGCCATCGTGCCGAACACCAGAAAGTCGTTGAAGGCCTGAACCTTGTTGCGCTCGTGCGGATCGTGGCACTCGGTCACCAGCGTCGTCGCGCCGATGAACGCGAAATTCCAGCCGACGCCGAGGAGCGCGAGACCGATCCAGAAATTCCACAGCGCGACGCCGAAGAGGCCGACCGTGGCCGCCACGAGCATGAGCGCAAAGCCCGCCGACATCACCGGCCGCACCCCAAAGCGCGCGATGAGTGCGCCGGTGAAAAAACTCGGCGCATACATGCCGAGCACGTGCCACTGGATGCCGAGCGCGGATTCGCTGACCGAGTGATTGCACAACACCATCGCCAGCGGCGCCGATGTCATGACCATGTTCATCATCGTGTAGCTCGCCACGCCGCAGACGACGGCGACGATGAATTTCGGCTGCGCGAGAATTTGCTTCAGCGGCCGTCCGTCAAGGAGCGAATGCGAGACGTGCGGACGCGGAATGTTGAGCTGCGTCAGGACGCCGGCCGCAAGCAGGGCGCACGCCGACTGCGCGATATAGGTCGCGGCAAACATGTAGGCGGGCCAGATGTTCTTGGTGAAGATCACGAGCTGCGGCCCGATCACGCCGGCGAAAACACCGCCCGCCAGCACCCAGGACACGGCCTTGGCGCGGAATTGCGGGCTCGCGGTGTCGGTCGCCGCGAAACGGTAGGACTGGTGAGCGGATCCATAAAGGCCGCCGCACAATGTCCCGAGAATGAGCAGCGCAAAGGAACCCGACAGCACGGCCGTGCAGGAGATAAATCCCGACAGCACGCCGAACAGCGATCCGGTCTGCAGCGCAAACCTGCGGCCATAGGCTTTCGAGAGCCATCCGACCGGCAACGTGCCAAGCCACATCCCGGCAACCATCGCGCTGATCGGCAGCGTCGCCAGCGCCGGATCCGGCGCCAGAACCGAGGCGATGATGCTGGTGGTTGCCACAATGACGGTATTGTTGCCGCCGGCGAGCGCCTGCGCGACCGCGAGCACGCGCGCGTTGCGCGCCGCAAGCCGATCGTCAGTGATATCGAACGCCGTATCGGCGGTGATCGCCATGAAGCACCCGTCGCAGGCGCTTCTTCTATCCGGCGACGGCGCGCGGCGCTACTGCGGTGGACGCAGACCAGCTCTTTGTTTTGTCCGTTGTTTTGCCGCCGCGGCGCTTTATTCCAGTTCGACCGTTTCAAAATCGGCCGGCAGGATGATTTCGAGGAGTTCGCAATCGTCGGAATAGCCGAGCACGGTGTGCTTGATTCGCGGCGGCTGCAGCCAGCACGACCCTTCGCGCATGGTCACTTCGCCGGTGCCTTCGAACTCGCTTTTGAGCCAGCCCTTGAGCACGTAGATCATCTGGAATTCGACATCGTGAAAATGCCGCTTCGATACTTCCGCCGGATCGCAGGGCGGAATCATCCTGATCACGTGCGCCCGCGCCAGGCCCTTGGTCGCAGCCGCGATGCCGAGATCGCGGTAATGCGCATAGCGGCGCAGCCCCGGTTCGAAGGCATCGGGACTGTGGTGGCTGGCGACAAACGTCTGCTTGCGCGGCGCAGGCTTCGACTTTTTTGCGGCGACGCGGCGGCGCGCGGAGACTTTGCCGCGCGTTCGGCGAGCACTTTTCGCGGCGCGCGCCACGCGGGCCGGCTTCTTTGCTTTTTGCATTCGTTTTGCTTTGGCCATGACTTGTCCTTTCACACGCGATCAGAAGCGAAGCGCGCCGTTATGGCGGACGACGACCGAGCGTACATCGGCCGGCGTATGCGCGCCGAGCTGGCCGAGCGCCGATTGTGTCTCTTCCATCAGAAGATCGATGACGTGCGTCGGCCCCTCTTCGCCGAGCGCACCCAGGCCCCACAGGAAGGCCTTGCCCGCGAACGCCGCCGCAGCGCCGAGCGCATAGGCGCGCACCACGTCGGTGCCGCTGCGGATTCCGGAATCCATCATGACGGTCGCGCGCTTGCCGACTTGCCGGACGATCGCCGGCAGCGCGTCGATCGCCGCGGGCAAGGCTTCGATCTGCCGGCCGCCGTGATTTGAGACGAACAGGCCGTCGACGCCGAGTGACACCGCCTTTTCGGCGTCTTCAGGATGGAGGATGCCCTTGACGATGAGGGTCTTCTTCCAGCGCTCGCGGTAGCGCGCGACTTCATCCCAGGTAAAGGCGCCGCCCATCTCGCGGCGCGCGAAAGCGATCACGTCGTTGATCGAAGGATTGGCGCCGGCATATTGGCGCAGCGTGGCAAAGCGCGGGATGCCGTGCTTCCAGAGCGCCGCGGTCCAGCGCGGCGACTTCATCATCTGCAGCATCATCGCCGGGCTCGGATGAAACGCCGCGCCGCCGAGACCGACCACGATTTCGCGCGCGCGGCTGGTGCGCACCGGCACGTCGAGCGTCAGGATAATCGCGCTGCAATCCGTAGCCGCGGCGCGCCGCAACGCGTCAAAGCCGATGGCATGGTCGTTGCCGGCAAAGCGATAGAACTGGAACCAGAAAACATCCGGCGCGACTTCGGCGATCTCCTCGATGGTCGCGCCGCCCGCCATGCCGAGAACGTAGGGAATGCGCGCTCGCTGCGCGGCGCGGGCCAGATGCAGGTCAGCGCCGGGCCACACGATCGCCGGACCGCCCATCGGCGCAATGCCGAACGGCGCGGCATAGCTGCGGCCGAAGAGTTCGACGTCGCACGGCGGCAACGACGGCATCACGCCATAGCGCGGCACCAGTTCGACGGCATCGAGCGCCGCCCAGTTGCGCCTGATGCCGGCATCGTCCTTGCCCGAACCGCCGTCGGAATATTCGAACGAGAAATGCGGCACGCGCCGGCGCGCGGCGCGGCGCAGATAGTCGATCGTCGGATAGTGCCGGTAGAGTTCGGCGTAACGCGGATTGGCGTTGCTGCCGGTCGCCAGACTGCCCCGCGGCGCGGCAACGGCTGTCGTATCGTGCATCGGCGTTTCTCCCCGCCGCCATTATAGCGGGAATTAGAAATGACTATAGGACGGCCGCGCGAACGTCAGCGTCTTGCCGCCCCGGATGAAGCGGGCACCCTGCCCCGCCGTCATATAGCCGATTTCAGTAATCGCCACGCCGGCTTTCGTTGCGGCAGCGCGAAACACATCAAGTTTGTCCGCGGCCAGCGTCAAAAGAATTTCGTAATCGTCACCGCCCGTCAGCGCGGTCTCGATCAATGACGGATCGGCCGAAAGCGCCGCGCGCGCGGCATCCGAAAGCGGCACGCGATCGGCATCGATTTCGGCGGCGACGCCGGATGCGCGGCACAATTTGGCGAGGTCGCCGGCGAGCCCATCGGACACATCCATCGCGGCCGAGGCGTGTTGCAGCACGGCGCCGGCAAGCACATTGCGCGGCGCGGGCAACAGGTAGCGCTGCTCGAGATGCTCGCGCGCAGCATCGGCGAGGCGCCAGCTTTTGCTCAAAGTTTTGTCCCGGTGCAGCAGCAAGCCGAGCGCGGCATCGCCGATCGCTCCGGTGACAAGGATTCTGTCACCCGCCTTCGCCGTCGAACGGCGGACCATCGCGCCCGCAGGGACCGTGCCATAGGCCGAGATCAAAACCGAAAGCGGGCCCGGGGTGTGATCCGTATCGCCGCCAAGAAGCGGACAGCCGAAGTGTTTTATGTCCTCGCCGAGCCCGGCGGCGAAGCGCGCGACCCAGGCCTCATCGATGGCCGACGGCAGCGCGACCGACAGCAAAAACCCGACCGGCGCCGCACCCTTGGCGGCGAGGTCGGACAGGTTCATCCGCAACGCCTTGCGGCCGATGGTTTCGGGCGGATCGTCGGGAAAGAAGTGCACGCCGGCGATGACGCCATCGGTGGTGAGCACCAGATCGCAGCCGGGTGGCGGCGTGATAACGGCGGCGTCGTCGCCGAGACCGAACGCACCGGGAGACGTGGCGAGCGGACGGAAGTAGCGCGCGATCAGGCGCTCTTCGCGTGATGTTTCCTCGCTCGCGGCCATAACCTCATCCTCGGACTAACCGCCGGTGAATTCGGCTGCGCGCAACTGATGCGCAAGCTGGTCGAGCACGGCATTGACCATTCCGGTCTCCTCCTTGTCGACGAAGGCGCCGGCCACATCGACATATTCGGACGTCACGACGCGCGCCGGGACGTCGTTGCGGCAGGCAAGTTCGTAGGCCCCGGCGCGCAGCACCGCGCGCAACACGGTTTCGATGCGCTTGAGCGGCCAGCCGCGCTGCAGCGCCGCATCGATCGCCGGATCGAGCCGGCTTTGCTCGCGCACCACCCCGCCGACGATATCGCGAAAATAGGCCGCTTCCGCCGGGCGGTATTGCACGCCCTCGACCTCGCTGCCGAGCCAATGGCCTTCGAACTCGGTCATGATCTCATTCAAGCCAGTACCGGCGAGGTCCATCTGGTAGAGCGCCTGCACCGCGGCAAGGCGCGCGGCGCCGCGCTTGTTGGCCTTTCGGGCATCGCTTGCTTCGCCGGTCATGTCAGCGCTTTCCAAGTTGGCGTTTCAAGCCGATGAGCGACAGCGCGGCGCGTGCGGCATCGCCGCCCTTGTCCTGATCTTCCACCCGCGCCCGCGCCCAGGCCTGCAACTGGTTGTCGACCGTGATGATGCCGTTGCCGACCGGAATCTTGCGGGCGACCGACAGATCCATCAGTCCCCGCGCCGACAGATGCGACACGATCTCGAAATGAATGGTGTCGCCGCGGATGACGCAGCCGAGCGCAACCGCACCGTCGTAAGCGCGGCGGCGGCGCTGCGCGGCATCGAGCGCAATCGCGATCGCGGGCGGAATTTCGAGCGCGCCCGGCACGCTGACGATGTCGAACGTGGCGCCGGCTTCCTTCAGCGCTTTGGAGGCGCCGGCGAGCAGCGCATCGGCAATGTCGTCGTAATAGCGCGCCTCGACGACGAGGATGCGCGCGCCTTTGCCGGCGCTCGCCTCACGCTTGCCTCGCCGCGGTCCGGCCATGTTTGCCTCTACTCCAACGTGCCGTCGTCGTACCAAGCGCAGGGTGCCGTCACAAGCGTGGCTCAGCGCGGCGCCGTTTCAAGGAGCCGCGCGGCATAACGCGCCATTTGATCCACTTCGATGTTCAGGCGCGCGCCGGGCTGTAATGCGCCGAGCGTGGTGACTTTCAGCGTGTGCGGGATGATCAGCACCGAAAACGTATCGCCCTCGGCCTTGTTGACCGTCAGCGACACGCCGTCGAGCGCGACCGAACCCTTCGGCGCGATGAACCGCGACAGCGCCGCCGGCACACGCAGCGTCAAAGCCGAACTGTCGAGGAACTCATCGCGCGCGACGAGTTCGGCAATGCCGTCGACATGACCGCTGACCATGTGGCCGCCGAGTTCGTCGCCGAGCCGCAGCGCGCGTTCGAGGTTGAGTTTCGTTCCGGAGCGCCAGTGTTGCGCGGTCGTCACCTGCAATGTCTCGGCCGCCGCATCGACGGCAAAAGCAGTGCGATTGCCGCTCCTGCCGCGCTCCACCACGGTCAGGCAGACGCCCGAACAGGCAATCGAGGCGCCGATAGCGATGGAGTCGGGGTCATAGCCGCAGGCGATGGTCAGGCGCCGCAGCTCCTCATCCTTTTTCTGAACTTCAATGACTTCCGCCTAAATCATTGATAATACCGGTAAACATCAGCAATCACCTGCGCTCATAACGCTCTTGCCGGTCCGGCCCGACGGGCTCGGTCGCCACGTGCCGCAGCCGCTTGGTCAGCGCCGCAAACGTCCCGGCGTCAAGCGCATCAATGCCCTCCGCGCCGACGACCTTGGCAGAATGGAACAGAACCGCCTCGTCGACGAGGTCGGCCGCGATCAGCGCCGCCGCCAGCGCCGGGCCGCCCTCGACCATCAGCCGCGTAATGCCCTTTGCGGTCAGGAATTCGAGCGCGTCGCGCAGGTCGAGTGGTTCGGTGCTTTCCGGCGAGCGCAAAACCTCGACGCCGTGGGGCAATAAGGCGAATTCGGCGGCCTGCGGCGCCTGCATGCCGGCAACCGCCCAGACCGGCGTCTCGTAGGCCGTCCGCACCAGGCGTGAATTGAGCGGCAGGCGCAACATGCTGTCGAACACGACACGCACCGGCGAATTATTGGCCATCCCCGGCAGGCGGCAGGTCAAGCACCGGATCGTCGGCGAGCACCGTGCCGATGCCGACCATGATCGCGTCGTTTTGCGCGCGAAGAAGATGCACGCGCTCGCGCACGGCCTCGCCGGTGATCGCAACCGGCTTGCGGCCCGGCGCGCCGGCTTTGCCGTCGGCCGATATTGCGAGCTTCAGCATCACATAGGGCCTGCCGGCGGTCATGCGCAGGATGTGGCCGGCATGTGCGCGCCGCGCTTCGTCCGCGCCGATGCCGACATCGACCGCGATGCCGGCGGCGCGCAGCCGCGCGTGGCCCGCGCCGGCCACTTCCGGATTGGGATCCTCAAGCGCCGAGACGACGCGCGATAGGCCGGCGGCAATCACCGCGTCCGCGCAGGGCGGCGACTTGCCGTGATGCGAGCACGGCTCCAGCGTGACGTAGAGCGTCCCTCCCCGCGCCGCAGCGCCAGCACGGCGCAAAGCTTCCACTTCGGCGTGCGGCCGCCCGCCGGCTTGCGTCCAGCCGCGTCCGACAATGCTGCCGTCCTTGACGATCACTGCGCCGACGGAAGGATTTGGCCAGGTGCGGCCGAGCCCGCGGCGCCCAAGCGACAAAGCAAGCGCCATGAAACGCCGATCGTCCGCCGCAGCGTCCGCCGTGCGCGTCACTCCGCGGCCTCGTCCCCCGACAATTCGGCAAGCGCTGTCTCGAAATCCTTGGCCTCGCGGAAATTGCGATAGACCGAGGCGAAGCGCACATAGGCGACGTCGTCGAGCTCGCGCAAATGCTCCATCACGATCTCGCCGATGGTCTCGGAGGTGACTTCGCTTTCGCCGAGGCTTTCCAGTTCGCGCACGATCTTCGACACCAGTTGATCGATCCGCTCCGGCTCGACCGGCCGTTTGCGGCAAGCGATCTGCACGGAACGCAACAGCTTGTCGCGGTCGAACGGCACGCGGCGGCCGGCGCGCTTGATCACCACGAGTTCGCGCAACTGCACCCGCTCGAATGTCGTGAAACGGAAATTGCAGGTCAGGCAGACGCGGCGGCGGCGGATGACGGAGGAATCCTCCGTCGGCCGCGAGTCTTTCACCTGGGTATCGAGGCTTCCGCAGCCCGGGCAACGCATCCTCAGCCCTCGTAAATCGGGAACCTGCTGACCAGTCGTTTCACCTTCTCGCGCACGGCACCCTCGGCTTGCGCGTCTTCTTCGACGTTCCTGTGCGCCAGCGCGTCGAGCACTTCGGCGATCATGTCGCCGACCTGGCGGAATTCGGCGATGCCGAAACCGCGCGTGGTGCCGGCCGGCGTGCCGAGCCGCACGCCCGACGTGATGGTGGGCTTTTCCGGATCGAACGGAATGCCGTTCTTGTTGCAGGTGATGTGGGCGCGGCCGAGCGCGAGTTCGGCGACTTTGCCGGTCAGATGCTTCTTGCGCAGATCGACCAGCATCAGATGCGTGTCGGTGCCGCCGGAGACGATATCGAGGCCGCGGGCTTTCAGCGTTTCGGCGAGCGCCTTGGCGTTCTCGACGACGTTCTTCGCGTAAAGCCGGAACGATGGCCGCAGCGCTTCGCCGAAAGCGACCGCCTTGGCCGCGATCACGTGCATCAGCGGGCCGCCCTGCATGCCGGGGAACACCGCCGAGTTGAGCTTCTTCGCCAGATCCTCGTCATTGGTCAAAATCGCGCCGCCGCGCGGCCCGCGCAGCGTCTTGTGCGTCGTCGTCGTCACGACATGCGCATGCGGAAACGGCGACGGATGCGCGCCGCCGGCAACCAGCCCGGCGAAATGCGCCATGTCGACCATGAGATAGGCGCCGACCGTATCGGCGATCTCGCGGAAGCGGCGGAAATCGATGATGCGCGGATAGGCCGAGCCGCCGGCGACGATCACCTTCGGCTTGTGCTCCTTGGCGAGCCGCTCGACCTCATCCATGTCGATGTGATGGTCGTCGCGCCGCACGCCATAAGGCACGACCTTGAACCATTTGCCGGACATATTGACCGGCGAGCCGTGCGTGAGATGGCCGCCGGCGGCAAGATTCAATCCCATGAACGTGTCGCCGGGCTGCATCAGCGCCATGAACACTTCGGCATTGGCCGACGCGCCGGAATGCGGCTGGACGTTGGCGAACGCGCAGCCGAACAGTTTTGTCACGCGCTCGATCGCGAGCCGCTCGGCAATATCGACGAACTGGCAGCCGCCGTAATAGCGCTTGCCGGGCAAGCCTTCGGCATATTTGTTGGTCAGCACCGAGCCCTGCGCCTCGAGCACGGCGCGGCTGACGATGTTTTCCGACGCAATCAGTTCGATCTCGTCGCGCTGGCGGCCGAGTTCGAGTTTTATCACCTCGGCGATTTCCGGGTCGCTCTCGGCAAGCGCGGCGGAGAAGAAGCCCTCGTCCGTTGCGCTCGGTTTTTGGCTTGCCGACATGGCTTTTCCTTGAGTTTTCGTGGTTTTGATGCGCGTCCGCAGGTCTACACCCGAGGCGGCCGCGATACCAGCCGGACCCGCAAGGGCTTGGGATATTTCGGCGGATAACGCCGCTATATTTAGGGATCGGCGGCTGCCTGCCGCAAGGCGCCGATGGGAAGGCGCCAGCCGGTTAGAGCTTCGTCGTCGCCGGCATGGCCGACGCGCCGAGCCCGTCGCGGTTGTAAATATCCTCGCGGAACTGCACGACGCCGTCGGACGCCGACCAGGCGGTGACATAGACCCAGTGCAGCGGCATCGGCTTGGTCGGGTTGGCATTGACCTGCTCGCCGGACTTGATGGCCTGGGCGATGTGGTCGGGCCCCCACCCTTTGGTGTCATCAAGCAGCCAGGCAACAAGTTCCTGAACATTCTGCACGCGACAGCAGCCTGAAGAGTCGTAACGGAAATCTCCGCCGAACAGATTCTTCAACGGCGTGTCGTGCATGTAGACGCCGTACTGGCTCGGAAAATTGATGCGGATGCGGCCGAGCGAATTGTGGTCGCCGGGGTCTTCCCGGAAGGTGTAATGAACCGCGTCTTCCGAATACCAGTTGATCTGCGACGGCAGCACTTCGCGGTGCTGCGCGTCATAGATGCGGATGTGGTTGTCGGTGAGATAATCCGGCTTGTCCTGCATCAAGGGGATCAGGTCCTTGTGCACGATCGAAACCGGCACCGTCCAGAACGGATTGAAATTGACCTGGACGATCTTGCTGTTGATGTCCGGTGACGGCCGGTCCGGCTTGCCGACTACTGCGGTGTGGCGCTGCACGGCGACGCCGTTCTCGATCGCTTCGACGCGCGCCGCCGGAATGTTCACGACGACGTAACGCGGCCCGAGATTGGTCGTCAGCGTCTTCAGCCGCTCGATATTGATCTTGAGCTGATCGCGCCGCGTCGCCGCGGGAATGTTCATTGCCGCAAACGTCGAGGCACCTACTATGCCGTCTGGTCGTGAGGCCGTGGCGCGCCTGGAACCGGCGAACTCGCTTCCTCGACATAGGAGTCGTAAGTATCGTTGTCGGCCGCGACCGCGTGCGGATCGAGGTCGCCCGATGCGGCAAGCCGCTGGCGCAGATCGGCACCAGAGCAGGGTCACGGGTGCCGACCTTGAGTTCGTCGGTCTGCGGAATCGCCGGCCAGCCGCCCCGCGCCACGATGCCGTCATACGTTTTGACCGCCTGCTCGGTGATCTGGGCGGTTGACGGCGACAGCATCGGCGCAGTCGCCTTGGGCATCGCGATAGTTCGAGAGCCTTGATCGAAATTCAAGCCGGAGCTGGGGCGGTCGGTCTCGCCCATCAGCGTGTCGAGCGGCGCATCTTCGGCAAAGGCGCGGCGCGCGAAGACTCCGCCGAGCGCAGTCACACCGGCGCTGCGCAGGAAGGCGCGGCGGCCAAGCCGCGTTCCCTGCCGTCCGTCATCGCGATCCTGCGAAGAGCTCATAGAGGGCGTTTTTGCAAGAGCATTGCGGCTGAATTCGGCCAGGAAGCGCACCGGCAATGCACGGGAAATACACAGGGCCGCCCTTGGGCGGGGCAATAGCACAATCGAAAGCCGGGTGTCGCATAAAAAAAGGCCCCGGCATTCACGCCGGGGCTGAGGCTCGCCAGTACAACGTATATTCCGGCGAAAGGCGGTGGAGCACGATCCGAAAAGGCCGCACCCCGGTTTGTCGGTTAGAGCCGATAGAGAATCTGGTCGGTCCAGAACCGCTCGAGCCGGTGCAGCGCTTTATTGAGCACCGAGAACTCGTCGGCATTGATGCCGCCGACCTGTTCCACCGTGCGCACGTGCTTCTGGTAAAGCGAATCGACGGTGTCGCGCACTTCGCGGCCCTTGTCGGTCAGCTTGATGCGCACCGAGCGGCGGTCGACCCGCGAACGCTGGTGATCGAGGAAGCCCATCTCGACGAGCTTCTTGAGATTGTAGGAGACGTTGGAGCCGAGATAGTAGCCGCGCGTGCGCAGCTCGCCCGCGGTCAGCTCCTTGTCGCCGATATTGTACAACAGCAGTGCCTGCACCGAATTGATGTCGGCGCGGCCCTTGCGGTCGAATTCGTCCTTGATGACATCGAGCAACCGGCGATGCAGACGCTCGACGAGAGTGAGCGCCTCCAGATAATGCGGCCGGATATGGTCGAAGCGCGCCTCACGATCGGCGGGCTCGACCGTCTTTGCGACGGCTTTCATTGTGACGCCTTTCCCAGAACCCTGTTTGAACGCAAATTTTGTTTTCGTCGGCGGGCCCTGTCTCCCGCCGTATCGCGCAAACCTACCGGTCAGGGTCTAAGATCAGTTTAAATAACACGCTAAAAATAACGTTTATTCGCCGATCCCCGCGCCGCTAATGGGGGTAAAATTGCCGGCAATTTTTAGAGAAATTATTCACTGTAGAAATGTGCTCCGGAGCGTACCGAATTGTGCCGCATAGCTGCCCCAGAGAGTTAAAAATGTTTTCTTGCGAATGAACGGCCTTACCCCGACTTCAAGTACAGCTCAAACTGTTCTGCTTTTCCTGTGCCGGAAAGGGCTACATCGGTAATGAGTTTCCAAGCGTAAATTTATTTGTGTGGGCGGATTTGCCCGAATTGTGTTCGTCGAGGCGGCGCTTCAAATCAGCCGTCATGCCGGCATAAAAACGCTCAGAGTCAACGTCACTTCGCAACATGTAGACGTAATGCATGGAGCCGGCCCGCCTTCGCTGCGCTACGGCGTGGCAGTCTTCGCGCCTCGATGGCATGCCAAGTCGTAGCGCGCGTAAGCGCTCCGGCTACAGTCTCTTTTTGGCAAAGGCCCGACCCGATGCCGATTTTAAGTATTTCTCGAAAGCGATCGCCCGCTTTTCGTCCGAAAACGCGATGTATGAATTAACGCGCCACGGTTTGAATTTTGAAGTGTGCGGTACGTCTCCGGCATTGTGTTTGACTACTCGCGCCTTCAAGTCCTCCGTCACACCGGTATAATGACGATCCGGGTCGGCGATGCTTTCGAGGATGTAAACATACTTCATGGGGCCCGCCTTCGCTGCGCTACGGCGTGGCAGTCTTCGCGCGCGCTCGATGGCATGCCAAGTCGTAGCGCGCGTAAGCGCGCGAAGACTGGTGGGAGAGGTAGGACTCGAACCTACGAAGGCGTAAGCCAGCGGATTTACAGTCCGCCCCCTTTGCCACTCGGGACACTCTCCCGCACCCAGGCGTTGCGGGCGTCGAACACCGTCGGCCCGGCCGAGGGCGCTATATGGTTGGCCCTGCGGGGGTGAGTCAATCGAAATTGGCCGCAATTGCCAAGGTTTAGCCAGCGTGACAGAAGGCCCTATGCGCGAAAAGCGATGGCAGCGGAAGACACGCGAGCGGCGCGAGCGCGACGAGCAGCAGGGGCAGTTCCGCGGCGAATTGGGCGACGGGGTCCTGCTCTACGGTTGGCACACTGTGACGGCCGCCCTCGCCAATCCTGCGCGCACGTTCCGCAAGCTCATGGCGACCGAGAACGCGCTGCGGCGTCTCGCCGAGGACGGCATCAAACCGCCGGTCGAGCCGCAGCTCGTGCGGCCGGATGCCATTGCCGCGCTGCTGACGCCGGACGCCGTGCACCAGGGCCTTCTCGCCGAGGCCGATCCCCTGCCCTCGCCCGACATCGAAACCATGGACGCCGCCGGCATCGTGCTGGTGCTCGACCAGATCACCGATCCGCACAATGTCGGCGCCATCATGCGCACCGCGGCTGCCTTCGCGGTCGCCGCGATCGTCACCACCGCGCGTCACAGTCCCGACGCCACCGGCGTGTTGGCGAAATCCGCCTCCGGCGCGCTGGAACTTGTGCCGATCGTCATCGTGCAAAATCTGGCGCGGGCGCTTGCCGCCTTAAAGAAGCGCGGATTTTTGGTCGTCGGCCTCGACAGCGGCGCGCCCGACGATCTTGCCGCGGTAGAACTTTCAGCGCCGCTGGCGCTGGTGCTCGGCGCGGAAGGCAAAGGCTTGCGCCAGCTCACCGGCGCGACCTGCGACCGCCTGGCGCGGCTCGATCTTCCCGGCGCGATCAAGAGCCTCAACGTGTCGAACGCCGCGGCGCTGGCGCTCTATATCGCCTCGCGCGCCACCTCATAAAGCACAAAGGCCCGCAACGCGCGGGCCTTTGCAGTTCGTGGAAATCTTGCCGTGAAAGTTTTGCGCGGCGTCTTAGCCGTGCCAGCGGCCGTAGCCGTAGGGCCGGCGACCATAAAAGGCCGGGCGGCCAGAGTAGCGCGCCGGTCCGCCGTAATAGCGCGGGTGCATATAGACCGGCGAATGGAATGCATAGCGCTGCCGATAGTATGGACGCGCATAGTAGTTCGGATATGCCGGCTGGCCGTAGCCGTTGCCGGGGACATACGGATAGTCGGTCGCAGGCGCGTAAGAAGCCTCCGGCGAATAGGTGGCGTAAGGCACCGTCAGGCCCGGGCCGGAATAAACCGGACCCTGGTTGACCACATAGGGTGCAGCGTAAGCGACGCTGTTGCCGCAACCGCCGCAGCCACCACCACCACCCCAGCCACCACCACCCCAGCCACCGCCGCCGCAACCGCCGCCGCAACCGCCGGACCACGCGGCACCGCCGCCCCAGCCGCCGCAATTGCCGCAGCCGGCACCGATGCCGCAATTACCGCAGCCGTTATAGTTGCAACACGGCCCGCCGAACGGAGCGACAACCGTGCTGACCACGATCGGAGCCGGCGCCACCGGCACCGCGTAAACCGCAGCCGCCGTCGGCGCGCCGCAGCCGCCGCAGCCGCCGCCGCCGTATCCGCCGTATCCGACGGGGGCATAAACGACCGGAGCCGAATAGCCGAAATCGCAACAGGCAGACGCAAGCGACGCCATGCCGACAGTGAACAATGTGGCCAGAGCCACGAGGGTTACGCGATGGAACGACATGACACTCCCTTTTGTCTTTCCGTACTCAGATGACCTCACGACGAGGCAGATGGAGACGGGCCGATGGGCGGCCTGTCTGCGCAGTTACGGACCTTTCGGAATTGGTGCGATCGGCAGGATCGGTTTAACTGGACCGGGCGGACCCGGCGCATGCGGCGCGTGGTGGTGATGGCCACCGCCACCGCCGTAATTGTTCTGTTCGATGCCGACAGCCGACGGCCCGTAGTAAGGCGCGTATTCGGTCACCGGCCCTGAAGGGGATGCGCTCGACCAGCTGCGATAGTAGGTCGGCGCCGGCGGCGGCAGCTGACGGTTTGCCGGAGGAATGATTTCAAGCCGGCCATAGCCGGGGCGCTTGCCGTCCCTCGGATAATAGTCGGGGAACGCCGCGCTCGGATACGAAACCACAAGCGGCCGATAGATGACTGTCGGCGCCACGAGGCCCGGGCGATCGAGACCGAACTCGCCCTCCACGACGCCATACGATGCATCGATGCCGTTGATGTAGACGGGTACGCCCGCTTTGCCGGGAATGACGATCAAGGGCTCGCGCTGCGCAAAAGCAGGCGAGGCCGTGACCGCAAGCAGCAAAACCGCGTGTAACAGACGCATGCAAATGACCCGTGGTGTCGAAACTCCGCGGGTACTCTACGGAAATCGCAGGGCAAAATGGTTTACATCGGGCTATTTGGCGTGCTGAATTATTTGGTAACATTAATTGCCGGCTACCTTTTGCGTCCCGGCCGCGATCGCGCAGCGGGTGCATTTCTTGTGCAGCGCGAAAGAAGCCGCCCTCCCCGCGTCTTCCCCGGCAGACACGACTTTCGGCTAACAGACAGCGATCAAGCGCCGGACTACCGTTAATGGTGGGACGGCTTTGCGGCATGGGCTTTCGTGCCGTGGAGCAATTCCTAACGATTCAAACAGGGGGACACCGCCCATGACCACGATGGCAGTGAACGCGCCGCGTACAGGAGGCATGACGAGCGAAGAACGCCTCGTCATTTTCGCTTCTTCGCTCGGTACCGTTTTCGAATGGTACGACTTCTATATTTACGGAACACTCGGCGTGTTCCTCGCGAAGTACTTTTTCTCCAACGTGCCGGCGAATGTCGGCTTCATCTTTGCGCTGCTTGCCTTCGCGGCGGGCTTTGCGGTGCGCCCGTTCGGCGCGCTCATCTTCGGCCGGCTCGGCGACAAGGTCGGCCGCAAGCACACGTTCCTGATCACCATGACCCTGATGGGTCTGGGCACGTTCTTCATCGGCGTGCTGCCGGGCTTTGCGACTTGGGGCATCCTCGCTCCGATCGTGCTGATCGCGCTGCGCCTCGTGCAGGGCCTCGCGCTCGGCGGCGAATATGGCGGCGCGGCGATCTACGTCGCCGAACATGCTCCGGCGAACAAGCGCGGCTACTACACGTCGTGGATTCAGACGACCGCCACGCTCGGCCTGTTCATGGCGCTCCTTCTGATCCTCGGCATCCGCACCTGGATGGGCGAAGCGGCCTTCGGCGACTGGGGCTGGCGCATCCCGTTCCTGCTGTCGGCGGTCCTGCTCGCGGTTTCGATCTGGATCCGGCTCAAGCTCAGCGAGTCACCGCTGTTTGCCCGCATGGTTGCGGAAGGCAAGCAGTCCAAGCGGCCGCTGGCTGAAGCGTTCGGCCAGTGGGCGAACCTGAAGATCGCGATCCTTGCCCTTCTCGGCGCCACCGCCGGTGAGGCCGTGGTCTGGTATGGCGGACAGTTCTACGCGCTGTTCTTCCTGACCCAGACGCTGAAAGTGCCGGGCGTCAATGCCCAGATCATGATCGCGGTCGCGCTCCTGATCGGCACGCCGTGCTTCATCCTGTTCGGCGCCTTGTCGGACCGGATCGGACGCAAGCCGATCATGCTCGCGGGTTTTGCGCTTGCTGCCGTGACTTACTTCTACATCTTCCAGGGCATCACGCACTTCGCCAATCCGAAGCTGGAATCGGCGCTCGCCAACGCACCCGTGACGGTGACCGCCGATCCCAACGAATGCTCGTTCCAGTTCAAGGCGACGGGCACGGAGAAGTACACGACCGGATGCGACAACATCAAATCCGCGCTGGTGGGCCTCTCGGTGAACTACACTAACATCAGCGCGCCGGCCGGCACCAAGGCGAGCGTGAAGATCGGCGATCAGACACTCACCGCCGACACGCCCGATCTCGCCAAGACGATCGCCGCCGCGGTGAAGACCCACGGCTATCCGGCGAGTGCGGATCCGGCTGACATCAACTACCCGATGACGGTGCTGCTGCTTGTGATCCTGGTCGTCTATGTGACCATGGTCTATGGCCCGATCGCGGCGTGGCTGGTCGAACTGTTCCCGACCCGCATCCGCTATAGCGGGCTCTCGCTGCCCTATCACATCGGTAACGGCTGGTTCGGCGGCTTCCTGCCGGCCACAGTGTTCGCCATCGTGGCGGCCACCGGCAACATCTATTCCGGCCTGTGGTATCCGATCGTGATTGCGTCGATGAGCTTCGTCGTGGCGCTGATCTTCCTGCCCGAAACGAAGGATCGCGACATCACCCAGATGTAACGCGGCCTCCGTCTGAAATGAGCGGGGCGGCTCGTTGAGCCGCCCCGTTTTTATTTTGGCGTGTCTAGTGGATTTCGGGCGAGATCAGCCGCCGCGCGATGAAATTGCGCAAGGCCGAGGCGATACCGCAGAGCAACGCAAAAGCAAGCGCCGCGCCGATGACCTCCCTGGCGATGACCAACACGCCGTGCGGCTCGCTCCACGGTGCGAACAGCTTGAACGCCGCGGCGGCAGCGCCGATCACGGCGCCGTAGATCATCGCGCGCGGAGTGTTCCACGGTTGCATCGGCGAATTTTACTTCAGCCGCCCCGACCCGGGCGAGGAAAATATCAGTGGCCGCCGCCAGCGCCGGCAGCCGCAACCGGCCGTTTCATGAGCAGGCCGAACGCCGCCAGGACGAGGAACAGGATCGTCAGCATCAGAAACACGTCGGCATAGCTCATCACCGCGGCCTGCAATCGCACCATCGCCATCATTTCCGCCAGCGCCTGCGTTTTCGCATTGGAGCCGGAAAAGCGCGACGCCAGATTTGACAGCGTCTCGGTCGCCGGAATGCTGGCGGCGTTCACCGCCTCATGCAGGCGCTGCAAATGCAGATCCATCCGGTCGTTGAACCAGGTATTGATCGCGGCAAGCCCGATCGCACCGCCGAGATTGCGCATCAGGTTGAACAGGCCCGACGCGTTCTTCACCCGATCGACGGGAAGCGTCCCCAGCGAGGTATTGGTCACGGGGATGATCGCGAACATGAGCCCGACGCCGCGGAACACCTGCGGCCACAGCAGTTCCCAGAAATCGTAATCTGACGTGACATAGGTCATCTGCCAGGTCCCGATCGCGAAAGACACGAAGCCGGCGATCAGGACAAAGCGCGGATCGAACCGCTCGACGAGCTGACCGGCGATCGGGGCGGTCGCAAACATCACCATGCCCGACACGAACAGGGTCTGGCCGATCATCCAGGCGTCATAGCCGCGCACTTGCGCCAGATAGACCGGGTAAAGATAGGTCAGGCCGTAGAGTCCAATTCCAAGCACGAACGAGAACAGGCTGCCGACGGCAAAATTCCGGTTGGCGAAGGCGCGCAGATCGACGATCGGCGACTGCGCGGTGAGGACGCGCGCGAAGAAAAAGATCGCCGACAGTCCGGAAACGATTGCGACCACGAAGATCGTGTCGTCATCGAACCATTCGTAGCGGGGCCCCTCCTCGAGCACATATTCCAGCGCGCCGAGAAATCCGCCCATGCTGATCAGCCCGTACCAGTCGAAGTTCTTGAGCAGCGAAAGATCGGGCTTGTCGAAGTCGACGAGCAGGAAAGTCGTCACAGTGACGATGATGCCGGGTATGACATTGACGAAAAACAGCCAGTGCCACGAATAGGCATCGGTCAGGTAGCCGCCAACAGTCGGCCCGATGGTCGGCGCCAAAGTCGCGATCAGTCCCACCACCGGTGCGATGAATTTCTGCCGCGGACCCTGGAACACGAAATAGGCCGACGCGAACACGGTCGGCACCATGCCGCCGCCGATAAATCCCTGCAGCGCCCGCCACACGATCATGCCGTCGATCGAAGAACTCATGCCGCACATCACGCTGGCGAGCGTAAAACCTGCCGCCGACGCCGCGAACAGAATGCGGGTGCCGAGCGCACGCGACAGAAAGCCCGACAGCGGAATGGCGATCACTTCGGCAATCAGATAGGCCGTCTGCACCCAGGGAATTTCGTCGGCAGAGGCCGACAGGCCGGCCTGAATGTCGGCAAGCGAGGAAGACACGATCTGGATGTCCAGAAACGCCATGAACATGCCGAAGCACATCGCCAGGAAGGCAACGAGCCGCCGCGTCGGGATCGGATCGAGCGCCGCTTGAGCGCGCGCCGGCGCGGGAAGCGCGGAAGATGGGGCGGAGGCTGCAATCGAGGTCACGGCACGCGCTCCGTTTATTGCAGTTTCACCGGGGCCTCGGCCGCCTGCGCGGCGGAGGTCAGTCCGGCTTCGCTGACATGCCCCGGCTTGGTGTCGACACTGACGACGACCGACATGCCGGGCCGCAACACGCGCTGCGCCGCGACGCCCGACGGCACTTCAATGCGCACCGGAAGCCGCTGCACGATTTTGGTGAAATTGCCGGTCGCGTTGTCGGGAGGCAGCAGCGAGAAGACCGCACCGGAAGCCGGCGAGAGGCTTGCCACCGTGCCTTTGATGGCGTGCGCGGGAAGCGCGTCGACGCTGATCGAAACCGCCTGCCCGGGCTTAAGCCGCGCAAGCTGCGTCTCCTTGAAATTGGCTTCGACATAGACGTCATCGAGCGGCACAAGGCTCGCGATGCGCTGCCCGGTCTGCACATAGTCTCCGGTCTGCACGGCGCGATTGCTGAATACGCCGTCGACCGGCGCTCGGATGACGGTGAACGACAGGTCGCGTTCGGCCTTCGCCTGCGCGGTCTTGAGCTCGTCGAGCGTGTGCGCCGCTTCCCGTTGCTGCGCCTTGAGCACTTCGAGATTGGCGTTGGCCGCGTCGATCATCGCCTGCGCGCTATCGACCCCCGCCGCCGCCTGATCGCGATTGGCCGTGGCCTGTTCGAACGCCTGTTCGCTGGCGTATTTCTGAGCGGCAAGCGCCTTCTGCCGGTCGAATTCGAGGCTGGCGCGGGTCGCCGCCGCCTGGGCCGAAACGAGTTGCGCCTTGGTCTGGTCGACATTGGCCGCCTGCGCCACGGCCTGACGGCCGATCCGCTCGACAGTTGCCGCCTGCGTCGCCACTTTCTCGCGCGCGGCGTCAGCCGCGAGGCGATAGTCACCGTCGTCGATCGTTGCGATCACGTCTCCGGCGCGGATCGGTGCATTGTCCTCGATCGGAATGCTGGCGACGTAACCGGAAATCTTCGACGCGAGCGTCGTATTGTGTGCGCGCACATAGGCGTCGTCGGTCGACACCTCATAGCGGCCGCTGATCCACCAATACGCGCCGGCCACCCCACCCGCGATGAGAATGACCGCGGCGGCCAAGCCGATGAGCGCGCGCCGGTCGAAAGCAGGCCACAGCGACACCCGGGGCCGCGCTGCGTCGCCACTTCGGCCGCGCGCGGTCTCGACTGGCGCCGTTCGGGCGGTCTGGTTGCCGGCCTTGTTGTCCAGAAGCGCCGGGAGGTGAGCTGCGTTTTCATTGTCTTGCTGGCGGTACATGGTGAGCGCTCCAAACTGCGAGTTCTCGCCGCCGGTCACCAGTAAAGTCATTGACCGAACGGTTCGGTCAGTTTATATAAGGGCTGCAGAGTGAAGGTCAATATGACCGAACCGTTCGGTCAATAAAAATTGAAGGTTTGATCCAAACTACTGAAAATAAATGATAATCGATCAAGCCACCATTGGGAGATCGAGGACATGAGCGCCCAGGCCCTGCTGAAAGAAGCCCCGCAGACCGCGGATGACAGCGCCAAGCGGCGCCAGATCGTCGATGGCGCGCGTTCGATCTTCCTGGCCAAGGGTTTCGACGCCGCCAGCATGAGCGACATCGCGCGCGAGGCCGGCGTGTCGAAGGGCACGCTCTATGTCTATTTCGACAACAAGGAGCAGTTGTTTCAGGCCATCGTCCATCAGGAGTGTCTTTTCCACGCCGAGGGCGCTTTCAATTTCGACCCGAAGGATCCGGACGCGGGAGCCGCCCTCCTCCGCCTCGGCACGGCCTATATCGGGTTTCTGTGCCAGCCCGAGAAAGCCTCTGCGCTCCGTACCGTCGCCGCCATCGCCGACCGCATGCCCGAAATCGGCAAGGTTTTTTATGAGACCGGCCCCGCCATGGGCATCGCCAAGCTTGCCGCCTATCTGCGCGCCCAGACCGAAGCCGGTGTGCTGGCGGTCGATGATTGCGAAGTCGCGGCGGCGCAATTCCTCGACTCCTGCCAATCGACGCTGTTCAAGCCGGTGCTCTTTAATTTCAGCGGCGCGCCGCAGCCCGCTGCGATCGAGCATGTCGTCGGCATGGCGGTACGCACTTTCCTGCGCGCCTACCAGGTAAACGGGCGTTAGGTTTGCCATAAAGCCAGCGGCGATTTCCCGCATCCTGTCAGTGGAACAGGCTGCGCCCTCAGTTGTTTTCAAAGACTGAGGGCTTTTTCATGCGCGTTCATGCGCGCGATCACCGCCGCGCCGATGTCTTGAAGAAAATGTCTTGAAGAAGATGGCAAGCCAGGCCGCCTCCACATTGCAGTCTCGCACCGAGCCCGGCGCAGGCATCGATAAATTGTGCATCGACACGATCCGGACTCTCACCATCGACGCTGTCCAGAAGGCGCAATCCGGGCATGCCGGCACGCCGATGGGGATCGCGCCGGTCGCCTACACGCTGTGGCAGGATATTCTGCGCTACGATCCGGCCGATCCGCTTTGGGCGAACCGCGACCGTTTCGTTCTGTCCGCCGGCCATGCCTCGATGTTGCTCTATGCGCTGTTGCATCTTGCCGGCGTACGGCGCCGCGACGGCAGCCATATCACCGAGAAGCCGGCGGTCAGTCTTGAGGACATAAAAAACTTCCGGCAGCTCGACAGCGTGACGCCGGGCCACCCGGAATGCGAGCGCACCACGGGCGTCGAGACGACGACCGGACCGCTCGGCCAGGGCTGCGGCAACAGCGTCGGCATGGCGATCGCGTCGCGCTGGCTCGGCGCGCGGTATAATCGGCCCGATTTCACGCTGTTCGATTACGCCGTCTATACGATCTGCAGCGACGGCGACCTGATGGAAGGCGTGGCGAGCGAAGCTGCCTCGCTTGCCGGACATCTGGCGCTGTCCAACCTGTGCTGGATCTACGACAGCAACACGGTGACCATCGAAGGCCACACCGATATCGCGTTCACCGAAGACGTCGAAAGCCGCTTCAAGGGTTACCGCTGGAACGTGCTGCGGGTGCGCGACGCCAATGATACGCAGGCCTTCGCGCGCGCGATCGAATTTTTTCGCCGCACCAACGATCGGCCTACTCTCGTCATCGTCGACAGCATCATCGGCTACGGCGCACCGCATAAGCAGAATACCGCCGCAGCCCACAGCGATCCGCTTGGCGAAGAAGAGGCTCGGCTGACAAAACGCTTCTACGGCTGGCCGGAAGATGCGCAGTTTCTGGTGCCGGACGGCGTCTATGACCATTTCCGTAACGGCATCGGACGGCGCGGGCACGCGCTGCGCGACGATTGGGAAAAGACCTTTATCGCCTACAAGAAGGACAATCCGGCGGAAGCGCGCGAGATCGTGACGCTACTCGCAGGCGCACTGCCGGCGGATTGGGGCGCCGGTCTGCCGGAATTTCCCGCCGACGAGAAAGGTATCGCGACCCGCGATGCCTCCGGAAAAGTCCTCAACCCGCTTGCCAGAAATATTCCCTGGCTCATCGGCGGCGCGGGCGATCTTGCGCCATCGACCAAGACAACATTCGATCACGCGGACTCGCTTGAACCCGGCGACCCCGGCGGCCGCATCATGCATTTCGGCGTGCGCGAACACGCCATGGGCGCGATCGTCAACGGTCTCGTTCTGTCGAAGCTGCGCGCGTTCGGCGCGACGTTTCTCACCTTCAGCGATTACATGAAGCCGGCGCTGCGGCTTGCGGCACTGATGGAATTGCCGGTCTTCCACGTTTTCACGCACGATTCCATTGCGCTTGGCGAAGACGGCCCGACGCATCAGCCGATCGAGCAGCTTGTCGGGCTCCGCGCCATCCCGGACATGATCGTGTTGCGGCCGGCCGACGCCAACGAGGTTCGCGAGGCCTATCGGGTCATTCTCGGCTTGAAGAAGGAGCCGGCCTGCCTGGTGTTGAGCCGGCAGAAGCTGCCTGTGTTCGACCGCGGCCGCTATGCGCCGGCCGAGGGCCTTGCGCACGGCGCCTATGTAATGGCGGACGCGGACAATGCCGAACCGCAAGTGATCCTCATCGCCAGCGGCAGCGAGGTGCAACTCTGCATAACGGCCTATGACGCGCTCGGACGCGAGGGAATTGCCGCCCGCGTCGTCAGCATGCCGAGCTGGGAACTGTTCGAGCGGCAAGACCAGGCGTATCGCGACGGCGTGCTGCCGCCGCATATCAAGGCGCGCGTCACGGTCGAGCTTGGTTCGGTGATCGGCTGGGACCGTTATGCCGGCCCGACCGGCGCAATCATCGGCATGCACAGCTTCGGCGCCTCGGCCCCGGCCAAGGATTTGCTGCGGAAATTCGGCTTCATTCCAGATAAACTCGTGGACGCTGCCAAGAATCAGATTGCCCAAAACCGGATTGCCAGATCGGAAAGCCATCCGGCCGAGATGACAGGGACCGGCCGCACATGAATCCATTAAAGGCGTTGCAGGACCACGGCCAGGCGGTGTGGCTCGACTTTCTATCCCGCGGCTTCACCGCCAATGGCGGCTTAAAGAAGCTCATCGACGAGGACGGCCTGCGCGGCGAGACGTCGAACCCGTCGATCTTCGAGCACGCCATCGGTCATTCCGACGAATATGACGAAGCGATCGCGCGCATGCTCAAGGCGCACGACCACTCGCCCGGCGAGATATTCGAGCAGATCGCGGTCGAAGACATTCAAAAGGCGACCGACGTATTCCGCCCGGTATTCGAAGCGACACGCGGCGCGGATGGCTTTGTCAGCATCGAAGTCTCGCCCTATCTCGCCAAGGACACGGACGCCACCATCGCCGAAGCAAAGCGGCTATGGCGCGAGGTCGGCCGCAAGAACGTGATGATCAAGGTCCCGGCGACGCCGGAAGGCTTGCCGGCCATCCGCGATCTCATCGCCGACGGCATCAATGTCAATATCACGCTCCTGTTCGCGCAACAGGTCTACGAGGAGGTCGTCGAAGCCTATCTGTCGGGCCTCGAAGCTTTTGCCGCCAAGGGCGGCGATATCGCGCGTATCGCCAGCGTCGCGAGCTTCTTCGTCAGCCGCATCGATACCGCCGTCGACAAGATGCTCGACGAGAAAATTGCGCGCGCCAACGATCCCGACGAAAAAAAGCGCCTCGATGCGCTCAAGGGCAAAATTGCGATCGCCAACGCCAAGCTCGCCTATCAAAGTTACCAGCGGCTGTTCTCCGGCAAGCGCTGGGAGGCGCTCGCGGCAAAGGGCGCAAAACCGCAGCGCCTCCTGTGGGCTTCGACCGGCACCAAGAACAAAGCCTATAGCGACGTGCTCTATGTCGAGGAACTGATCGGACCCGACACCGTCAATACAATGCCGGTGGCGACGATGGACGCCTTCCGCGAGCACGGCAAATTGCGCGACAGTCTCGCGGAGAATCCGGAAGCCGCGCGGCGGCTGCTCGACGATCTTGGCCGCGCCGGCATTTCACTCGACGCAATCACCGACAAACTCGTCAAAGAGGGCGTGCAGCTTTTCGCCGACGCCGCCGACAAGCTCCTTGGCGCCGTTGCCCGGAAACGGAACGACATTCTCGGCCAGCAGATCGACCGGCAAAGCCTCGCGCTGGATTCTGCATCTCGAAAAGCGCACCGCTGAAATCACCGAAGATTGGCGCGCGCACGGCAACATCAGAAAACTTTGGCAGCGCGATAAATCGCTATGGACCGGTGCGGACGAAGACCGCTGGCTCGGCTGGCTGGATAGCGTAAGCGACGCCGAGCTCGCAAGCTTCACGGCGTTTGCGCAGGACCTCAAGGGCGAGGGCTTCAAGGACGCCGTCCTTCTCGGCATGGGCGGATCGAGTCTCGGCCCTGAAGTGCTTGCGGAAACATTCGGCCAAAGAAGCGGCTGGCCGCGCTTGCGCATTCTCGACTCCACCGTACCTGCGCAAATCATGGCGCTCGAAGCCAGCCTCGATCTCGGCAAGACGCTTTTCATCGTTTCGAGCAAATCCGGCAGCACGACCGAGCCCAATGTGCTGCGCGACTATTTCTTCAAGCGCGTCGCCGACACGGTCGGTGCGGACAAGGCCGGACGTCATTTTATCGCCATCACCGATCCGGGCTCGTCGCTGGAAAAGCACGCGGCGGAGCAAAACTACCGGAAGATATTTCATGGCGTCCCGAGCATCGGCGGCCGCTATTCGGTGCTGTCGCCGTTCGGCCTTGTCCCCGCGGCCATCGCCGGCATCGACGTCGCGCGGCTTGTGACACTGACGCGCGTGATGATGCATTCCTGCGGGCCGGACGTGCCGCCGCCGGAAAATCCGGGCGTCGCACTCGGCATCGCGCTTGGCGCCGCCGCATCGCGCGGCCGCGACAAGGTAACGATCACAACCTCGCCGGCGCTGAAAAGCTTCGGCGCCTGGGCCGAGCAGCTCTTCGCCGAGTCGACGGGCAAGCACGGCAAGGGCCTGATCCCCATCGACGGCGAACCGCTGGCGCGGCCGGAAATTTACGGCGACGACCGTTTCTTCATCGATCTCGCGCTCAAGGGCGAGAGCGACGCCGGCCATGACGCAAAACTCAGTGCGCTGGAGAAAGCCGGACATCCGGTTGTGCGCATCGTGCAGAACACGACCGAAAATATCGGACAGGAATTCTTCCGCTTTGAAATCGCAACCGCGATCGCCGGCGCCGTCCTCGAAATCAATCCGTTCGATCAGCCCGACGTCGAGGCGAGCAAGGTCAAGACGCGCGAATTGACCGCCGCCTTCGAGAAAACCGGCACGCTGCCCGCCGAGACGCCGGTCTGCACCGAAAAGACGATTTCCCTCTACACCGACGAGAAGAATGCCGCGGCGCTGCGCAAGGCCGGCGCCGACGGCAGCGTCGAAAGCTGGCTGCGCGCGCATTTAGGCCGGATCGGCAACGGCGACTATGCCGCGATGCTGGCCTATCTCGACCGCGACGCGGGCAATACCGCGCATCTGCAAAAGCTGCGGCTTGAACTGCGCGACCGCCGCCATGTCGCGACCTGCCTCGAATTCGGCCCGCGCTTTCTGCATTCGACCGGCCAGGCCTACAAGGGCGGTCCCGACAGCGGCGTGTTTCTTCAGATCACCTCGGACGACAGCAAAGATCTGCCGATCCCCGGGCACCGCGCGAGCTTTGGCGTTGTGAAAGCAGCACAAGCGCGCGGCGACTTCGGCGTTCTGGTCGAGCGCGACCGGCGCGCATTGCGCGTGCATCTCGGCAGCGACGTGGAACAGGGCCTTGCCGAATTCAAAGCCGCGTTCGAACGCGCGTTTGTGTAAACGGAGTTATTTCATGCAGATCGGCGTCATCGGCCTCGGGCGCATGGGCGGCAATATCACCCGCCGCTTGATGGAGAACGGCCACGAAGGCGGTCGTCTATGACCACGACGCCAAGGCGGTTGCGGCGCTGGCGAAGGATGGCGCCGGCGGTGCTTCCGACCTGAAGACGCTCGTGCAGCAACTTCAGCCGCCGCGCGCCGTCTGGGTCATGCTGCCGGCCGGAAAGATCACCGAAGACGTCATCGGCCAGCTCGCGGCCTTGCTCGCAGGCCGGCGATATCGTGCTCGACGGCGGCAACACATTCTGGAAGGACGACATCCGCCGCGCCAAAATGCTCAAAGAGCGCAAGATCCATCATGTCGACGTCGGCACCAGCGGCGGCATCTGGGGTCTCGACCGCGGCTATTGCATGATGATCGGCGGCGACAAGGCGATCGTCGACCGGCTCGATCCGATCTTCAAGGCGCTGGCGCCGGGCCTCGGCAACGTGCCGCGCACGCCGCACCGCGACGGCCGCGATCCGCGCGCCGAACACGGTTACATCCATGCCGGCCCGAACGGCGCCGGCCATTTCGTCAAGATGGTGCACAACGGCATCGAATACGGATTGATGCAGGCCTATGCCGAGGGTTTCGATATCTTGAAGAACGCCAACAGCGAGGCGCTGCCCGAGGATGCGCGCTTTAATCTCGATCTCACCGACGTTGCCGAGGTCTGGCGGCGCGGCAGCGTCATCAGTTCCTGGCTCCTCGACCTGACGGCAAGCGCGCTTGCCGAGGATCCAAAACTCGCGGGCTATGAAGGCGTGGTCGAGGATTCCGGCGAAGGCCGCTGGACGATCATGGCGGCGATCGATGAAGCCGTTCCCGCCGATGTCCTGTCGGCTGCGCTTTACACCCGCTTCCGTTCGCGCCGCGACCATACATTTGCGGAGAAAATCCTCTCCGCGATGCGCAAGGGATTTGGCGCGCATGTCGAGCCGAAAGAGCGCAAGGCCGGCGCGTCATGACGGAAAATGGCGGCGCTAACAACGGCGGCGGGAACGGGAGCAAGAATGGCGGCAAGAATGGCCCCAAGAAAAGCGCCACCTCGGCGCGGCCGGCCGATCCGTGCTGTCTGGTGATTTTCGGCGCGTCGGGCGACCTCACCCACCGCCTCCTCGTACCCGCGCTCTACAACCTCGCCGAAGCCGGGCTGCTGCCGAAAGCGTTCGCCCTGATCGGCGTCGCGCGCAGCGAGTTCACGAGCGAGGCCTTTCGCGACGATCTGGCGAAGAGCTTGCCGAAATTCGCCACGCGCTCAATCGACGAGCGCGTGGTCAAGCAATTGCTCGGTTGCGTCGCCTATATCCAGGGCGATCCTGAGGACGAGGCGACTTACAAGAAACTCGGGGAGGAGCTTGCCCGCATCGAGCGCGAGCGCGGCACGAAGGGCAATCGCCTGTTCTATCTGGCAACGCCGCCCGCGGGCTTTGCGCCAATCGGCATCCATCTCGGCCGATCCGGCCTGGCGCGGCAGGACAACGGCGCCTGGCGCCGCATCATCATCGAAAAGCCGTTCGGCACCGATCTCGCTTCCGCGCAGGCGCTCAATCAAAAGCTTCTCGGCATTCTCAAGGAAGACCAGATTTTCCGCATCGATCATTATCTCGGCAAGGAGACGGTGCAGAACATTTTGGTGCTGCGATTTGCCAACGGACTGTTCGAGCCGATCTGGAATCGCGACCATATCGACCATGTGCAGATCACGGTCGCCGAATCGCTCGGCATCGGGCGCCGCGGCGGCTATTACGATGCGACCGGCTCGCTGCGCGACATGGTGCCGAACCACCTGTTCCAGCTCCTGTCGCTCATCGCGATGGAGCCGCCGTCTCGCTTCGCGGCCGATGCGGTGCGCGCGGAAAAGGCGCAATTGCTCGATGCCGTCCAGGTGCAAAGCCGTGACGAAGCGCTGCGCAACGCGGTTCGGGCGCAATACGGCGACGGTTATATCGATAATCGCGCGGTCGAGGCCTATTGCAAGACCAAGGACGTGAAGCCCGACAGCACGACGGAAACCTACGTCGCGCTGAAGCTGATGATCGACAACTGGCGCTGGGCGCGCGTGCCGTTTTATCTGCGCACCGGCAAGGCGCTGCGCGCCAAGCAGACCGAGGTGGCGATCAAATTCAAGCAGGCGCCGGTCGCCATGTTCCGCGACACGCCGATCGACCGGCTCGCCGAAAACTTCCTGGTCATCGGAATCCAGCCGAACGAATGCATCGGCCTCGAATTCAACGCGAAAATTCCGGGACCGACGATCGCCATCGGCGGCGTCGGCATGACTTTCAAATACGAGGACTATTTCGATACCGCGCCGTCGACCGGTTACGAAACGCTGATCTACGACTGCATGATCGGGGATGCGATCCTCTATCCGCGCGCCGACGGGATCGAGACGGGCTGGCGCATCGTGCAGCCGTTCATCGATGCGTGGCGGGACGCGCCCGCGAAGGATCTCGCCACTTATCCCGCGGGCAGCGAAGGTCCAAAGGACGCCGACGAACTTCTCGCCCGGGACGGCCGCCACTGGCGGCCGATTGCGTGAGCCTTCCCATGAGCGCCACGTCGAAGCCCGAACTGGCCGTGGTCGCCGATGCTCCCGCTCTCGCGGAAGACGCCGCGCGGCGTCTGACCGATCGTGTCGGCAAGAACGGCCGCGCCGCCGTCTGCCTGACCGGCGGCTCGAGCCCCGAAGGCCTCTATCGCCTGCTCGCCGAAGAGCCGTGGCGCGGCAAGGTGCCGTGGCAGCGCGTGCACTGGTTCATCGGCGACGATCGCTTCGTTCCCGAGAGCGATCGCCTGAGCAATATGGGCGCGGCGCGCCGCCTCCTCCTCGAGCGCGTGAAGGCCCCGCTCCAGAATATTCATCCGATCGCCACCAGTGCGAACGACCCCGACAGCGCGGCGCGCACTTACGAAGATGAGCTGAAGCAGTTTTACGGCGCCGACCGGTTCGATCCGGCGCGGCCCCTGTTCGACCTCGTGCTGATGGGTCTCGGCGGCGACGGACACACGGCTTCGCTGTTTCCGCACGCCCCTGCCCTGAACGAAAAGCAGCGCTGGGCCGTCGGCGTCGCCAAGGCCGGCATGGAGCCGTTCGTGCCGCGCGTCACTTTGACGTTTCCGGCGCTCGCCTCGACCCGTGAAATGCTGTTCCTGATCGACAATGCGGACAAGCGCGCGATTTTAGGCCGTGTGCTTGGCGGCGAGGATTTGCCCGCGCATCGCGCTTATTCCGACGGCGACCTTGTCTGGCTCGTCATCCGCGCCGCGGCGCCGGAGCAATAGCATGAGCGCCGATGAGTCCGCCAATGTCTCCGTCCTCGTCGTGATGGGCGTGTCGGGCTCCGGCAAGAGCACGATCGCTTCCATGCTGGCGCATCGCCTGCACTGGCTTTACGAAGACGGCGACTGGTTTCATCCGAAATCCAACATCGAGAAAATGCATCACGGCGAGCCGCTCGATGACGCGGATCGCTTGCCGTGGCTGCACGCCATCGCCGACTGGATCGATGCGACGCGCAAGTCCGGCAATCACGGCATCGTCGCCTGCTCGGCGCTCAAGCGCGCCTATCGCGACATTCTCATCGGCGCGCGGCCCGACGTCCGGATCGTCTACCTCAAGGGCGACCGCGACCTGATCGCGCGCCGCATCGCCGCGCGCGCCGATCACTTCATGCCGACCACCCTCCTCGACAGCCAGTTCAAGGCGCTCGAAGAGCCAAAAGCGGACGAACGGCCGATCGTCGTCTCCATCGCGCCACATCCCCGCGAGATCGTCGAGACCATCGTCGAGAAACTCGGCGTCACCGCCTCTCCTCCCGTCATCGACGCGGAAGGCCCATCGCGATAGAAGAACAGCCGGGACAATGCCCGGGGCATCGATTCGATGGATGAGCAGACCGTCTCATCGCGCGCGACTCCGGCGCCGAAAGATGTTTTGGCGCCGGAAGATGATTTGGCGCCTGAAGACCGTCGGGCAATAAGCCATCTGCTGATATTCTTCGCGCTGGTCTATGTCGTCGAAGGTCTGGGGCAGATCGTCGGACTGATCGCCCAGCCGCTCAACTACTATCTCAAGGAAGTGCACGGCTGGAGCCCGTTCCAGGTCACGGCCTATCTCGCCGTCTTCAATGTGCCGTGGATCATCAAACCGGTTTACGGGTTGATTTCGGATTTCGTCCCGCTGTTCGGCTATCGCCGCAAATCGTATCTCATCCTCGCCAATCTTGCCGCGGTCGGCGGCTATCTCTGGTCGACGCAACTCTCCCAGCCGGGCGATCTCGTGGTCGCGCTGATGATCACGGCCTATGCGATGGCAATCTCGAGTACGCTATGCGGCGCGGTACTCGTGGAGAACGGCCAAAAACTCAACGAGAGCGGCGCGTTCGTGAACCAGCAATGGCTCTGGTTCAACATCGCCGCCATGGCGGCCGCGATCATCGGCGGCCAGCTCGTGCAGCGCCTCACGCCGGCGTCGGCCCTGCACACGGCGGCCGCCATCATCGCGGTCGCGCCCATTATCGTCATCATCGGGGCACTGTTTCTGATCCCGGAACAGAAAACAAAAATCGATCTGCAAGGCGCACGCGACACGCTTCGCGGCCTCGCTTCGGCCTTCAAGAGACGCGAGCTGTGGGTCGTGGCGGCTTTCATCTTCCTCTACTACTTCAGTCCAGGCTTGAGCACGCCGCTCTACTATCACATGACCGACGACCTGAAATTCTCGCAGGCCTATATCGGAATTTTGGGATCGATCTCTTCCGCGGGCTGGGTTACCGGCGCGCTGTTGTACCGGCGTCTTTTCGACAAGCTGTCGCTCAAAAACCTGCTCAACCTGAGCATCGCGCTGGGCACGATAACGACGCTGGCCTATCTGCTGTTCTGGAACGAAGCCGCCGCCGCCGTCATAAGCTATTGCGCCGGCTTCGCGGCGATGCTTGCCACCGTAGCAACCGTGACGCTTGCCGCTGATTATTGCCCGCCGCGGGCTGAGGGTTTTTCCTTTGCCGTGCTGATGGCGATCATCAATCTCGCCGGCACGCTCTCCGACAATAGCGGATCGTTTCTTTATACCCACGTCGTCCACAGTACGCTGCCGCCGCTGATTTTGATCTCCGCTTCATTCACAGCTTTCGCGTTCGTGCTTGTGCCGCTCCTGCGGTTGGGCGACAAACGGCAAGGCGAACCGGTGGCCGAAGCCAGGGCGTGAAAGCCGGGACGTGATGCGGCTGGAACTGCCCGCCTCGCCGCGCGTTGATACTTGCGATAACTTGAGGCCAGATCATGCGAAAGGCCGGCGCTTATTTTGCGATTGCCGCGATTGCGGCCGTTATTTCCGCTCCGGCGCCAGCAGCGGCGTTTGGCCTGCGCATTGGGCCGTTTCATATCGGTATTCCCTTCTGGTTTCATCACCGGCATCGCCACCTCTACATGCGGGCGAATAATCCGACGGCCGCAAGTGTGACGGCCACAAGTGTAGCGCCGGTCCAGCGCGACAGCAGCGCCGCGACGGCGCTGCTCTATCCGAGCGAGAGCCTGCCCTCGATTTTCCAGAATATTTTCTGGCCGGCTTATTCGGCGCCGTGGCCGTTCGGCTATGAAACGATATTCACGACCGCTTTCGCAAAGACACCGGCGGAGCAAAATCCGGCCCAGTGCCAGCAACCCTTCGACGCCAATGCGATGATCGGGCGCATCCGGTCCGAGGTTTCGCCGACCCAGGATCAGATGCAGCTTCTCCAGCGTCTTGGCGGGGCGCTTGGCGCGGCCTCCGGCTATCTCGCCAAATCCTGCCCGGGCGAAATTCCGGCGCAGCCAACGGCCCGCCTGAAGCTGATGGATTTGCAGATCGAAGAACTCGCCATGGCGATCGATATCGTGCGGCCGCCGCTGCAGGATTTCGCGCAATCGCTGAGCAAGGACCAGCGCGCGCGGTTCGACGGCCCTGTGCCCGTCGCCGGCCGGGACCAGGTGAACACAACCGGAGCCATCGCACCGCCGTGCGGCGGATCGCCCACGGCGATCGATTGGTCGATCGAGCAAATCGACAGGACGGTTCAACCGGCCGGCGACCAGCGCGGCGCGCTCGACGACGTCAAACTGGCTTTCGGCAAGGCGGCGACCGACCTCCAGGCGCATTGCCCGACATCGGCTCCATCGACGGCGCTTGGCCGGCTCGAAACGATCCAGGCCCGGCTCGACGCGACATGGCGCGCGGTGTTGTCGATTCAGGTTGCGCTCGTCAATTTCGAGACGAAATTGACCGACGATCAAAAAGATCGCTTCGACTCGATGGATTTCGCCGCGCGCTGACCAATCCCGCAGAAATGCTCACGGCGCGCGATTTTGCGCATTCCAGTTGCGTTCGAGATTGGCGATCAGCGCCGGGCTGAAATGGCAGTAGGCCTGCTCGCGCGTATAGACCGCCATGTAACGGCGAAACAGGTCGAGCGGCTCCTGACCGACGCGGAGCGCGCGGCGATTGCCGGCGGCGCTGACCACGCCTGAACTGGTAAAACCGTCGACAACCTGATCGAGCGCCGCGTCGATTGCAGACGGCGGCGCGATCTCGTCGCAAATCAGCCGGCCTTCGGGCGTGTCGCAATCGAGCCGCCGTCCATAGAGGATCGCTTGACGCGCGATGCGATCGCCGGTGAAGCGCCACATGCGCAAATTGGCGGCGCCCGGAATGATGCCTTCCTTGCGCGCCGGTAGCGTCATATAGGCGTCGCTCGCCGCCAGCACGTAATCGAGCGCAAGAAGGAGCTGGCAGCCGCCGCCGATGGCGAAGCCTTCGACCACGCCGACCCACGGCTTTTCGGTCGTGCCGCCCGTCATTTCGTCCGGGCTGATGTCCGGGCGCGCCACGCCGCGGAACAGCTTGTTGACGAGGCCCATGTCGCGCCGGATGTACCAGAGGTAGGAAATCTTGCCGTGATAGAGATGCGTGAGATTGATGCCGGCCGAGAACAGGCGGCGGCCGCGATATTTTGTGTGCTCGACCATATCGCCGCGCAGGATCGCGATGTCGGTTGCGGAATCGAGCGTTGCGACATCAATCGCGATTTCGAGGCCGTCGAGCGTCGCTTCGTCTTCCGCGTTGAGGAAACGCGGATTGCGCATGGTGACCACCGCGGCTTTGCCGCGGCGTTCGAGCGTCGCGCCTTCGAACTCGATTTTCCCCGACTGCGCGAAGCGGCGGCCGTGCTCCAGCGAATCCGGCCGCGGCAATAGCATGGCGTGGCACAAATGCATGCCGCAGGCTTCATTCGCCAGCACATGCGACAGAAACAGGCCCTGATCGATCTCAAAGCCGTTTTTGTGCTGCTGCGACAGCGCGTTTTCCCCAGCCAGCAATTTATCGTCGGGAACAAGGCCCGGCAGCGCCGCTGCGGCGTCATGCACCAGATCTTCGACGCGCTTGAACTTCGCCAGATCGCCAGTGACGCGGCGATAGATCGTTTCCGCATAAGCGCCGAGAAATTTTTGCCGCGCCGCGCGGTCGCGTTCGAAGATCGCAGCGGCGGCAGCGGATTGCGCCTCGGAACGCGACGGCTTCTGGGGCAGTTGCGCGATGAGCTCGACGCCGATCCGCCATTGCCGCGAAAAATCCTCGGCGTCGCGGCGATAATCGCCGCTCACCGCACTGTTGCAGCCGAGCCACGTGGCAATCGAATCCTGCGGCAGGCCAGCGCGGGATAGCGCATCGGATGGGGTGACGTGGTCCAGCACAGTCATTGTTTCCCCCGATCAGTTCCGCGGCCGCTTGTCGATGACGCGCTTGGCCTTGCCCTGCGAGCGTTCGATACTGCCGGGCGCGACCGCCCGCACGGTCGTCGTCACGCCGACATGCGCCTTGATCAGATGCACTGCGCGGTCTGCCAGCACAAGCGCAGCATCGGGCGGCAGCACGCTTCGCGTCTCGACGATCACTTCAAGTTCGTCGAGCCGGTCGGGCCGCGTCACTTCGAGAATGTAATGAGGCGCGAACAATTGTTCGGCGGCAAGCGCCGCCTCGATCTGCGACGGAAACACGTTCACGCCGCGGATGATGAGCATGTCATCGCTGCGGCCCTTGATGCGCTCGATGCGGCGCATCGCCCTGCCCTGGCCGGGCAACAACCGCGACAGGTCGCGCGTGCGGTAGCGGATAACGGGCATGGCTTCCTTGGTGAGCGACGTGAAGACCAGCTCACCCTCCTCGCCATCGGGCAGCACCTCGCCGGTCTGCGGATCGACGATCTCCGGGAAGAAATGATCCTCCCAGATCGTCAGTCCGTCCTTGGTGTCGGCATATTCCTGGCCGACGCCCGGGCCGATCACTTCCGACAATCCGTAAACATTCACCGCGTCGAGACCCATGCGGCGCTCGATCTCGGCGCGCATCGACTCGGTCCAGGGCTCGGCGCCGAGCAGCGCGATGCGCAGCGAGGATTTTCGCGCATCGATGCCCTGGCGGTCGAATTCGTCGGCGATGGCGAGCAGATAGGACGGCGTGACCGCGATAATGTCAGGCTCGAAGTCGGTAATGAGCTGCACCTGGCGCTCGGTGAAGCCGCCGCTGACCGGAATGACGGTACAGCCGAGATATTCGGCGCCGTAGTGAAAGCCGAGACCGCCGGTGAACAATCCGTAGCCATAGGCGTTGTGCAGCTTGTCGCCCGGCTTGCCGCCGGCGGCGCGGATGCAGCGCGCCATGACGGCGGACCACATGTCGATGTCGCCGCGCGTATAGCCGACCACCGTCGGCTTGCCGGTGGTGCCGCTCGATGCGTGCACGCGCACGACGTCGCTCAGCGGCACGGCGAACATGCCGAACGGATAATTCTGCCGGAGGTCCTCCTTGGTGGTGAAAGGCAATTTGGCGAGAGCGCCAAGGCTTTTCACGTCGCCGGGCTGGATGCCGGCGTCGGCGAATTTCTTCCGGTAATGCGGAACCTGCGCGGCGCGCGCCACCGTTTGCTTGAGCCGATCGAGCTGGAGCGCGCGCAATTCCTCGATACTCGCCCGCTCGATGGCGTCGGCTTGGCCCGGCATCGCGTCCCCTCCCGCGCCCCACTTTATGGCCCGCCGAAGGTCCCCGCAATTCGGTCAGATCGGCGGATATCTCTTCGAGCCGGGCTCATTTTGCCCACCTCACATTCTGATTTTCGCAGTCTTCGGCGCATGCGCTTCGCGCCGCCGCATCGTCGCCGGCAGGCTGCGACCTTTGTCCGGCGCGCAACCCTCCACACGGTTTGGTTCCACGGGGCCGGGCAATGTTCCCTTGAATATTCATTCGCCTGACCGGAACAGAATCACCAATGCACAACTTGTGTCTGTAATTAGGGACGGACTGACGAGAAATAAAATGGGGAAAATCGATCAATACCGGCACCTCGCGGCGGCATGCGCGCGGCTCGCGCAGCAAGCGGACGATCCGCCGGAGAAAAGTGCGCTGCTGAGAATGGCGGAGTCCTGGCGGCGCCTGGCGGAACAGGCCGAGCACCCGGAGAGCGCGGGCGGCGGTGAAGACGACCGCAACACCCACTGACCGGCGCCGCGGTGGTGTAACGGCAGAGAAATTCAGTTCTGAAAAAACCGGTTGCCCGGCCGCGGCAGGCCAAGATGCTCGCGCAAGGTCGTGCCTTCGTAGTCGCGCCGGAACAAACCGCGTTTCTGCAATTCCGGAACGACACGTTCGACGAAATCATCGAGCCCGCCCGGCAGGTAGGGAAACATTACGGTAAAGCCGTCCGAACCCTCGGTCTCAAGCCATTCCTGCATTTCGTCGGCGATGGTCGCCGGCGTGCCGACCATGGCAAGACCGGAATAGCCGCCGAGCCGCTGCGCGAGCTGCCGCACTGTCAGATTGTCCCGCCGCGCCAGCGCAATGGCGCGCTCCCGGCCGCTCTTCGAGGCGTTGCTCTCCGGAATTTTTTCCGGCAACGGCCCATCCGGATCGAATTTCGACGCGTCGTGGCCGAGCGCGATCGAGAGTGATGCGATCGCGTTGGCGTAATTGACGAGGCTGTCGAGTTTCGCGCGTTTTGCTTTCGCCTCCTCCACCGTGTCGCCGATGACGACAAAACAGGCCGGCAGGATCTTCATGTGATCGCGGGCGCGGCCGAGTTTTTCCATGCGGTCTTTGACGTCGGCGTAAAACTGCCGGCCGGCGGCGAGATCGCTTTGCGCCGTGAACACCGCTTCCGCCGTTTCCGCGGCAAGCTGACGTCCGGACTCCGACGCGCCGGCCTGCACGATCACCGGCCAGCCCTGGACCGGCCGCGCGATGTTGAGCGGGCCGCGCACCGAAAGATATTTGCCCTTGTGATTGAGCACGTGCATTTTCGCCGGATCGAAGAAAATGCCGTCCTCGACGTCGCGAATGAACGCGTCGTCGGCCCAACTGTCCCACAGCCCCGTCACGACGTCGTAGAATTCGCGCGCGCGGCGATAGCGGTCGCCGTGCTCCATGTGCTCGTCGAGCCCGAAATTAAGCGCCGCGTCCGGATTGGACGTGGTGACGATGTTCCAGCCGGCGCGGCCGTTGCTCAAATGATCGAGCGAGGCAAAGCGCCGGGCGATGTGATACGGCGCGTCGAACGTGGTCGAGCCGGTGGCGACGAGACCGATGCGCTCGGTCACCTGCGACAGCGCGGAGAGCAGCGTGAACGGCTCGAACGAGGTCGAGGTGTGGCTGCGCTTGAGCGCGTCCATCGGCATGTTGAGCACGGCCATATGGTCGGCCATGAAGAAAGCGTCGAATTTCGCCCGTTCGAGCTTCTGGATCGCTTCCTTGGTATGCGCGAAATTGAAATTCATGTCCGGCCAGGCGCCGGGATAGCGCCATGCGCCGGTATGAATGCTCGCCGGCCGCATGAATGCGCCGAGATGCAGTTGACGTGACGAACTCATGCAAAACCCCCGTAACGGCAATCAGTCATGTAGGGACCCCATCGGAGAAGCGAAAGCAAGACTGCAGAAAAAAGGCCGCCCGGTTTCCCGAGCGGCCCCTTGACGGGATAATCCTGCCCCGATTGCGGAGGCGGACGATCGATTTATCCCCAGCGTACGGCAATGACGCCTGCGATCGAGCGCGGACGGGTGCGCACGGCATGCCCGTCATTGCCGGACTGCACGATCCACTGGCCGTCCTGCTGGCCCACGATCTTGCCGACATGGTGCGGCCACACGACAACGGCGCCGACACCGACCGGGCCGGAATGGCCCCAATGTGTCCAGTTGCGCGCAAGATTGAACGACGGACCTGGATCGCTGGATACAAGCTGCCGCATCTCCCAGCCGCACCATGCGGCAGGGCGTCCACCGACATGTCCGGCGGCTGGCTGTAGTCCCGAAAATCCAAACGGCGGCGCAGAGAACGTATCCACCTGCTGCGCCATGGGACGATGATGACGATAGTGATGATGCTCCCGCGCCTGCGCGGATTGAGCAAAGACAAACAAGGCCGCAATCGCGGCCGTCAGGGTCGTCAACTTCATTACGATAGTCTCCTAAGTTTGTTAGTCGCTACGGCTTCTGATTTGCTCCCGGCTCCAAAACGAAAGCCCCGCCAAACCTTGCGGTTAGTGGCGGGGCCATGAAGCTGGAAGGGCGCGCTTGATACCAAGACGCGTGCTAATTCACACGGCCCCAATGCGCATAACTAGGTTTCGGTTTGCGGGACGCCCGCGCCCCATTTTGGCCCCTTTGCCCACAGCCAAAAATTGCGGCGGGCGAGCCACACTCGTTAATTTGTTTGGATGTCAGAGGAACGCGCGAATCAGAAAAGTTCCAACGCGATTTATCGCCGAGCCGCCAGAGCGTGATCGGGAAAAGTGGATTTCGATTTTCCGGAAAGGTCACGCTCCAGCAAAAGAACCAGACCATGGTCCGATTCAACCTGATTGGATTATTGGTCTAGTAGCAAAGATGACTCCAGGCCTCGCCTCTTTTGTTTGTAAGCACGATCGGGCACTTCATCCGCTCGAGGGCCGCCTTGGCGTTTTCATTGCCGAGCGCCGCGGCCTTTTCGTAATAGGCTTTGGCCGCGTCCGAATCCTTTGGGCCCCCTCGCCCGCTCTCGGCAAAATTGCCGGCCCAATCCATCGCCTCGGGCTCGCCCTGGGCGGCCGCTTTTTCGAACAAAGCCCGCGCACCGGCATCGTCCTTCGGGCCGCCGACGCCGTTTGCCAGCATCACGCCGAGCTGCAATTGCGCATCGGAGGAATTGGCCTCCGCGGCCCTGGAAAGCATGGCTCTGGCCGTTGCCGGATCCGACGGCTGGCCGCCGCTGCCGGGTAACGATGCGAGATTGGCGGCGCCTTGAGCGTTGCCGGCCGTCGCCGCGCGCTCAAGCAATTTGCGCGACTGCGTCTCGTCCTTGGCGACGCCCGATCCCGTTCCATAGAGCGTGCCGAGTTGCACCATAGCCGCGCTGCTGCCTTTGTCGGCCGCCTTGCGATAGGCGGCAACGGCCTCCGGCATTTGCCGGTTCGCGGCATAGGCACGGCCCAATTCGTAAAGTGCGCGGCGCGATCCGGGTGATGCGACCTTGCAGAATTTTATCGCCGTTGCGATGTCGCCCGGCGCGATTGTGGGGACGCCTCTGATGTCGGCGGGCCTGTCCGGATCGGCAGGGTCGGCCGCAAGCCGGTCGCATAGCACAAGATCCGCCGATTGGGCGTGAGCGCGCGAAGGAACCGCGGCAACCGCCACCAGAATGCCAAGGCTACAGGCGAAATGCGTGCGAATTCGTTTCATCGTAATGGCGATTATAACACGGCCACGCGCGGCAAATGTGGCTTCTCAATAGGGACCGGCAAATCGCTTGCCGATGAATTCACGCAATAGCCAATAGAACAGGCGAAGCAACACCGTCCTGACCACCGCATGCAGCACGATCCAGAGTGCGTCGTCATACACCGCGCCAACTTGAAGCCCGTCGTAAATATAGGCCCTCCCCGCGAGCACGAGAACAGCCATCAACGCCACCGTTGCCGGCACAAGATGCCGCGGCACGCACGCGCAGAAAATCCCGTAAATCACGCCGAAGATCAAAGAGGCCTTCGCCATGAGCGGAAAGTCCTGCGCAAGGAGCATTTCCATCGGCTGGCCGCTCTTGAAATGGAACACGGGCCAGACTTCGACGAGACGGACCAGAACCCGATTGAGATACGTGCTGAGCGCTCCGGCGAAAAACCCGGTGACGGCGCGCGCCGCCACTTTGCTCTTGTCGATGTCGTTGAACATGCCGCCCCGCCGCGCCGTCTATAATTTCACTGTCAGACTTTTGTCCTGAGAGCCGCAGCCTAACCCGGACCGAACACTGATCGCACGGCTTTCGCAAAATCCGCCTCGGTGAACGGCTTCTGCAGATAGGCGTTGGCGCCTGCGAGCCAGGACGCGCCCCGCGTGCCTGTCCCGGTGATCATGATGACCGGCATTTTGTGCCATTTGGGATCCTGGCGCAGCGTCTTCAAAAGCTGTTCGCCGCCCATATTCGGCATTTCCCAATCCGAAATCACGAGCCCGTATTGCTTCTCGCGGAGGCGATCGAGCGCCGCGTGGCCATCTTCCGCGACATCGACGTCGCTGAAGCTGAGCGCGGCGAGATTCTTGATGACGATGTTTCTGATTGTCAGCGAATCATCCACCACAAGTACGGAAACGGGAACGGGCGCGATCATGTGATGCTCTGTCGAGTGTCCGCGGGCTGCTGTGGGGATGGTCTGGAATTACGCCGCGCATTGTGCGCCGGATGCGGAGACATGTCCATCCGCGGGACCCCGCTCACAAGACCCGGTGCTTGACTTGCGGCCATCGCATCGGTCAATTCGCCGGAAATCGACTTGCGCCAAACTGGGTGCTTCGGAAGGGCCAGGAACACGCTAAAATACGGATTGGCCGGGTTAGCTCAGCGGTAGAGCAGCGGTTTTGTAAACCGTTGGTCGGGAGTTCAATCCTCTCACCCGGCACCAAATTAAGATACTGAAATATATGTCGTTTTTGACAGAACGTGCCTTAAATTTCAACCGACCCCATGTTGCGTATGTCGCAATAATTCACGTGTATTTTCAATGGCTACGGTTGACCCCCGGCGACTCCATGCAACACACTTGCGACATGAATTGCCGTCGCAAGTCAGTTCTGCCGCTCGGCCCGCGCACCATAAGGGTAACGCACTATCCCCGCGGTGGCCCGAGCAGCTCGACAATTAGCTGTCGGCCTGTGACAGCAGGGACAGGACGCGAATTTGCCGTCGACATCGTCGAAAAAATGCCACAGCGAGGCAAACCACCTTTTCCTAACAGGATCAGGAGCGATCAAATCGTCGCTTATGTGCGCTTCCTTAAGGCCGCCAAGCCAGACGCAAAAATGGACGAAGAAATAATCGAGGAGGCTCGGGCGTTCTTCAGCGAGCCCGGCAAAAAACGGATCAGCAGAAAAACTGTTTGGAACGCGCTCCGGCAAGACCGTCAGCTCGATGCAGACGCACCCATTCCTGCCGGCTCGATCAAGTGGACCGTTTAGATTACCCCTAATTACTTGCAGTGCCTTTTGCTCGACGTCTAACAACTGGTGCCTAATGTCACTGCTTCGCATTAAAACGGAGCAGTCACATGTCCGCTGAAAATGAAAACCTCGATCGCCCGCTTTACGGCGCGGAGCCTATTGGCCGGGAAGCCCACATTCTCGACGAGAACGGCAACGTCGATATCCGCAGGACCTTTTACGCTTTGGAGAAAGGCTACATCTCGGCTGACAAGTTCGGCCGGGGGTGGGTATCGACGCCGCGCCGCATCCGGCAAGCCTTCTCCGGCAAAACGGCGTGATTGCGGGATACGAAAGCGCCGGGCGTCGGACACCGTGGTGACGATGTCGACGCCCGGGCGGATTTCGATCTGCTTTGCCGGGCTGATCGGCCGCAAGCTGTAATCCAAACAACTAATCGACTGCAAGTCGGGGCCACCTCATGACTGAGGGACCGCCGAATGTGCGGCCAACTCCGGCGCAAGCCCGTGCTAAGCACACAGAGATCGCGAGACGCTACGGGCGTCGCTATGCGACGAAGGGCGAGCGCATCATCGCAGTTCGTTGCGGTGAGATGCGAAGGATTCTTCGCAGTCGGCACGGCACCACGCTGCCCAACGACATCGATAGTCGCCTTATTCTCCAGATTTTATTCAAGCTTGGAATGCGCAAAGCCGGCGGCCTTGCTCCGTGGCTCGACGACGACGAAGCTGCGCAACTTCAGACACGACGGGTCAACGTCAGCCCTGATGCAATTTCCAAAACTTTGGCACTGACCGACGCCGAACGCGCCGCTCTGCACGTGAAGACGATTCCGCCGTGCGACGTCGCCAAGCGCGATCGAAAACGCCGAGCCAAAGATAGGCATCGTGAGCGCGAACGAGCGCGTGCCGCAGCCAAACGAGCGGCACGTAATGCGGTGCCTCGTTCCGTGTACCTGGCGCGCTCACTTTCACAGACACAGCCGTGGCAAGCCGAAGGCGTCAGCCGCCGAACGTGGTATCGGCGTCGAAAAGTCTTCCAAGTGGCACAGGACTGTTGCGAACGTTCTTTCTAATCGTGAGGCAACCAACCTGTGCCACGGTGACGTTTGGGAGCGCCTCAGTTTGAAATCTTGAGTAGGGGGTCAGTTTGATTAAGGCACGGTCACCTTCTGGAATTTGCAGCTTATGGGGCGCAGGATGAGTCCGAAGGCTAGGCTCTCCTTGTACGCAATCGGATATTGGGCGGCCCTCACGCTGCCGGTCGCGGCCTTATCATTCTGAGTTGCAGGTTATATCGGGACAGTCAGAGTTCTTCCAGTCTCGGTAACCTGTCTTGTTCTTGGGCTAGCAATACTGTGGTGCGCAAAAGTCAAACGCCCAGAACCCCAACAAGACTCCCACGACCCGCCCCAAACGCCCTAGGGACTTCAGCCAAGCGGCTAAGCTGTAACGTCCCACGCGCCCACCCTACGCTCACGATCGACGTCTTTTTTGCGCCCCTACTCAATTACGACTGACGGATGTAAGAACCGTTGGTCATATCTTTTACACCAATAACATAGTCACATTTTGCATCATGTTGCGTACGTGTCGCATCGATGATAATTGCAGCCGTCCGCTGTGAAGCGCACGAAAGTCCCGGTCGATGGAAACTCAACCTGCCGCTATGCCGGCTGCAAGTGCCTCATTTGAGCGCCGTGTCCGCGCGCTGAGAGCAGGCTTCCAACGCCAGCTCGGACGCCGACCAACGACAATCGAAAAATCTCTACTCGTTCATGCCGCAGTCACGATGGTCCGTGCGGAGGTTGCGGCTGCGGACTCAAGCGTCAACGCCAATGATTTTCGGGCGCTCGACTCAGCGGCGCGGCGCGCCCGCAATGAGTTCGAGGCCGTCGCGAGGGGGCCACGAAAATCTGCCCGCGTCGATGGTCACGCCCTCCCTTCCGATCTCGAGGCGCGCCAGCCGACGACGTCCTTACCGACTGTGGCCCAACTGCTGGGGGGACGCTCTGATTGAATCTCTCGAGTCCGAAGCCGAAGCGGCTGTAATACTCCATGAGCTTTTTGCGGAACGCGGCGGCCGCAAAGCATTTACCGCCGTCGGCCTGGCCGCTGCGCGGGCTTTAGCACTGGTTCTCGTCAGCCCGTCACCGTCGCCGACCGCAATCGGCGCGCTCACCGAGCTTTTGCCGCCGGTAAATCGGGGAAAGCCCCTTGACCTCCGTCTTCTGACCGATTCCGAGCTTGATTTTTACGGGTATCTTGTGGGACGGGCGAGCGGTGAGCAGCCGCCGACCCCGACGGGGGAGACCTGTACGGTGCGCGAGCTCTACGCGCGGGTTCTGGCTAGTCTATTCGATCGGATCGACGCCGGGCGTTGTTACGCCGATGACGACGAGAGATCGCAGTTGCGACGCGGTGTTGAAGTGACATTGGATCTCGTGCAGTGCGCTTCGGAAAAACTCTGGACCGAAGTTTATGTGGCGGAATTTTTGCGGATACGGGAGTCTCGACCGTGACGGCGTTCGCAATTTAAGTCTTGCTCGTGCTCTGACAAAAGCCCCGGGACTTTATTTTGGTGGAATGAGACCGATGTCTGCTTCTGGCCCCTTAGCGGACATGCCTCAGGGTGGAAGCCGCGGCAGCTTTCGGGGGCAGAGCGGACGCCGCAAATTTCCGCCGCCGCGGCCGCTAATGACCCTCTTCGTACATCGGCGTGCTGTTTTTGCTGCAACGCGTAACGGTCTTATGACCGATCAAGACATTAGCTCGGTGTTGGTTGGCACGCGCCAGAGCAGCTACAGCTATCAGTTCCACTTATAGGTCCGGATAGCACGAATGAAGGCTGCCACGGCGGGGGAGTGCTTGCGACCGGGAACGGTGATGAGGCTGATGGTGCGCGTGACCGCAGGGTCGATCAGCAGTCGCCGAACGCTGTCCGAATGGGTGACCGAAAATTCCGGCATGAAAGCAAATCCGATGTTCGCCATCACCATCGCCTGCACCCAATCCTCGCGTTCCGAGCGAAAGCGGGCGTAAAGCTTGACCCCCATATCGGTGCAAACCCCCATGACCATTTCCCGCATCTCGCAGGATAAGCGGTCGACGTAGGGCTGTTCCGAAAGGTCGCGCAGCGCCACCGCGTCACGCTTTTGCAAGGGATTGGTCGGCGCCAGCAGCACCACGTAGCGCTCGGTGTAAAGTGGCTCGGCGCGGTAATTGTCGCCGAGGCCGTCGAGCGGATTGAGGATCGCGATATCCAATTCGTCGGCATCGAGTTGCGTCGCAAGCGCTTCGGGCGCCCCATCGCGCACCGCGGTTTCCACGCCGGGTGATTGCCGCTCAAAAGCCGCCATCAGGCCAGCGAGCCGCATCGGTCCGATGGTAGACATCACCCCGAGCCGGACCGGCACCTGGTTGAGCAGCCGAAAATCCTTGGCGACAGTCTCCGCCGCCTTAGCCTGTTCCACGATCTCACTCAGATGCGGCTGCATCCGGCGGCCGAACTCGGTCAGCGCGACCTGACGCCCCTCTCGGAGAAACAACGGATTGCCCAGCTGCGCTTCCAGCTTCTTGATTCCGGTGGTTAGGGCCGGCTGGGAGACGTGGCAATCTTCGGCGGCGCGGGTGAAGCTGAGCGCCTTCGCCGCCGCGAGGAAATACCGCACCTGGTGCATTTCCATAAGCGCCCCATGATCGAGACGAGCGCATTGTAGCACAACGGCCGCAAGACGGCGATTATGGATCGATAAGCAAACGCTAGTTCTCACGCGCGGCCGTCTGTGGCTCACTGCGCTCGCCTACCTAACGCAAAGGAGCACCGCCATGACGGTTTACATGGTTGAACGCAATCTCAAGGGCATTGCGTTGAGCGATTTGGCTGCCGCGCAAAAGTCGGCCATTGGCACCGCCAATTCCTACGCCGCCAAGGGCACGCCCATTCGCTATGTCCGTTCCACATTCGCTCCAGAAGACGGCCGTTGCATGTGTTTGTTCGAAGCCAACAGCGCCGAAGATATGAAGCGGCTCAACGACGAAGCCAAGCTTCCCTATTCACGGGTTGTCGAGGCGCTCGATCTGACGCCCTGAGCGGATAGGGCGCCGCGGGTCTTATGCAATTTAACAGAGTAACGACTCGGTGGATGCGATGACGACGATGAATCGCCATGTCACGAGTGATAGGTTCCAGAACACAAAGACGTTCTCTAATAACGTGACCACACGAGTGGTCTTTTCCGTCGACTTTAGAATTGTCTGTCTGTGGTCAACCGTTGGGCTGGTGCTAACGGCGCTCACCTTCGCGCTTGGCTTCAGTGCCGAGGTTGGACAGGCCTTGGCTGTGGCTGCGTAGAAGTGGTTTGCGTCTCTCAGGGCATAAATAGGCGAGGTACTTCCGTAAGATGTACGGTCGCTTTTCAGAGTTATAGAGGGCGTGATCATGAAATCGAAATTATTGGGCCTCATGGCTCTTGTACCGTTGCTGGGTTTGTCTCCGTCGGCACAGGCCGCCACGCTGAATTTCGATTTTTCTATTACTAACACAGTTGGTGATTTAAGCGGCACGGTAACCGGTGTGATCGAGTTGCCATCGGCCTGCACTACCTGCAGCGCGGTCGCGGTAATAATCAACAGTATTCCGCTTGGGTTTTCGTCGAGTGTCGAAGGTTTGACCTTCCCGTTAGATACGACTACAGCGGCCGGATCGGTACCGGCCAACACATTCACAGTGGTCGCCGGCGCATTGACGTCAGAGGATTATGAGGCGTACGTAAATGGCGCCGGAGGCTGGGATTTTTATCTAATCTCATCAAATCCGCCGTATCAGTTAACGGATGGCGTGGAGCACTCTGTAGGGTCAGATACTGCTACGTTTACGCCTGTGGGAACCACCACCCCGCTCCCGGCAGCACTACCATTGTTCGCCTCGGGTCTCGGTGCGTTGGGTTTGTTTGGTTGGCACAGGAAGCGAAAGAACGCTGCTGCTGTCGCGACTGCCTAATCAAAACACCTAATCAGATTTCGGATAGACCGCCGCGAGGCGGTCTTTCTGTATGCATTCATGTTGCGGTGCGTGAGGCCGCTTCTGGCCCTTAGCGGACATTGATCGGCAACGAGGGCGTGTCCGCTTTCGGGGTCAAAGCGGACAGGGCCGACATTCGCCGATTGTACTATCCAGCTTTCTTTGGCGCGCGGCAGGGCGTGCCATTGCCTTTTCAACTGCGTTGGCTTTCTTTCCGCTGATTGGCAGCGGCATTTCAGTCTAGCCAGCGACGCGCTTCTTGCCCTTTGCAGCGCGAGTTGGTGTCCCTTTTCCCGGTGGTGATCCTCATCCGCCCCCAGCGGACGTGAAACTAGAGGACGTTCGCTTTGACGTAGAACCCGAATTCGCGAAAGCGAACTTCACTCGAGGATTGCCACGCGTGACTTGGCGCTTTTTTGGCCAGCCTTGGATCGTCCTCTCGAACTCGACGGACGAGCCGTTTCTGACCGGCGACAATCCGTCCGCAATGTTCGGCCAAGACTTGCTGGGGTCGCCACCGGCGCGAATTCTTCCTCTTGCACCGGGTATGTGCGTCTCCACCTTGATGGATTTTGACTTGGTCGTTCCGGAGCTATTCAATTTGGAGGACCTGAAATCTCGGATCGCTGGCAAAGTCAGCTTTGAGAAAGCCGAGCTTGAGCGGGCGCGCTTCGTTAACTGCCTCACTGTCAAGCATGCGGGCAACCTCGTCTTCTCGTCGAAGGCAGACGCTGACGTAGCCGCGTTAGTTGCGTCACTGCGCGAGTCGGGCGTGCGGCTTGACCATACGACAATGTCGATGGACGCCACTAAGGCCATATTGACGATCGCGAGAACCGGTGTCGGAAAGGCGCTTTAAAAGCCGCGAGGTGCGGCACAGTCGGCATTATATTCGTCGCCGTTTCAGGCTCCGGATCGTAGTGGTGTGAAGCTTTGCTCCATGTGTAGGCTTCCCTCATGATCTAATTGACCGAAGCGATCTCCCGACGTTGACTTGTTGCTCTCGCACTCGACCGAAGAGCTGGCGGTGAGGATGCTAAAGCCATGAAAGGTTGTGGAATCTAACGCTCGCGTGTTAATTGAGTTCTGGTGGAACTGTACTTTTCCGCAGTCGAGAACTGTGCTTTCGGCAACCAGTGAGCCCAAGTCCACTTTTGGTCATTAGCGGACATTCGTTCGTCCGAACTCGCCTCAACGATGTTGGATTCCGAACCTATAAGAAGGGGACTGCTAATCTAACGGTGAATAGGTCGAATCCCTGTGACACGTTCAGGCCGACGATTGTGCCCTGCGCAACACTCCCGACCGTCAGTTTCTCGCTGGAGAGGAATACATGCTTATAGTCGAAGCCTATCTGTGCCCCGGGGAGCGCCGCAATACCGAGGGGTATTTCCAACCGACCCCCGACATAGCCACCTGGAAGCCACACCGTCGCGGAATTCGAGTACGAGGGCACCCCAGCAAGCGCGCAATAGGTGGCGCAGTTATAGGTCACGGTCTTGTTCGCTTCGGCGAAGCCGCCAGTTACCGCGAAGCTCATCATAGCGGACACCTGCCACCTGACAGCGCCACCGATCGTGAATAAGTAATTGTCTCTAAGGCCGAAGCTGTCGCTTCCGGTCGCAGTTCCGAATGGACCGCCGGGGATGCCATTGATCGTCGATTTGTCGCCGCCGAAGAAATAAACATCCCCGTCGATAGCAAAGGATATCCGCGGTGGCGCCGCCGTAGGGGTAACCGTAGGAGGAGCCTTTGTCGGGAGAGATGCTGGAAAAGAATTGGCCGGGAGCGCATCCTCAGTGTATCCAATGGGTGTTCGATGGTTGGGCCCCTCGGGTGGGGCATAATTGGGCACGTCACCTGGAGCGAATCCAAATAATTCTAAGAGCGCGTCGATAAAATCAGAGGCACCCGGCGGGTGTAATTCAATGCCGATACTCCCGGTAACTCCCGTGCCCGAAGAGTGCGATTGCACTTGTGAGTTATTTGGATCGGGCATAGGCGACCCGGTGAAAAATGTCGATGCCCGACTTAATGTCGAAGCGCCCCCCACAGATCCGGTAATCGAGATGAATGGGAGCGGTTTGAGGTCCGATGGCGTAAGGCCTCGGAAGAGATGGTCCTTCCTCAACGCCGCGGTGATTGCGGTCTCCCAGGGCGATGGTGGCCAACAGGGAGTATCGTCATTGCTCGCCAGGAGCAGATCATCGAGAGGGTCGGCGGCCCTGTCGATTTCCTTAGCCAAGTCTGTTTGGCCCGCAGATACGGCGCGATCATAAAGACTTTCCAGGTTTTCCAGTTTTTTCTGCGCGGCATGGACCTCCTCGCAAAAATACGCATCGCTCACTGATTTATCTTCCCAATCGCTTTTCAGGACCTTAGCGGAGGCGCGAGCGCTGGCAATCGCGGCACTTGCCTCGGTTTGGACGACGGGTTGTCCGACGGGTTGTGCGTCGGCATGCGCCCCCAGAAAAAGGATCGCGCCGAAAGCACAAGTCGTTCCGATCAATGCTGTTCGTAGCGATGCTCGCCCCATGAAAACTGCCCCTTCGTCATACAACAACACTTGCTGTCACTCTTGCGCCTACCTAACGCCGTCCAAACACCGGCGAGCGCCCGCCCTTAATCTTGCTTCGCATACTCCCATATAAGTGCCTTGCGGTCGGGCGGCTCACTTCTGAAAGCATGAGCGGATAAAAGCTCGACGCGCCTCGAAATGAATTCGCTGCGCATTCGCCTGTTTTTGGCAGTGAGCGAATTTTGGATCGCGGCTGTAATTGGTCCAGGCACCGTTTGGCGCGGTAGCAACGGAACGCTGCTGTGCGGCCGTTGGACCGGCAGACAATGATACCAACAAAGACGCTGTGAGCACGCAGCCGATTCTTCCGGCTTGCGCCATCACCACTTTGAACATGAAGAGACGCCCCGATTTACGCACGCGGTTCCGCGAGCTTGAAACAGATAGTCGACCTTACCGCTCCAACTGCAAAGTCGATTCTGGCCAGGACGCGCAAATCTCATTGCCTGTGGCATTCATGTCACGAAGTGCCCAGTCAAAATCCAGCTAAACAGCAGTCGTCTCCGCCTCACTGTTTGTTTGGTCAATCTCGCGATAAGCGGTTGATAAATATATTTGAATCGCGCAAGCCGAACCAAACAGGCGACCCTTGGCGCGTTCTCATCGGTCTGAGCTTCTGGGGCCGAATTCGTTGCGGCCGTAACTTTGGGCAGCGATGCCGCGATGCTGATCTGGAGTGGAGTATTGGGTGCTGGATCGGGTAGCGGCGCTTGTTTGATGTGTTGTCCGGCGGCAAACTCCGTAAAAAGAAAGGCCGCCAACTGCGGCGGCCTCTCCGAAATCCGATTATCAGGTCCCGCTAGGACAGTCGTGATGTGCCAAAGGCAGGCTTGCGCACTGCAACAATCCCGAATTATTCGATGACCTCATCGGCAAGCGAGAGCAGATTGCCGGATATTTTGATCCCAAGCGCTTTAGCGGTTTTCATGTTGATCACCATTAGGAACTTTGTGGCCTGCATGATCGGTAATTCCGCCGGCTTGGCGCCTCTAAGAATTAGTCCAGCGTATATTCCTGTCTGTCGATACGCCTCGGAAAAGTCGGTTCCATAACTCATTAGGCCACCTGCCACTACGTATTCACGCGCATGGTACATCGCGGGCACCGCGCAACGCGCTGCGAGAGCAGTAATCCTTTCTCTCCTGGTATCGAAGAAAGGATCGGCGATCGTCGCGAGCGCAGCAAAGTGCCCCGGAGATATCGCCTTGAATGCAGCGTCGAGCTCGCCGTCTGTGCTTGCTTGTAAGACTTCAATTTTCATATCGGTCGCGTTGGCCGCTACCTGCACATCACTGAGCATCTGGGCCGCCGCCGAAAATTTTGGATTATACAGCACGGCGATTGTCGATTTGGGCGGCACAAGCTCTCGCAACAAACCAAACCGTTTCGACTCCAACAAATCGGTCAGCAACGTAATCCCGGTGGCATTCCCACCCGGCCGACTAAAGCTCGCAACCAAACCCTCCTTCACTGGGTCGCCGCCGATCGTGAATACAATTGGAATAGTCGAGGTGGCGGCGGAAGCCGCAAACACGGCCGGTTCGCCTCCAGTCGTCGTCAAGAGCGATACCGGGCGGCCAACAAGCTCTGCCGCCATCGCCGGCAGTCGATCGTATTGACCGCGTGCCCAGCGGTACTCAATTGCTACATTCTGGCCTTCAACGAACCCACTTTGGGCTAAGCCACTCCGGAACGCAGCCAATAGATTTGCTGTATCCTCGGGCGACCTCGCGCTGAGATACCCGATTACAGGCATCGGCGGCGACTGCGCGTTTGCTACGAGCGGCAACGCTGCAGCGGCGCCGAGCAGCGTTATAAATTCGCGCCGTCTCATTTGCTTCCTCACAGGCCAGGGGCTTCAGCCTACCACAGTTGAATGATCCTTTCGTAGCGCGGCAATTATGGCTGCGAAATGCAGCTTTGGGTCATTAGCGGACACGACGCGCTTGATACGTCGGTCACCCCGGTCCCAAACCAGTACAAGAGTATCGGGTACAGTCCTGGTAAACGCCACGACACTCAAATGATGACAACTGGTTCAGATGGCGACAGCCACGATAGCGTGCACGGCAGCTGTTTATGCATTGCTGTTTAGGCGTCTGTGCGGCCACGAAAGTAGGAGAGGCAACGCCGGCGTCGCGCGCATTGAGTGTTCCAATACTCAATGGCAGAAGCACTGCGAAGTGAAGGGAGAGGACGCCAAATGGCCACTTGCTCCATTTCATGGCTGACTTCCTTTGGGTCGCTGACTTTGAGAGGACACTGCAGGTCATCATTAAAGCATAGCCCTTCTGCGCGCGTGCCGCGAGTGTTTCAGCTGCTGCAAATGTGCGCTTTGGGTCATTAGCTGCCGCGACGCGGGCAAATTGGGATGTCCGCTTTAGCTCCGAAAGCTGCCGCAATAATCGGCGGCCAGCGCGTCCGTTTTGGGCCAATAGCGGACATTGCCGGCTGCTAGAAACCGCTTCGTCGTGGCTGTTGCCTACTAGCCTCAACGATTGAACCTTGGCATCATTAGCTATTGCAGCGGATATTTATCCACGCGGAAGGGGCAGATGACAGGCCGCATTGGTAGGCGACACTTCATAACCATGCTCGGAGGAGCCGCTACCGCCTGGCCGTTCGCCGCTAAGGCTCAGGTCTGGCCGCTGAGGCTGGTACGGATAGTAGTCCCTTACGCCCCAGGTGGCGGCACTGATGCCTTCGCCCGGATATTGGCTGCGGGCCTGTCCAAGTTGGTTGGCTATCAGATCGTCGTCGAGAACAAGAGCGGCGGTAGCACCAATATCGGCACCGAAGATGTAGCTCGCGCAAATCCTGACGGTTACACAATTCTTTTCGGTTCGCCTGCGCTCGCCACCAATCGGTTTTTGTTCACCGCACTTGGTTATGATGCGCTAAAGGATTTTTCACCCGTATCGTTGATGGCTACCTTTCCCGACGTAATGACGGTGCCTAACAGTTCGCCGGCTAAGACCGTCGCGGAGTTCATAGCGTATGCGAAATCAAATGGCGGTCGGACGACATTCACATCATCCGGCGTTGGCAGCTCGCCGCATTTGGCTGGCGAATTATTTAAGCGCAGAGCCGGCATTGAAATGACGCATATCCCCTATCGAGGATCTGGTCCCGCTGCGACTGACACAATTGCCGGCCGAGTTGACGTGTTCTTTGATACCTTCGCTGCCGCGCTTCCTTTAGTGCGCGGAGGCCAATTGCGAGGTCTCGCGGTCACCTCGGCCAAACGCTCGACAGCAGCACCAGAATTGCCAACGATCGCCGAGGCTGCACTGCCAGGGTTTGATGTGTCAGGCTGGTATGCCCTTTACGTGCCATCAAAAACACCGCCAGAAATCATTCGCAAGCTTAATGCTGACGTAGCCACTGTCCTGAATGATCCTGAATTCCACGGCAAACTAGAGCAGCTTGGGGTCATCGTTGTCGGCTCAACACCGCAGCAACTAGGCCAACATTTCCAAGCTGAACTTGACCTATGGGAGCCGGTAATCAAGGCTGCCAACATAAAAGTGGAATAATAATGCGTTCCACCCTTAAACTGATCACTTCGGTCGATGCGATCGAAGCGACGTCCTAAATCGCCGCGGTCGTCAGTCTGCGGCGCGACCGCTAAGGGCCACGAGCGGACTCATGCGGTGCGGAAACGAATGTCGTTATCCGATCACTTCGTCGGCGGTGGCGAGCAGCTTGTCTGGAATGGTGAGATCAAGCGTCTTCGCAGTCTTGAGGTTAATCACAAGTTCGTACTTGGTTGGCGCTTGCACCGGAAGGTCAGCCGGCTTCTCGCCCTTGAGGATGCGATCGATGTAACCGGCCAGCTGCCGGTATGGATCGATGATATCAGGCCCGTAGGAAATGAGGCCTTCTTCGACTACGAACAGGCGCAAAGGATAGACCGCTGGCAACTGATATTGCGCCGCAAGCGCAATGATCAAATCGCGATGACTTACAGCTAATGTGCTCGTCGTTACGACTAGACCGCAATTCGACTTGTTCGCAAACGCTGTAATCCCGCGTTCGATCTCGCTTGCGTCGCGCACATCGACCGGGCGTAGCTCCACCCCAAACGACTGTGCCGCGGATTGCAGTGTCGCGAATTGACCGATCCCCGAAGCAAGGGCAGCATCCCGAAGAATGGCCGCTTGCGATATGCGTGGCGCAACCTGTTTGAGCAATTCCAGCCATTTCCCGCTGATGCTGTACTCAAACAGCGTAAATCCGGTGACGTTGCCACCCGGTCGCGCGAGGCTGGCGACATACTGACCGTCCCCCATTGGGTGGTCCGGGTCGAATGTTAGTTTAGCGTTCGCATTGGCGCTACCGATTTGACGGTTGGCCAGGCGATAACTTCAGGTGCCGGCGGCCGGTATCCCAGAGCCGGACGATTTCGCCGGCTATCTGCGGATCGCGCAAGTGCTCGACCTGCGCATCGTCGGCGGCGAAACGCATTTCACGCGCTTCGATCTGAAACCGTTTTTTGAAAATCCGCTCCTGCCGATCCTGCAGCCCGACCCAATGCGTGGCGGGCTGACCGAATTGCGCAAGATCGCGACCGTTGCCGACACCTGGAATGTGGCGCTGGCGCCACACCTGTTTCCGGAATTGAACGTGCAATTTCTGGCGTCGATTTCGAACGGCCTTTGGATCGAAGACATGGGCCTTGCCGACGATCTCTGGATCGACCCGGTACCGGTGGTGAACGGCATGATCACTGCGCCGGAGCGGCCGGGCCACGGACTTGCGTTCAAGCCGGAGATTCTCCGCGACTGCGCCATAAAGCCTTAAACGGCGTCACCCGGCAAAATTAAAAAAGCTGCTTGGCGCGCCGTTGTAGGAACCGGTCTGGCTGAGCCATGCGCCGACGCTCGCAACCAGTTCGAAGACTTGCGGCGACAGAAGCTTGTATTGCAGGCCGCCGATCAGGACCGAAACGCCAGCGGTGCCGTAGCATGTCCATTTATAAAACTGCGCCATGACTAGCTCCCTCGGAGGGCGTGAAATCGGCATTTTCGCGGGGGAGAAGCCCAAGCCTTCGCAAGTAAACCGCCGCAAGCAACTCCCCTACGCAGCGATCATGCTCTGGCACTCTTGCCGCGCATGTGACCGTCAACACAGAAAGGCGCTTTCGTCTAACTATTTGAATTAACGTTAGAATTGGTAGCGGAGGACGGATTTGAATCGCCGACACGCGGATTATGATGCAGCGGTTTATGTGACCGTCCCCCATTGGGTGGTCCGGGTCGAATGTTAGTTTAGCGTTCGCATTGGCGCTACCGATTTGACGGTTGGCCAGGCGATAACTTCAGGTGCCGGCGGCCGGTATCCCAGAGATGAATGCGGACGCACGGTGTTGTAGTGCCGTCGCCAAGCCTCGATCACAATCTTGGCCTCGTTGAGCGTGTAGAAGATCTCCCCGTTGAGCAATTCGTCACGCAGTTTTCCGTTGAAGGATTCGCAGTAGCCATTCTCCCAGGGGCTGCCAGGTTCGATATAGGCGGTCTTGGCTCCGACGGCCGCAATCCATTCCCGAAGTGCCGTTGCCACGAACTCTGGGCCGTTATCGGAACGGATGTGCGTTGGAACCCCGCGCTGTATGAAGAGGTCCGCCAGCACATCGATGACGTCCGTAGCCTTGAGTTTACGAGCCACTCGAATAGCCAGGCTCTCGCGCGTGAACTCGTCGATCACGCACAACATGCGGAAGGCTTGACCATCATGGGTGCGATCGCTGACAAAGTCATAGGACCACACCTGATTGGGCCGCTCCGGCCGAAGCCGTACGCATGATCCGTCGTTGAGCCATAGCCGGCTCCGTTTAAGCTGCTTTTGTGGGACCTTTAGCCCCTCACACCGCCAGATCCGCTCAACGCGCTTCTTGTTCACCGCCCATCCGGCCTCGCGTAGCAGCGCCGTGATCCGGCGGTAGCCGTAGCGGCCGTATTGACGGGCAAGAGCGATGATGTCGGCCCTCAAGGCAGCCTCATCATCTGGCGTCGTCGGAGCCTTGCGTTGCGTGGATCGATGCTGCCGAAGAACCCGGCAGGCCCGACGCTCGGAGACACCATGCTCGGCCTTTACATGATCCACACACGCACGTCGGCGTGCGGGGCTTAGAAGTTTCCCTTGGCGGCCTCGGTCAGGATCAGCTTATCCAGCGTCAGATCGGAGACCGCGCGCCGCAGCCGGCCATTCTCGGTCTCCAGCTCCTTCAACCGCTTCACCTGGTCGCCCTTAAGCCCACCATACTCACTGCGCCCGCGATAGTAGGTCACTTCCGTAACGCCAATCGTACGAATGGCATCCGCCACCGCATGACCCTGTGCCGTCAGCACATCAACCTGCCGAAGTTTCGAGACTATCTCTTCAGCCGTATGCCTCTTCCTTCCCATCTCCATATCCTCCTCAGTCACAATTATACTTCAGGGAGGACCACTTCAAAGGGGGCAGATCAGCCCATCAGCGTGGCAGGGTGAAAAAATCGCCGAAGAACGGTTCTATTTTGACCCAAGCCAAATGAAGTAGCTGCGCTTCTCGAAACTCTTTCGTTACCGCCCCGGGCGACCGGTTGAGAACGCGGCCTGGTACGCAACCTCTTTGACGCCGCGAGTTAATGCACGGTCCGCAAATGACCGCTTTGGGTCATAAGCGGACATCGCGTCAGGCCGCTCCACGCGCGCCAATTATTTGGGAAGCTTACTGATGTCCTGAGGGCTGGTGCCCGGAGGAGAGAACTCAATCCCGTACTTGGGCGCGAGTTCGCGAAGGCGTTTGGAGTCCGGCGGACCTACGCGCCCCGCCGGCAGTTCCATCGCCGCTGCAGGACTTCCCAATGTGTGGAAAAATCCCTCCAGGCCCGGAGGCGAAAAGAGCAGAAGAAATTCCGCATCGTCTAACTCGACCTGAAAGGTGTGCCACATATTCATGGTGCGAACGAGGTCGCCGCCAACAGCGACGAGCTCTCTGTCGCCGACCCAGAAACGGATCACGCCGCGGGTGATGTAGAAGTCTTCCGGCCCGTGACGATGCGGCGGGGGAGCAAAGCCCCTTGCCAACCGCCATGCCAGCAAACTGTAGTGTCCTCCAGTCGTCTCGCCCGTCGCCAGCGTGGTGATCAGCGCGCTGCCGTACCAGATCGAGTTATCCAGAGCGGTTCTGGTGAAATTCGGAGCTTGCGGGATGTCGGCTGGTGCCGGCATTGGCGTTTCTGTCATGGACCGTGGCCCGTTCCAAAACATGCGCAGCCGAATGTCCGCCTTCCCTCCAAAGCGGACATTACCCGGACATCACGGCATGTCCGCCAAGTGCCAGAAGCAGACTCATGCAGCCCAGTGAAAAGCGATCTCATTCGATCACTTCCTCGGCGCGGACGAGCAGCATTGACGAGATTGAAAGGCCCGGCACCTTCGCGCGCTTAAGGTAATCTCACGCGCTGCCGGGCTGCCGGTTCAGCGTCAACGCTGAACCTTGAGATTCTCTGCTGACGTTTTGCCTTTATTCGCAACTTCTTCGTATTCGACGACTTGGCCTTCGTTGAGACCGCCGAGGCCAGCTCTCTCGACCGCCGAAATATGAACGAATACATCCTTGCCGCCATCCTGCGGCGCTATAAATCCATAACCTTTTTGCGAGTTGAACCACTTCACAGTGCCCTTGGCCATTCTTGTCTCCAACATTGAAACTGTCTGCTTCGCCCGCGGATGCGGCCGGTATCGAAGTTACGTCTAGTCAACAACCCGACCAGCAACGAAAGTGAGTGGCACCGAGGCGCCGCCCTGAGCGGGGTTATACGTCATTTAGTGAGCGTCACGCCTATCCAGGGGAATTGCGACCGACAATATGGCGGTCTGATACCATGTACTTGATCTGAGGTCGATGCGCCGGGACGAATATCGTCGCTTTGCATTACGAAGTTTTTTGGACGGAGCATTGCGCTTCACAACACGAATACCCTGCTTTGAAACACGCACAAAACGCCTCCCCTGTACTTAGTTCTTGACGACTAATCGGCACCATTGAGGGGATCAGATCACCAGCGGGTTCAGCCGTCAATTGCGAGAAGCTGCGTAACGCCGCGGCAGCATCGCCATGCCGTTTTGGCACTTGCCGCAGTGGGATCCGCCTTCCGCACCCGGAAATTGCACATTCTAGTTTTGATGTCGGCTTTACTCCTGAAAGGGGCATCAACCGGCATCCTCTTGGAGTGGGCCCCTGGAGCCGGACAGGTTGAAGTCAGCAAGTTGACAGTATGTGCTGGGCTTTCGAAAGATGAAAGCCATGGTCAAATAGCGTTCGCACAGCATCGAGTTCAAGCGGCAGGTGGTGCAGGAGCACATTGCCGGTGAGAGCCCTTACGGGCTCGCCAAGCGGCATGATCTGTCGCGCCAGCTGATCCGCGTCTGGATTGAGAAGTATGAGGCTGGCGGCTTGGACGAAGACGCCCAAGCTGCCGATCTGCCGCATGAATACGAAACCAAGATTGTGGCGTTAGAGCGCCTGGTTGGCCGGCGGCTCGGCCGCAGCCTCGTAAGAAGCTGCGCCGGCGAAAATAGTCGCGAATGCGATCAAGAAAAAACGCGCAACAATTGGACCTCTCTCAGCTCAATAAACTACGAGAGAGTTCTTTTGTAATGGCGACATGGCATCGATGGTCAGCAAAGTGCCAGAGGCGGACATCGGGCGGCGTCTTTCGTCGGTCCTGGAGCCCAAAAGTAAAGATCGCCTTGCGGCGGTCCTGCCAGTTCCCCGATGAAACTGATCGTCGGTGAGAACACGATGGTTCAACGATAAGTGTAATGACGGTGGCCGTAACTGTCGTAATAGGAGTGCCGCCGTTGCAGCCCCATTCCGTGAGCGATGTTGGGACCTTCGGTGTAGCCAACGACACCACCGACGACGGCGCCAACTGGCCCGCCGACGAGCAGCCCCGAAGCAGCGCCCATCGCGGCATCGCTGCCGCGATCCTGAGCGCCGGCCGCGATTGGTGCGAAGGTCGTGGCCGTGACGATGGCAAACGCAAACAATACTTTCATGAATGGTGTCCTTTGTCGGAGCATGATTGCCCCTAATCAGCGCAGTGATTAGTGGAGCGTCGCGCTTGAAACGCCCGGCCAAGCGACGGGCGACTTACGGGTGAGCGCGGATCACCGCGAGAATTGCAAGGAGGATCACCGCCTCAACAATGTAAAACCAGAATGTTCTCTGGACGAACTTGTACATAACGTTTGACTTTGTCATCGCGGTTCCAACGAATTAATTTTGAAATGTCGACTCTCGAAACGGCCCCGTTCCGATCTCACGTCACAGCCGCCCAACCAACATAAGAACGACAACAATGATTAGGACGATCCCGATGATGCCGACGCCACCGTGCCCATAACCGTAACCGTAGCCGCCGAAGCGGCCGCTGAAGCCCCCGAGCAGGAAGACGAAGAGGACGACAAGAAGGATGATTCCGATCATTTATTTTTCTCCGGAATTTGGAGGAACATCGCTAGGCGATCAAAGTTTTATTTTCGAATACTCGCCGTTCGCTCCCGATGGAATACTTCTGAACAGGCGGGACTGAGTTGCAGCTTGCTTCGGACAAGACAGGCGACAATGCGGCCCGTGTCAGGAATGGCTTCCTGGCAAAGCCGCATCACGTCCGGTGTGCATGCCGCTTGATCCTCCTGGGACTGCGCCCTTGCGGGTAATGGGGCCGCAATCGCCAGGATGAAAGTAAGAAGAATTAATCTTCGCATGGAGTTTCTCATCTCATTGGAAGGCGGCAGCTTTATTATGTTCAACAAACGATCCGCGGCTTATGATCTGCGCGGTCAGCGGTCGAAACCTTTGTTTCAGTCTTCAACGCTTCCGCAAAAAACTCGTCGGCCATGAGCCTGAGGTCTCTCGCTGTTCCGAGGTCCATGCAGTTTTGCGAGAGCCGCCGGCACCGTTCGCCTTGCAGACGCAGATAGACAGCGGACATCGGGAATACCTTTGACGGAGCGCGTTACGGTCGGATCGGATCAATCCGCCGCTCTGTTATTTTTACAAACTGCGCCCGGCGAAAACGCCGATCGTCGCAATGTCCTTTGGATCAGGGAATATATTGAGTTTCTGCCTGGGCTTCCGGGCGGACACGTGGAAGCTAATACTTAATCCCTGCGCGAGGGGAGAAGTGTTCAGGCCGGTAAAGGTTCCAATAAAATTCGTATTCGTCGAAATTAATACATTGCAACAGAGGTTTTTATTTCGAAGTGCAGGTTTTATTGGCCAAATCAATGTAAAGGGCCAGTTTTGACACTGCGCCACGGGACCTACTGACTGGACATGGAAGAGCGCCTATCATCCTCTTTTGCTGGCTCGGAGCGGGCCGGGCTTACGGCAAGCCGCGCCGGCGGCCTTCTGGAGGGGCGCAACCGTCCAGGACTTGCGAGAAACATGGGCACGAGCGCTGGCAAAGCCAAATCTCCCTCCATTTCTAGGCGCCGGGGCAAGCGACGCCTGCCAGGAGCGATCACAGCAAGCGACGGTAAAAGTACACACGAGGATATTCTCGAAGCAGAAAACGTCGGCCTTCGTGAACTGCTGACGCAGGCCGGCATCGACGCGACGCGCCTCCTCGCAAAGGCCCGCATCGATGCGGCGGAGAGCCAAAGCGCCAAGCATTTGCAGCGCCTCCTGATGGAGGAGTTGCATCATCGCGTGAAAAATACGCTTGCGACAGTAATTGCAATCACATCACAAAGCTTGCGAAGCGCAGATAATCTGGAGGACGGGCGATCGGCTGTTGAGAGCCGGCTGTTCGCCTTAGGCAGGGTACATGATGTGCTGCTTGAGGCGCACACCTCGGGCGCAAAGCTGACCGATGTCATTCACGCCGCAATCGAACCTTTCCGTAGCCACAACCGTCGACGATTTTTCATTCGGGAAACTCCTATCAAGATCGGTCCGCAGGTTGTTCTGCCGTTCGCAATGTCGCTCAACGAACTGTGCACGAATGCCGTCAAGTACGGCGCATTGTCCAACAGCCTGGGAAGCGTCGAAATCACTTCGGCAATTGATGAAAAAACGCAGCGATACAAACTGACTTGGACCGAGAAAAACGGTCCAACCGTTCGCGAGCCTACGCGGCGCGGCTTTGGCACGCGTCTTATCAATCGTCTCGCCGCTCAGCTGCGTGGTGACGTTCAATCGCAATATGAAGCCACGGGATTGGTCTATGAACTAAGTATCCCCCTGAAAGCGCTGCGAAGAATACGCGCCAGTTGAATTGAGCACATCGGGTCATTTCCAGACATTACAGGTCGGAGTTATCTGAAAGGATCCCCTATTGTGCTCAACATTTCGATGGCCATATAGGTTAAGTAGCAAACAAGCGATTTGTCTTGAAGTTGCCCGTAAAACCGAGACGTACTGAAGTCTCCGTTCTATCCAATGGGCAGCATACTTGCCGTCGGCAAGCACAGTAGCAGCATAAATGGGTAGCGTTCGCATGGGCGCCATCGGTGGCCGTGGTGCGGCTGCCTGCTGATTACGCAGCACGTATTTCATTTCGAAAGGCGAAAGCGCCGCAAGTCATGTTCAATCCCGCAGGCGAAACCGCCGCGAAAAATGCACCGCCACACCGGGGGCTTTATGATTTGCTCGGATGGCGCCGGGGTTGTTGAGTTAGAGATCGAGCACGCCCGACTACTCAATTCGAGTTTCATGAAAGGATCATCACATGAGTCACAAATTCAATATCGGCCAAATCGTAGATCTTATGCCGAAAAAATTTCGGCCGGCGGCGGCCGGCGCGTATGAAATCCGCCAGCTCGTTCCTGCACCGGACAATGGCGCCGAGGAACTCAGCTACCGCATCAAAAGCACCGCAGAGAAATACGAGCGGATAGCACCGGAATGCGAACTCACGCTCTCGGAGAGTATTTTCATCTGAAGGCACGGCCGGCGAGGTGGATTTCCCGAGCGCAAATTTGGCGGCCGACTGCACAATGCATGTGGGGGCGCGTGGTAAAGAGTAGCGTATCTTCCTACCACGCCTGTCCCGCATTCATGTCGTAGGGTCCATTGATTTCACTCAAGATCCATCACAATACAACCTATCGCTTCCGTCAGCCGGTGAGGCTGGGGCCGCACCGCTTGATGCTTCGCCCGCGCGAAAGTCGGGACCTTCGCTTGATGTCGCACACTTTGGCGATTTCGCCGTCGGCCGCGGTGACGTGGGCGCATGATGTTTTCGGTAATGCCGTTGCGATGGCCACGTTTACAGCGATGACCGACACGCTCGTGATCGATAGTGTGGCGGACACCCTGCTCAATGCAGCACCATGGCCTGTGTTCGACATCGCTGCCTCGGCCATTTCCTATCCGTTCCGCTATTCCGACGACGAATGGACCGATCTCGGGGCACTGGCAACCGAGCAATATCCAGACCAGGCGAGCCGGTTAAGTAACTGGGCGCGCGGCTTCATCCGCAGCGATCCGACCGATACGCTGTCCCTGCTGAAGGACCTGAGCGTTGGCGTCGCGGAGCAAATCGGCTATCAGAGCCGAGAAGTTGAAGGCACGCAGTCCCCGACGCAAACACTCGATCGTGGGTGGGGATCCTGTCGTGATTTTGCGCTTCTCTTCGTCGAGGCAACACGCAGCCTGGGCCTCGGTGCAAGGATAGTCTCCGGCTATCTCCACAATCCGGCTCAGGACCGCATAGGTTCCGCAGGCGCAGGTTCGACCCATGCCTGGGCGGAAGTCTATGTCCCTGGCGCGGGCTGGATCACTTTCGATCCAACCAATCGCAGCGTCGGCGGCTTCAACTTGATCCCCGTTGCGGTCGCACGCGATATCCACCAGGCCATACCCGTGTCCGGCAGTTTTGTCGGCATGACCGACGCCTTCCAGGGAATGGAAGTTGAGGTGTCCGTCACAGCCTAGGCGCGGCGCTCGGTTCGGTGCGCACTTAGGTCAGGCGGGCATCGCAACGCCGCAAATAAACGCGATGAACTGCCGTCGCCTGACGGATTTTATCCTCGGCCACGGGGGGCAAGCCAATCACGGATTGAGTGAGAAGCCCTATGGGTTGAACGACGACCGCTTTGGGTCGAAAGCAGACATTGAGGCTCTCCGGCCCCTCTCGCAGACAATGCCCAGGTAGAACGCGCTGTCGTGGCTTCGGCGTGAGTTCGAAAGCGGGTGTCCTGCCACGCAGGGCACCCGAAAAATACCTATCTGCAAGGCTAACTTTTGCACGCATCATACATATATAAGCAACATCGATTAGTTGATGAATATTCAAAGTCATAGTTTCGGAGATACTTAAATGACCAAACCACGGTCGGAAAACTGATGCCCGCTCAAGCAATCGCTGGACACGCCGAGGACGAACAAACAGGCGAGGCTCGATTCGACTACAGCGCGGAGGCGGAGTTTTTTCCCGGCCGAAACCGTAAATCCAAGAAACGGCCGGCGGAGTACCGACGGTTTGCGCACGCGGCGGACGCAATCCGCTTTGCAATCGAGGAACTTACTCCTGAATTTCTTCTTGGGGCCTGTCTTGAAGTAGACGAGGCGAGATTCGACGGAGGAGGCATTCGCCGCCTTTACGACAGCATGGACTATCCGTTGGACCGCCGCCGCGATGCGTTTACGCAGTGATTGCGCGCTCGCTGAGCAAGTCCGTTGTTTTCGGTCAGCCATTCAATCTGAAAGGTGTCGATCGCATCTTGCCGGCCGGCAGCTACAAAGTCGTAACGGACGAGGAACTGATCGAGGGATTGTCGTTCCCGGTCTATCGCCGCGTATCCACCATGATCTTTGTGCCGGCGGAATCCGGCAACGCCTCCTCGGTCGAAATGGTGACTATCGACCCTGAAGACCTCCGGGTAGCGCAGGCGCGGGATCCGAACCATGACGCTTAGCTTTCCAAATCAGAGCCGCTCGTATGATGCGACCCGGCGAGCCGTTCGATTTTGGGGGCACGACGACGCAATGGAGGCGTCGTTTTTCGTGAGCGGCGAGGCGTTGACGCGCATGAAGCCCGACATCCAGTCAGATGAAGCCGGGTTTCTCAGCGCCTTCGATTTGAACCGCAAACTAATTTATGCCGCCGCCGCAAAAATATACGAGCGCTCCCGCAAGGGCTCGTACGATCTGGTTATTGCCGATTTTTGAACTGAGCCCACGGACTGCCGCTGATTTGGCACTCTCAATTCCCTGCAACAATCAAAGGAACGTCAAATGCAAGAACTTATGCACCGGCAAGTTGCAACAGCCGAGTCGATCCGTCTGGGCGTCAAGTCGGGCTGGTACGGAACGAAAGTGAGCGGCACCTTTGTGACCGGACCCTATGACACCGAGGCTGAATGCTTACGAAAAATCGCGGAACTTGTTCCAGCTGTCACCAAGCGCAGACCGCTCTAGGCGATAGTCGGCTTCATGGCTCGCGCTGATCCGCCTCGGACCTTGATCCCGCAAGAGCGCAAAGACGGCACGTGGTTCGTGAAGGCCGAAAGGCTGGATAGAGCCACCCAACACATTGGCGATTTCAAGAGCGAGGCGGAAGCCCGAGACTGGATAACGCAACAGTCCGCCGCGTATTTCGACAACCTGGGCAGCCTGTTGTGATCGCCAAGCCCCGCGTTACAGCGCGAGCACACCACTCCTCCAGCACCGTACACCGCGCTGATTTCAACCAAATACGCATTGAATTTGATCCTGCGCGTTAGGCTTCGTGCAAATTCTGTCTCGTAACGTTGTTCCCGAGAGGGGCTGTCGCCAATTGCAGTGGCACGGCCACAGCTTGGAGCCGTGCATCATGACTTCGCTGGATATCGAGGACAGACGCCAAAGCCCACGGCGGCGTCTCGGACGACTGGCGACCATCAAGCTCGGAGTTGGCATCGCGCCGCGCTATTGCCTCGTGACCAATATTTCCGAGGAAGGCGTCCGGCTGCAATTAAATGGAATTGACGTCGTCGACGAATTCGTGCTGCTTTTCCCAAGCGACGGACCGGGACGCGACGGCACCTACAAGGTTGTCTGGCGGCAGGGCCAGGACGTCGGCGCCAAATTCGTAAGTCCCGTCATCCGTAGCGGGTGATGGCGGGTGCCCGGCGTCGATTTTTCGATGCCATGAGCCGCCCGTTACCTCACAGCGTCCGCTGTGCGTCGCCGCATTCCTTGCACTTGTAGGAGACCCGCGTCTGCCCCGGCGCCGCCGTGACGCGGTTTGGCGCTCCGCACTTGCCGCAGACCGCCTCGATGCGGGTATTGCCCTGCTTGATGGACAGGTTCTTCCGCTCCATCGCCTCCTTCACCAGGCGCTCGGCTTCGTCGCGCATTTCCTGTTTTGACATATCGGGCTTTCTGTCGGGCCATCCGGCTTGCGGCGACGCAGGTCCTACACGCGAACGCGAAACTCGGCAATCGCCTTGTTTCGCGCCGCGGCATTCCGCCATTCCGCCCCCTGATTTCGGCTGGTATATATTCGCCAATAACAGGGAGTGCGCGATGGCCGAGAAGAAGGTTGCCTATGAACTCGACGGCAGGCAGTTCGAGGGCATGATCGTCTATGACGACAGCGTCACCGGCAGGCGGCCTGTCGTCTTCATGCAGCCCGACTGGAAAGGCGTCGCGCCCGACACGATCGGGCAGGCTCAAACCGTCGCCGGCAAGGACTATGTCGTGCTGATGGCCGACATGTTCGGCGCGGGCTATGGCGCAAAGCCGAAGGCGCAGGACGAGTTGCGCGCCGGCATGCTCGCCGTGCAGAAAAACCTGCCCTTCACCGTCGCCTGCGGCAACACGGCCACCGAGGCGCTTCTCGGCGAAGCGCGAAAACTGGGCATCGCCGACAGCGGCAAGCCCGCAGCGATCGGCTACTGCGCCGGCGGCGGTTACGTGCTCGAACAGGCGCGCGCGGCGGCGGATTTCAGGGCGGTCGTGGTGTTCCACGTCACCAATCCGAACCCGGTGGTTGCCGGCACGCCCTGCAACATCAAGGGCCGCGTGCTAGCGCTGCACGGCTCGGCCGATCCGGTCACGCCCAAAACCATGATGGACGCGCTCGAGGACGAACTCACCAAGGCCAAGGTCGATTGGCAGGTGATGATGTTCGGCGGCGCCGTGCATTCATTCACCGATCCCTCCTACAACGGCGAGGTTTTGCGCTACGACGAAAAACTCTGCCGTAAATCCTACATGTTGATGCGCGACTTCTTCGCCGAGGCTTAGCGGGGGCGGCGCGAGGACGAGGCCATTCATGTCCAATCCGACCAGGCGGGACATTCTCGCTGGTTCAGCCGCGGCGGCTTTTGCAGCGTCCGCCAAGCCGGCCGGCGCGGCAGCACCGGCCGCCGATAAAGCGGCGCCGGGCATCTATCGCTACCGGATCGGCACATTCGAATTGACCGCGCTCTATGACGGCATCTGGTATCGGCCGATCACCGACACGTTCATCCGCAACGCGCCGTTTGCCGAAGTCGAAGGCGCGCTCGACAAGGCGTTCATGCCGCACGACAGACTGGCGACGCCGTTCACCACGCTCATCGTCAATACCGGCAAGAAACTCGTGCTGCTCGACACCGGCACCGGCGGCCAGATCGCGCCGTCGGCCGGCGTGTTGCGTGACAATCTTGCCGCCGCCGGCATCGATCCGAAAGCGGTCGATCAGATCGTTATCTCGCATTTCCATCCCGATCACATCAACGGCATCAAGGACAAGGACAACGCGCTGATCTTCCCCAATGCCGAAATCATGGTGCCGGCGCCGGAATGGGCTTACTGGATGGACGACGGCAATATGAATGCCGCGGCGGCGGATCTGAAACTGACGTTCCGCAACCAGCGGCGGATCTTTGCCGACATCGCCAAACAGGTCACGCAATTCGAACCGGGCAAGGAAGTCGCGCCCGGCATCACCACGCTGCCGGCGCCGGGCCATACACCAGGCCACACCGTTTTCGCGATCCATTCCGGCGATCAGTCGCTGCTGGTACTCAGCGACACCGCGCAGCACCCTGCGGTGTTCGCGCGGCATCCGGACTGGCAGGCAGCCTTCGACATTGACGGCGCAGCGGCGGTGGCGACCCGCAAAAAGCTGTTCGATCGCGCCGCGGCCGACCGCATGCTCGTGACCGGCTATCACTTCCCCTTCCCGGCCTGCGGCCATCTGATCAAGACCGCAAGCGGCTACGAGCACGTGCCGGTCGAGTGGCAGCCAAATCTCTGATCGCCGGGGCGTGAAAATTCAGAGGCCGGCTTGCGCCGGCCTCCTAAATCCTCGCGGCATTTTCATTTTTGTTCAGCACGGCTTTTTCGGCGTGCCCCGCGGGGAGATTGATTTAAGTCCGGCTTGCGGTCCAGAAGGGGTCTGCCGTCAGAATTCGCAAGCCGGTGCGTACGATCCGGGCCTCGGTTCGCACCTTTGTGGGGTGCATATTCCGAATCGCAGGCAATTCCGTCGCCGTCAGGACCGCTTCGCGGCCTGGTCGTTGGTGGTTTTTCCGGTATTGGCCTGATGCGTCTTGGCAGGCTTGACGTGGCGGGCCAGATGCATCGTGCCGGACTTGCTGCCGGTCTTGATACCGTTCTTGCCGCGCGCAAGATGCTTGCGGGCGTGCTTGACCGTGTGATGGACCGTCTTGGTCGTCTTCACGGTGGCAGCGGCCGAAGCAGGCGCGGTAGCGACGGGCGCAGTGACAGGCGCGGTGGCAGGCGACTTGGTAGGCGCCATGCCCGCGGTTCCCGTGGACTGCGCGGCGAAAGCCGGCCCGGCGATCAGCGTGGTCGCAATGAGCGCGGCGGCGAATTTCCTCAACATGGTGTTCTCCTTCTTGTTTCCGGCGCCTGTTCGAGAGCTGCGCCGTTTTCAAACACCTGTTTAAACTCGGCGCGCTGAACGCACCGTGAAGTGCGGCAGCGGAAACCGTTCACCTACGTGACATTCCTGTAATGCAGGACCCGGTTCCGGCCCCAACGAAGAGCATAGAATTCCGGCCGGGATGCCGGGATGAACTGCCACGATCCCGGTGTTTATCTCGGCAGCTGGAACCGGAGGAAGCTCATGCGCACCATGCCGCTCTTTGCAGCCGCCCTACTCCTGAGCGCCGCCACCGGCGCATCACATTTCGCCGTGGCCATGGAGAGCCCGGCCGCTACCCCGCCGGCATCCACGCAGCAGCCGAGTGCGCCGGGCGGCACGAAGAAGGCGAAAAAGACCAAGCCGCAGAAGAGCAGCGCGGCGGAAGAATTCATCAACGGCTGGCACAAGGCTTACGCGCTTGTCTACGACAAGCAGGATTACGAGGGCGGCATCGCCGCACTGCGTGCGATGGGCTACGACGACAATGTCGACGTGGCGACGCTGATTGGCTATGCGAGCCGCAAGCTCGGCCGCTACGACGACGCCAAGCTCTGGTACGACCGCGCGCTTGCCGCCGATCCGCGGCACGCGCTGACCTGGTCCTATTACGGCATGTGGCACGCCGAGCAGGGCAATATCCTCAAGGCCAAGGACGACCTCGAGCAAGTGCGCAGCATCTGCGGCACCGGCTGCCGCGAATACACGATGCTCAAGGAAACGATCGACGGCACGCGGACGTACTGATCGCGCGCTACAAACCGCTCGTCCCCGCGAAGGCGGGGACGGAGTTCACTTCGGCTCTTGGTCCAGTCTCACGCCCGCTTCGCGCGCGACCTTTTCCCACAAGACGACTTCTTTGTTCATCACCGCGCCGAAAGCTTCCGGGCTCAGCGGATTTGCCTCCAGACCGAGCTTCGCCACCGCCGTCTGCGTGTCGGGCGATTTCAGCCGGACATTTTCAGCCGCGTTGATCCTGGCGGTGACATCCGGAGGCGTTCCCTTTGGCGCGAACAGGCCGAAATACACATAGGCCGGAAATCCATCGTAACCGCTTTCACGAAATGTCGGGATATCGGGAAGTTCCGGCCAGCGCTCGTCTGTCGTCACCGCGAGTGCACGCAGCCGCCCGGCCAGGATATGCGGCAGCAGCACAGCCTTCGTCGTCACATTGATCTGGATCTGATTGCCGAGAAGATCGGCGACCGCGGGAGCTGCACCTTTGTACGGCACGAAGACGATGTCGGTGCCCGTGCGCACGCGAAAATATTCGAGAAGAAGGTGCGGCGCGATGCCGAGCGCAGCGCCCGACGACAGTTTTCCGGGATGATCCTTGGCGTATTGCACGAGTTCGACGAGCGTATGAACCGGCACGGATGGATTGATCACCATGACCTGCGGGTCTCTGGCGACCGAAGCCACGGGCACAAAATCCTTGATCGGATCGTAATCGAGATTTTTGAACAGCGCCGGCGTCACCGCATTGTCGTTGGTGCCGCCAAGAAGGAGCGTATAGCCGTCAGGCGCCGAGCGCGCCACGGTCCGCACGCCGATCTTGCCGCCGGCGCCGGTGATATCCTCGACAAACACGTTCTGCCCGAGAACGTCGCCCAGTCCGTTGGTCGCCAGCCGCGCCATCGTATCGCTCGGGCCGCCCGGCGGATAAGACGCGACGACCTTGATCGGATGATCCGGAAACCCCTGTGCGAACGCCCGGGTGGCGGCAACTGCGGCGAATACGGCAAACGCGATCGCAACAGGCTTGTTCACCCCGCCCCTCCCCCTTGCGTCTCCGCCATGAGCCAGGCGTTGTAATCTGGATCGACGCTTTCAATCGGAATGACGAGTATGGCAGGGGTCGTATAGGAGTGCATCTGCCTCACTGCGTCGCGGACCGACCCGGCGAGGCTGGCCCGGGTCTTGATGATCATCACCACTTCATCGCCCCGCTCGACCGCCCCCTGCCACCAATAGAGCGAAACCATGCCCGGCAGGATATTGACGCAGGCACAGAGCCGCCGCCCGACCAAAGCGCGGCCCACCTCCTCCGCCTCGACAATGGATGGATAGGTCGTATAGACGAACACCGCGCGTTCTTTATTCTGATCCATGCCTGTCTCCAGAAGCGCCGCGCCGCTCCTTATTTGCAGTCCGAGCCAATATGCCCAAACGCCAACCCACGCCCCGCTATAAGCACATCGCCTTCGTCGCCAGCGACGGGCCCGAGGCACAGCGGGCGCGGCGCAAGCTCGTTCAAAAATACGGCGACGCCAAACCCGAGATCGCCGACGTCGTGGTGGCGCTCGGCGGCGACGGCCTCATGCTGGCGACCCTGCAACGGTTCATGAATTCCGGCAAGCCGATCTACGGCATGCACCGCGGCACGGTCGGTTTCCTGATGAACGAGTATGCCGAAAGCGGCCTGCGCGAGCGGCTGGCCGCGGCGCGCGTCTCGGTCATCCACCCGCTCTTGATGCGCGCGCGCGACGCCGCCGGCCGTGTGCACCGGCACCGCGCCATCAACGAAGTGTCGCTGTTTCGCCAGACCTACCAGGCGGCGCGATTGCGCGTTTTGGTGGACGGCAAGGAGCGCCTCCCCGAACTCGTCGCCGACGGCGTCATGCTGGCGACGCCTGCCGGCTCGACGGCCTACAATCTTTCGGCGCAGGGACCGATCATTCCAATCGGCGCGCCCCTCCTGGCGCTGACCCCGATCAGCCCGTTCCGGCCCCGGCGCTGGCGCGGCGCACTCCTGCCCGACCGGGCCCGCGTCACGGTCGAGGTGCTGGAGGCGGCAAAACGGCCGGTCGCGGCGGTCGCCGATCATGACGAGGTCCGCTCCGTCCGGTCGGTCGAGATCAGCATGGATCACGAGACCGCCATGCATATGCTGTTCGATCCCGGCCACAGCCTCGACGAGCGCATCCTCAGCGAGCAATTCGGCTACTGAGGCGGCAAAGCTTAACTGACCGTTAAGCACGTTTCTTTACGATTACCCGCGCGAGGATGGGTTTTGACGCCTGCCGCGCGGGAGGACCTATGGTCCGCATCGACTTCAATCGTCTGCGGTTTCTGGTCATCGACGATAACGCGCATATGCGGCGCATTCTGCGCACGCTGCTGCACGGCTTCGGCACGCGCGAAGTCTATGAAGCGGAAGACGGCGCCGCCGGCCTCGAGGCGTTCACCCAATACATGCCGGACATCATCCTGACCGACTGGGTGACGCCGATCTTCGACGGCCTCGAACTGACGCAGATGATCCGTCAGCCCGGCGCCAATGCAAATCCCTACGTGCCCATCATCATGCTCACCGGCCATTCCGAGAAGAAGCGCATCCTCGGCGCCCGTGACGCCGGCATCACGGAATTCCTCGCCAAGCCGATTTCGGCCAAGGCGCTTTATGAGCGCATCCTCAACGTCGTCGCCAATCCGCGCCCGTTCATAAGAACCAAGACCTATTTCGGGCCGGACCGGCGGCGCAACGTCAATCCGAACTATGCCGGCGCTGAACGGCGCAAGGGCGGCACCGCCGAGGTCGCGCGCCAGCAGCCTTTGCTCGACAAAGCCAAGGTCTTGGTCTGACCAGGAGCATCAGCAGACATGGCCCCTCGCAAAGACGACGCTCCCTCGGTGGCAACCTACGCCGACTACGAGGTCATCACGCCGCCGCATGAGATGCGCAAGGTGGTCGGGCCGGCTACGGACACCGATGAGGATCCGGTCTCGCGCGCGGAGGCGGCGCTGGTCGAATTATCGTCCGAGTTCACGACCTGGATGCAACTGGAATGCGAGCGTCTGGAAACGTGCCGTCAGGACGTCAAGCGCGATGGCTTTAACGAAAAGACCCACGATGGGTTGTTTCGCGCGGCCCATGACATCAAGGGCGAGGCCGTCACGTTCGGCTATCCCGAATCTGTCGGCGTCGCCGAAAGCCTTTGCCGGCTCCTCGAGCACGTACCGAACATGGCTGAAATTCCGCTCAAGCTCGTCGACCAGCATGTCGACGCCATTCGCGCGATGATCCGCGAACACGCCCGGCCGGACGTCGCCGAGATTTCCCGTACATTGACGAAGCGGCTGCGCGACGTCACCGACGATTATCTGCGGCGGGAAAACAGCTTCCGGCCGGATTATCTCGACAACATCTTTTCGCCGCCGCTGGTTTCCGGCTGAAGGCCTGTCTGCCCACGCGATAGCGAGTGGCGTGCGGCTAGGCCGCGGCCGATCGATCCGCAAATCCGACGCGAAGATCTTCGGCGACGAGTTCGTCGCAGAACAGCCGCGCCTCTTCGCGCGCGGCTTCGGTGGCAAAACGGCGCAGCAGCGTCAGAAGCGGCGCAACTTCGCCAAGATCGGCATCCTCGCAGCGCGTCAGCACGCGCTCGATCATGCGCCGCTTGAGCCGCGCCGGGCCGCCCGGCTCGGTTGAAAAGCCCTCGCGCATGGCTTCGATCGCTTCCTTGAACGCGGGATAAGTCGACGGCGGCAAAGCGGCCTTTTCCAACAGCGCCCGCAGGCCGGCGCTGCCGCGGTCGTGAATAAGGCCCGACACCCGCGCGACCGGCATGTCGGAAAGCTCGGCGAGAGCCTCTTCGAACAGCGCGACATTGCCGGACAACAGCGCGCGCAGAATGAGCCCGGCCGTGAGCTGCCCGCTTGCGCACAGATGCCGGATCAAGTGGCGAAGCTCGGTGTCCGGCGCCTCCGCGGCAATGGCGACGGTGCCCTTCTCGCATGCTTCGCGCGCGATGCGCTCGGCGTGATCGGCCGCAAGCCAGCCGCGGCCGGCGACAAAGCCGGCGAGTGTCTCGGATAATTTGGTGACGAGGTTCTGCCGCGTGGCCGCCGGTAAATCCTCGCGCGTCAGGAGCGCCTCGCGGATCGCGGCGAGATGACCGAAGCGGTCGACGATACGGTCGATCGAGATGACAGCGATGGCAGCTTGCGGATTTTCCACCATCAGCAGGCAGGATTCAGCCGTACCGACTTCGGCAATCGCCGCGGCTACGGAGCATGGCAGCGCGGCGCGGCTCGCCACCGCCGCCTGGACGATGGGAGCGCCGGTCGCAACCGCGTCGACGAGATCGGCATCGACGAAGAGCGGCGACAGCGCATAGACCGGCGCCGCGATCTGCGGCTGGTCCGCCGCCAATGCAACGACGATGGCCGGCGGTGCGCTCGGGCTCGCGGCCAGCGCGTCAGCCAGCGCGCGGCGCACCAGCGGCGACGGATCGTCGAGCAGCATCAGCATCGCGCCTTCGGCGGCGCCGAGATCGTCAGGCGATAGATCGGAATAGAGATAGGCGCGCGCCAATGCACTCGTCGCTTCGGCCCGCTCGCTGGCCGGCGCGGTGCGCACCCATTGCAGGAAATCGCGGACGATCATTGCTCGCTCACGCCACGCGGATTTGAGGCTGATTCAGATGCTAGAGACACGGCCTTAACAAACCGTTCACCATAATTTCACGCGGTTTCCGCGGGCTTATGATGGGCGCCGGCTACGTGCCCCGCTTGCCGTCATCCTTGAACAGATCGAGCATCGCGCCCGACGCCGCGGCGGCATCCGTACCCGGCGGGGTGTTCGCCACGCCCCAGAGCTGGCTTACGACCGCCGCTACCGGCGTATTGCGGCCGGGATCGGAAAACAGGCCATGAAAGACGTCGGTATCCTGTCCCGGTTTTGCTGCGGGCGCTGCCTCGGCAAAGGCGCTGGTCATGCCGGCAGTGTCGGGCACGGCTGCGGCAGCGACGGTCATTGGATTGGGCACCGTGGCTGCGGCGGTTCTTGCGGGAATCGTAATGCGCGTCGGACCGGCGAGAAGCGCTGCCGCAACAGGTATATTCATAGCTTGCGCCGTGTTGACCTGATCGGCCGGGCGCACCCGCGCCGCAACGTCATAGCGCGCGGTGAGGACATCGCGCACCTGGGCGAGGCTGCGCGGCCGTCCGCTGGCGCGGTCATAAAAGATCGAGGGATTGGCCGCGGCGGCGTTCGGAAAATAGCTCGCTGCGCTGGTATTCGGATCAGCGGCCGCCGCCGAGATCATGCGCGCCGCGCCGCCGGCGCCGAGAAAATGCGCGATATAAAGCTCGCCCTCGCTCGGCGAGCGGCCGAGCTTCTGCGACAGCAACGCGGAATTGGCCTGGGTGAAGGCGCCGGCCATCACCGCGTTCGCTTGCGGATCGTTGCGCAGCTTGAGGATCTCGCTGCGCATCTCCGGATCCTGCACCGTATAGTGCCCTGACGCAGTCCTGGTGATGGCCGCGGCATATTTGCCGTAGCCGAGCGACGCGCCCGACTGCTTCATGGTGCCGAGCCAGGTCTGCTCGACGAATTGAAAGAGCCCGCGCGCCGACGAGGTCGACGCGCCCGCTTTCGGATTGAGGCCGGATTCGACTTGCGCCGTCGCCAATAGATACTGGAAGCTCGTGCCGGTGGCCTGAGCTGCCTGGCGAATGGCACCCGTCACCGTCGAACCGGCGGTGAGATTGCTGGAATCGACCAGCATGGCTTGCTCCCCTGCCGGCTCCCACCGGCGTCTTGAGCGTTAGCGATCATTAACGATTATGGTAAACGTGGGCTTAACGGAAAAACGGCGTAGGAGGCGAAAATGGCGCAACAGGCGGCGGTACGGCACAAGCGCGGCGGGCTCTATTTCGAGGATTTCATGCCCGGCGAGACGGTCGAGCACCGCTACACGCGCACCGTCACCCAGATGGACAACATGCTGTTCTCCAACATGACGCTCAATCCGCAGCCGCTGCACATCGACCGGCACTTCTGCGAGCAGGAGACGGAATGGGGCCAGCCGCTGATGAACTCGCTGTTCACGCTCGGGCTGATGATCGGCATCCAGGTTTCCGACATGACGGTCGGCACGACGATCGCCAATCTCGGCATGACCGACGTCAAATTCCCTCACCCGCTGTTCGAAAACGACACCGTGCATTGCACCACCGAAGTGATCGGCAAGCGCGAATCGAAGTCGCGGCCCGGCGCCGGCATCGTCGAATTTCATCACCGCGCCTTCAACCAGGACAACAAACTCGTCGCCGAATGCCGCCGCCAGGCCTTTATCCGCATGCGGCCGAAGTGAGCCGTCATTTCGGATCAAATCAACCACTGGGGTTATGGATTCCGGGCTCCTCGCTGCGCTCTGCCCCGGAATGACGAAGGTGAATTATGCGCTCGCTCCTGTTCGTTCCGGCTGATAGCGCCAAGAAACTCGACAAGGCGATGACGAGCGGCGCCGACGCGCTGATCGTCGACCTTGAAGATTCGATTGCGCTCGACGGCAAGACGCGCGCACGCGAAAGCGCGGCCGAGTTCCTCAAGGACGTCATGGCGAAGACGCCGCGGCCGTACATGATGGTGCGCGTGAACGGCTTGCAGACCGGCCTCACCGACGCCGATCTCGATGCCATCGCGCCCACAAAACCCGACGCCATCATGCTGCCGAAAGCCGAAGGCGGCGCGTCGGTCATCCACGCCGATGCAAAACTCGCCGTCCGCGAAGCGATCGGCAATATGCCGGACAGCCACATCAAGATTTTGCCGATCGCGACCGAAACGGCAGCTTCTTTGTTCGTCGCGGGCACGTTCGCAGGCGCCAGCCAACGTCTCATCGGCCTCACTTGGGGCGCCGAGGATCTCTCCGCCGAGCTCGGCGCGCAAACCAACCGCGGTGCCGACGGCCGTTTTCTCGATCCGTATCGGCTGGCGCGAACGCTGTGCCTCGCCGGCGCCGCGGCCGCGCGCGTGCCGGCGATCGACACCGTCTATGTCGACTTCCGCAACAGCGACGGATTTCGCCGCGAATGCGAGGAAGCCTGCCGCGACGGCTTTACCGGCAAAATGGCGATCCACCCGGCGCAGGTGCCGATCATCAACGACGTGTTCACGCCCTCGCCTGCGGCGCTCGACCATGCGCGTTCGGTGATCGCGGCCTTTGCCGCGAGCCCCGGTGCCGGCGTCGTCGGTATCGGCGGCCTGATGTACGACCGGCCGCACCTTGTGCGTGCCGAGCAATTGCTGGCGTGCATCAACAAGACTGCGCAGACGCCATAACAATGCCGTTTTTCGGCGCGACAAGGTCAGCAAATGGCGAGGGGTTATTCCCTTTCGGTTCGATGGCTCCGGTGAAAACCGGGGCCATTTAGCTATGCGGGGAAGCCCTTCACGGAAGGGAGCCTGCGAATGAGCGAGGAGAAAGACTGCGAAAGATGCGGCAATCCGATCCCGGCCGCCCGGCTGGAAGTCCTGCCCTATACGCGGCTGTGCATCGAATGCAGCCAGGCGATCGGCGGCGACTTCAAGACCTACGTCATTGCTGAAACACGCACGGAAAACCGGGCCGCATGAAGAAGAACTACGGAAGCTGGAAGGTCAAAAGAAAGCTCCGCGACATCACGCCGATCGACAAGGAAAAAGAATAAGGACGAACCGGTTCGCTCGTCCCCGCGAAGGCGGGACCCACGCTGGATTCCCGCTTGCGCGGGAATGAGCGGAGATACCGTTTTGTCTTTCACCAAGCTCCGAAGAATAGAGCCCGTAGGGTGGGCAAAGGCGCAACGCGCCGTGCCCACGCAGTGCATCCTTCGCTCGTCGTCCGCGTGGGCTTCACTGCGTTCAGCCCACCCTACGAGAGAAAAGCAAGCGTGGCCCGGATAAACGGAGCGACATCCGGGAACGATGGTGAAGTTTGCATGCCGTTCCAATTACTTCGATAACGTCTCAGAATTTGACGGTGCCAAGTTTGCCGGCAACACTGTTCAATCCAGCCAAATTACCGATCGCGTGCTTAACCTAGTCGTACCTAAAAGCAGCGTGACTGATGCGCAATGAATTATCATCGACACAGCGCGCACACGCGCCAAAATGCTGAACAAGCCCGTAAACCTTGTGATCACTCAATTTTAGGCTGATCCATGCTGTACAAATGTTATCTGAGAAGCGGCACCGTCTATGTGCCCACCATGGGAAAACGGGGAGGCGTCTATACAAATATCGATCCCGTGACCGTCGTTCCTGTTACGGATGCTGAAGGCTTGCGTCGCGCCTTTCTTGACGTGATCGCCAAGAAAAACGTCGCCCTCCCGCCAGTCAAAGGCAAATGGCCTCCGCCCGTGCTCCCGAAATATGCTGGTCTAAAAACATGGTCCGCATTCGCTCGCGATGCATCAACGTGGAACATCGAAGAAAACGAAGGTGTCTATCAGATCGTCGGCAATCGGATGGACCCCAAGGGATATTGGGTGGAGGATGCCGATCAGAAGATTACGTTTCCGCCCGGATCAACTCTCGACGACGTAGTCGGCAGCATGATTGCGATCCTGCAGGATACGGCGCGGCAGCAATCGCATTGAATCATCGCCGGATCCCTGCCTGAGACTTTCCCGGAATAAAGACGTGAATGGCCGGATCAAATCCGTAGGGCGGATTAGCGTAGCGTAATCCGCCATCGGATCGCCGCGAGGCGGCGGATTACGCCTTCGGCTAATCCGCCCTACAGGTCTTACGGGTCATTTGCGATACGCCGCCTTCGGATCAAACACACGCTCATCGCGAAACTCGAGCGTGACCGCGCCTGTCTTGCCAAGCGGCACGGCGCGGTAAAAGCACGAGCGGCGTCCGGTGTGGCACGCTCCCGCCACCTGCTCGACCTTGATCCACACCGCGTCCTGGTCGCAGTCGATCCGCATTTCGACGACGCGCTGGGTGTGGCCGGAGGTTTCGCCCTTCTTCCAGAGCTTTTTGCGCGAGCGGCTGAAATACCACGCTTCGCCGGTGGCGATGGTTTTTGCCAAAGCTTCGGCATTCATGTGCGCGACCATCAGCACATCGCCGGAGGCTACGTCGGTGGCGACGCAGGTGACGAGCCCGTCGGCGTCGAATTTCGGCGTCAGCGCCACGCCATCTTCGAGATCGGCTGCGGCGCCGGGTGCTGCGAATGGTGATTTATCGGACATCCATAACCCCAGAAATTCGGAATAATGTCCACGAGCCTCAAGGTCAGCGAATATGGATTCCGGAACTCGACGCTCCGCGTCGATCCGGAATGACGAATTCAACTCCGCGCCGCCGCGCTGCGGGCGAGCGTCACAAAGCGCATCTGGTCCTCGGCGCTGTCGAGGAACGTTCCGAGGAACCGCGTCGTCACCGTCGAGGCGCCGGGTTTTGTCACGCCGCGGATCGACATGCAGGTGTGCTCGGCCTCAAGCAGCACGGCAACCCCGCGCGGTTTCAAAACCTCATCGATCGCGGCTGCGATCTGCGAGGTGAGCTTTTCCTGCGTCTGCAGGCGGCGCGCGTAAACATCGACGAGCCGCGCGAGCTTCGACAGTCCGACCACGCGCTCGACCGGGCGGTAAGCGACATGCGCCTTGCCGTAGAACGGCATCATGTGGTGCTCGCAATGCGAGGTGAACCCGATGTCGCGGATCAGCACGAAATCGTCATAGGCCTCGGTCTCGCCGAAGGTGCGGCTCAGCGCATCGGCGGGAATTTCGCCGTAGCCCTGATAAAGCTCGTCCAGCGCTGCGACGACGCGCTTTGGCGTGCCGACAAGCCCTTCACGGCCGGGATCCTCGCCGATATAGGCGATCAGCGCGCGCACCGCCGTTTCGGCCTCCTCACGGGAGGGCCGATTGTCGAGCGGTTTCGGCGCGGCGCGGACGTGGTCGGAAAGCTGTCCCCGGGCCCATGACTTTATAACGGCTGGCTTGATAACGGCGTCCATCACTTCTCCAATCGCCAGCGCACGGCCGGAACTTCAAATCCCCTGCGGTAGCGCCTATATAGTGGATTGCCGGAGAGACTCAATAAAGCCCGGACAGAACGGGTTAATTGGCTGAGCCGATTGCCGATGCTCAACGAAGTCTACAACCGCCGTATTATCGAGCTTGCGGGCACGATCCCAAAGATCGGCCGGCTCGCCGATCCCGATGCGAGCGCATCCGCGCTGTCGAAATTGTGCGGCTCGACCGTCACCATCGACCTGAAGATGGACGGCGATACGGTGACCGATTTCGCCCATGAGGTGAAAGCCTGCGCGCTCGGCCAGGCCTCGTCCTCGATCATGGCGCGCAACATCATCGGCTCCAAGGCGGACGAATTGCGCGCGCTGCGCGAAAGCGTGCGCAAAATGCTCAAGGAGAACGGCGCGCCGCCGGCAGACGGAAAGTGGGCCGATATCGCAGTCCTCGAACCGGTGCGCGACTACAAGGCGCGGCACGCCTCGACGCTGCTGACCTTCGACGCCGTGGTCGATGCCATCGGCCAGATCGAAGCGCGGCGCGGCGCCAAGGCGGCGGCTGAATAATTTTGTCATTCCGGAAACCGCGGAGCGGTTGTCCGGAATCCATAGTCACGATCCAGGCAGATTTGCGCCGTTCGTGGTTATGGATTCCGGGCTCGCGGGCCAAGGCCCGCGCCCCGGAATGACCGTGCGAGGAGAGCAATGCCGTTTGACGCCCTGATTGACGCTTCCCGCAACGCCCCTCGCCTGTTCGGGCGCGCGCTCATAAAACTCTACCGCTACACGCTGTCGGCGCTCGTCGGCTATCGCTGCCGGCATCTGCCGACTTGCTCCGACTATGCCGATCAGGCGCTCGATCGCTTCGGCCTGTGGGCCGGGTCATGGATGACGCTCGCCCGCCTGCTGCGCTGCCAGCCCTGGGGCACGTCCGGGCTCGATTTCGTGCCGGCGGCGTTGCCGGAAAAATCGCGCTGGTATATGCCGTGGCGCTACGCCCGCTGGCGCGGGACGAATCAAATTCCGGCTGGAGAGGCTCAGCACAATGAAGCGTAAATCGATTACCGCAATTTTCGCGTTCTGCGGATTGGGACTGCTGCTTTTGGCGCCCCTGCCGGCAAAGGCGCAAGATCCCGCGATCGGCGGCACGAAACGCTGCAACGACTACTGGCACGCTCACAGAGCCACATTGAAGGCTGCGGGCAAGACGAAGAAAGATTTCATGGGCCCCTGTCTCAGCGGCACTTGGGTCTTTCAGTAAGAGCTGGATCTTTCAGTAAGAGCTGGGCCTTTCAGTAAGAGTTGGATCTTTCGGTAAGTTCTGCGCCTTCCGGCAGAAAGCAAGTACGGTTCTTCCAGCTTACCTGCGCTCGTTCGCAGGAGTGAGCAACAGGAGTGAAGAATGGTCGCACTGACCTTTCCCGACGGCGCACGCCGGGACTATCCCGACGGCACAACTGGCCTCGACATCGCCAAGGGCATTTCGCCCTCGCTTGCCAAGCGCACCGCGGCGATGGCGCTCGACGGCGTTGTCGCCGATCTTTCCGATCCGATCGAGCGCGATGCCAAGATCGAATTCCTCACCCGCGACGATCCGCGCGCGCTGGAACTGATCCGGCATGACGCCGCGCATGTGCTCGCGGAAGCCGTGCAGTCGCTGTGGCCGGGCACGCAAGTCACCATCGGGCCGGTGATCGAGAACGGCTTCTATTACGATTTCTTCCGCAACGAGCCGTTCACGCCGGAAGATTTCGCCGCGATCGAAAAGAAGATGCGCGAGATCATCGCGCGCGACAAACCGTTCACCAAGGAAGTCTGGCCGCGCGAGGAAGCCAAACGCGTGTTCGCCGACATGGGCGAGCAGTTCAAGGTTGAGCTGGTCGACGCCATTCCGGCCGACCAGCAGATCAAGATCTATAAACAAGGCGACTGGTTCGATCTGTGCCGCGGCCCGCACATGACCTCGACCGGCAAGATCGGCAATGCGTTCAAGCTGATGAAAGTCGCCGGCGCCTATTGGCGCGGCGATTCCAACCGCGAAATGCTCTCGCGCATCTACGGCACTGCCTTTGCCAAGCAGGAAGAGCTCGACGCCCATCTCAAGCAGATCGAGGAAGCCGAGAAGCGCGACCACCGCCGCCTCGGCCGCGAGATGGATCTGTTTCACTTCCAGGAGGAAGCGCCCGGCTCGGTGTTCTGGCATCCGAAAGGCTGGACGCTGTTCCAGACGCTGGAAAATTATATCCGCCGACGCCAGGCGGATGCCGGCTATCTCGAAGTCAACGCGCCGCAACTGATCGATTCATCGCTCTGGGTCGCCTCGGGCCACATGGCGACGTTCCGCGACGCCATGTTCCTCATCGAGCCGCGCGAGGAGGATGAGCGCACTTACGTGGTCAAGCCGATGAACTGCCCCGGCCACATCCAGATTTTCAAGAACGGCCTGAAATCCTATCGCGACCTGCCGTTCAAGCTCGCCGAATTCGGCAAGGTGCACCGCTTCGAGCCGTCCGGCGCGCTGCACGGATTGATGCGCGTGCGCGCCTTCACGCAGGACGATGCGCATGTCTTCATCACCGAGGAGCAGATCGCGGAAGAAGTCATCAAGGTCAACGACCTGATCCTGTCGATCTATCAGGACTTCGGCTTCGACGACGTGCGCATCAAATTCTCCGACCGGCCGGAAAAGCGCATCGGCGAAGACGCAATCTGGGACAAGGCCGAGGCGGCGCTGATGAAGGCGCTCGAAGCCTCGGCCCGGCCGTGGGCCCTGAACGAGGGCGAAGGCGCGTTCTACGGCCCGAAACTCGAATATGTGCTGCGCGACGCTATCGGCCGCGACTGGCAGTGCGGCACCGTGCAGGTCGACCTCAACATGCCGGGCCGGCTCGGCGCTTTCTATATCGACGAGCACTCGGACAAGATCACCCCGGTCATGCTGCATCGCGCGATGTTCGGCTCGCTCGAGCGTTTCACCGGCATCATGATCGAGCATTATGCCGGTCACATGCCGCTGTGGCTGTCGCCATTGCAGGCGGTCGTCGCGACCATAACCTCGGACGCCGACGATTATGCGCGCGAAGCGATCGCGGCGGCGCGCAGCGCCGGCCTTCGCGTCGAAAGCGACCTGCGCAACGAAAAGATCAACTACAAGGTCCGCGAGCATTCGCTGGCGAAAGTCCCAGCGCTCCTTGTCGTCGGCAAGAAGGAAGCCGCCGAGCGCACCGTCTCGATCCGCCGCCTCGGCAGCGACAAGCAGGAGACCATGCCGCTCGATGCCGCGCTCGCGGCGCTGGCCCAGGAGGCCGTGCCGCCGGACGTCAAGCGGATCGGGAAAGCGGCCTGAATATCCGCACCGCGCTCAGCGCGCCAGCACTTCGACTTCGCCGTCGACGCCGGTGATGACCTTGAAGTCGCGCTGGAAGGTGCGGCCCTCGTTGCGTGAGATGACGTGATAATCGCCTTCGGCAAGGACGAGGCGCGGGAATGCGCCGATCGATTCCTTGATCACGTCGCCGCCGGGCGTCAGCACCGTCCATTGCGTATTGGCAAGCGCCTCGCCGCCGGAATTGTTCACGAGCTTGAGCGTGATGACGGCGGCACGATGGGTGACCACGATATCGGTGAGCTTGGCCGCCTCGATCTGTACGTCCGAGCGCACCACCGAATTGCCTTCGCCGTAATTCGACACGATGTAATAGGTGCCTTCGGGAAGCAGCACGACGTCGCCCGTCATCACGTTCTGCGCGATCGGCCGGCGCTCGGTGGTGTCGAACTGGCTGCCGGTGAAGACCGTGAATGATATCTGGCCGGCCGGGATCTTGATGTCGCCGACGCGGCCCTCGAGCCGCAGGCCGCCCGCCGGAATATCGAGTACCTCGCGCACCGTCTCCGAGCGCAGTTGCACGGCCTTCGCAGCGCTGGCGAGCCCGAGGCTCGCATGCACGACGTAACTGCCCGGCGGCAGGACGAAAGTAGGCGTCGCGCCGCGATCCTCCTTGATCAGATGAAACATGCCCGTCGCGTCGGGCTTGGCGCCATAGACGCGCCAGATCAGGCCGGCGGTGATCGGGGCGGCGTCATGGCCATAGCGCGCGGTAACGGCGAGCGCGACGTGACCGGCGGGCACCAGCGGTGCGGCCTGCGCCATGGATGGAACGCCGGGCGGCGCAAGCGGCGCCGGCGCGACGATAGTGGCGCCGGGCGATCCGATTCCGGTGCCCGGCACGAGCGGCGCCGGTGCGACAGATTGCGGTGCGACAAGATTGCGCGATTGCGCGAGGGCGTGCGCCGGCGCGAAGACAGCAATGGCCGTTGCCGCCACCGCCGCGGCAAGGACACTTCGAAAACTGGTCAAGCCCCACCCTGACATCGCAGCTTTTCTCAATTGGAATCACGGCATTTTCAAGCCGCCTGCGGGCGCGCCGTGCCGCCGACTATAGCTGATCCGCCGCTTTCACCCTATTGTGCGGCCCCGGCCTTCGGCCGGTCTGCCGCGGAAAACCGCCGCTCCAGGCGTGAGGGTTTGGTGACTAGCTCGGATATCGAAAACAAATCCGTCGACGCCGGCCATACCGGCGTCAAAAGCGGCGGACCATCGATCGGACTTGTGCTCGGCAGCGGCGCGGCGCGCGGCTTCGCCCATATCGGCGTGATGCGCGCGCTGCTGGCCCACGGCATAAAGCCCGACATCATCGTCGGCACCTCGATGGGGGCGCTGGTCGGCGGCTGCTATGCGACCAATCAGCTCGATGCGCTCGAGACCTGGTCGCGTTCGCTGACGATGCGCCGCATCATCGGCTATCTCGACGTGAAAATCGGCGGCTCCGGCCTGATCAGTGGCGGACGGCTGGCGACCGAACTCCAGGCCTCGATCGGCGAAGCCGATATCGAGAAATTGCCGATCCGCTTCGCGGCGATCGCGACCGAGATCGGAACCGGGCATGAAGTGTGGCTGACGCGCGGTTCGCTGTCGCTTGCGGTGCGCGCGTCCTATGCGCTGCCGGGAATCTTTGCCCCGGTTCATCTCGGCGGCCGCTGGCTGGTCGACGGCGCGCTGGTCAATCCTGTACCGGTGTCGGCGGCGCGTGCGCTCGGCGCCCGGGTCGTCATCGCGGTCAACATGGATGCCGACCGTTTCGGCCGCGGCACGACAATCGCGAGCCACGGCTCGGAGGCCGACGATGCCGCTCCCGCCGCGCCCGCCGCACCGCCGCGCAACGGGCTGGCGCGGCTTCGCGGTATTTTCGGCGCCGAGCGCGCGTTAAAACGCCAGATGATCGCCGACGATGCGCGGCCGAGCTTTTCCACCGTGATGATCGAATCCTTCAACATCATGCAGGACCGGCTTACCCGCATGCGGCTCGCCGGCGATCCGCCGGACGTCCACATCACGCCGCGGGTCGGCCATATCGGCTGGCTCGATTTCCATCACGCCGCGGAAGCGATCGAGGTCGGCCGGGCGGCCACGGAAAAGGCGATCGACTCGATTACGGAATCGATCGCCGATTCTGCGCTGACTATTGCGACGGCGAGATTTGCGCGCAGGTCGTCTGGCACGTGATCTGTACGGTCGAACAACTCAGCTGACACGTCGCGCTCGTGTTGGCGTTGCTGGTCGTGGTGGCGGCGCCCGTCGGCGCGGCGCCTGGCACGATGCAGGCGGTCTGGCATGTCGCCGCCTGGGAATTGCACGCCATCATGCAATTCGTCACCGTCGAACTCTGCGCCAGGCGGATTTTCCCCGTGGCAGATGCCTCGGCGCAAAATTGCGTGGAACACCCCGCCATGACGGCGAACAAAATCAATACCCGCCGCATGACTGCCTCCCCGGCCGCGAGGCGGCATCATAGCGCCAGACATGCGCATGGGGAATGCGGTACCGCCGCATTCCCCGAATTTCGCGGTTTTACGCGGTCAGGATGTAATCGCGCATCGCCGCGGAATCGCTTTCCATCTCATGCAAGCGATGCTTGACCACGTCTCCGATCGACACAATGCCGACCACATCGCCCTGGTCGAGCGACGGGAACGTGGCGGAATTTGCCGTCGGTCATGCGCTCCATGATGCTGGCGACCGTCTCGCTTTCCGTGCAGGTCGAGACCTTGCGCGTCATTGTCTTGCTGACCGGCTCATCGAGCGCGGCTGCCCCGCGCTCGGCAAGCGCGCGCACGATGTCGCGCTCCGAAAGGATGCCAACGACACGGCGCCCGGCGCCAAGGATAAGCACGGCGCCGATGCGTTTCTCGGCGAGAAGATCGACGGCGCAAGCAAGCGTTGCAGTGGGGTCGATGCTGACGACCTCGCGGCCCTTGCCCGCGAGAATGATGCTGACGGACATTTTAGCCTCCCTGAGCTTCGTCGCGTGACTGCCCGCTCAAGGCGGATCAGCCGCGGTGAAGGTGATGACCATAATGATCCGACCCGGCACGGAGTTCCATCCGTCGGCGCGGCGAGCACGCTGCGCTGCACCCTGGAACTTGCACGAATACCTCGGCAAACGGCGCTAACGGCCTGGCTCGGTATCGATTTCGGCGCGCGCCGCGACCGGATCGAAGGCGCTGAACAGGAACAGGCCGGCGAAAAAGCCGCCGACATGCGCCTGCCAGGCGATGACTTGTCCGGCCTCCTCGCCAAACGAAATGGTGCCGAAGCCGAACAGAGCGTTCAGTCCGAGCCAGACAAGCAGGAACAGCAGAAACTGCGGATTGCGCAGCGTCGTGCCGAGCGGCGCGGCCGGAACGCGATAGGCGTCGTCCGAGCCTTCCCGCAGCAGCCCGAGCGGTCCGCCCTTCTGAAAGACAAAGCGCATCGCCGCCGCCATCGCGCCCGAGATTGCCGCCGACGCGCCGATCATCGGCTCCATCGCGCCCCAATGACTGACGAGATGCGCCAACGCGCCGGCCGCCGCCATGACCAGCATGAACAGCGTATAGCGCCACGGCCCGAAGCGGCGCGCCAGCGCCGTGCCGAACGGCACCAGCCACGCGAGATTGAGGCCGATATGCATCATGTCGGCGTGAATGAAGGCATAGGTGAAGAAGGTCCACAGATCGGCGCCAAAGCCGCCCGGGAATGCGCCGGCGGCGGCGAGATCGGTGCCGTAACGCGCCGGAATGAATGCGAAGGTGAGCAGAAACCGGACGTCCTCTTCGTCGCTCAGCACAAAGACGCGCACGACATGGACGAATACGAGCACGGCGATCGTCGCGATGACGACGCGGGGCACGTTGAACAGCGGCTCGGATTTTTGCGTCATCACCGCTCCGGGATAGTCCGGCGCGGCGGCAAGAACAAGCGCAAGAAGGAGCGGCGCATCAACACAACATGATCGCGACATGACCGCAGCATGCCGGCCGGACCGTGCGAAAAACAAAAGGGAGGACGTTGCCGTCCTCCCTTTCGCGTTCTACGCGGGGTTTCCGCGGTCGACGCCGGTGATGCGCGCTGGCATCGTTCGGCGTCGGTCACATCCCCTCGCCTCCCGTAGTCCAAAAGCAGCGGCACCCTAGGCGGCGCAACGGGCCTCGCCAATGCCAACGCGCCATTAAGTTTAATTCCGCTCCGGCACGCCGATGGCTCCCCGCATGCGGCGTCCGGCACGCGCCCTGCTCCGCAACCCGCATCGATGCCGCAAGCCGCGATTCCTGTCCCGATCGGGGACAGGTGTCCGGCAGTGGTGCGATTTCGGGTGTGGAGGGCGCGTTCAATGAAACACGCAGCGAGCCAGGAACTCTATGCGTATTGGGAGGAGCGGCGCGGCCGGCGGCCGGCGCCCGAGCGCGCCGAGATCGAGCCCGGCGCCATTCGTCAGGTTCTCAGCGACGCCTTTATCCTGGCGCTCGACGACCGCGCGGGGCACCCGTTCCGGCTTGCCGGCACGCGGGTCTGCGCGCTATTCGGCCGCGAGCTCAAGGGCGAGCGCTTTATCGGTCTGTGGGCGGCGGCCAGCCAGCCGATCCTGTCGGATCTTCTTGGCATCCTCGAACACGAGCGCGTCGGCACCGTTGCCGGGGTCACGGCGTATAATGCCAACGGCGAACCGGTCGAGATGGAACTGCTGCTGCTGCCGCTCAGTGCGTCGCGGCCAAGCCTCGCCCGCGTCATCGGGGTTCTGGCGCCGCTGAAAGTTCCGCCGTGGCTTGGTTCAAGCCCGATCGGCACGCTGACTTTGGGCAGCCGCCGTCACATCGGTGCATCGATCGAAACGCACCTGTTGCCGCGTTTTTTGGCCTCCCGCCGGCGTCACCTCGTCGTCCACGAGGGCGGGCGCGTTTAGGGCGCAGGCCTTCCGCAAGACACGCCATTGCTCATTAACGGCGGCTAACGGGCCGTTAACATCGCGCGCCTAGGCTTTTCGGACTTGCCACGGCAGCCCCCATGAGCAGCACGGCCTTAGCTGAACGAAGACCCGGATTGAAGGCCCTCAACGAGGACCGGCGCCGCCACCAGCGCGTCAAAGTCAATCTGCTGGGCCGCTACATGCTGGCGGATCGCCGCGAATTTCCCTGTCAGGTCATTGATATGTCGCCGGGCGGCATGGCGCTGGTCGTGCCCGTCGGCGGCATCACCGGCGAGCGGGTCATCGCCTATGTCGATCATCTCGGCCGGCTCGAAGGCAAAATCGCGCGCGTGTTCCAGAACGGCTTTGCCATGACGATCTCGGCCACGGCGCGCAAACGCGACAAGCTCGCGGCGCAGCTCACCTGGCTTGCCAACCGCAGCATTCTTGCGTTGCCGGAAGATCGCCGCCACGGCCGTATCGTGCCGCGCAATCCGGTCGGCCACCTGATCCTGCCGAACGGCACCAACGTGACCTGCCGCATCATCGACATCTCGGAATCCGGCGCCGGCATCGCCTCCAAGGAACGGCCGCCGATCGGCACCCTGGTCACATTGGGCAAGGTGCAAGGACGGGTGGTGCGCCACATCGAAGACGGGTTTGCCGTCGAGTTCACCCGCCTCCTGCATCCGGACTTCCTCGAAGAGAGCGTCAGCGGCGGGTAAACGCCGCGGCGACAATTTTGCTCTTTCCGGGGTCCGCGGAACGCCGCGGTGACCGGCTCTTTCCACCCTCGGATCGTCCTTTCGCGGCTTCGAAAGCGCAGCCGAAAGGCGCCGCATGCGCCTGGAAACCCGCGCCACAAGGCGCTTGCGGGCAACATAGATAAAATTTGAGTCAAAATAGAATAGATAGAATTTTATACAATATACGTGCAGAAGATCGCGCGTTTTTTGCTGAAACTTGCCTCGATTTTACTTCAAATTGAACTACTCAACTTAGTTCAGCCGAAAAAGCTTTGTGCGAAACGTGACCCTGACGAGACGGGAAGGGGTCACGAATGAAAACGATTGCAAAAGCAATCCTCAGGCGCGGCACGGCTGCGGGCATCGTCGCCCTGGCGGTGTTTGCGTCTCCGACGGCAAGCCCCGCGCAGGAACTGGCGCTGTATGCAGCCGTGGGCGACACCGCGCGTGCGCCGATCGGCTGGACCGAGTTTTGCGTCGAGTACGATCCGGAATGCAAAACCAGGGCTTCAGCGCCGCGCGACGTGGTGCTCTCGACACAGGCCTGGAAAGAGCTTCAGCGCGTCAATCTGTGGGTCAACACGCACGTCAAACCGATGACCGACATGGATCATTGGGGTGTCGTCGAACGCTGGAATTATCCCGACGACGGCTATGGCGACTGCGAGGACTACGCGCTGCAGAAGCGCAAGATGCTGATGAAGGAAGGCTGGCCGCGCGAGGCACTGCTGATGACCGTGGTGCGCGACCAGCACGGTGACGGCCACGCCATCCTCACGGTCAAAACCGACAAGGGCGAGTACGCCCTCGACAACCAGAGAGACGAAATTCTGCTGTGGTCGGATACCGGCTATCGCTTCGTGAAACGCCAGTCGCAATCCGATCCGAACGTTTGGGTTTCGCTGGGCGATCCGCGCCCCGCGCCGTCCACCGCTTCATCGCGCTAGATCAAGGAGCTACGCGTCCCCGGTCACGTCCCCACCCCTCCCCGTCCCCAGACCGGGTTCGCGCGCGGCCAGCTCTCCCCCAGGAGCTGGCCGCACCTTTTTTGCGATCAGAAAACCCGCGAGATCAACCGGCCTTCGAGCCGATCGGCTACGCGAAACGACGGACCGTGTATTTATTGCGCGCCGATCATCCGAATTTCGCATTTCGCATTTCGCCGGCGATTTATTGATTTAATTATCACGCGACAATTCATTACCGCGCAGCCACAGCCGTATTGATGCGTGCTAGAGGAAGGCTAGCGAGTTCGCTGCGAGCTTGTAGTAACGCGACGCGCCCAGCCTTGCGCTTTCGAGGCGAAGCCGACATAAATCGGCAGGCATGACTGGTTGGACCGGTCGCGAATGACCCGAAGATGATCGTTCCAACCACGATCGCGCCGACCGGCCTAGGGTCGTGGTCCGGATGGAGGGAAGCCCGCCGGTCGACGAGGCCGAAGCTGCGACAGCGCCATTTCTGACCGGCCGAATTGTCAGACGGAGGTCTTGCGACGCCGAGATCGGAAAGCAAAAAGCTGCCCCCTATTCGTGAACCAGCATTTTCCAGTCTGCAGGCACCGCTCCTGCCGGCCCGGGTACCGGCTGATCCAACGGACGGCAGTGAGGAGCGTGAAGCTTCGGGCCGGCGAAGAATTGCTCTGTACGATAGTCGTAAAACCACTCGCTCGCCCGGCTCGAAGCTGGTGATTATCGGATGACCCGTAGCGGCGTTGTGTTTCGATGCATGCTGATTTGGTGAACTATCACAACAGCCGATGTGCCCGCATTCGGCGCATCTGCGAAGATGCAACCACCATCGGCCCGACGCCAGGCATTCGACGCAACCTGTTCCGCTTGGCGTGACTGCCGGGTTGATACCGTCCTTCTCAGGTTTCATAGGTGCCGTGCCGTTTAGCCGTAAGTAACGCCCGGGTTGCTTTGCCCGACTTCTATGATGTAGCCGTCAGGATCGCGAATGTAGCAGCGCGTCTCGCCGTATTTGGGCTTTGGCTCTGTGATGAACTCGGCTCCGCGGCTTTTCCATAGTTTGTAGCACGCTTGAATATCGGCGACGCGGATATTCATGAAGCTGCTGACCTTATCGGGGTCGGGCGGGACGCGGAGCGTTACCGTTGGTTTGTCGGGCGTCGGACCGCCGCCGGGGTTGACGATGAGCCACGTGTTCGCAATCTGGATGTATCCCGGCGCGCCGCTCTTGTCGCCTCCACTCTCAATGCGGCCTCCAAAGACCGTTTCGTAAAATCGAAGCGATCGCTCGACGTCGGCGACGGTGAGAAAGTGCGCGACGGTAATCCCGTCCTTCGGCGGCATGTGATAGGTTTTCTTGTCAACTTCTACCTGGCTCATGGACGACTCCAATTCGGATATGGCTTGATCGGCTCACCCGATGCGATTGTAGGCGGTTCTTCAGAGGCCGTTAAGGGTCGCTTTCGACTTGTGATTACAGCCGCCCCAACATTGCAGCGCGGCGCGTGGAACAAGGTATCGATCGGTCAGACGGAATGTTTGGCCAGGAACGCGAGAACAAGACTCGCGATGTCGTCGTTCTTCTCGTCAAGCGCGAAATGGCCGGCGTCGAGCAGGTGGATTTCACTGTCCGGCAGATCGCGCCTGAACGCCTCCGCACCGGGAGCGATGAACGAGGGATCGTTCCGCCCCCAGACTACCAAAGTCGGCGGCTTGTACTCGCGCAACCACGCTTGCCACGCCGGGTACGAAGCGACGTTTGTCCGGTAGTCGTACAGCAGATCGGCCTGGATCTCGCGTTGGCCGGATCGCGACAGGTGGGCGTACTCGTCAGTCCATGTGTCCGGATTATAGCGTTCGGGATGCGAGGTGCCGAGGGTGTGACGCTGTTCGGTCGCTGTGAACGACACGAACCCATCGAACACTTCGGGATGCGCTTTCGGATCGGCCCAATATTGCGCAATGCCGGTCCACTTGGCGCCCAAGCCTTTCTTATAGACATTGGCATTCTGGATGATAAGCGCTTGCAGCCGCTCCGGATGCGCCGAGACGATGCGAAAGCCGACCGGCCCGCCATAGTCATGAAGGAGGAAAATGTATTTGTTGATCTTGAGTTGCTCGAGAAGAGCGTTGGTCGTCTTGGCCAAATTGTCGAAGGTGTACACATACGACGACGGCGGCGGAGCGTCACTCTGACCGAATCCCGGAAAATCCGGTGCTATCAAGTGATAGCGTGTTGCGAGCAAGGGGATGAGCGCATCGAACTCGCGCGAGGACGAGGGGAACCCGTGCAGGAGCACGATCGTCGGCGCATCCTTCGGCCCGGCTTCGCGATAGAAAATTCCGACACCATCGACCGTCATGCGGTGATAGGTCGTTGTCGCCGACGTCGACTGAAGCACCGTCGTCTTTGCTTCCATCCGCTTCGCTCCGCCGCTTCAAGTTTGGTCGGCTCAATAGCCCGCGCGTTATGGCGCGGCGATGCCGAACAAGGCATCGATCGAATATTTTCCCGGACCGGTAATGCACAACAGCAAGAAGCCTCCCATGATGCTGAGATTTTTGTAAAAATTGTCCATGCTGTCGACTCGATCCGCAGCTTTCACCGTCCAATAACGATGCCCGATAAGCGCAGTTCCCAGCGTGTATAAGGCCATGAGCAAGGCCGCGGGACGCGTGAATGCGCCAACGGCAACCGCGAACGCAACCGGGAGTTCCATGAGAGTCGCCACGCCGGCAGCCAGTACCGGCATCGGAGTGCCGAGCTGCACCATTTGACTTACCGTGCCTGAAAAATCCGTCAGCTTTCTCCAGCCGAAAATCAGAAATAGTGTCGCGAGAAGAAGACGGGCCGCGAGAATTAGCTCATCGCTGATGCCGTTTATCATAACGCCACCCCCGCTGCTTTATTCAGACCGGTCATGAGAAGTCTCGGGGAATAGAGCGATCCCAGTCGCGACGGCACACTTCATTCGCGCCCTCGAAGGCGCGCAAGCCTCCCTGCAGCAAGAAGGCGCTCCCGGTGGATGTCAGCCGCATATGCGTCTCGATCCGGATTTGCCATCCGTCCCGCGACATCGTCTGGATGTTGTGTAGTTCTGCCACCGCGCTGAGCGGATCATTCTCCTCGACATGATACTGCGCGTTCCACTGCGTGCCCGATTCCAGATCGATGCGGTCGATGCGCTCGATCCGAACGCCGTCGCGATGAAGAATGGTTGGCTTCTCGGGCGACGCCGTCTCCGGTTCGGGAAAAGGCGAGAGCCCGGCGTCCGCGGCGTCAGGCGGGCGTTGCGGCAGATCGAGCGTGCCGGCAAAGATCGTCACGGTCGCCGTCTCCGGACTGGGCCAGATCATCGGCCAGTAAGCCGTGGATATCGCAAGCCTCACCTTATGGCCGGATGGAAATACCGAGCCTGCATCATTGAGCTGGATACGCACGCGGTAGCGCTCACCTGTCGCCAGCAGTGCAGGCTGTTCGTGGCTGTCGCGATGCGTGAGGTTGAGCACACCATAGCTGACACGCAGCGATTTACCGGTCGGGTGCACGTCGCATAACCGGACTACCAAACTAGCAATCGGCCGGTCGGACGCGACATCGAGCGTTACGATCGGAGCGCCAAGGATCTCGATCGGCTCATCGAGCGGCGTCGTCTCGAAAACGAGCGAGCGCGTGTCATCTTCTTGCTGGTCGCGCGCCTGATCACGCCCGCGGCCGAATGGCACCCACTCGCCTGAACACGTGCCGACCGTCTGCGGCGAGCATGCGGCGCGAGCCGTCAAAGGCGCCGCGGCTTCGCGCAGCCCCGCATCGGTCAAGAACAGCCGCCGCGGCATTATTCCCGGCGGTGGCCACGAAGGTTCTCCAATCCACCGGCCCGGCAACGTGTCGTGGTGGGTCGCCGGTTTCACACTTTCCGTCATCCACGCACGCAGCATGGGTTCGTCCATCACGCCCGTATCGATGCCCTTCAGCCAGTGATCCCACCAGCGCAGGATCTCCTGGAGGAATCCGATCTGGGGACCGGGAAATGCAAAATGCGGATAGGCGTGTGCCCATGGCCCGATGAGACCCTTGCGGGGCACCTTCAGTCGCTCGAGCAGGCGCGGGATTGCATTCTTGTAACCGTCGGTCCAGCCACCGACGGCATAGACCGGGCATTGGATCGCTGCGTAGTCCTCGCATACCGATCCGTGCTTCCAATACGCATCGCGCCGTTGGTGCGCCAGCCAATTTTCCTGGAACAGCGGTATGTTCTCCAGGCGCTCCAGCCACATCGCTCGCCAGCTATCGCCGACCAGCGCCGGATCGGGCGGAAGGCACATCAGGCCGAAAAAGAAAAAGGCCCACTCAAGTCCGGCTTTGGTCAGCAGCGTGCCGCCCATGTAGTGCGCGTCGTCGGCGTACCGATCGTCGGTTGAACAAATGGTTACGATTGCCTTGAGTGCCGGGGGACGGCGCGCCGCAACCTGAAGTCCGTTGAACCCACCCCAGGAAATTCCCATCATCCCAACCGAGCCATTGCACCAGGGTTGTGCTGCCAGCCAGGCGATCACCTCCACGCCATCGTCCTGTTCCTGCCTGGCGTACTCGTCGAACAGCAAGCCCGTCGATTTACCGCTACCGCGCATATCGACGCGGACGCCGGCGTAGCCGTGACCTGCGAGATAGGGATGAGTCAGCGCGTCCCGCTCGTAGGTGCCGTCGCGCTTGCGATATGGAAGATACTCCAGGATCGCAGGAACCGGGTTCTGTTCGGCATCGTCCGGCAACCAGATGCGGGCCGCCAGCATCGTACCGTCTTTCAACGGTATCAACGTGTGTTCGATAACCCGCACGGTTTTTGGAAAAGTCGTGACAATCACGGCGGACCACTCAATCAATTGCCCTGTCGGCTCGCACCAGCATCCGCGCTGCCGAGAAGTGCGATGACGTCGCGCCGCCTCATTGGTTTAATCCTCGGGCCGAGGACCAGACCCTAGCACACCATGGAGCCGATGGTGCTCCCCTCGTCGCCATGTCTGCTTTGCGTCAGTGGCTCTGCCTTGCGTCAGAAGCGGACATAAGGAGGCGCGCCGAACGGCCGCGCCCTTTTATCCGACGGGTTTCAGGCCCTTCGCATATTGCTTGAAACGCCGGACATAAATGTCGGCGCCGCCAGCGATCATCTTGATTTCCTCCTCGTCGAGCGTGCGGATGGCACGCGCGGGCGCGCCGACGATCAGCGATTTGTCGGGAAAGGTCTTGCCTTCGGTGACGAGTGCGCCGGCGCCGACGAGAGAATTTTCGCCGATGCGCGCACCGTTGAGCAGGATCGCGCCCATGCCGATGAGTGAATTCGCCCCGATCGTGCAGCCGTGCAGGATGACGTTGTGGCCGATCACGCAATTCGGCCCGATGGTCATCGGGAAACCGGGATCGGTATGCAGCGTGGCATTGTCCTGGATCTGCGAGCGCTCGCCGAGCTCGATCCATTCATTGTCGCCGCGCAGCACAGCGCCGAACCAGATGCTGGCGTCGGTTTTGAGCCGCACTTTGCCGATAACGGTCGCGTTCGGCGCGATCCAGTAGCGGCCCTCCTCCGGCAATTCCGGCCGGTGGCCCTCAAGTTCGTAGATCATGACGCTTGAATATCAGACGTGGAGCAGCGCTTGAAGTGCCAGCACCACCACGGTTCCCGACATCAGGCTCCAGATGCCGGCGATCACGGTCGCGACCATGACGATCTCGGTCCGGCGGCCCTCAACACGGCGGCCGCGGATGGTATTGCGCAGGATGATGAAGGGCGCGGAGAACATCAGGAGCGGGATCGCCGCGAAACGCGCCGGTACCGGGCCCACTTCGAGCAAGCGGAAGCTCGGGAAATGCTTGCTGAACATCCGGTAGCCGCTGGCGCATAGTCCCGCGACCGCGAAACCGAAGGCCAGGGCGAAAAAAGATTCGATCGTATCGGGCGACAAAGCCGGCAGGGCAACAAGCATGGGGCGCTTCCTTCGCCCGTAGCCATTGCAGAGGACGCCGCGTGCCGCTACGAAATGCTTAAAGAAAGGTTAATAGCAGTCATTTAGGGATTTACTTCCCGAGGCTTAGCCGATGATCCTTGTCCTGCGCGCAATGCTATTCGCAGCCGTATTCGCGGCGGTATTCCACCTTGCCGCCCCCGCCGATGCGGCGCCGCTGAACATCGTCGCGATCGGCGCCAGCAATACGTCCGGCTGGGGCGTCGGCCCGCAAAGCGCCTACCCCGCGCAGCTCCAGGCGCTGCTGCGCAAAAAAGGCATCGACGCCAATGTCACCAATGCCGGTGCGCTCGGCGACGTGACCGCCGGCATGAAAAGCCGCCTCGATGCCGCCGTGCCGCCAGGCACCAACATCGTGATCTTGCAGCCGGGCGCCAACGATCTCCGCTTTTTCGGCACCAAGGAGGCACGCGCCGCGAATATCGCGGCCATGGTGGCGCATCTGCGCGCGCGCGGCATACGCGTGATCGTCTACGATCCCGACAAAATCCCGGATGATTTCTATCAGTGGGACCACATCCATTTTAATGCCGCGGCCCACGCCAAGATCGCGGCCGTCCTTGCAGCCCAGATCGCAGCGCCGGCCAAGCCGAAAACGCCTGCAGATACCGGCGCGGCTCCCGGCACGGCTCCCTCCACGGTTCCTCCCGCGACCCCCGCCCCGGCCAAGCCATAGCGTCCTCCGTGCGATACTGAGCGCTGATTCGTTCAGGCCGGTATCAAGCATGACGGCGCAGGCGGTTCCCGAGCGCGGCAAACGTGAGCAGACACAGGGGCGTGCACGCGCGCGCTCACGTGCCGTCTTCACGTTACCGTTCGTCCTCGCCGTTGCGCTGGTCGGTGCCGTCGCGGTCTTCGTGTCCTATGTGCTGTGGCCGACCTGGCCGAGCGAGCCGACGCCGCTCGACGCGCCGGCAATCCCGATCACGGTCGCGGGCGTGCTATTCGACGTGCCGCCGGCTTCGATCCGCGAAGCGGTGCAGCGTCACCCCGGCCAGCACGAGCGCGTCGATCTTGCCTTCGAATGGCCGTCGCTGACCCCGCCGCTCCCCGACAACAAGCCTGCCGACAAGGCGCCGCTCAACGTCGACAACGCGATCGCGGCCGCGGCGGAGACGGCGAAAGAACGGCTATTCGTCACCATTGCCGGCCTGGGCGCGGAACTGCCGCCGCTCGAACGGCTGCGCAACATCTATCCGCGCTACATCGAGGCGCAGGCCGCCCCCGGCCCTGACGGGCTCGCCATCCTGCCGTTCCGCGCCGGCACGCCTTACGAAACCGAGGATCTGGTCTATCTCGGCAGCAATCCCGAGCAGTTTTTCGCCCGCTGCACCCGGCCCGTCAGGTCGGTGCCCGGCACATGCATCAGGGAACTGGCGCTCGATGCGACCGAGATCACGTTCCGCTTCCCGCGCGACTGGCTTTCGGATTGGCGCAATGTCGCGGCCGGCATCGATCGGCTCACCGCGCAGCTCCATCCGGCCGCGAAGTGACACCAGCCGCCCGGATCAGGTCGGGAGCAGATTTTCGGGATGATGCTTTATTCGAGATCGGTCGCGAGAATCGCCATCTGGAAATTGTAGGAGCGCTCGTCGTCTTCATCGTCGACGAAGAGCACGCCGATGAATTCCTCGCCGATATAGACCTCGGCCGAATCGTCTTTCTTCGGCCGCGGCACCACGCGGATGCGCGCATTGCCGAACAGCTTCTTCAAGTAAGCGTCGAGTTTTCTAACGTCCTGAACGTCCACCGCGTGTCTCCTGGAGTTTGATCCCGCATAGCACGCGGCTTCGTGGAGGCCAATCAGGCCCCTACACTTCGTTTTGAAACATTTGATCCATGCTGCGCGCGGGCTCGGGGCAGCCGGCGACGCCGATCACCTTGCCGGGCACGCCGGCCACCGTGACGTTGTTCGGCACCGCCTTGATCACCACCGTGCCGGCGGCAATGCGCGCGCAATGCCCGACCTCGATATTGCCGAGAATTTTCGCGCCGGCGCCGATCATCACGCCGTAACGGATCTTCGGATGCCGGTCTTCGTGCTCCTTGCCGGTGCCGCCGAGCGTGACGTCGTGCAGGATGGAGACGTCGTCTTCGATGAGCGCGGTCTCGCCGACGACGAGGCCGGTTGCGTGATCGAGGAAAATGCCCCGCCCGATCTTCGCCGCGGGATGGATGTCGCACTGGAACACCGACGACGAGCGGCTTTGCAGGTAGAGCGCGAAATCGCGGCGGCCCTTGCCCCACAGCCAATGCGCCAGCCGATGCGTCTGGATGGCGTGAAAGCCCTTGTAGTAAAGCACCGGCTCGATCAGCCGATGGGTCGCCGGATCGCGGTCGACCGTCGCCATAAGATCGGCGCGGAACGCTTCCGCGATCGCGGGAACGTCCTCGATCGCGTCCGCATAGGCCTGCCGGATCACTTCCGCCGACACGGCGACATGATCGAGGCGGCCAGCCACCCGATGAACCAGTGCCGCTTCGAACGTGTCGTGATTGAGGACGGTCGAATAGATGAAGGCCGCAAGCTCTGGCTCGCGGTGCACGATATCCTCGGCCTCGCGCCGGATACGCGCCCAGACCGGATCGACCTTATCGAGCGCCGGTTTTGCGTGCTGCTGCGCCATGACTACGCCTCCCAAGAAGACGGTGACCTTCTATCATATTGGGAGTGGGCAGGCCCAAAACCAAGGGGCACGGTTTATCAGCCATTGGCCCAATAAAGTCGGCCAATGGCCCAGATTCAGGGCCGTTTTGACAGGAATTCGAGTACGCCTGACTTATAGACCTTGTCCCCCACCGCAAGCATATGGTCCCGGCCCGGAATGGGAAGGGCCTGGGCGCCCGGAATAAGCGCGGCGAGCGCTTCCGCCGACCCGCCGATCCGGTCTTCCGTTCCGACCGCGACCAGAACCGGGACCGCGATGCGCCCGGCTTGATCGCGGCTGAGCGTTTCGCGGGAGCCGCGCAGGCAGGCGGCAAGCGCGCGCAGGTCGGATTTGGTCTGCTCGGCAAAGGCGCGAAACAGGAACGCCGTCGGATCGGAAATGGCGTCGCGTGACGGCGCCTCAAGCGCGTCCGCGATCGTGTCCGGCAGCCCTACCCCCTCGACGAGATGGATGCCGAGCCCGCCGAGGATGGCGGACCGGACGCGGTCCGGATGCGCAAGCGCCAGGAACGCGGTGTTCCGCGCGCCCATCGAATAGCCCATGACATCGGCGCGCGGCAGGCCGAGATGATCGAGCAACGCGCGCGCGTCCTCGGCCATGATCGCGCTGTGATAATCGGAAGGGTTGTAGAGCTTCGCCGATGCGCCGTGGCCGCGATTATCGAGCGCGATGACGCGGCGGCCGGCGCGGGTCAGGGTCGTCACCCAGCCCGGCATGACCCAATTCACTTCCTTGTTCGAGGCAAAGCCGTGGATGAGCACGATCGGCTCGCCCTCGCCTTCGTCGAGGAACGCGATCTCCACCCCATCGTGCGTGAAAAGCGGCATGCTGCAACCCTGCGATCCGATCGATCGTGCAGCAAAGCATGGTGGCCGGCCGCCGATCGGGCTACGCTAAAGCATAATTTTAGAAAATACGGGAGGGTGACGATGCGAAGGATTTGGCTTCTCTGCTGCGCCACGCTGTTCGTCTTTTCCAGCGGCCTCGCCAGGGCGCAGGTTTCGGACGACGTGGTCAAGATCGGCGTGCTGACGGATTTGTCCGGGCCGGCTTCCACCGCGACCGGTCCCGGATCGGTTGCAGCCGCGCAAATGGCCGTCGAGGACTTTGGCGGCAAGGTTTTGGGCAAGCCGATCACGGTGATCTCGGCGAACTCGCTCAACAAGCCCGATAACGCCGCCGGCATCGCGCGCCAGTGGTACGACACCGAACAGGTCGACCTGATCGTCGACGTGCCGGTTTCGGCAGTGGGGCTTGCCGTGCAGACCGTCGCCAATGAAAAGAAAAAACTCTTCATCACGCACTCGACCGGCACGGCCGATTTCCACGGCAAGTTCTGCTCGCCTTACACCGTGCAATGGGTTTTCGATACGCACGCGCTTGCGGTCGGCACGGCGCAGGAAGTGACCAAGCGCGGCGGCAATACCTGGTTTTTCCTCACCGCTGATTACGCATTCGGCCACGCGCTCGAGCGCGACGCGACGCAGGTCGTCACCGACAACGGCGGCAAGGTCCTGGGCTCGGTGGCACATCCGTTCTCGACGCCCGATTTGTCGTCGTTCATCCTTCAGGCTCAGGCCTCGAAAGCAAAAATCATCGGCATCGCCAGCGGACCGCCTGACAACGTCAACGCGGTCAAGCTCGGCGGCGAATTCGGCATCTTTCAGGGCGGCCAGCAGATGGCGGGCCTTCTGATGCTGATCACCGACGTCGACGCACTCGGCCTGAAAGCCGCGCAGGGACTGCTGCTGACCACGTCTTTCTATTGGGACATGGACGACAAGACCCGCGAATGGTCGAAGCGCTATTTCGCCAAGATCAACAAGATGCCGACGATGTGGCAGGCCGGGGTCTATTCGTCGGTCACGCATTATCTCAACGCCATCAAGGCGGCGGGGACCGACGATCCGCTCAAGGTCGCAGCCAAGATGCGCGAAATGCCGGTCGAGGATTTCTTCTCGCGCAACGGGCATCTGCGCGAGGACGGGCTGATGGTGCACGATCTCATCCTGGTGCAGGTGAAGAAGCCGGAAGAATCCAAATATCCGTGGGACTATTACAAAATCCTCACGCATATCCCGGGCGCGCAGGCCTTCGGTCCGCCCAATCCGGCGTGTGCGCTGGTCAAGCAGTGACCGGTGTTCCGGCGCCATGGCTGGCGGAGCCATGACGCCGGACGCCGCGGCGCGCGTGGCGGCGTCTTTCGACATCAGGGCGCTGACCACGGAGTTTCTCGACGATCCGTACCCAGCCTATCGCGCACTGCGCGAGCGCGACCCGGTGCACCGCATGCCGGACGGGTCGTACTTCCTGACGCGCTACGACGATTGCCCCGACGTCTATCGCGATGCCGCTTTACCCGCATCGAGTCCGCCGGCGCATTTGCACGCGGCGGCCGCGCCCGCTTTCGCGGTTTCCGGTCCTATCCGATCCGGATCGGCACCGCGGCATAGGCGCGGCGCAGCTTGCGCCGGTCGAGATAGTGTTGCGTCACGCGTTCGGTGGCGGCTTTGCACGACGAGCAGAAGCCGAGAAGCGCGAACGCGGCCCAAAACAGCCAGATCGTCAACTCAAACGCGCTCGCGGTGAGCACGATCGCCGCGCGGCCGAGAAGTTTTACGATCGCGCGCGTCTTGCCGCCCTTTGCCGCGGCAAGCCGCGCAAGCCGCGACATGTCCTGCGGTTCTTCGGCGACCGCAAGTCTGTCGAGCGCCGCCTGCGTGCCGGCTTTGCTCTCGACCCGGCCGGCATTCTCCGCGAGTTCGACAAGGCCGCCGCCGTCCTCGACCTTCACCGCTTCGCGCACCGCGCGCACGGCAAGAACCGGGTTCAGCCGCCCGGTGCGGCGCGCCGCCTTCACGAGCCACAGGCCGACCCGCTCCGGCGCGCCGGCGCCGAGCGTGGCATAGGTCACCGCCGTGATCGCGATGCCCACTCCGGGCAAACCCAGAATCCACGGATCGTAGTGCTGGCCGGTCAGGTAGCGCGTACCCTCGCGCGCGGCATCGCGAATGTCGCCGAATACGAAAAGATCGCCGAAGGCCGTGCCGGCAAGGCTTGCGAGATCGGTGGGCTCGCCGGTCCACAAGCCGTGGACAAATCGGCCGGCTGTGTTGGCAGCCGAATCGTGCTTCGCGTTTGCTGCCGTCAGCTGATCGGCCAAAGCCGGATCGATCGCAACGCCGCGGTCGGCCGAAAGCGCCACAAAACTACGGGCAAGGTCGATATCGCCCGCGGCGAGAGCGGCGCGGATTTCCCGGTCCGCCACCTCGCCATTGAAGGCGCGATCGAGCGCCTGGTCGCTGATCGTGACCGGGTCGCCGGCCAAGGCAAGCCGGTCCTGCGCGGCAATGCCGCCACGAACAAAGACGAACGCGGCGAGCGCGAACGAAGCGGCGGCAAAGACCGCAAAGGCCGGGTGCCGTATCGCGCCGATGAATTGTTTCTGGCTCATGGCTGTCACAATAACTCTTCAAGGCCGGCGACGCATTGCCATCGCTTTGCGGCTTTTTCACAACATCCGTGTCACAACACCGGCTGGCGGCAACGCGTTGCTGGAAATCGCGCCCTTGTCCGGCTATGGTGCCGCCGGACAGGATCAGGCGGATAAAGAGCATGTCGGACGCGATCGTTCCCCATTTCCACAACGATTTAGGTGTTGCCGTCATCGAGATCGGCGCCCGGGAATTCATGTGCGTCGGCGCCAATCCGCCGTTCGATCATCCGCATGTCTATTGCGATATGGGCGACGACGACGAATACATTTGCCCGTATTGCTCGACGCTTTACCGGCACGATCCAAAGCTCGCACCCTATGCTGCCCGCCCGGCGGAATGTGCGTTGAAAAACGAACCGGTATAGCGGCTTGTCGCTGCCGTCGCGCATGGTCATCGTTGCCGGCGCCGGCATCGGCGGTTTGACGGTTTCCCGCGCACTGGCACGAAACGGCTTTCGCGTCCTTATCCTGGAGCAAGCCGAGCGGCTGGAAGAAACCGGCGCCGGGATCCAGCTCTCTCCCAATGCGACGCGCATATTGCTCGATCTTGGGCTCGGCGACCGGCTTCGCCCGCACGTCGTCGCGCCGCAGGCCGTGCGCGTGCTCGCGGCGCGCAGCGGACGCGAGATCGTGCGCATACCGCTCGGCCACGAAGCCGAGCAGCGCTATGGTGCACCGTACTGGATGATCCACCGCGGCGATCTGCAAGCGGCCCTGAGCGCCGCTGCCAATCAGGACCTCAACGTTTCCATAAAGCTCGGCATGCGAATGGAGGATTTCGCTACCCATCCGCATGGCGTCACGGTTTCGGCCCAGGGCACAGCCGGTTATTGGAGCGAGCACGCTCAAGCACTGATCGCCGCCGATGGCCTGTGGTCGAATTCACGCACGACGATCGGTTTCAACGAGCCGCCCCGCTTTGCCGGCCGCACCGCGTGGCGTGCGCTCATCCCCGCGCAAGACGTCGTGCCGGAATTTCGTGAACCGCTGATCCATCTCTGGCTCGGCCGCGACGCGCATCTCGTGCATTACCCGGTGAAAGGCGGCGCAGTGATCAACGTCGTCGTCATCACCGCGGACACATGGAACGGCTCGGGCTGGAGCGAGCCTGCAAGCCGCGTCGATCTGTTGCGCCGCTTTCCCGCCGCGCGCTGGGCACGGCAGGCGCACGCGCTGATCCGCGAACCCGAGACCTGGCTGAAATGGGCGCTCTATGATCACAGGCCGCTTTCGACTTATGCACGCGGTGCGGCCGTGCTTCTCGGGGATGCCGCCCACCCGATGCTCCCATTCCTGGCGCAGGGCGCGGCCATGGCGATCGAGGACGCAGCGGTTGCGGCCCAATGTCTCGCGCGCATGCCGGACGATGCCGAGCGGGCCTGGAAAAGCTATTCCGCTATTCGGCGGGCAAGGACCCACAAGGTGCAGCGGCAAGCCGCGCGCAACGGCACGCGCTATCACTTGCGTGGTCTTCCGGCTATGTTGCGAAACACGGCAATGCAGATGATGGGCGGCGAAAAACTCTTGCATCATTATGATTGGCTGTATGATTGGCGGCCGCCCGCGGCTTTATCGATGAATTGAAACAGCGCGACCACGATGGCAACGACTACAACTTTGTTTCCGACCACGATCGCCGGCAGCCTGCCGAAACCGGCATGGCTTGCCGTGCCGAACAAACTGTGGGCGCCCTGGCAGCTGAAAGGCGAAGAGCTTGCCACCGCCAAGGATGACGCAACGCTTCTCGCCATAAAACTTCAGGAAGACGCCGGCATCGACATCGTCGGCGACGGCGAGCAGTCGCGCCAGCATTTCGTGCACGGATTTCTCGAAGCGGTCGACGGCATCGATTTCGACAAGCGCGTCGAGATGGGAATCCGCAACGACCGCTACAAGGCGATGTGCCCGACCGTCACCGGTCCGCTGCGGTTGCGCGCGCGCGTCCACGCCCGCGAAGCACGCCTGGCGCGCGCCCATACCAGGAAAGAACTGAAGTTCACTTTGCCCGGCCCGATGACGATCGTCGACACCATCTCCGATGCGCATTACGGCGACCGGGTTAAGATGGCGATGGCCTTTGCCGCATTGCTCAACGAAGAAGCCCGCGGTCTCGCCGCCGACGGCGTCGATGTGATCCAGTTCGACGAGCCCGCCTTCAACGTCTACATGGACGCGGCCGCAAGCTGGGGCATCGAAGCGCTGCACCGCGCCATGGAAGGCGTCGCCTGCAAAAGCGTGGTGCATATCTGCTACGGCTACGGAATCGCCGCCAATATCGAATGGAAGGCGACGCTGGGCGACGAATGGCGGCAATACGAGAAATTCTTCCCGGCGCTGGCAAAGAGCAAAATCGATCAGGTTTCACTCGAATGCATCAATTCTCATGTCCCGATGAGCGTGCTGAAGCTGCTCGACGGTAAGGACGTACAAATTGGCGTGATCGATGTCGCCACCGACAAGGTCGAAACGCCCGAGGAAGTCGCTGCCGTGATCGCCAAAGTAGCAGAATACGTGCCTGTGCAAAAAATCATCGCCAGCACCAATTGCGGAATGGCGCCGATGCGTCGCGAAATCGCCGCAAAGAAACTGGAAGCACTCGGCCGGGGCGCGGCACTTGCGCGCAAGACGATCCGCTGATCCTTCCGCAAGCGCTGTAATCCAACCACCGTCAATTTTCGGCAATCGGCTGCGACGCTGTCGAATCGCATCGGTAGCGTTTTGTTAAAGTTTAACCGATTGGATGAAGCGTGACTTTACAGGGGAATACGCAATGCACGTGCCGTACGTGACTACCGTTTCGTTCGCCGATCATGATGGAATGACCGTGAATTTGCAGTACGGCGTGGCGGCGGACAGCGAGCGCGAGGCGCGCAGCGAACTCGAGCGGCGGCTCATCAACCAGGAAGTTTACAACTATTCTATTTCGGAAATCCGGCGCGCGACGTCGACGGAAGCGGCATCGCTCAATTTATCGGCCGGTTCGATCATCCTGCTGAACTAAGACGTGTACGCATAAACGGCAACCGTATGCCGACCAGAATGGATCGTCCAATGTTCGCTATCGGGGCAAAGCGGACGTGACCAAAAGGTGCCGCGATCTCCGCTTTTGACTCAAAGCGGACATCAGGAACGCCAGAGCCAGCGCCCGAGGGCGACTGCTGCCAGCATGCCCACGAGCTGGGCCGCAATGAAGGCAGCGATTCCCGCTGGAGCAATTCCCGCGTACGTGTCCGACAGAGCGCGGGCGATTGTCACGGCAGGATTAGCGAACGACGTGGATGCGGTAAACCAATAGGCCGCCGTTATGTATAGGCCCACGGCATAAGGCACAGCTGAGGGCGTTCGCGAGACGCATCCGAAGATCGTCAGCAACAAGCCAAATGTCGCGACGCATTCTGCAAGCCACTGTCCAGGTCCCGTACGAACCGTGGTCGACAGCTGCCACAGCGGTAGCTCAAACATGAGATGCGCGACCCATACGCCAACGATCGCGCCGATTATTTGCGCGGCGATATAGACGCCCAACACACGGCCCGTTAATTGTCGACAAAGCGCCATTGCAATGCTGACTGCGGGGTTGAAGTGCGCGCCCGAGACTGGCCTGAATGTCAAAATGAGCACGGTTAAAATTGCACCGGTCGGAAGCGTATTGCAAAGAAGTGCCAGCGCGCTATTCCCGCCAGCAAGCTTCGCGGCCATTATTCCAGAGCCCACGACGCCCGCGAGTAGAAATGCCGTCCCCAAGCACTCGGCAACGCCGCGTTGCGCTAGTGATGGCATTAGATGCGACCGATTTCTCTGAGCTTCTTTTGCAGGCTCAATTGATCGATCGAGCGTAGCGGAAGCGCCGTGAAGATGCCGATGCGCTGGTTGAGCATCCGGTAAGCTTCCTTGAAGGCGAGCGCGATCTCTGCGGAGTTACCCTTGGCCGCAGCCGGGTCGGGCACGCCCCAATGCGCAGTCATCGGCTGGCCGGGCCATACCGGGCATGTTTCGGCCGCCGCGTTGTCGCAAACGGTGAAGACAAAATCGAGCGACGGCGCACCAAGCTTCGCATACTCGGTCCATGACTTCGAGCGAAAGTGCGAAGTGTCGTAGCCAAGACTTTGCAACAGCCTGACAGTTTCGGGATGGACTTCGCCCTTGGGCTGACTTCCGGCGCTGTAGGCGCAAAATTTTCCAGCAGCGAGCTTGTTCAGGATCGCCTCGGCCATGATCGAGCGAGCCGAATTACCGGTGCAAAGAAAGAGCACGTTGAACGGCTGATCGGCCACAGCTTACCTTCCGCCGAACGTTTGAGTGATTTCAGGCGTTTCGCCGAACCATGTGGGGTACTTCACAATCGCCGTTGATCCGATTAATGCCAACAGCAGACAGATGATGTTTATCTGCAATAGCAGGTAGGCCAGATCGCCCGTGCAACATTGATCGACCACGACACGCCTCAGGCAGCCGGGCAACCGCAAGAGGCCGCCACTGGCGCAGCCTCCGGGGCGCAGCATGACTTCTCATGGGCAACCCGCGCGACGCGCTCGCCGCTGCCGTCGCCGTAATCAATGCTTTCACCCGTCGTGAGAAACGTTTCCCACGAAATGCCAGCAGGATCGTCTATCCACGATTTTTCAGACTTGGCGTAGCAGCAGCTTGTCGAACCTTGCTCGATTATATTTCTGCCCGCCTTGTGAAGGCGCGCATATATTTCGTTTAGTTCATTTTTGTTTTCGACCTGAATGCCGAGGTGATCGAGTCCGGCTTGGCGACCGCGGGTCGAAATGGCGAAATTCACTCGTGGATCGTCCAGCATCCACTTTGCATAATCCGGCTTAGTGACGGAGGGTTCCGTCGCAAACAGCGCCGAATAGAAGCCAATGGACTGCTTTAGATCGTCAACGGCGACGTGAACGTGCAAGCGTTTCATTGGAGACTCCCTTGGGTTTGCAAACTGCTACGGGCGCGCACGCTTCCGCCGCGCCTTGGCAACAGTTCTCAGTGAGAAAGGAAATGAGGCCGTTCATGGCCTCGAACCGCGCCGCATAAATCATTGAGCGGCCATCGCGACGGACTGTGACCAAGCCTGCTTCGCGGAGACGATCGAAGTGGAACGTCAGTGTATTCGGGGCCAGATCTAGCCTTTCCGACACTTGACCCGCAGCCATTCCATCGGGTCCGGACTGCACCAGCAGGCGGAAGATGTCGAGGCGATTTTCTTGAGCAAGAGCCGCCATTGCGGTCAGAACATCGGGCTTTTTCATATTTCAGCAAGTATTGAAATATGGCTCCCTTGTCAAGAGATATTTCCATATCTACTGAAATAAATTATTGTCCGCTTTTGGGATTAGGCGGATATTCCGCAATGTCCGAGTCATGTCCGCTTTGGAAGGTGCAGCGAACATGAGCCAACCTACGCTCGCCAATTTCGATTTATGAAGACACGCCCTAATTCGTGCGCCCGGCGGCCGTCCCCTCAAACTTTTTCCAGGAGTCCACGCAGTACCTTGGCGTGGCTGAGCTCCAGCTCGCGCGTGGCGGTCAGCAATGTCGCCTTGTGCCCTTTGAGCTTGGTGCGAAGTGCGGCGAGTTCCTCGCGATGGGGAGCGAGCTCATAACGGTAGCGGCGGCGAAACTCCGCCGCGCGCTTCGGATCGTGATTGTACCATTTTCGCAATTCGTTCGACGGCGCGAGGTCGCGCACCCATTGATCGTATTTCAGTGATGCCTTCGACATGCCGCGCGGCCACAGCCGGTCGATAAGGATCCGCAGACCGTCACCGGGCGAGGCGTCCTCGTAGACGCGCTTGATCGCGATCGACGACTTCCGTGACGCCAGCTTCCGTGGCGCCGGTTTCGTCCGCGGCCTGGCTTTGGCTCGCTTCGCTTCGACTGCCATCATCGATCACTGCGCGAGATGACGTCGATCAGTTCGCTGACTTTACGGCGCTGCTCGGCCTTGTTGCCCGAGGCGATGGCGTGCTCGACACAATGCGCCGCGTGGTCGGCGAGAATTTCCTCCTCGGCGCGGCGCAGCGCGGCGCGTGCGGCCGAAAGCTGCGTCACGATATCGATGCAATAGCGATCGTCGTCGACCATGCGCGCGAGGCCGCGCACCTGGCCTTCGATCCGCTTGAGGCGTTTGAGCACCGATGACTTGGCAAGTGCTTGCATGCCGTCTATATACCCCCATAGGGTATCCGTTTCAAGAGACGTCACGTGGACCATTCCGGACACAGCCATCACAGCGCCGCCACCGAGATCGATCCGGTGTGTGGAATGACGGTCGACCCGGCGAAGACGGACCATCGCCACACTCACCGGCATCAGGATTATTACTTTTGTTCGGGCGGCTGCCGGAGCAAATTTGCAGCCTCGCCCGAAAAATATCTCGCACCCAAACCGGCCGCGCCCTCCGCCGTGCCGGACGGCGCGATCTACACCTGCCCGATGCATCCGCAAGTACGCCAGGTTGGGCCGGGCTCCTGCCCGATCTGCGGCATGGCGCTCGAACCGGAGGCCGGCGGTGATGGTGACGGCGGTGAACTCGCCGACATGACCCGCCGCTTCTGGATTTCGCTTGTGCTGGCGCTTCCGGTCGTCGCGATCCACATGGGCGGCCATTTCGGCTTCTGGCATTCGGCCGGCGGCGCGGCGCGGCTTGCGCAATTCGTTCTGGCAACCCCTGTCGTGCTGTGGGGCGGCTGGCCGTTCTTCGTGCGCGGCGCGCAATCACTGCGCACGCTCAATCTCAACATGTTCACGCTGATCGCCATGGGCACCGGCGTGGCCTACGTCTTCAGCGTCGTTGCCGCGGCAGCTCCGGATGTGTTTCCCGCATTGCTGCGCGACGCCCATGGCGGCATCCCGCTCTATTTCGAGGCCGCCGCCGTCATCACCGTCCTGGTCCTGCTCGGGCAAGTGCTCGAACTGCGCGCGCGAGCCTCGACGTCCGGCGCCATCAACGCGCTGATCGCGCTCGCACCCAAAACCGCCCGGCGCGTCAAGGACGACGGCACCGATGAAGATGTCCCGCTCGACACGGTCGCCGCCGGAGACCGGCTGCGGGTGCGGCCCGGTGAAAAAGTGCCGGTCGACGGCGTTGTCGAGGACGGCAGATCCGCGGTCGATGAATCCATGATCACCGGCGAAGCCATGCCGGTCGTGAAAGAAGCGCGCGCGCGCGTCATCGGCGGCACGCTCAATCAAAGCGGCACTTTCATCATGCGCGCGGAAAAAGTCGGGCGCGACACCATGCTGGCCCGCATCGTCGGCATGGTCGCTGCGGCGCAGCGCTCGCGCGCGCCGATTGCGCGGCTCGCCGACCGGGTCGCTGCATGGTTCGTGCCGGCAGTCATCGCCGTCGCGCTAGCGGCATTCTTCGCCTGGGAGGTTTTCGGTCCGGAGCCGCGCTTTTCCAATGCGCTTGTCGCCGCCGTCACCGTACTAATCATCGCCTGCCCCTGCGCGCTCGGACTTGCCACGCCAATGTCGATCATGGTCGGCGTCGGCCGCGCGGCGCAGTCCGGCATCCTGATCAAGAATGCCGAAGCGCTGGAGCGCATGGAAAAAATCGACACCCTTGTGGTCGACAAGACCGGGACCCTGACCGAGGGCAAACCGCGTGTGACGGCCGTCGTCCCGGCGCCAGGTTTCGACGAAAAAACGCTCCTGCAACTCGCCGCTAGCATCGAACAGGGCAGCGAACATCCGCTTGCCGCGGCGATCGTTGCCGCGGCCGCCAAATCCGATCTCGGGCCACAGCCGGTTACCGGTTTTGTGGCGGTCGCGGGCAAAGGAGCGAGCGGCGCAGTCAGGCATCAGCGCGTCGCGGTCGGCAACGCCAAATATCTCGGTGAGACCGGCGTTGCGACCGATGCGCTGCACGCCGAGGCCGAGCGTCATCGCGCCGGCGGCGCGACGGTTGTCTTCGTCGCCGCCGACGGCAAGCTCGCCGGCCTCCTCGCCATCGCCGATCCGGTGAAGGCAACAACACCCGCCGCGCTCGAAGCGCTGAAGGCGCAAGACATCGCCATCGTCATGCTGACCGGCGACAGTAAAACGACCGCGCTTGCCGTCGCAAAAAGTCTCGGCATCGCCGATGTCGAAGCCGAGGTTCTGCCGGAGCGCAAAAGCGCCGTCGTCGAAAACTTGCGCCGCGCCGGCCGCATCGTCGCCATGGCAGGCGACGGCATCAACGATGCCCCGGCGCTGGCCGCCGCCGATGTCGGCATCGCGATGGGAAGCGGCACCGACGTGGCGATGGAGAGCGCCGGCATGACGCTCATCAAGGGCGATCTCACCGGCATCGTGCGCGCGCGAACCCTGTCCATCGCAACGATGCGCAATATTCGGCAAAATCTCTGGTTCGCGTTCCTTTATAATGCCGTCGGCGTGCCGATCGCCGCCGGCGCGCTCTACCCGGTCTTCGGACTGTTGCTGTCGCCCTCTTTCGGCGCAGCCGCCATGGCGCTGTCTTCGGTCAGCGTCGTCGGCAACGCACTGCGGCTGCGGCGCGTCGCGCTTTAGGCCGCGTACTGGCAAATCGAAATTTGGTGAGAGAGGATCGTGAACCTTGGCGGGGATCCTATACCGATAACATCCGCCGAGTTTGGCAAGTTGGTCACCGAGGAAACCGAAAAGTGGACCAAAGTTGTCAAAGCGGCGAACATCAAGCCGGAGTAATCCGCGTTTTCTGCATGGTCGATTTTTCCGGGGAAGGCGTGGGGAAGGGTTCACCAATCGGGGCAACCGCCGCTTAACCGTCGTCGGTAATGCCTCCGCAGTTTGAAAGGGTGCCCGTGCCCTCTATCTTTTCCCTCGTTAGTGTCTCAGTTTATTATGGCCGCCGCTTGGATGCGCCGTAGTATTCGACAAACGCCCTAATCGTTGTCTCCGTCCAAGGATACCCTCTGGCGTTGGCGATGTTCCGCCCGTTTAGATAGTGACAGAGTGCGGAATAGTTTATTGTTTCCTTGCGGCCCTTCTCGACCGCAAACTTCACTTCACGCACAAACTCTGGCGTTCCTTTGGGATCGATCCCAGCGCCGTCCCGCACTTCGCTTGGGTCTGGATTATCGCGGTCAGATCGGCGATATTTTGGTGCCCGGACGCGGCGAGGTTAACGCTCCGTTAACGCGACGCACCGGATACTCCATTCCTCAACGTCAGGGGGCATCCGCGATGCAGGCTGATCTTCAGTTTCCTTCAGACGACCCGTGCCCTGTCAGCGACGAATTGCTCGGCGCTCTGTACCGCAGCAGTCAGCACGGATTGTCCGAGCTGGTTAGAAGCGTGGGCTCCGAGACGAGGGCAATGCTTGCATTATATTGTTATCGCCGCGCCCACCTTCAGGACGTCGGCCTTGCAATCGCCGCGACTTGTTCGGAGGCCGATCTCGATTCAGTCGGAACCGCCGGCGCAATTCTTTATTCTCGATCACGTGAGGCCCCGCTGAGCCCAACTGCAACCCACCATGCAGTGCGGCGGACCGTGACATTGGCTGCCGGCCCGCTCCAGCAGTTTCCGACCGATCTCGAGTGAACCGCGAGCCTGACATCGGGCCATGTCTGCCAAGCACTAAAAGCGGACATCACCCATGCCGCGAATGACCCAAAGCGGCCATCACGTGTTGACCGTGATGACAAATACGGCGTCGGGCAGCGCGGTCAGGAACTCCACGACAGCGCGCCGACATTGGACGCACGCTCAAGCGTCGCGATGGAATCGAACGCAGCCGCCGGCCAGTTCGGCCGCAGCCCCGCAGTAACTGTCTCGAACTTCTCGCGCAATCCGGCGCGGTCCAGCGGCTGCTCCGGCGTGCCGGGAAAATCCTCGATCTCCTCGCACAGCTCACGACCGTCCTTCAGGCGGACGGTCACGCGGCTCGCCGATGGATTCTGCGCGGTCGACGGCTTGCGCAGTTCGAGCTTCACCTTCCGGCAGAGATTGCGGATCGCCCGGTCGTTGAGGCTCGTGTCGGAAAAGACGCTCGGATCGCGCGGATCCAGGAAGCATGCAAGTGCCACGCAAAACGGCGTGCTGTATTGCGCCATGGCCAGATCGTGCGGCTCGGGAATGTTATGGTGACTCAGCATTTTCTCGCTGCCCGCGACCGTCACATCCTCGACGTCGTCGCCCGCAAAGCCGAAACGGCTCTTCAGCTGAAGGATGGCGGTGACCGGCACATGCGCCGTGATGTGGCAGGAATAGCGCTTGAACATGATGCGCGTCGTCTTCCACACCTCGCCCAGACCCGCCGTGAGACGGTCCGCGTCGCGATCGCGGCAGAAGACATTGAGATAGCCGAACTTGCCTTCGAGGATGGTCGCCGGGCCGGCAAAGCCGTCGCGGGCCAGCATCGCCGCCATCACGCCGGATTGCGCACCGTGCCCGAGGTGCAGCCGCTTCACCGTGCCGCCGCCCGACTTCGCGAATTCCAGCAGTCCGGACGACAGCGAACCGGCAATTCCAAGCGCGTTGGTCATTTGCTCGGCGTTCAATTTCAATAGCCGGCCCGCGACAATGGCGCCGCCGAATGGTCCGGTTACACCCGGTGCGTGGAATCCGAGTTTCTCGACAGTTTCCAGCGCCGCGTCGCCGATCCGGTGCAGCACTTCGAAACCGGCGACAAAGGCGGCGATGAATTCGCGCCCGGAGGCTTCCGTCTCCTGCGCCACCGCGAGCGCGGGCGGCAGCAATGACGCGCCCGGATGCACGCCCACGCTCGGGGACACCAGATTGTCCATCTCGAACGAATGCGCGAACACGCCGTTCGCGAGCGCCGCCATCGGCGCGTGCACCTTGAGTGACGTTCCCAAGACCGTGCTGCGTCCACCTTTTCCATACCGTTCGGCATAGGCGAGCACGGGCTTCGATGAGGGCACGGTGCTGCCGAACGCGCACACCCCGACAATGTCGATGACGCAATCCTTGGCGCGCTCGACAACGGCTTGCGGGATTTGCTCGAATTGCAGCTTCACCGCAAAGTCGGCAAGCGTTTGGGCGGCGGTCATCATGGGTGAACTCTCGTTACAAGATGTCGGCGGAGCCATCATGCGCAGCCGCTTCAGGCACACAGTTCGATGGCGACCTCATCGCCTTGCGGCGCGAGCTTGCTGCCAAGCTTCGTGCTGCCGGCGGAAATCTGACCGAACACTTCGCCTTCGTTCTTCAGCGAGCAGAGCACGGTCTCGTTGTCGTCGTTGTGGCGGACGAATTGAAACGTGGCCTTTTTCACGGCTGTGCCGTCGAACGTCACTTTCGCGAGCATGCCGACCCAATCGCCGTGCTTGATGCCGCCGTGCCCGGTATGAAATGAGAAGCTGCCGAGACCGTAGTAGATCGGCTTGCCGCGATAGCTTTCGACCGGCAGCGAGAAATGCGGCCCGTGGCCGAAGACGACATCGGCGCCGGCGTCGATCGCGATATGGGCGATTTCCTGCATGTACTTGAAGACAGTCTGATCCACGCCCCAGTGACACGAGGCGATTACGATATCGCTCCTGGCCTTGAGCGCCGCGACGTCGTCGCGGAAACGCTGCAATGACGGCGGGTCGGCCCAGGTCAGGATCGCCGGCGCCACGCCCGGCCGGTTGAGCGGTATGCCGCCCGGCCCGCTCCTGAACATCGGCACCTGATACGCCGTCTGACCGCGGATGGTCGCAACGCCGACCGCATGGTCGGCCGCTTCGTGGTCGGTCGTCCAGAACACCGAGGTGCGCTGCAGCACACCGATGCGCAGGCCCTGCCGCTCCAGCACCACCGGTTCGCGCGCCTTCTGCAGATTGGCGCCTGCACCCGTATGCGGAACGCCCAGTTGATCCAGCCGCGCGATCGACGACAGGATCGGGGCGGTGCCGTAATTGACATTATTGGCAATGCCGACCGCATGAATGCCCGCGATTTTCAACGCTTCGGCCGACGCGAGCGGCGCAAAAAAACCCTCGCGGTCGAGCGCATGAGCGGCGTCCGGCTCGTAGAAACAACACTCGAGATTGCTGAAGACGAGATCGGCCGATTTGAATTCCGCCGCGACCCGCGCGAACGGCTTCGCCGGTTCGGTGACATTCATCAGGTTGACGTCACCGGTGAGGAGAACTTTCAAGGTCATGCAGACGGCATCCCTGTTGTGTGGATCTCAGGTAAGATGAGATGCAGGCAGATAGCTCGCGCCATCACTCCGGCTTGATGTTGGCCGCGCGGATGACCTTGCGCCACTTCTCGGTGAAGTCGACGATAAATTTCGCGAAGTCGGCCTGCGAACTCACAAATGGATCGAGCGCGAGATCAGCGAGCTTCGCCTTGAACGCCGGATCGGCGAGCGCGGCGTTCACCTGTGTATTGAGGACCGCGATGATTTCCGGCGGCGTTTTGGCCGGCGCACCCAAGCCGACCCAGCCGGCGGCTTCGTAGCCTTTGACGTATTCGCCGAGTGCTGGAACATCCGGGAATATTGCCGCGCGCCTCGCGGTCGTCACACCGAGCGGGCGCAGGTTGCTGTCCTTGATGTAGCCGACCACCGAAGCAAGCGAGGTAAAGACCGCCTCGACGCGGCCGGCCATCAGATCGGTGAGCGCCGGTCCGATGCCCCGATAATTCACCGTGACAAGATCTATCCCCGCCATCGACTTGAAGAGGACACCGATGAGTTGCGACGGGCTGCCCGGCCCGAGCGAGCCGACATTGATCTTGCCCGGATTGGCCTTGGCGTAGGCGATGAATTCAGGAACGGACTTGGCGGGGAATGACGGATTCACAACCAGGACGAATGGGGCGCTGATCAGACTCGCCACCGGAGCGATATCGCGGACGAAATCGAAATTGAGATTGTCGTACAGCGTCGCGTTATAGGCATTGCCGTCGCCGATCTGCAGCAGTGTGTAGCCGTCCGGCTCGGAGCGTGCGACGAACTCGGTGGCGATATTGCTGCTGGCGCCGGGACGGTTCTCCACCACGAATTGCTGGCCGAGTTTCTCCGACAGCCACGCCGAGATCAGCCGCGTCGTGGTATCGGTGAAACCGGCGGGCGGAAAGCCGACGACGACGCGCACCGGACGCGCCGGATAGTCGATAGCCCAGGACTTGTCGGAGGCCGTCGGCAATGCGGCGGCGCCCGCGGCAAGCTTGAGAAAATGTCGGCGCGCAAGCTCCATCGCGGATCCCGTATCGTTTCGAGGATGTCGAGAATGCCGGTCGCAAAATCCGACAGTGAAAATACCCCACGCTCCCATACTGGCATAATGCTATTTTTGCATCGACGCATAGCAATCTCGGTATGGGATCAGCCGGTGCTCGAACTCCCGGTCACGCGGCCGATACGATCGCGAATAGATGCCTTAATACGGCGCGATGCGCGCACGAGCTATTTAATCGAAAGACCTAATGCCCTGACCATGTCGCCCCACTTCCTGACTTCGGACGCGAACATGGCGTCGGCCTGCGCCGGCGAGCCAGTGATCGGGTCGAAGCCCAGCGCGGCAAGCCGGGTGCGGACCTCGGGCGATTGAACGATGGCGTCGATCGCGGCATTGAGCGTGGCGATGATCTGCGGGTCGGTTTTGGCCGGCGCGAAGAGGCCGACCCAGGATGCGGCGGTGAAGCCGGGAAATCCCTGCTCGGCATAGGTCGGCACGTTCGGCGCCACCGCAGCGCGGTGTTCGGCGGCAATGCCAAGTCCCTTGAGCTTGCCGGCCGCGATCTGCGCCGCGGCGCCGCCGCCGAGCGTGGTCGCCATCAGATCCACTTGATTGCCGATGGTGGCGTTGATCGCCGGTGCACCACCCTGGAACGGAATCATCTGCGCCGGTTTCTTGGCGAGGAATTTGAAAAAATACTCCGCCTCGATATGCGAACCGGTGCCCACGCCGGGCACCGCAAAATTGATGGTCTTGCCGCCCACGCCGCTCAGGAAATCGGTGAGAGTGTTGGCCTGGTTGCCTGGCCCCGTCACCAAGGCTTCCGGGCTCGACGCGGCGATGGCGACAGTCCTGAAATCGCCCGCCGCATATTCCTTGTTGGCAAACAGCGTCTCGTTAATAGCGAGCGCCGTGGTGGTGGCAAGCAGCGTATAGCCGTCGGGCGCGGCGCGCGCGACATCGGTAGCGGCGATATTGCCTCCGGCGCCGCCGCGGTTCTCGACGACGACGCTTTGATTGAGCCGCTCGCTCAAGCCCTGACCGATAAGGCGCGCCAGTGTGTCGGCAACGCCGCCCGGTGCAAAAGCAACAATCAGCGTTATCTTGCTCGCCGGATAAGTCTGCCCGCGCGCGGAGAGCGGCCAGGCACTCGCGCCGCCGAGCAGAGCGATGAATTCGCGCCGTTTCATTTCCACCCCCAAGCTCACGACAGAGATCGTACCGGCTCAGTTCAACCCTCGAAAGGGCCGAATGTATATCGCTACGCGCCAATAGCAGACATGATGTCCCCTCTACGCGGTTGCCGAATTCGTATAGCGTCCTCGCGGAGTTGCCGGCGGCATGTGCCGATGTCCCGTCAATGCGATGACGACGACGATGACACCTGTTCAAAATGGAAAAGTGATTATCCTCACCGGAATCTCAACATGAACCTTCCTCGTAGAACAATTCTGCAGTTGGCCGCCGGCGCTGCCGTGCTGCCGGTCGTCTCGAGCGCCGCATGGGCGCAAACTTATCCGGCACGGCCCGTGCATTTGATCGTCTATTTTGCCGCGGGCGGCGGGAATGACATCATCGCCCGCCTTATCGGCCAGTGGCTGTCGGAGCGGCTCGGGCAACAATTCGTGATTGAGAACCGGCCGGGTGGCGGCGGCAATATCGGGACCGAGGCTGTCGTCAGGGCCGCGCCCGATGGCTACACCCTGCTGTTGTCCTCGCCGTCGAATGCCGTCAATGCGTCGCTCTATGACACGCTCGACTTCAACTTCATGCGCGACATCGCTCCGGTCGCGGGCATCAGCCGCGAGCCCAACGTGATGCTGGTGAACCCATCGGTACCGGCCAAAACGGTTCCCGCGTTCATCGCCTATGCCAAGTCCAATCCGGGCAAGATCAACTATTCGTCCGCCGGCATCGGGTCATCGCAACACATGGCCGGTGAATTGTTCAAGATGATGGCTGGCATCGACATGGTGCATGTCCCTCATCGCGGCTCGGCGCCGGCGCTGGCAAGTCTCCTCGGCGGAGAGGTGCAAGTCATGTTCGCCAGCATGCCCTCGTCGATCGAGTTCATCCGGGCCGACAAGTTACGGGCGCTTGCGGTGACCACCGCGACGCGCTCGGACGAATTGCCGGATATCCCAACCGTGGGCGATTTTCTGCCGGGCTACGAGGCAAGCGTATATTACGGCGTGGCCGCTCCCAAAAATACTCCGCCCGAGATTGTTGAAAGGCTCAACAAGGAAATCAATGCAGGCTTGGCGGATCCCAATCTCAAGGCGCGGCTGACCGACCTCGGCGGCGCGGCGCTGCCGGGTTCGCCTGCCGATTTCGGAACGCTCATTGCGAATGAAACTGAAAAGTGGGCCAAGGTGATCAAGTTTGCGAACATCAAGGCCGAGTGATCTCCCGGCCGGCGCCGCTGTCCGCAACAGCTCGTGACCTGCCCCTGAGTTTTTCCTCCACGCCGAGCTACGGCGAGACCGACCTCGCCGTCCGCTTGTTGTGGGTCCGCGCCTTGCCCGGCGTGACATCACGGTAGCGCCGCCGCCTGATCAATGCCTATAATCCTTCCCGCGATCTGCAATCGCCGCACGCGGCCGGGACCTTTTCAAGATCCATTCCAAAATCCATCCCATGATCACAGCACCATCACCGGTCAGTATTGCGCTCCTTCTTGGCCTGAGTTTCTTTCTCGGCCTCGCCTTCGAGGGCTTCTTCGCCCACACCGATGAACGCCGGCCCGGCGGCATCCGCACTTTTCCGCTGCTCGCGCTCGCCGGCGGGCTGCTTTATCTGCTCGATACCGCGCATCTCATCGCATTCACCGGCGGCCTCGCCGTATTGGGCGCGTGGCTCGTGATCTATTATTACGCGCATGTAAGCGAGCACGTCGAAGCGGACGCGCAGAATGACGGCATCGTCATTCCCCTGCTCAACGTTCACGCCTATCTGCTCGGGGCCATTGCCCTGGCATTGCCGCCGTGGGTCGCGGTGGCGATGACGGTGGCTGCCGTTCTTCTCCTCACCGGACGCGAACAGCTTCATACTTTGGCGCGGCGTGTCGAAATCAAGGAGATCGTCACTGCCGGTGAATTCCTGATCCTGACCGGGATCATCCTGCCGCTCTTGCCGAACCACCCGATAACGACGCTGACTGCGATCACGCCGCGCCAAGTCTGGCTCGCGCTCACGGTCGTGTGCTCATTTTCCTATGCGAGCTATCTGGCGCAACGCTATTGGGCGGCGGCGGCGGGTGGACTGTGGATGGCGGCGCTGGGCGGCCTTTATTCGTCGACGGCAACGACCGTCGTCCTGGCGCGGCAAGCCAAATCCAATCCCGCGCTCAAGCGCCACGCCCAGGCCGGCATCACGCTCGCGACCGCAATCATGTATTTGCGCATCCTCGCGGTCATCGCGATCTTCAACATCCCGCTGGCGCGCGTTCTGGCGCCACCGCTCATCGGCCTCTCGCTCGCCGCCTTTGTCATCTGCCTGCTGCAATACCGGCTCGGCAAGGCGCCGCCGAATGAGCCGGCGCACGATGCGATGCAGCCTCCCGCCGATACCAATCCGCTTGAACTCGGCGCCGCGATCATATTCGCCGCCTTGTTTGTCGCGGTGTCCGTCGTTTCCGCCGTCGCCAAGTCGCAGTTCGGCATTTCCGGCATCTATGGACTCGCCGCCATTATCGGCGTCACCGACATCGATCCGTTCGTGCTGAACCTGGCGCAAGGTGGCGTGTCGGGCGTGCAGAACACGGCGCTCGCCACCGCTATTCTGATCGCCGCGTCATCCAATAACGTCCTCAAGGCGCTCTACGCGGCTTGTTTCGCCGGCGGCAAAGCGACCGCCGGAAGCGCGGCTGCGCTTGTTCTCCTGGCCCTGGCGGGACTCGCAGCCGCATTCGCCATGGCGATGCACTGAACCCGGCACCAGGCCGCGGCGGCCAATCCGGCCGTGCCCGCGTCAGTGAATGCTCTGATCGCTCTGGAATTCAGGTGTGAACGAGCAGTTCTTTTCCGCTGCATTGCGCTTGAGCAGCTTTTCTTCGCTCAGCACGGAATCGTAATCGGCGCGGTAGGCGATCGCGCCGACGACAACGCCGCCGCCGCTCTCGCTCGCTTTGTCCATCAGGCCGCGCAGTTCCTTCTCGCGCGCGATCAAAACCTTCCACCGGGCGGCAAGCTCGTTGCAGTGATAGGCGCTGTAGCGGCCCGGATCGACCAGGAGCGCGCCGACATCCTCGCTCGACCCGCACCCGGCAAGCGTGAATGCAGCCGCGCCGAAAAGCGCGCAGCGCAAGACAACAAACGGCCGCGTGGAGCCGATCACGTCGTGAAAGCCCATCACATCTGCCCACTCGCGCCAGATCAGCGCGAATTCCCCGATTATTTTGGAAGCCTGCTGTGCCGCAAATATGGCAAGGATCGCGTTATGAGTGATCGGATGGAAATTCGACGCCAAGGGTCAGCCCGGTTCGCCACACCTTGCGGCATTGGCGGCGGGCGCCACCGGTTTCAGACAAGAGCAGGATGAACTTATCCGGCAGTTCAACGTCATGGTCGAGCAACAGCCGGGCGCCGCACTCCGAAATGTCCGCAATCATGCAGGTGATCGGCGGCGCATCTTTGTCTGCAAGGATTTTGGCGCCGTAATGAAATGGACGCCGCGGCTTCCTGCGCAATTCCGCGTGGTTTCGGTGATTGCCGGCGTCGCCCATCGGACAGCCTTCTGCCCCGCCGGCCGAAATGACGCCGCGACGCAGTCGCCTGAACTCTAGGCAACGCGCATTAAGGACCCGTAAACCGGGCATTCCGTGGTGAGTCATGCCCTTGCGCGTTATGTGACAAAGGCCTGCGTTATGTGACAAAGCCCTGCGTTATGTGACAAAGCCCTGCGTTATGTGACAAAGCCCTGGACGTTTCGCGGGCCGTGGCGGAAGCCATCTCACTCTGGCCATATGTGTCGGTATTGCTACAATCTCATGAGCTGGACGTGACATTTTTGAGGGGAGCAATGAGCCTGAATTGGCTGGACTGGTCGAATCCGGTTGCGATCTGGTGGGGCTTTTTGCTCGTCGTCAGTGCGCTCAATATCGGGCTCCTCTTCGGCCTGCGTGCCTGCTACCGCGGCGACCTCTTCGGCCGTAACGCGACATTTGCCCTGGAGCCGGTCGCGCTGTTGAGCGCCGTTTATGTCCTGGGCTGCGCCTTCCGCTCGATCCTGCCGCGCGCCGACGTGCAAAGGATCTGCCTGTTCGATACATGGTTCTCGAGCGTGCTCATCGGCCGCTCCGTCGCCACCATCGCCGAGCTGTGTTTTGCCATTCAATGGGCGCTTGTGCTGCACGAGCTCGGCAGGGTCACGCATTCCGACACCGCGAAGAATGTCGCCAAAGCCATCGTGCCGCTGATCGCGCTCGCGGAATGTTTTTCCTGGTACGCGGTGGTCTCGACGAATTTCCTCGGCAACGTTTTGGAAAATTCGTTGTGGACGCTGACCTTCGTCCTGATCGCCGTCGCGCTGACGCGGCTCATCGTGAGCTTTCGCGGCATTGCGCAATTTCTCATTGCCGCATCGGCCGCCGGTATCGCGGCTTATGTGTTCTTCATGTCGACCGTCGACGTGCCGATGTATTTTACGCGCTGGCAGGCGGAACTCGCGGACGGCCGGCAATATCTCGGCCTCGTCTCCGGATTGCGCGACATCGCCACGCACTGGACCGTCACGCGCGATATCGCGCAGTGGCGCGACGAGATTCCCTGGATGTCGCTTTATTTCAGCACCGCGGTCTGGTCGAGCCTGTTGCTCGGCGGTTTCGGCCTGGTGCGGCACCTCGTGCCGCGCTACCGCGTCGGCCGGCCGCTGGTGAAACCGGCGGGGCGTCCGCTCGCCATCCCGGTCCGTTACTCCTGAACATTATTTGATTGCCAGTGGCGGTCGGCCACTGGCCGAACGAATTCAAACACGACGCCATAATGATAGGCAGTTTGCCGCGAATCCGTTACCGTCACGGCGCTGATTCGCTTTGCGCGGGCTTGTTGCAAAGCCTTGTTTGCAGAACCGTGGAGGTCACGGGGCATGATCATCACAGTCGCGACCATGAAGGGCGGCAGCGGCAAGAGCACTCTTGCAAGCTGTCTGGCAGTGCACTGGCATTTGCGGGGCCGGCACCCGACCCTGATCGACGCCGATCCGCAACGCTCCATCATGCGGCTTGTCGCGCGCGAGCGCGCGCTCGGCGGCGTCGCCGTGGTCGAGGACGCAACGGAAGACGCCTCGAAGACCGCGCGCCGCCTCGCCGGCGGCAATGGTCTTGTGATCATCGACACGCCCGGTTTCCGCTCGAAGACGGCGCTCGACTGCCTGGCGGTTGCCGACTTCCTCCTCATCCCCGTAAAACCCTCGCCGTTCGACGTCGATCGCATGCTCGATACGCTGGGCATCCTGACGGATCGTTCCGACGGACGCCGGACGCTGTTCCGCTGTATCCTGACGCAGACGACGCGCGATTCCGTGATCTCAAAGCACATCCGCGCCGAACTCGCCGAGGCCGGGCTGCCGGTCCTGCATAATGAAATGACGAACCGGGTCGGCTATCCGGAGGCCTCTCTCTGGGGCGCGACGCCGAGCCTCATCAGCTGGAAGGGACCGGCCGCGAAAGAGATCGCCGCGATCGCCGACGAGGTCGACATGGTGCTCGGCGAGCAACAGGCCGCCGCATGACCCGCAAGCCGCTTCCCAAAGCGATCCGCCGGCCGATTGAAAACCTGCGCGGCATTGCCGCGAACTTTGTCGCCGACGAGCAAGGACGCGTGCCGCTCGAGGCCGTGCCATTTGACGCCGTCGAGCCGGAGCCCGCAGTGACACCGGCGACCGCGCCCGCAAAAGAGTCCCATCCGGCGGCGGCGACGCTTCCTCCTCCCCTCGCCGCGAAACGGCGCGCCGCAGCGCAGAAAATCGTCGCGCGGTACAAGAACTACGCCGCCTTGGGCGGCCTCGTTCCGTTGCCGGTCGTGAGCATCGCCAGCCTGACCGCGATCAATTTGCGCATGGTGAAGACGCTCAGCGTGCTTTACGGCGTGCCGTTCCAGCGCGACCGGACGCGATCGCTTATCGTCGGCATTGTGGCGGGCGCGGTACCTGCAGGGCTTGGAACAGCGACCTCATCGACGCTGATGTTTGTGATCCCGGGCGGCATGCTGGTCGGCCTCGGCGTGTCCGCAATCTCGGCCGCGGCGCTGACACGCGCCATCGGCCTCGTCTTCGTCGACGGCTTCGAGAGCGGGGCGGCTTAGAACGCGCGCGTATCGCGGATCCGTCTTCTCCGAATCTTCAGGGGACAGGCTTTATTTTGCGATGGCTCGCCATGCCGAAGCTGCAGAGCAGCGAAGGCTGGTGCGGACGGCCGGACTCGAACCGGCATGGAAGAATCCCTCCGAGGGATTTTAAGTCCCTTGCGTCTACCATTTCGCCACGTCCGCAGAGCGCGGCCACCCATAACATGGCGGCGGAGCGGACGCCTAGAACGTGTTCACGCTGCGGCGGTATAAGGCGCGGTTCGGTAAGGGAAAAACGGCTTGCAGACGCGCGGCTCTCGCGCCGGCGGAGACCGGCTTACGGCGTCTTCTTCTTGTTCTGCGCAGTCGTGCCCGGCGACGAACGAACGTCGGCCCAGGGATCGACGGGCTTTTTGTCCGGAATCTTGCTGTTCGCCGCCCTGTAGGCTTCGTCGATCTTCTTCTGCCGCTCGATTTCGTCCGGCGTCAGCGGCCTTTTGTTGTCGCCGCCGAGGTTCACATGCGGCATGAGCGGGTTTTGCGCCCATGCCGCGACCGGCAGCGGCGCGATAACCGCTGCCGCCAGCAAAAGCCGCCGCACCGTTTTCTGGAAGAGATTCATCGCGTCACGTTCGGTCTTTGAGAACTTCAGTCCTTGAAGACATGTCCCCAGAGTTTGTCCCAGTCGGCGCCGGAAACATCGGTCACGCGGCCGTCCTTTTCGAAGAATTTGTTAGGCACCTGGAACATGGCAAGCATAAGTCCGCCTTCGGGCGTCCATGCGGCGTGCCGGCTGCCGGCCTCGCGCCAGACGAATTCGCCCGGCCCAACCGTCAGGCCTTTCGCCGGACCTTCCTTGTCCACGAGCTTGCCTTCGAGGATGTAGGTCTGTTCGATCTTGACGTGCTCGTGGTCGGGCAGCGTGGTGCCCGGCGCGAACTTCATCAGCGCCGTGACGACGCCGCTCTCCTTGTCGAACAGCAGGCCTTTGACCTCGCAGCCGTCAAAGCGGGTCTTCTTCCACTCCATGTCGGCGGGACGCACGATGTGGGAGTGCGTGTCGGCGGTGTCGTGCTTGGATTTGGGCGTGACGGCATCCATGGCTTTTCTCCTTGGTTGCATTGTTGGGCCGGATCATAGCCGATCGCGGGTACGGCGCACCAGACACTGCCGAATGGCGCCTCTGCGCTATAGTCCGCCCTCGCGGATCGGCGGCTGGAAGGCAAGGCCGGTGTCCCAGGGAAAATAGATCCAGGTGTCCTGCGACACTTCGGTGATGAATGTATCGACCATCGGCCGGCCCAGCGGCTTGGCATAAACGGTGGCAAAATGCGCGCGCGGCAACAGCGCCCGCACCACCTTCGCGGTCTGGCCGGTATCGACAAGATCGTCGACGATAAGGACGCCGGCGCCCTGCCCGCCGCCAAGGGCGACGATTGCCGCGGCGACGTCCTTGAGCACCTTCAGGTCGCCCTGACGGGTGTGATCGTAGCTTGCGACGCAAACCGTCTCGATCAGCCTGATGCCGAGTTCGCGCGCCACGATGGCGGCCGGCACGAGGCCGCCACGGGTGATACAGACGATGGCCTCGAACGGACCGGCGCCGTTGAGCCGCCACGCCAGCGCGCGGGAATCGCGATGAAACTGATCCCATGACACCGGGAAGATTTTTCCCGGATCGAGCGGCTTGTCCGGCTCGGATTGCGGCGTCGCCATGAGGTCTCTCAGGGAATTTCGTAAACCGTCGTTTCGTCGGCAATACCACGCAACGCCGCGCGTTGCATTTCCGGACGCAGTCCCGACTTTTCGAGAATACTCGCCGCCTTCGGGTTTTCCACGATCGACTGCGTGGCGAAAATGGCGCGCGAGGACGCAAGACCCTGCACGCGCGCCGCCATGTTGACGGTCTGCCCGAAATAATCCTGGCTGTTGTTGAGCGTCACCGCGAGGCACGGTCCCTCGTGAATGCCGATCTTGAGAAGGAGATCCTCGTTCTGCCGCTCGGCGTTGATGCGCGCCATCGCGTCGCGCATCCGCAGCGCCGCGGCGAGCGCGCGGTCGGGCGTCGAAAATGTCGCCATCACCGCGTCGCCGATCGTCTTCACCACCGCGCCCGCCTCCGCCGCCACGATCTCATGCAGCACGCCGAAATGCTGGCGGACCAGGTCGTAGGCGACGAGATCGCCGACGCGCTCGTAGAGCGCGGTCGAGCCTTTCAGATCGGTGAAAAGAAACGTCAGGCTCGTGATCTTCAGCCGCTGGTCGACGTCGAGCGTGTCGGTGCGGTAGATGTCGCGAAAGGTCTGGTTGGTGAGCAGCCGCTTCGCCGTGATGAACGGCTTTCGCTTGCCGAGGAGATGATGCAGCGCATCGCCGGCGATCCACAGCGCCGGCAACACACGGCGGCTGGTGCGGTTCTCAAGCGACAGCCGCAGCGGCCCCGGCCGCATCTCGACCGTGCCCACCGGCGCCTTGACGTCGTTGAACACCATCGACAGCGTCTGACGCTCCCGCGTCGGCTCGCCCTTGACGTCGATGAATTGCGTTCCGTGCGTCACCGGATCGAAAGCGATGACGAAATCATTCGGCAGTTGCACCGACAGCACCGCCTTCTCGCCGGGCGGCAATTCGATCGAATTGACCGTGAACGCGGCAAGATCGTCGCCAAGAGTTTCGGGCAGGTCTATTCCCGAGCTCCAGAAAATCTGCCTGTAGTATTCCGTTTCAGACAGTGAATCCGGATCGTGGGCGGCGATGCGGCGCACCCGCGGGCTTACGGTGAACGTCACCTCGACCATTTCGTCGAGCGTCGGCTTGTAGCCGGAGGCACAAAGCCCGCAGGCATATTCCTCGTGATCGATGGTCTTTAGCGTCGAGCCGACTTCGAGCACGCCGCCGCAGCCAGGACAGATCACGTTCCACGACAATTCAAAAATGCCGAGGCGCGCTGCGTGCAGAAACGCGGCCAGCGCCCGCTCTTCATCGAGGCCGTTCCTGGCGGAAAAATCGAGCACATTGATGCGGCAAAGCTCGCGATCGGGCGCGTCGCGAACCGCGCGCTCGATGGCGGCGGCGCTGTCGGCATCGGCCGATTGCCGCAGCACTCCGAAAAGGGCTTCTGTCTCGCTCACCTGTCCCCGCTCGCGTCAATGTACGCAGAGAGAAAGTATGCTTCGGGTCAGGTGGCGACAAGGCGCATCGCCGCGACGATACACTGTCCTTTCATCACAGCGAATTGCCTTTCATCACAGCGAGTTGATCCACTCGACCACTTGCGAGCGCGCGAGAAACGGCGTCGTCAGGTGGCCGGCGAAGATTTCGACATATTTGCTCTTCGGATTTTTCGCAGCCGCGTTGAAAGCGTATTCGGGACCTTGCCGATCGATCGGATCGAGCTTGCCGACCACCCAGAGCAGCGGTATCGGCCGCGCCGCAGCCCCGATGGCCGCGGCATTTTTTGGAATCACCGCCGGGCCGTCGGGATCGAACATGCTGAGATACACGATCGGCGTTGCTGTCGTGGACAGCGGAATGCCTTGCGCCATGTCGGGAAAAGATTGCGGCTCGTTGCCCTTGCCCGCGGCAACCAGCGCCTTGGCGCGCGCCACGGCGTCGGCCACGAAACTGCGCATCGGGTCGGCCTCCGGCAGATGCCCCGGCGCAAGCGCGACGACGCCTGCAAGTTCGGGATGCCGGGCCGCATAGCCGATCGCAGCGTTGGCGCCGAGCGAATGGCCAATGATGACGATACGCGTCGCGCCTTTGGCTTTGAGCGCCGCGACCGCGGCATCGATCTCGGCCATCGCCTGGTCGTAGGTCGCGTCATAGCGGCGATGAAACGACCAGGGCATTTCAGGCTTGGCGATAAGCGCGCCTTCGTCTTCCAGCGAACTGAGAATGCCGCCGTTCAATGAGCCAGCCCCGCTCGCCTTGCCGTGCAGATAAACGACGCCGAGGCCTTGCAAGTTGGCGGCGAAGGCTCCGGCGCCAAAGCCCGGCGCAAACAGAACGACGGCCGCCGCAAACAGGCGCGCAAATACGGTAGCGATGATGCGGCGCCGATCCATGCTTTATGGCCGTCTCTATGGCCGTGCGCGACGGCGCAGAGCCGATGGACGAATTACGGCTGCGATTGCGCAGGAGCCGTCAGGCTTTTGCAAGTTCGGCCTTGACCCGCACCAGCATGGCTTCGACCGCCTGTCTGACCGCGGCAAGCCTTTGCGAGTTGCGGGACCGCACGACAACGTTCGTATTCGCGGCGTTGTTCTCGTCCATGAACGGATAGGACCCGATCATCACATCGGGATATTTTTTGGCGAGTTCGCCGAGCTCGGTCCCGATGTCGCCTTCGCGGCTGTCGGCGCGGATCGAATCCGAGAGCATTTTGGCGCCGGTTTTCAGTTTCGGCGTCACGTCGTCGAGCATCGCCTGCATGACGCTCGGAATACCCGCCATCACGATGACATTGCCGATCCGGAATCCGGGCGCCGCCGAGATCTTGTTGAGGACGAGGTCAGCCCCGATGGGCGCGCGCGTCATGCGCATGCGCGCTTCGTTCATCGTGCCGCCGGTCTGGGCGATCCGCGCTTTCATGATCTCGACCGCCTGCGGATGATATTCCAGCGCGACGCCAAAAGCCTTGGCGACGCAATCGGCGGTAATATCGTCGTGGGTCGGGCCGATCCCGCCGGTGGTGAACAGATAGGTGTAGCGCGCACGCAATGCGTTGACCGCGGCGACAATCTCCGGCTCCTCGTCGGGGACAACGCGCACTTCCTTCAGATCGATGCCGATGCCGGTGAGATATTCGGCGATGTAGCCGATATTCTTGTCCTTGGTACGGCCTGAGAGAATCTCGTCGCCGATCACCAGGACCGCGGCGGTCACCGCAGCGCCTTCGCTTTTGGCCGCGTCGTTGGCCATAACCCATCTCCGTGCTTTCGCCTCCTGTAGCGCGATGGCAGAGGCGGCTCAAGGCAGCGCCTGCCTCGTCGGGCGGAAGGATTTGCCGGCAGGCCCGTCGCCATCTTGCGCGAACCGCAGCCCGCGGATGACGGGACGGCGCGCACCATTACCGGTGTCGCAGGCCCCCGGAGGGGCCGGCAATGCCCTTATTGAGCACTCATAGCCTCACCATCGTGGGTTGCGCGTCGTGATCCGGCAGGTCTCTTTTCTTATCCGTACGGGCCTTCGCCGCAGCTCCATTTAAGCCGCTGCGATGGTCAAATCGCCTAAAACGTGAGCAATACTAGGGCAACGGCGGGCATCCAGCCTAGACGCGCGTGCGTTCGAACTGGCGCGAAGATTGCTACAAGTAGAGGTGCCGCAGAGGTTTGCAGCGGGCCGGGGTTCGGCATGTTCGATGAAATGAGGGGCACCGGGGACGCCGTGCGGCCGGCCTATGCCGAACTGTCGCAATGGCTCAGCGAGGTGAAGCCGGACGTACTCGATTTCCGCCGGCGCGAGGCGGAGCTGCTGTTCCGGCGCATCGGCATCACTTTCGCGGTCTACGGCGATCCGGAGGCGCAGGAGCGTCTCATTCCCTTCGACGTCATCCCGCGCATCATCGCGGCGAAGGAATGGGAAATCTTGAAACGCGGCCTGGAGCAGCGCGTCAAAGCCATCAACGCCTACATCAAGGACGTCTACACACGCCGCGAGATTCTGCGAGCCGGCATTATTCCGGAAGATCTCATTTTTCAAAATCCGGTATTCCGGCCGGAAATGAACGGCCAGAAAGTGCCGCACGACATCTACGTGCATGTCGCCGGCATCGACATCATACGGCTCGATGCGGACACCTTCTACGTGCTTGAGGACAATGCCCGCACGCCGTCCGGCGTCTCCTACATGCTGGAGAACCGCGAGATCATGCTGCGGCTCTTTCCGGAGCTGTTCTCGCGTTACCGCGTCGCACCGGTCGAGAATTATCCGGACGAGCTTTTGGCCACGCTCAAATCGATCGCGCCGCCCTCGGCATCGTCCGATCCTGTCGTCGCTCTTCTCACGCCGGGCGTCTACAATTCGGCCTATTACGAACATTCGTTTCTGGCCGACAAGCTCGGCATCGAATTGGTCGAGGGCCGCGACCTCGTGGTCAAGGCCGACGTCGTCTATATGCGCACCACGGAAGGGCTGAAGCGCGTCGACGTCATCTATCGCCGCGTCGACGACGACTTTCTCGATCCTCTGGTGTTCCGGCCCGACAGCGCGCTTGGCGTGCCCGGCCTGATGTCGTCCTATCACGCCGGCAACGTCACGCTCGCCAATGCCGTCGGCACCGGCGTCGCCGACGACAAGGCGGTCTATAGCTACATGCCGGAGATCGTAAAATTCTATCTCGGCGAAGAACCGATCCTCAAGAACGTGCCGACATGGCGCTGCCGTGAAGAAGAACATCTCGCCTACGTGCTCGACCGCATCGAAGAACTTGTGGTCAAGGAAGTGCACGGCTCAGGCGGCTACGGCATGCTGATCGGACCGAAGGCGGACAAGGCGACCACGGCTGCGTTTCGCGCCAAGCTGAAGGCGGATCCGAAAAATTTCATCGCGCAACCAACGCTGGCGCTGTCGACCTGCCCGACTTGCGTCGAAGAGGGCATCGCGCCGCGGCACGTCGATTTGCGGCCGTTCGTGCTTTCCGGTCGCGATCGTATCCGCATCGTGCCCGGAGGCTTGACCCGCGTCGCGCTCAAGAAAGGGTCGCTCGTGGTCAATTCGAGCCAGGGCGGCGGCACCAAGGATACTTGGATCCTGGATGAATGAAGAATTGGATTCTGGATGAATGAAGGACCGGGTTTTGGCCGGGTGACGCCGTAATACGATGCTGTCGCGTACCGCCGATAATCTTTACTGGCTCGCCCGCTATGTCGAGCGCGCGGAATATATCGCGCGCATTCTCGACACCACGCTCCGGCTGACCGCGCTGCCGCTCGCCTATGTCGGCTCGACGAACGAGTGGGAATCCGCCGTTGCCACCGCGGGCTGCGCCAGCGCTTTTTTCGAGGCCTACGACGAGGCCAACGAGGAAACCGTCACGGAATTTCTCGCTTTCTCCACCGACAATCCTTCGTCGATCCGCAACTGCTTTGAGAGCGCGCGGCTCAATGCGCGCGCCGTGCGCACCGCGCTGACCATCGAAATGTGGGACGCCATCAACAGCGCCTGGCTCGAACTGAAACGGTGGGGCAACGGGCCGAGTTCGCGCGAGGAATTCGCGCGCTTCCTGCGCTGGGTGCTGGGTTCATCGCTGCGCTTCGACGGCTCGGCCTACCGCACGATGCTGCGCAACGACGCCTATTGGTTCTCAAGGCTTGGCGTCTATATCGAGCGCGCCGACAACACCGCGCGCATCCTCGACGTCAAATATCATCTCCTCCTGCCCGCCATCGAGAAAGTCGGCGGCCCGCTCGACTACTACCAATGGACTTCGATCCTGCGCACGGTCTCCGCGCTTACCGCCTATCACTGGGTCTATCGTGAAAACGTAAAGCCGTGGCTCGTCGCCGATCTGCTCATCCTCAAGGACGAGATGCCGCGATCGCTCGCGAGCTGTTACGAGAACCTGGTGCAAAATCTCGACCGCATCGCCAACGCCTATGGCCGCCAGGGGCCGGCGCAGCGCCAGGCCCGCACCGTCCGGGCGCGTCTGGAAAACAGCAAGATCGAAGAAGTATTCCAGAACGGGCTGCACGAATTCATCGATGAATTCGTCGAGGACAACAATCGCCTCGGAACCGCGGTGTCGCAGCAATATTTGTTATAAATCGGCACTATGTCGGCTATTCTTCATTTTGCGGCAGCCTGACAGCCGCTTCGATCGCCGACATGCATGCGCATCCGTATCGCCCATCGCAACACCTATAGCTACGATCCGCCGGCCACCGGCGTGATCCAGGTTTTGCGGCTCACGCCGCGAAACCATGAGGGCCAATATGTCATGAACTGGCGCATCGACGTGTCGGCGGACGCAAAACTTGCGGCCCACGAGGACGCGTTCGGCAATATCACCCATGTGTTCTCCGCGGATGGTCCGTTCGACGAACTGGTCGTCGAGGTCGACGGCGCGATCGAGACGCAGAACACCAACGGCGTCGTGCGAGGCACGGTGGAGAGATTTGGTCCGAGCCTGTTCCTCCGCGACACCGGACTGACCCAGGCCGACCCGGCAATCCGCGATTTCGCGCAAGGCATTCGTGCGGCGAAAGGCGGCGAGATTCTCGCGGAACTGCACGCTTTGCTCGATCGCCTCCACGAAGACATGGCCCATGATGCGGGCGACACGAAGGTTGTCGCCAATGCCGCCGAAGTTTTCGCGCGCAAACGTGGCTCGCCGCAGGATTTGAGCCATGTTTTTATCGGCGCGGCGCGCAGCCTCGGTATCCCGGCGCGTTACGTCGGCGGCTATTATCGCAGCGGCGGCGACGAGACGGCGGACGCCGCCGCGCACGCCTGGGCGGAGGCTTTCGTCCCGGATTTCGGCTGGGTGGCATTCGATCCCGCGCACGGCTTTTGCCCAATGGATTTGCATGTCCGCGTCGCCATCGGGCTCGACTTGCTCGGCGCCGCGCCGGTCCGCGGCACCCGTTATGGGCCGGGCGCCGAGACGCTCGCGGTCGCCATCAAGGTGGGACAGTAGGCGCGGCACCCTGCCGCGCGGCCGGGGAAGAATGCTATAGAGGCGGACCGGGGGAGCAACTGAGTCGATGACCTATTGCGGCGGAATTCTTGTGCGCGAAGGGCTTGTGATGTTCGCGGATACGCGAACCAATGCCGGCGTCGACAACATTTCGACCTTTCGCAAGCTGCACGTCTTTAAGGACCCGAAAAAGCGCATCATGGCGATCGCGACGGCCGGGAACCTGTCGATCAGCCAGTCGGTGATCAGCATTTTGACCGAAGGCTACGACAACCCGGAAACCGGCGAGCACGAAACGCTGATGAATTCGCCGACCATGTTTCAGGCGGCACAACGCGTCGGTCAAGTCATCCGCACCATCGCCTCGACCGAAGGCAAGGCGCTGCAGGCGTCCGACGTCACGTTCGATGTCTCGTTCCTGTTCGGCGGCCAGATCATGGGCGAGCGGATGCGGCTGTTTATGATCTATTCGGCGGGCAACTTCATCGAATGCACGACCGACACCCCCTACCTCCAGATCGGCGAGCACAAATACGGCAAGCCGGTGCTCGACCGCGCCATCAACTACGAAATGGACCTTTATGACGCGCTGAAAGTGGGGCTCGTTTCGATCGATTCCACCATGCGATCCAATCTCAGCGTCGGCATGCCGATCGATCTTCTGGTGGTGCGGCGCGACACCTGCGACCCGGAACTGATCTACCGGATAGAACCCGGCGAACCCTATTTCACCGACCTGCGCGAGCGCTGGTCGGCCGCCCTGCGGGCCGCCCATATCGGCATTCCCCGGCCGCCCTATACCAACCAGCGCTGAGCCGGCGCGCCGAAGAGCCTGCCAAGACTTGCAAGCCGCCCGGCCCGGTCGCGGAATTTACCCGCCATTAAGGAGCACGACCGGAACCGGGCAGAAGTGCCGCCGGGACGCTTTACTCGGGCAAATTGCAAGCGATTGGAAAGCTTTGCTCCCTATGGTCGCGGCGATCTATTAGCCCAAGGGTGGTTAGCGTGTTGCCTTCGGCGCGGTCACAAATCGCCGGGGAAAGTACCCGGTCGCGGTGGGATCAGGCGCGCGTGAGCCTGGTCATCCCGATTGGCGTGATCGTTGCTGTCGCGATCGTATGCATCGTGGTCGCGGTGCTGACATCCGCGCAGCGCGCCGACGAGGTTTCCGCCACCACCGAACAGCAACTCATCAGGCAGGCGATCATCGACCATAGCGGCCGGGCGCTGCATCAGGTCGAAAGCGTTGCGACGACGCCGCGCGCAGCGCGGGCTATCCGCGACACCTATGACGAAAATTGGATCGCTCGCCGCATCGGAACGTGGCTCGAGAATTTCTTCAACACCGACATCGAAGTGATCGTCGACGCTGGCGACCAGATCAAATACGCGCATTTTCTTGTGCCCGGCGACGCCGGATCGGCCGATCTGCGCACCGAGCTTGCGCCGGCCATCGATCTGTTGCGCGGACGCTTGAGCAGCATGCCGAGCGACGCCATACCGATGGTTGCCGGCCAGGCCCCTTCGAATCCGGGCCGCAGCACGTCACTGGTCCAGCGTGTCATGGGCAGGCCCGCGATGGTCTCGGCGGTCGCGGTTGGCTCCGAGGCCGAGCTTGCCGCCGGCAATGCCGGCGCACCGATCGTGCTGTCGGTAAAATTCATCAGCGAACGCGTGCTCAATCACATCGGCGATCACCTGCAGCTCAACGGACTGCGCGAGATCGATGAGCAGGTGCAGGGCAGCGACGACCGCGTTATGGAGCTCGCCGACGGTCAAGGCGACATGGTCACCCGCCTTGCCTGGAAACCGACGCGGCCGGGCGGCACAATCGTAACGAGCGTCGTTCCCTTCATCGCGGTGGCGCTTGCCGGTTTCGCGCTCCTTGTCGGTCTCGTTATCCGCCATATGCGGCGCACCGCGTCAGCCATCGCCACCGGCGAGCGGCAATTGCGCCATCTGGCCCTGCACGATCCGGTCTGCGGCCTGCCCAACCGCATCTTCTTCGGCGAGCGGCTCGAACAGGCAATCGTTGGGGTGCGCGGCGGCGGCCCGCCGGCTGCCGTGTTCTATATCGATCTGGATCACTTCAAGGACGTCAACGATACGCTCGGCCATCATATCGGCGACGAGCTCATCCTCAACGTCACCCAGCGCCTGAGCCGTATCATGCGCGGCGACGATCTGGTCGCCCGTCTCGGCGGCGACGAATTCGCCATCATCACGACCTGCGCGTCGGACTCCTATTCGCTCCAGGCCATTGCCGGCCGCATCATCTCCGCGGTTTGCGCGCCGTACCAGATCAGCGGTCACAACATCATCATCGGCGCCTCGATCGGCATTGCCGTCATCGACCGGCGCGCCGGCGATGCCGGCGACATCCTGCGCTATGCCGATATGGCGCTCTATCGCGCCAAGAACGAAGGCCGCAACCGCGCCTGCATCTACGACGCGGCGATGGATGCCGACCTGTCGAACCGCAAATTGCTGGAAGGCGATCTGCTGCAGGCGATCAAGACCGACGGCCTGCGCGCCGCGTATCAGCCCATCGTCAATGCCTCGGGCGACACCGTCGTTGGCGTCGAGGCATTGGCACGCTGGACCCATCCGACCCACGGCGAAATTCCGCCGTCACGCTTCATTCCGATCGCGGAACATTCCGGGCTCATCATAGAGCTCGGCGAATACATGCTGCGGCGCGCGTGCCTTGAAGGCCGAAACTGGCCGGGCCTGACGATTGCGGTCAACGTCTCGCCATTGCAATTCCGCCGTTCCGACTTCGTCGAGGTCGTCGAACGGATCCTCACCGAAACCGATTTCGACGCCAACCGGCTCGAGCTCGAGCTCACCGAGAGTACGCTGCTTGGCAACATGGAAACCGCCGAATTGTCGATGCTGCGGCTAAAAGCCATCGGCGTGCGCTTTGCGCTGGACGATTTCGGTACCGGCTATTCGAGCTTGCTGTATCTGCGCCGCTTCCCGTTCGACAAGCTCAAGATCGACTCAAGCTTCGTGCGCTCCATCGAAAAAGCGCCGGACGCCGCCGCCATCGTCCACGCGGTGGTCAGCCTCGGCCGCGGCCTCGGCATGAAGGTCACCGCGGAGGGCGTGGAAACCGCCGAGCAGCATCTGTTCCTGCGTGCCGCCGGCGTGCACTCGATGCAGGGCTACCGGTTCGGCAAGCCCGGCACCGCGCTCGATATCGACAACCGGCTTGCCTGCCCCGACGATTATCGCGTCGGCAGCCCGGACCTCGAAGTCGCCATGGCGAGTTGAATGGCGAGCTGACGGCGGCGCCGTCATTCCGAGGCCGAGCGTAGCTCGGGGCCTGGAATCCATAATCTCCACATTCAAACGATTGTCTCGGCCCTTCCGCAGCCACGCGATCCGTGGTTATGGAATTGGGAGAGAGCCGCCGCCGCGGCTGCCGGAATGACATATCGGGAGGATATTATGGCGGGACGGAAGGTTGCATTGGTCACGGGAGCAGGCACGGGCGTCGGCCGCGCGGTCACACTGGCGCTGATGCGCGAAGGCTATGCGGTTGTGCTCACCGGCCGGCGCAAGGACATGCTGGAAGCCGTGGCAAAAGAAGGCGCCCAGACGCCGGGCGAAGCGCTGACCGTACCAGCCGATGTCGGCGATCCGGCCTCGATCAAATCGCTGTTCGCCAAGACCAAGGAAACCTACGGCCGGCTCGACCTCCTGTTCAACAATGCGGGTATCGGCGCGCCGGCGATGCCGATCGAGGAAATACCGTTCGACAAATGGCAGGCCGTCGTCGCCACCAATTTCACCGGCGTTTTCCTGTGCACGCAGGAAGCCATCAAGATCATGAAGGCGCAAACGCCGCGCGGCGGCCGCATCATCAATAACGGCTCGATTTCGGCGCACACGCCGCGCCCGGGCGCCGCCGCCTATACCGCGACCAAGCACGCCGTCACGGGACTGACCAAACAGACCGCTCTCGACTGCCGCGGCCACGACATCTGCTGCGGCCAGATCGATATCGGCAATGCCGCAACCCCGCTGACCGATCGCATGGTGCAGGGCGATGGCGTGCTGCAGCCCGACGGCAGCAAAAAAATCGAGGCGCGCATGGCCGCCGACGACGTCGGCCGCGCCGTGATTTACATGGCGGGGCTGCCGCTCGACACCAACGTGCTGTTCATGACGGTGATGGCGAACCTGATGCCGTTCGTCGGGCGCGGGTGAGATTTCTCGATGCTCGCCGAATGGCATGAGTTCTATGCCCTGCTCGGCGGCAGCGCCGCCGCGCTGCTGTCGCTGTTGTTTGTCGTGGCGTCGATCGGTGCGAGTGCGATGACGCCCGAAACCGCGGGCGGCACGCGCACTTTCATGAGCCCGGTCGCGTTCCACTATGCCAACGTCTTGTTTCTCAGCATTATCACGCTCATTCCGGTGCAAACCTGGGAGTCCTTCGGCCTCACAATCGGCGTCGCTGCCGCAGGCAGCATTGTTTATTCGCTCGTCATCCTGGTGCGCGTGTTGCGCGACTCGCGCGCCGACATGATCGACAATTTTGCCTACGGCGCGGTTCCGGCCGTTTGTTACACAGCGGGTCTCGTGTCGTCGGTCCTTATCCTCAAAGAGTCCCCGATCGGCCTCAATGTGCTGGCCGGCGCGGCGCTGGCATTGCTCGTCGTCAATATCCGCAACGCTTGGGATTTGATGCTGTCGATGGCGCGGCGCTCGGCGGCGCAGCGCAGAAAAGAGAGCGAGACCTGATGAAAGCGGCGCGCGCTATTCGGCCGCGCTGACTTTGATCTTCGTGCCGCCACGCACCTTCGCCGGCGTCTTCACGTCGCCGAGCGCTTTCGCCCAGATGTTGCAGGGGCTCGCCAGCCGCGTCTCATCGCCCTTTGAAATCGGCGTGCGGCCAAAGCCGATGGCGATGGCGTGGCCGTCCGGCCAATAGGCGATCTCCCCCGGCGTGACCACGGCGCGGGCACCTTTCTCGCGCGACCTTTACCGGGCTTTCGAAATAGACCTCCTCGCCCCAGGTCAGCGCCGAACCGGTAATCGGCAGCGCCGCCGCGATCGCCTTTGCGGTCGGCGTGTCGAGGAGTTCGGCATCAAGCGTGAGTGATCCGAAGTCAAAACGGATACGCATGTAAAACTCCCTATCCTGCCCCGCGACGGCGCGGGAGGGGCACGGGCGCCGAGTTTAGCCGCGATGAGGCATGCCTCTCCACCACCCTATTGGTTCTCGCGGCCATCGCTTGGGCAATGATAGTATCGGCCAAACTCCCAAGGGGGGCGTCATGGCCGTAGAGAATTCTGCCGCGCGTGCATTCGTTCTATGGGCATGCCTGGCCGGGACGAGCCTGGCATCGGCCGGACCGGGCTTCGCCGCTGGCGCCTATCCGGATCATCCCGTGAAGGTCATCGCCCCGTTCACGGCCGGCGGCCCAACCGACCTGATCGCGCGGCTTCTGGCGGATAAGCTTTCAGCGAGCCTGAAAGGATCATTCTATGTCGAAGACCATCCAGGCGCCGGCGGCAATATCGGCATGACGCAGGTCGCGCGAGCCTCGGCCGACGGCTACACGATCCTGGTTGCGAGTTCGAGCTATGTGGTCAATCCGAGCCTCTACGCCAACAATCCGTACGACCCGTTCAAGGATTTCGCGCCGGTGTCGCTGGCGGCGGCCTCGCCAAATATACTTTTCGTGCACCCCTCGCTCGCGGCCAAGAGCGTGAAGGAACTGATCGCTCTGTTGCGGGCCAATCCCGGCAAATATGCCATTGCCAATCCGGGGTTCGGCACCACGCCGCAACTCGCGGCGGAGCTGTTCAAGCTCAACTTCAATCTTGATCAGCCCAGCGTGCCTTACGCCGGTGGCGCTCCGGCGATCCAGGCGACGGTTGCCGGGCAGACGCAGATCGGCTTTGCCAACACCAGTCCTGCAGTGCCCCAGATCCTTGGCGGCAATTTGCGCGGTCTTGCAGTCACCGCGCTGAAGCGGTCGGACGCGCTGCCGGACGTGCCGACAATGATTGAATCCGGACTTCAAGGCCAGGAATCGGAGACCATGCAAGGCGTCCTCGTTCCGGCCGGCACACCGGCGGACATCGTCGCCCTGCTCAACGCCGAGATTGTCAAGGCGATGCAGTTGCCGGACGTTAGAGCAAAATGCCAGCAGCTCGGCTTCGACGTCATAGCCGACACGCCTGCGGAATTTAACGGCTATATCAAGAAAGAAGTCGACAAGTGGCACAAAGTCATTGTCGATGCGAAGATTCCACAGATCCAGTAACGGAAATCACGGATTATCCAAATGGCGCTCTCCGACACCATCAAGACCCTGATCCGCAATGCCTGGGACGACGGCTGTCCCTGCCTCGTCGCCACCTGCGGCCCCGCTGGCCCCAATATTTCGATCAAGGGCAGCATGATCGTGTTCGACGACACGCACCTGGCCTATTGGGAACGCTCCAAACGCACGGCGCTGGAGAACCTGGCGTACGATAAGCGCGTCTGCGTCATGTACGCGAACTTCAAGGCGCAGCGCGACGGCGTGCTCGAAAGCGGCTTCCTGCGCTTCTTCGGCAGCGTCGAGCTGCACGAGAGCGGGCCGCTGCATGACGCAATTTTTGCCAAATTGCTGCCGCGCGAGCAGACCCATGTCGGCGCGGATACCGGCATCGGCGCGCTGATCAAGATCGACAAAGCCGTCGACGTTCGCGGCAAGATTCTTCTGTGAGGTTTTGGATCGTGTGAGGCTGCCACGGCGCATCTTTGCGTATCGGGCGTCGCCGGCGCAGTCGGAGGAATAACAATGGAAATGCGGGTATTTGGCCGCACCGGAATGCAGCTCTCGGTGCTGGGCTTCGGCTGCGGCGCAGTCGGCGGCCTCATGGTGCGCGGCGACCCGCTCGACCAGGAGCGGACTATCGCACGCGCGCTTGCCGCCGGCGTGAACTACTTCGACACCGCCGTGCAGTACGGCAACGGCGAATCGGAAAAGAATCTCGGCCGCGTCCTGCAAAAACTCAAACCGGCCAACGTGGTTGTCGGCACGAAAGTGCGGCTGCCGAGCGCGGAGTTCGGCCGCATCGCCGACGCCGTGACGCAGTCGCTCGAAGCAAGCCTCGGCCGGCTTCGCCGCGATCGAGTCGACATTTTCCACCTGCACAACGCGGTCACCGCGACCGGCGGCGGACAAGCGCTCGATATCCAGCAGGTGCTCGGTGAAGTGGTGCCGGCATTCGAGAAGCTGCGCCAGCAAGGCAAGACGCGATTTCTCGGCCTGACAGCGGTCGGCGACACGGCGGCGCTGCAACAGGCGATCGATGCGCGCGCCTTCGACAGCGCACAGGTGGTCTACAATATGCTCAATCCGTCCGCGGCCATCGCGCTGCCGGCGAATTATCCGGCGCAGGATTATGGGCGGCTGTTCGATCACACCAAAGCGGCCGGCACGGGCATCATCGGCATCCGCGTGCTGGCGGGTGGTGCGCTGTCAGGATCGGCCGAACGCCATGCGATTGCCAGTCCGCCGCCCGAGCCGATCGGCTCGGCGATGAGCTACGACGGTGATATCGCACGCGCCCGCCGCCTGATGCCGCTGGTCGAGGAGGGTTTTGCCGAAAGCCTCACCGAAGCCGCCACACGGTTTGCAATCTCGCATCCGGCAATCGGCACCATTTTGGTCGGCATGGCGGCACCGCAGCAATTCGAGGATGCGCTCGCCGCGGTTCTCAAGGGCCCCCTGCCCGCAGCGGCGCTTGAGCGCCTCACCACGCTCCGGCAGGGATTCGCCGGCGAGCCACGCTGATCGCCGCAATCTACCGCGCGTGCCGATCCCGGCCTGCAGCGGCGCGGCCGTCCGAATCAGTGCGCGTGATATAAGGGTATTGGGGCCCGAACAGGAAATCGATTGATGGCATCGTTGCGCCTGACCCTGACTGTGTCGGCAACAACGCTTGTCCTCGCGAGTTGCGCGAAACCGGGCGGCCTGACGCCGGGTCTCCAGGACAAGGACTATGCGTCCCTGAGTTCGCACCTGAAGAAGGACATGTCGGAAAAGGAGGTTGCGGTCACGATCGGAGCGACACCGGACAAGGCCGACACCGCCAAATGTGTCGATCACGCGGGAAACCCCTGGACGTGCAAAACGTGGATCTACGCTGGCGGAGGCCCCAAAAACACTCTGAGGCTGGTTTTCTATCAAACGGATTCAAGCGATTGGCGCGTTGCCGCGTGGGAAATCTACTGACGACGGCTATTTTGATTATCCGGGGCGTGCTTAAGATAACGCATGTGGAAATTGTTGCGGAACATCTTCGTCTTTGTCGTTGCAACGGCAATGCTGCTTGGCGGCGTGTATTTATTGATGGCCGAGCTGTTTTTGGCTCATCGCATGTTTTTGCGGATCATCATCGCCGGCATCGTGCTGACGGCCATGGGTTCCGGTCTGTTGTGGAAAGACTTCGCCGGGCCTTTGTTCGGCAGCAAGGGAGTTCGCGGGGCGGATTAGCGCAGCGCAATCTGGCAGGCGTTACAGCTTTTTGATGCCGGCCTTGTTGATGATGTCGCGGAAACTCGAGATTTCCCTGATCACACGCGCCCAGGCGGCGGCACCGCCCTGCACCCGCACCTGAAAGCCCGCCTTGAACAGCCGCGTCTTCATGTCCGCCGTGTCGAGGACTTTGAGTGTCGCGGTCTCAAGCCATTTGACGATCTCGGGCGGCGTTTTGGCCGGCGCCAGGAACGCGGTGTCGACGGCGATGACAAAATCCTTGTAGCCCGCCTCCTCCATCGTCGGGACATCCGGCAAATCCGGCCAGCGCTTTTCACTTAAGATCGCCAAGCATCGCACGGAACCGGCCGCGACGTGGGGCATCGTCGGCGGGATCGAACCGGCATTCAACTGCACGGTCCCCGCGAGCAAAGCCTGCAATGCGTCGCCGCCGCCCTTGAACACGATGGATTCCAGCTTGGGCAGATTTGCGCGGATCTTCAGAAGCTCCGCCTGGATATTCCCCGACGTGCCGATGGGCGGCGTGGAAATGTTGAACTTGTCCGGGTTGGCGCGGGCGAGCGCGACAACTTCCTGCATGGTCTTCGCAGGCGAGTCCGACCTGACAACGAAAATGCCGGGAGAGCTCGCCAATTCGCAAACGCCCACGAAATCCTTCAGCGGGTCATAGGGAATTGAACTATAAAGCGTTGCATTGATCGAAATGGCATTGGTGGTGAGCAGGATCGTGTAGCCATCCGGTTCGGCATGCGCGACATAGCCCATCCCGATATTACTGCCGCCGCCGGCGATGTTTTCGATGATGAATGTCTTGCCGGTCAATTCCTGCAGCCCGGCCGCGACGAAGCGGCCGATCAGGTCGGACGGTCCGCCCGGCGTATTGGCCACCACGATCTTGACCGGCCGGTCGGGATAGGCCGCGTACGCCGCGCGGATGTTCAAAATCGCAGGCGCGGCGATGCCGACTGCGATTGCACCCGCGCTTTTGATGATGCGGCGCCGCGACGGCGGCGAATGTCCATCGAATTCCGTCATTGACCGTCCCTGCCCGCCGATCGGTGCTTTCCGCCCGATGCATCATTCTTCTGACGCAGAACGAAGACACTACCGCATCGGCGCGCAAAGCGCGATCCGATCGCGCCGCGTTCGAATTTCGCCGCTGTCTTGCGAGGCCACCGGAAACGCACCAGTATCCAGTCGGGCCGCAAGAATGCCCGCATGGCAGCAAGGAACGATTATGAAACGCAGTACCGACCGGATTCTCACCACCCACACCGGCAGCCTGCCGCGCACCGCCAAGGTGGTCGAACTGTTGCTCGCCGAACTGAAGAATCCCGGCGCGCGCAAGGCGGAGTTTGCCGTAGCGGTGCGTGAAGCGGTGCACCATGTCGCGCAGAAGCAGATCGAATGCGGCATCGACGTCATCAACGATGGCGAGCAAGGTCGCGCCGATTATACCGTGCATGTGCTCGACCGGCTCACCGGCTTCGAAGGCGAAAGCGCGGCACCTTTGGGCACCGGCGACCCGGAATTTCCGGAACTGGCGCAATTGCTGACGCATTTTGCCTCGCCGTTTCAGCACCGTCCGTCTTGCAGCGGCGATGTGGCCTGGAAGGATTGGCCGGCGGCCCAGGCCGATATCGATCTCGCGAAGGACGTATTGAAGGGCACGAAAGCCGCCGAACTGTTCATGACCTCGCCCTCGCCCGGCCAGATCGCGCGCTATCTCAAGAACAAGCACTACAAGACCGAGGAAGCCTATGTGTATGCGCTCGCCGATGTGATGAAGCGCGAATACAAGGCGATCGTCGATGCCGGCTTCATCCTGCAGCTCGATTGTCCGGACCTCGCGATGCTGCGGCATACCGTCTATCTCGACAAGAGCCTCGCCGACTTCCGCAAGATCATCACCGTCAATGTCGCGGCGCTCAATCACGCGATTGCCGATATTCCGGCCGACCGCATGCGCATGCATGTGTGCTGGGGCTCGACGGTGTCGCCGCACCACACCGACGTGCCGCTGAAAGACATCGTCGACATCGTGCTCACCGCAAAACCGATGGCGGTGTCGTTCCCCGCCGCCAATGCCCGGCATGAGCATGAATGGAAAATCTGGCGCGAAGTGAAGCTGCCGGATGGCAAGGTCATCGTGCCCGGCGTCATCGATTCGACGGTAAACACCGTCGAGCATCCCGAAGTCGTCGCCGACCGCATCCTGAACTTCGCCAATGTGGTCGGGCGTGAAAACGTCATCGCCGGCGTCGATTGCGGCTTCGGCACCTTCGCCGGCCGCGTCCAGGTCGACACCAAGATCGTCTGGATGAAGCTCGCCTCGCTCGCCGAAGGCGCCCGCCGCGCATCGGGGGAGTTATGGGCGAAGGCGGCGTAACGATCGCCCGGCGGCACAAAAAAACTGGCCTGCCGCGGAGGCAGGCCAGCTCGTCATGACGTGAATTTATGTGTGCGCTATGAGGCGCGGCGTTCCGCGGTCCACACGCCGGAGCACGAACCGCCGGTCCAGGAACCCGCGCCGTTATTTCCAGCGAGGTGGCCGGCGCCGTTCGCGGTCTTGCCTGCAGCACTGACCGACACTGTGATGGCGCCAGTCGAGCCGACCTTGCCATTGATCTCGATCGGCGAACCGCCGGCATTGACCAGCGCGCCGTTCGAAATGCGAACCGGGTAGCGATAGCCGGCATCGCAATCGCCCTTCTGGGTGACGATCGACACACTCCACATGCCGTCATAGCCCGGCGCGGCGAAACTGCCGGTAGCAGTGACCGTGGCCGATGCGGCGATAACCGCTAACAGGGCCCCACGCGCGATGCTGTTTTTGAAATTTGTCATGACTGCCATCCCGTTGTTTGTTTTTTGCGTCTGTTTGAAAGGTAGGTCCGCCGGGGCCATTGCCGATGTGACCGGCAGCACACATCCGCGCTTTCATGTAAGCCATTGTTATTACGCGGATTCTTTGTGGCTCCCGGCGCGCCGGATGGGAAAAGTCGCATTGCGGTCTACACTCGCCTACCGGGGAATCGGGGCCTCCACCCATAATGCAAAACCTGCAATCGGCGCTCGGCGTCGTCGCCATCCTCGCCATCGCCTTCCTCATCAGCGAGAACCGCCGCGCGGTGCCGTGGCGGCCGGTCGGCGTCGGGCTTGCGATCACGATTGCCCTCGCGGTGCTGATGCTCAAAGTCCCGCAGGTCGAGATCGCCTTCGCCGCGATCACCGACGCGGTCGACGCGATCGCGTCGGCGACCAGGGCCGGCACATCCTTCGTGTTCGGCTATGTCGGCGGCGGCACGATGCCCTTCGAGCTGAAAGTTCCGGGCGCGGAATTCATCCTCGGCTTCCAGGCACTGCCGGTGGTGCTGGTGATGAGCGTGTTGTCGTCGCTGTTATTCTACTGGCGCATCATGCCGCCGATCGTGCGCGGCTTTTCCTGGGCGCTGGAAAAAACCCTCGACGTCGGCGGTGCGGTCGGGCTGTCGACGGCCGCCAATATTTTCGTCGGCCAGGTCGAGGCGCCACTGTTCATCCGGCCTTATCTGGCGCACCTGTCGCGCAGCGAAATGTTCGTGGTGATGACCGGCGGCATGGCGGGCATCGCCGGCACCGTCTTCGTGCTCTATGCGACGATCCTCGCCAATGCGATTCCGGACGCGGCGGGCCATATCGTCGTCTGCTCGGTGCTTGGTGCGCCGGCAGCGATCGTCATCAGCCTCCTCATGGTGCCCGACCCCGACGAGCGCCACACCGGCGGCAAACTCGGCGACGTCGAGCAATCGGCGACGAGCACCATGGACGCCATCGTCCAGGGCACCGGCGCGGGGCTCGAACTCCTTCTCAACATCGTCGCCATGCTGATCGTGTTCATCGCGCTGGTGCATCTCGCCAATGCCATGCTCGGGCTTTTCCCGGACATTCTCGGCGCGCCGCTGACCATGCAGCGCGCGCTGGGCTGGATCATGGCGCCGGTCTGCTGGCTGATGGGGATCCCGTGGGCGCAAGCAGTGACCGCCGGTGGGCTGATGGGCATCAAGACCGTTTTGAACGAACTCGTCGCCTATCTTCAGCTCGCGGCGCTGCCGGCGGATGCGCTCGATCCGCGCTCGCGGCTGATCATGCTCTACGCGATGTGCGGCTTCGCCAATTTCGGCTCGCTCGGCATCATGATCGCGGGGCTCGCCACCATGGCGCCGGACCGGCGCGCCGACGTCGTGTCGCTCGGATTGAAATCGATCGTGTCGGGCACGCTGACCACGTGCTTGCTGGGAGCGATCGTCGGCGCGCTGACGCCGTAAATAGCTCGTCATGCCCGGCCTCGTGCCGGGCATCCACGTCTTCCAGCCGTGCAAGCCGAAAGACATGGATGGCCGGGACAAGCCCGGCCATGACGGCCTAGTGCCTAGTGCAGCCGGAACTCGCCGTCGATGGTGCGGATTTCCGCGGGCTTGATCAGCCGTGCATGGGCCACCGTGACCGAATGCAGCGGCCCTTCAAGCTTCTCCAGCCAGAAATTGAGAAATTTGTTGAGCGCCGGGAAGTTCGGGCAAAGGTCGTAGTCCTGCCAGACATATTCCTGAAGGAGCCACTGATGGTCGGGCCGCCGATAGAGAATGTTGGCCGTCGTCAGCCCGTAGCCCTCAAGCTGCCGCCGGAAGTCGCTTGAACCCTTTCGCGATACCGAAGTCTCATGCAAAGCCATAATGCCCTCCAATCCCGCCAGGGAATGTTTCGAGACTCGCTCCTCAATTACAAGCCTCAAAATTGAATAAGTTGTTTACTTTCAAGGCGCTAGCAGCACCCATGCGACTGTGCTAACAGCCCGCTTGCGATTGGAATTCCTGGAATTTCAACGCTGCGCCGTGGGACAAGTTTCCTGTATGGCGCGCGCCAAATTGTCCTTCGGCGGCCGGGACCCATGCCCGTTAACCTTGGCGAAGGCCGCCTAGCCGCAATCGTTGGCAATCCGAGTTGTCGAGTGCTAATAAATCTCCAGGCGCCTCTTGCGGGTGGAAAAAACACGCCCCATGTCGCCATCAAGCGGTCCTCCAAGGGAATCCGAGGAAGATCGCCCTACTCACATAAGCCAGCATCTTCAATAACTTAGGAGGACACCATGAAATTTCGTCCGCTTCACGACCGCGTTGTCGTAAGGCGCATCGATGCCGAAGCGAAATCTTCCGGCGGCATCATCATTCCCGAGACGGCCCAGGAAAAGCCCTCGCAGGGCGAAGTCATCGCCGTCGGCCCGGGTGGCCGCGACGAGGCCGGCAAGCTGATCCCGATCGACATCAAAGTCGGCGACCGCGTGCTGTTCGGCAAATGGTCCGGCACCGAGGTCAAGATCGACGGCCAGGATCTCCTGATCATGAAGGAGTCCGACATCATGGGCGTGCTCGACGAGCAGGTCGCCCGCAAGAAGGCTGCGTAACGTTCGCACCGAACGTAACGACACCAGAGATCAAACGGAGTGAATTTCAATGGCTGCTAAAGAAGTAAGATTCTCCGTCGATGCGCGCGACCGGATGTTGCGCGGCGTCGACATTCTCGCCAATGCGGTGAAGGTGACATTGGGCCCGAAGGGCAGAAATGTCGTGCTGGACAAGTCGTTCGGCGCCCCCCGCATCACCAAGGACGGCGTCACCGTCGCCAAGGAAATCGAGCTTGAAGACAAGTTCGAGAACATGGGCGCACAGATGGTCCGCGAGGTCGCTTCGAAGACCTCCGACATCGCCGGTGACGGCACCACGACGGCGACCGTTCTCGCCGCCGCGATCGTCAGGGAAGGGTCCAAGGCGGTTGCCGCCGGCATGAACCCGATGGACCTCAAGCGCGGCATCGACCTTGCGGTCGAGACCGTGGTCGAGGAGCTCAAGAAGAACTCCAAGAAGGTCACCTCGAATTCCGAAATCGCCCAGGTCGGCACCATTTCCGCCAACGGCGACAAGGAAATCGGCGACTACCTCGCCAAGGCGATGGAAAAGGTCGGCAATGAAGGCGTGATCACGGTGGAAGAGGCGAAAAGCCTCGAGACCGAACTCGACGTCGTCGAGGGCATGCAGTTCGACCGCGGCTATATCTCGCCGTACTTCATCACCAACGCCGACAAGATGCGCGTTGAGATGGAGGACCCCTACATCCTCATCAACGAGAAGAAGCTCTCCGCGCTGAACGAACTGCTTCCGCTTCTGGAAGCCGTCGTGCAGACCGGCAAGCCGCTGCTGATCGTGGCCGAAGACGTCGAGGGCGAAGCGCTTGCCACGCTCGTCGTCAACAAGCTGCGCGGCGGCCTGAAAGTCGCGGCCGTGAAGGCTCCCGGCTTCGGCGATCGCCGCAAGGCCATGCTGCAGGACATCGCTGTCCTCACCGGCGGCCAGGCGATCAGTGAAGATCTCGGCATAAAACTCGAGAACGTCACGCTCGCCATGCTCGGCAAGGCCAAGAAGGTGATGATCGACAAGGAGAACACCACGATCGTCAACGGCGGCGGCAAGAAGAAGGACATCGAAGACCGCATCACCCAGATCAAGGCGCAGATCGAGGAGACCACCTCCGACTACGACCGCGAGAAGCTGCAAGAACGTCTTGCCAAGCTCGCGGGCGGCGTTGCGGTGATCCGCGTCGGCGGCGCCACCGAGGTCGAGGTGAAGGAACGCAAGGATCGCGTCGATGACGCGATGCATGCGACCCGCGCGGCTGTCGAAGAGGGCATCCTTCCGGGCGGCGGCGTCGCGCTGTTGCGCGCCACCGAGACGCTCAAGAAGGTCCGCACCGCAAACGAGGACCAGAAGCACGGCGTTGATATCGTGCGTAAGGCGCTGCAGGCTCCTGCCCGCCAGATCGCGACCAATGCCGGTGAAGATGGTTCCGTCATCGTCGGCAAGATCCTCGAGAACTCGACTTACGGCTACGGCTTCGACGCCCAGGGCGGCGAATATGTCGACATGGTCAAGAAGGGCATCATCGATCCGACCAAGGTTGTGCGCCAGGCTCTCCAGGGCGCGGCTTCGGTCGCCGGCTTGCTCATCACCACCGAGGCGATGGTTGCCGAACTGCCGAAGAAGAAAGACGCCATGCCCCCGATGCCGGGTGGCGGCGGCGGAATGGACTTCTAAGTCCGTCCGCAACGCAGTGAATGCGAAGGCCCGGGATCGCTCCCGGGCCTTTTGCTTTGGGACTCGATCGTTACTGCGAAGCGCCTGAAGCTGCCTACATCTTCGCGCGATCGTAGGCCTGGTCGATCAGCCGCATGGCTCGCGCCCAGTCATGCACGCTGACTTTTGGCGCAGCGCCTTGCTGCCAGCGGTCGAGCGCGTCGCGCACCGTGGTGAAATACGGCGCGGTCAGGTCAGTGCCCGGGAGGGTTTTGTCGCCCTCGGCGGTCGCGAGCTTGAGGACGCCGTCTTTCATGGTGAGGATTGCGTCGCGGCCGGCGAGTTTCCACTCGCCGTCGGTGCCGTCGCGCGGAAACGTATTGCCGATTTCGATGGTGCCGAGAATGCCGCTCGCCGAGCGGAGCATGACCGAAGCATAGTCCTCGACGGCGCAGTCATGCGCGCGCCGGCTCAGTTGCGCCGCCGTCACCTGCGCTTCCTCGCCGGTAAGGTGCAGGAACATGTCCAGGCCGTGTGCGCCAAGGTTTCGCAGGCAGCCGCCGCCTGCTTCGGCGGGATCGAGCATCCAGGCGCAATCCCATGCCGGATAACGCGGCGGAGCCGGACGGTTGATGCGAACGTAAATATGTGACAGCGGGCCGAAAGCCTTCGCGTCGATCAATTCGCGGGCGCGCGCGGCGAAGGGAGCGTAGCGCTGCGCCAAAGGAACGGCGACATAGGCGTTCAGCTTGGCCGCCTTGGCGGCGACGCCGTCCACTTCCGCAGCGCTGATCCCCATCGGCTTCTCCATCAGAAATGGATAGCCCTGATCGAGCAGGTCGTGGGCGATCGCGGCCATCTGCCGGTGCCGCCCGAGCGCTACGACGAAGTCGGGCCGCGTGGCCGCCAGCATTTCGTGGTAGCCGGTATAGGTCGGCGGGTTCCCGACCTCGGCCGCGCGTTTCGCGACGAGCGCGGCGTCGGAGTCCTGGACCGCGACCAATTCCACGTCCGGCATGGCGACAAGGTGACGGAGATAGGCGGCGTCGTTGAGCGCATGCCAGTGGCTGACCTCTATGGCGGCGACGCGTATGGTCATGGGCATCCTCCCCGTCCTGCACATGCGCGTCGTAGCGATGGCGCTGCATGGCGATCCGTAAAGTCTGCCGGTTATAGCTGTCTGGGGGATCGAAGTCGCGTGGGCCTGAGGCCCGAAAACAGAAACGACCACGAGCGAGGGCGCGCGTTCATCCGGCGTCGCCTGATCTCACCGTGGTCGTCATGACGATGAAACTTTACAAAACCTCATCGTCACTTACGCTATCGATATAACATTGCTCGGTGACAGCAGGATGACTCCAAAATCAGGCCGGATTTACATCGGCATCGGCGGCTGGACGTTCGCGCCGTGGCGCGGGGTTTTCTATCCCAAGGGGCTGGCGCATGCGAAGGAACTTGGCTTTGCCAGCGAGCGCCTGACGTCGATCGAGGTCAACGGCACGTTCTACCGCTCGCAGACACCCGCGACGTTTCGCAAATGGGCAAGCGAGGTGCCGCCGGGCTTCGTGTTTTCGCTCAAGGGGCCGCGCTTTGCGACCAACCGGCGCGTGCTCAAGGAGGCCGGCGACTCGATCAAGCGTTTCCTCGATTCCGGCGTGACCGAATTGGGCGATCATCTCGGGCCGCTGTTGTGGCAATTCGCGCCGACGAAAAAGTTCGACGCCGCCGACTTCGGCGGCTTTCTCGAACTCTTGCCGGACAAGTTTGACGGCCGCGCGTTGCGTCATGTCATCGAAGTGCGGCACGACAGTTTCCGCACGGCCGAATTCGTCGCGCTGCTGCGGAAGTTCGCGATGCCGGCCGTGTTTACCGATCACGCCAGATACCCGAACATCGCCGACATCACCGGCGATTTCGTCTATGCACGCTTGCAACGCGGCCAGGACAAAATTGCGACGGCCTATCCGCCGAAAGAAATTTCCGGCTGGGCAGCGCGCCTTAAATCCTGGGCGAACGGAAAAGAGACCGGCGATCTGCCGCGCGTTCAGCCGGCGCCAAAGGGCAAGACCGCACCGCGTGACGTGTTTGCCTACGTCATCCACGAAGGCAAAATCCGCGCGCCGGCAGGCGCGATGGCCTTGATCGCGCAGATGAGCCGCTGAAGGCTGAAAATGCTAACGGCCACGAACGACTGGGCGCGCGTACATCCGGCGTCGCCCTATCGTAACCGTGGCCGTCCCACGATGGAGCTATGAAGCATCAACATCGCTAGAGGGTAGGTAGGTGCTCTTTGTGGCTTATACAAGACCTCCCTTTATGCAAGATTAACGCCCTGGAACCGTCTCAAGCACACAAAAGGGTCATCGCCGCGCGGTAGCGATCGATAGCCCGATTTCAAGGGAGCGAACCATGGCGATGAATCAACCCGCTGGCGGCGATGACATGGGCCGTGCCGTCACCAACGCAATCCATGCGCATTGGGGCCTGTTTCTCTTCGAGGGGATCATGCTGACCATCCTCGGCGTGGCGGCGATTGCGGTGCCGCCGCTCGCGACGCTGGCTTTCACGCTCGTCATCGGCTGGCTGTTCCTCATCTCGGGCGGCGTCGGCCTCGTGACCACGTTCTGGATGCGCAATGTGCCCGGCTTCTGGTGGGCGCTGATTTCGGCCGTCATTGCCATCGCGGCGGGAATTGTCCTCATCCGCTGGCCGATCAGCGGCACGGTATCGCTGACATTGGTGCTGATCGCCTTTTTCGTCGCCGAAGGCATCGCCACGCTGATGTACGCCTTCGAGCATCGCTCCCAACTCTCCGGCCGCTGGGGCTGGATGCTGATGAGCGGCATCGTCGATCTCATCCTCGCCGGAATTATATTCGCCGGCCTGCCGGGATCGGCGACCTGGGCGCTTGGCCTCCTCGTCGGCATCAATCTGGTGTTCGGCGGCACCGCGATGATCGGCATGGCGCTCGCGGCGCGCAATCCGGCCTAGGTAAAGGCGATAGCAACGATCCGCTCGTCCCCGCGCAAGCGGGGACCCGGCCTTTACTTCCCGTGTGCAAATAGATTCCCGCTTTCGCGGGAATGAGCGGAAGTCTGCCGAGATCGGCTATTCCGCCGGCTGCAGGACGCGGGCCTTCTCAACGCCGCCCGCAAGGATGGCGATCAGGATCGCGGCGACCAGAAAGCCCAGCGCGATAATCGCGGTCGCGCCAAGGACGAGTCCAAAACCGCCACGGCCGTACAGCACCGCGATCATCGACACCGCAACGCCTGAAATCATGAACGTCACGAAATAGCGCACCGCGTAAATACGGCTGCGCCAGGCATCCGCGGTGTAGCGCGCGATGATCAGGTCGTTCACGGTGATCTGGCCGTAGATCGCCGCCATGGTGAAAGCGAGCGCGAAGAGAAGCGTCACCCCGCTGGCATAGGCCGACCACACGACGCCGGTGAATTGCAGGATCGCAAGCGTCGCAAACAGGATATGCGGCTTGATGTGCTCGACAAGACGCCCCACTGTAAGCTGGGCAATGGCGCCGCACAAAAACACCGCCGTGGTCAGGCCGCCGACCTCGACCAGCGAAATTCCGCCGCCGACGCGCTCGTCGACGATTTTCGGCAACGCGACCGAAATCGTGTTGAACACCATTCCGGCGCTGAGCGCGACGACGATGAAGAGTCCAAAAATAATCACGGCCAGCGTGTTGGACATTGCGACGTCGGGCGCCGTGGAGCGCTTGGCCGCGTGCTTCGATTCGCTGGGAACCAGCCACATATAGACCGCGCCCGTCGCGATGCAGACGACGCCCGGCACGAAAAAGGCGCCGCGCCAGGAAATTACCGCTGTCAGCGCCGCCGTAATGCCCGCCGCAAGCGAGACGCCGATATTGCCGCAAACTCCGTTGAAAGCCATCGTACGGCCGCGGATCGTCGCGTTCTCGATGATCATCGCGGTGCCGACCGGATGGTAGATGGCCGCGAAAACGCCGAGCGCAAACAGCGCAAATGCAAGTGCGTAAAGCGAAGGAGCAAAAGCCGCGGCGACGAGCGATATGCCACAGCCGAAATAAAATATCGCCATAAGGTTGCGGCGGCTCCAGCGGTCGCCGAGCCAGCCGGCCGGCAGCGAGAACAGTCCGAAGGCGACGAACGACGCGGTGGCGAGCGCGATCAGCGTCGAATAGGACGCGCCATAAACCACTTCGAGCTCGATAACGACCGTCGGATAAATCAAAATGACGAAGTGATCGAGCGCATGCGCCCAGTTCATGAAGCCGATCGCGAGCCGCCGCTGCGACAGTTCCGCTGAGCGTTCCATCAGCGTGTGAGGCGATATTTCGGCGGCGGCCGTAGTGATCATAGCTGGATTTCCCGGTCGAGGTCCTGACGTATAGCGCGCAGCGGCACGCTGACATACCCGATTCTTGCAAGGCAGGTCGGCGCCCGCTCTCGTCCGCGGGTTTACGGCCTCGGCCAGTACGCAGCCTCCGGCGTTAAAAAGCCCCTTCAACTTGCGCGTTTGCACCGTTAACGTGTGCAGTCGTCGAAGGCTCGCGGGGCGCGGGGGCCTCAGTGTCAGGTGTCAGGCGTATGAGCGCGATGGCGGTGGCCGTCGCGGGTATGGTTTTGTCGATTGCACCGGGCGAGGCACAGACCGCCGCGCCCGCCGCCCCTTCTTTTCTCCTGTTTGCCGGCACCGATCTGTGGCGTTACGGCGATTTCTTTTATGGCGGTGCGCTGTGGTCCCCCGCCGGCCCTAACAGCGACGGCTTCACCGTGAAGCTGCTGCTCAACGGCGGCCGCTATAGCTACAATTCCGGCGACCTGCATACGACGGCACGATGATGTCCGGCGCCGTGATGCCGGGATGGCGCTTCACCCGCGGCAGCCTCACGGTCAGCGTCTTTGCCGGTCCCGTCGTGCAGGACTACCGGCTCAGTCCCTACGACCCCGGCAGCCGTCTTCACGGCCTCTACGCAGGCGCGCAGGCCGCAACCGAGATCTGGTACCAGCCGACCACGAACACCATGGCCGCGGTCAGTGGCTCGGTCGCCTCGATCGGCCCGACCGGCTCGTTGCGCGCCCCGTCGGCATCCGCGCCTTCGATGCGTTGTTTGTCGGCCCGGAAACCGAAGCGATCTGGTGCAACAATTTCGAGCAATATGAATTCGGCGCGCACCTGACGGCGTTCCGCTTCAACGCGCTGGAATGGTCGGCGGGCGGTGGCTGGTCGCTGACATCGGACCATCGCACCGGCCCCTATCTCCGCGTCGGCGTCAGCGCCAAATATTGACGCCGGGCCACCCGTGGTGCTTCGTCACCGCCAGAAAAAACGGGAGGGCTGCCCCATGCGCAAATCCGGACACTGGCTGATCGCGTCACTTGCCGCCATCACGATCGGCGGCGCGATACCGGCGCAGGCGCAGGATTATCCCAATCATCCGGTCCGTATCATCACGGACTCGGCGCCGGGAAGCTCTATCGACGTCCCGGTGCGGATCATCGCCGAAGGATTGAGCAAAATCTGGGGCCAGCAGGCCATTGTGATCAACCAGCCCGGCGCCGGCGGCGCCATCGCGGCGCGCACCGCAGCGACCGCGGCTCCTGACGGCTATACGTTCGGCGTTGCCGCCGCTTCGGCGTTCGTGGCCCGGCCGGGAACCGCGGACAACCTGCCGATCCAGGTGCCGAAGGATTTCGTGCCGGTCGGCTATCTCGGCGGCGCGCCGATGTTCATCACAGCCGCACCCTGGCTTAACGTAAAAACCTTGCCGGAATTGATCGCGCTCGCAAAGCAAAAGCCCGGCGAAGTGTCTTATGGCGCCAATGGCATCGGCCGGCTGACGCACCTGACCGGCGAATTGCTGCAGAGCAAGGCCGGCATAAAACTCCTGATGGTCCCCTATTCCGGCGGCACGGCGCAGATCATCAGCGACATGATGGGCAAACGCATCGGTCTCGTTCTCGATGCCTATTCCGGTATTGCCGGCGCGGTCGAGGCGAAAAATGCGGTGCCGCTCGCGGTGGCGTCGGCTAAGCGGCTTGCGGTGTCGCCCGATCTGCCGACGGTCGCCGAAACCCTGCCCGGCTTTGAAGCCATCGGCTGGCAAAGCCTTCTCGCGCCGGCCGGCACGCCCGATGCCGTCGTGAAAAAAGTAAACGCGGACCTGATCAAGGCAATGACCGATCCGGATGTGCGGAAGAAACTCGCCGATCTCGGCCGCGACGACCGTTCGATGTCACCCGCCGAAACGCTGGCCTTCATCCAAGGCGAGCAGGCGAAGTGGGCGCCGATCGTGCAACAGATCGCCGCCAACGCACATTGAGCCGGGGCAACGGCTCGCAAACACCGGCAAGTATCGGGACGCCACGTGGACAGTGTCGATTTTGATGCCCTGGAAGGGCAAGCACGGGCGAAAATGGCTCCGGCCTCGTTCGCGTTCTGCGCCGCCGGCGCCGACGACGAAATCAGCGCGGTTGAAAACATCACGGCGTGGCGGAACATCCGGCTGCGGCCTCGCGTACTCAACGATATCTCGAATGTCGATACGCGGGTGACGTTGCTGGGCAGTGCGGTGCCGACACCGATCCTGATCGCGCCGACCGGGCGACACAAATTGTTCAATGCGGAAGGCGAACGCGCCACCGCGCGTGGCGCTTCGGCCGCCGGCGCGGCTTATGTGATGGCCAGCAACGCCAATGTGACGGTTGAGGATGTCGCCGCCGAACGCCGCGGAGCGCCGCAATGGTTCCAGCTTTATTACTGGCCCAATCGTGCGGAGGTCGAGGCCCTCATCGACCGCGTCGTGGCCGCCGGCTTCACCGCACTGGTGCTGACCGCCGACGCGCCGGTCGGCGGCTGGAGCCCGCGCGCCGCGCGCGAACAGCACGAGCCGTCCCCCGATATTCTCAACATCAACATGCCGGGTTCGCCGATGGCGCGAACCTTCTACCATCCCGACTTCGCCGGGAAGGTTTTGTACCCCGCCACCTGGCGTGAACTGGAATGGCTGGCGAGCCGCTCGCCCGTGCCGGTGATCGTGAAGGGCGTATTGCGCGCCGACGACGCCGTGCGCTGTGTCGAATGCGGTGCGCGCGCCATCATGGTTTCCAATCATGGCGGCCGCCATCTCGACACGACCGTAACGACCGCCGCCGCGATCGGCGAAGTGGCATCCGCTTTGTCGAACAAGGCCGAAGTCTATGTCGATGGCGGCATCCGGCGCGGCACAGACATTTTCAAGGCGCTCGCGCTCGGCGCCCGCGCCGTGATGATCGGCCGTCCGGTGCTCTGGGGCCTTGCCATACAAGGATCCGATGGCGTGCGGGACGTGCTGGAGCACCTGCACATCGAACTGGTGCGGGTCATGCAACTGGCTGGCGCGGCAGGTTTGAAAGACATAACGCCGGATTTTCTGGCCCCTCCCTCTGCCGCTTAGGCCGCCGGCGAGCGCGGCTCTCGACCGCTCCGCAGTCTCTTTTGACGAATTGGCAGGAATTGGGTTGCCGGCGCTGGCAGCCCGGCTCGACCACGTCCTGATCTTTTAGAACCAGATTGTTGAAAGCGCTGGCGAAAATAGGTCCCGAAATCGGCCCAAAGCCCAATTTTCACGTTGTCCGAACCCATTATTTCCGCCCGGAACCAAACGCGTTCGGACGAGTTGTCTGCGAGGTCCCCGCGCGCTTCGGCGCCAACGAGGAGCTATGTCATGTTGGTCTCGGTGATCACCCTTGTTGTAGCGTTCCTCCTCAGTCTGACCGCGATCAGCGTTCTCGCCCGCAATAAGTTTCAGTTGTAATTAGAAGGCCGCTGTAATTAGAAGGCCGCCTTGGCGGCTCAGCCCTTTTCGTCGCAGGCCCAGGCGCGCACCACGCAGTCGCGGCCGCCGAATTCGCTGCAGCGGCGCATCGAGGCATTCTCAGCCTTGCCGAGATGCGAATTGATCGCCCAGCCGAATGAGCCGCAGGGATTCTTGGCATCGACCGCCATCGCGGCGCAGCCTTTGCGGACCACGCCGACGACCTTGCAACTGCCGCCGCTGCATTTGCTGATTGCCGCAGCGCGCGCGTCGGCGACATTGCGATAGTCAAAACCGTAGCCGTAAGCACCGCAGGCGCCGACCGCGAGCGCGCCGGCAGCTTGCGCCGTGGCAATGGCGAGGATCAGCAGGATAAAGCCGGCAACCGCGAGCGCGAAATTACGCAAAAACTTGAACATCGAGCCCCTCCCCAGAGGTCCCATGACGCTATCCGGGAAGGGTTGCTAGTTGGTGAATTTCAGGTCTTTTCCAGCTCGGCCTTGACGGCCTCGAGCGCCTCGGGCGTGTCGACGTCGGTCAGCGCCGCCGTGCCGGACAGCGGCACCTCGGCAACAGCCTCGGAATACCGTCCAATCAGGTATCGCGCCCCGACATCGCCCTCGACCGCCATGAGTTCGGGGAAGAAACGGCGCGACCAGACGACCGGATTGCCCCGTTTGCCGTCGGTCGTCGGCACCGCGATCAGGGCACCCTTGTCGGGATCGAGCGCGCCGATCAGGCGGTCGATCAATACGGCGTCGACCTGGGGCATGTCGCCAAGGCAAACGATGGCACCATCCACTTCCGGCGGCAGGGCCGCGATGCCGACCTTCAGCGACGTGCCGAGACCATCGGCGAAATGCGGATTGTGCACGAATTTGACCGGCAGGCCCGTCAGCACGGCTTCAACCCGCTCGCGCTGATGTCCGGTCACGACAATGACCGGCCGCGCCCGCGACGCCAGTGCCCCCTCGACGACGATGCGAACGAGCGGCCGTCCGCCGATGTCCGCCAAGAGCTTGTTGGGACCGCCCATGCGGCTTGACCGCCCGGCGCCAAGCACGATCGCAGCGACTGACTGTGGGGGCTTCAGGGGCTCGTCACGCGGCTGCGGCCGGGTCACGATCTCCATGAGAAGGCCGCCAACGCCGAGCCCGGTAATGTCCTCGCGCGGCACCGGCAGGCCTGCCAGAAGCCGCATCAGCACCCAATCAAAACCGTTCTCCTTCGGGCTCCTGGCGCAGCCGGGCGCTCCGAGCACCGGCCGATTGCCCGCGGCGCCGATCATCAGGAGATTGCCGGGATCGACCGGCATGCCGAAATGCTCGACGCGGCCGCCAATCGCCTCAAGCGCCGCCGGGATCACATCGCGGCGGTCCGCAATTGCGGAAGCGCCGAACACGATGGCCAGTTCCGCACCAGCCTTGAGCACTTCATCGAGAGCGCGAGCGAGCGCGGTACGCTCATGCGGCACGCGCCGTTCCGCGATGATCACAGCGCCAGCCGGCGCCAGCCGATCGGTAGTAATCTTCAGCGTCTTCTCGATGACTTTGGTCGCAAGCCCCGGCAGCACCGTGGAGACGATGCCGACCTTGCGCACGCGATAGGGCGCGACACGCAACAGCGGCCGCCCGATGCCCTTGAGCGCGGCGTCGCGCGCCTCGCCGGCCACCGCGAACGGAATGATTTTCACCGTCGCGATCATCTCGCCGGCGACCACCGGCTTGAACGCCGGCAGCGTCGCAAATGTGATCGCCTCGTCGATGCGGTTGAGCCGGTCGATCGCATCCTTGTCGACGACCAGGACACCGGGCATCTGGGCAAAGAGGTTGGCGCGCCCGGTGAAGGCGCGGTCGACGTGCACACCCTCCCCTGCGACCGCTTTGGCAATATCGGCTGCCGCGACGTCCTCTGAAACGTCGCCTGGCTCGAGCCGCGCCACGACAACGTCCTTGATACCCGCCGCCTGCAACGCCGCGACCTCGGCGTCGCCGATCAGCGTGCCCTTTTTGAGAACAAAGCCGTTTTGCCGGATGCTGTGCACGGCGGTCGCACCGAGCGCATCCTGCGGCGCGACGGCCCCGAATTTCATGACGCTGCCATCGCCCCCACCCTGCCTTCCCCCGCTTGCGGGGGAGCGATCGGGAGGGGGTCTGCTTCTTCGCGCAGCCGCTCGGTGATTTGCGCGATGATCGCAACCGCGATCTCGGCCGGCGATACTGCGCCGATGTCGAGGCCGATCGGAGCGTGGATGCGCGCAACGTTGGCATCGCTCACGCCTGCTTGCTTGAGCCGCTCGACGCGGCGGCCGTGAGTTTTCCGCGAGCCCAACGCGCCGATATAGAAACAATCACGCGACAAGGCATGAAGAAGCGCCGGATCGTCGATTTTCGGATCATGCGTGAGTGCGACGAAGGCCGTGTAACGGTCGACATTCAGCGGTGGCAGCGCCGTGTCCGGCCACTCGGCCACCACCTTCACGTCAGGAAACCGTTCGGACGATGCGAAGGCGGTGCGCGGATCGACGATCGTCACGTCGTAGCCAAGAAGCTTTCCGATCGGCGCCAGCGCCTGGCTGATATGCACGGCGCCGGTAATGACGAGCTGTGGCGCCGGCACATAGACCGTGAGGAAGACGCGGCCTTCCGCAGACTGCTCCATGCCGCTCTTGCTGGTGCGTAAATGGTCGGCGAGCAAGACCCGCAACGGGTCCCTGGCAACGTCAGCGGCCTTGACCAGGCGCTGTCCGCCGTTTTCGACATTGGTGACGACGATTGCAGCGCGGCGCGCGGCACGTTCGGCGTTAAGCGCTGTGAGCAGATCAAGCTTCATGGCGGCGCCGACCTACTCGACCTTTTCCACGAAAACCCGAATGCTGCCGCCGCAGGACAGCCCGACCTTCCAGGCCGTTTCGTCGGCAACGCCGAATTCCAGCATTTTGGGTTTGCCATCCTCGATCACGTCGAGCGCCTCGGTGACGACGGCGCCTTCAACGCATCCGCCGGATACCGAACCGAGAAAATTTCCATCGGCATCAATGACGAGATTGGAGCCGACCGGCCGCGGCGCCGAGCCCCAGGTTTCGACGACTGTCGCCAGCGCCACCTGGCGGCCGTCCTTGCGCCAATCCTGCGCTGCCTTGAGAATATCGCTGTCGGTTGAAAGCATGATCCGCCTCCGTCAACGCGAACAGGGCCAAAACGCTCGAAAATCGGCGTTTTTGGACTCGCGATCCGCCGTATCCGCTCAAATATAGGCCTTCAGGCCACCTTTTGCATCCACGCTTTCGGGTCTCCGGAACGGCCGCCGCCCTGACTGAGCGAGGCCACAAGCCCGGTCATGGATTCCAGATTATGGATGGGCCGGAATTCGTCGATATGCGGCAGCATGGCTTTGATGCCGCGGGCACGCGCCTCGAAACCTTCAAAGCGCAGCAGCGGATTGAGCCAGATGAGCCGCCGGCATGAACGGTGCAGCCGGTCGATCTCGAAGGCGAGCGCATCGTCGGCGTCGCGCTCCAGCCCATCGGTGATCAACAACACGATCGCACCCTGGGTAAGAACCCGGCGCGCCCATAACTTGTTGAAGGCGCGCAGCGACGACGCGATCCGCGTGCCGCCCGACCAGTCGGGAACGGCGGAAGAAACCGCAGCGAGGGCATCGTCAGGATCGCGCTCGCGCAGCGCGCGCGTGACATTGGTCAGCCGCGTGCCGAACAGAAACGTGCTGACGCGCTTTCGGGCGTCGGTCAGGTCGTGCAGGAAGTGCAGGAAGATTTGGCTGTACTGGCTCATTGAGCCGGATATGTCGAGAAGCGCCACGATCGGCGGCGGTTTTGTCTTCGGCCCGATAAAGCGCAAATCGATGAAATCGCCACCGCCTTTCATGCTGGCGCGAAGCGTGCGGCGGATATCGATAAGGTGACCGCGCGGATGCGGCGCGAGCCGCCGGGTGCGGACTTCGGCGAGCGGCAGCACGAGCCGCTTCATCGCCTCCTTGGCCGCGGCGATTTCGGCGCCCGTCATCTGCGCGAAGTCTTTCCGCTGCAGCACTTCGCGGTCGGACACGGTCATGCGCGCATCAAGCTCGATCTCGCGCTCTTTCTTGAGCTTGTCGTCGAGGCCCGAGAACAGCGCCTCGTGCACGCGCGTCGCGCCGGCCTTCGGCGCCTGCGGCGGCGCCGGCGATTGCGGCAGCATCATCGCCAGCAACTGATCGACATAGCCGCGGCGGCGGAAAAAAATGCGAAACGCCTGGTCGAACAGGATCGTGTGTTCGTGGCGCTTTACGAACACCGCATGCAGCGTCCAGTAGAAATCATCGCGCGTGCCGACGCCCGCCGTCTGCAAGGCTTCGAGCGCGTCGAGCACTGCGCCGGGACCAACCGGAATGCCGGCGGCGCGCAGTGCGCGGGCGAAGTAGAGAATGTTTTCGGCGAGGCGGCCGTTCGCTTCTGCCATATCAGATCCCACCCGCTCGTCCCCGCGAAAGCGGGGACCCAGACTGGATTCCCGCTTACGCGGGAATGAGCGGAGTTTGTCGTACGCTCACTCCGCCGCCCTTAAATCCGACTTCACCTCGTCGAGCAGTTCCTTGACCTTCGAGCCTTCAAGCCGGGCGATGTCGTCCTGGTATTTGAGCAGCACGCCGAGCGTGTCGGAGACAGTTGCCGGATCGAGCGCGACGACATCGAGTTCCGACAGCGCGCCGGCCCAATCGAGCGTTTCCGCAACGCCGGGCGACTTGAACAGATCCTGCTTGCGCAGCGCCTGCACGAAGGCGACCACCTGCTCGGAAAGCTTTTTGCTGACGCCCGGCACCTTGGCGCGCACGATCGCGAGTTCACGCTCGGCCGTCGGATAACCGACCCAGTGATAGAGGCAGCGGCGTTTGAGCGCGTCGTGGACTTCCCGGGTCCGGTTCGAGGTAATCACCACGACCGGCGGATGCGAGGCCTTCACCGTGCCCATTTCCGGAATCGTGATCTGAAAGTCGGCCAGCACTTCGAGCAGGAACGCCTCGAACGCCTCGTCGGTGCGGTCGATCTCGTCGATCAGGAGCACCGGCGCGCCCGCGGCATCGGGTTCGAGCGCCTGAAGAAGCGGCCGCTTGATCAGGAACCGCTCGGAGAACACGTCGTGTTCGAGGCGGGTGCGGTCTTGCCCACCCTCCGCCTCGGCGACGCGGATGGCGATCATCTGCGCCGCGTAGTTCCACTCATAGACGGCGGCGGCGACGTCGAGGCCCTCGTAGCATTGCAGCCGGATGAGACGGCGGCCGAGCGTCGACGACAGCACCTTGGCGATCTCGGTCTTGCCGACGCCGGCCTCGCCTTCGAGGAAAATCGGCCGCCCCATCTTGAGCGCGAGATAGAGCACGGTGCCGAGCGAGCGGTCGGCGAGATAGTCCGCCCCGGCAAGCAGATCGACGGTGGCGTCAATCGAAGCCGGAAGCGGGCGCGGCGAAGTCTTGTTCATGCTCATGACTTTAGCCCGTCATGGCCGGGTTTGTCCCGGCCATCCACGTCTGGCTGACATGTGAAGGCGCGGATGCCCGGCACAGGGCCGGGCATGACGCCTCGGAAATCCACGTCATTCTTTCATATCAGGGCGCAGGCTTGCCGATGGCCTCAGCGACCGCGCGGCGGGCGAGCACGCCAACGAGATGAGCGCGGTACTCGGCGCTGCCGTGGATGTCCGAGTTCATGCCGTCGGCCGGAATGGTCAGGCCTTCGAGCGATTTCGGCGAGAAGCGCTTCTTGAGCGCCTCTTCGAACGATTTCACCCGGAACACACCATTCGATCCGGCGCCGGTGACCGCGACGCGGATTTCGCTGCCGCGCTTGGCGACGAACACGCCGACCAGCGCAAAGCGCGATGCCTGATTGCGGAATTTCTGATAAGCCGCCTTCTTCGGGATCGGAAAACTGACTTTGGTAATGATCTCCGAAGGCTCGAGCGCGGTCGAGAACATGCCGGTGAAGAAATCGTCGGCCTTGATGCGGCGCTTGTTGGTGATGATCGTGGCGCCAAGCGCGAGGCAGGCTGCCGGATAATCGGCATTGGGATCGTTATTGGCGACCGAGCCGCCGATCGTGCCGCGATGGCGCACGGCCGGATCGCCGATCATGCCTGCCATCTTCGCCAGCACCGGAGCCGCCTGCTGCACCACCGGCGAGCTGTTGACTTCGAAATGCTTTGTCATCGCACCGATGGTGAGCGAACGGCCGCTCATCTCGATTCCGGAAAGCCCTTCGATCAGCGTCATGTCGACGATCTGCGGCGGGCCCGCAAGCCGAAGCTTCATCGTCGGCAACAGCGTTTGACCGCCGGCCAGCAATTTGGCGTCCTCGTTCTTGCCGAGCATGTTGGCCGCCTGCCGCACTGTCTGCGGACGATGGAAAGTAAAGGCGTACATCGCAGTCCTCCGTTAGGTCCTATGCCGCTTGCGGCAACTTGTTCGATTTCTTCAGCGCGGCCCAGACAGCCGACGGCGTGGCCGGCATGGCCACCTGTTCGGTGCCGATCGCGTCGGTGATGGCGTTGATGACCGCGGCCGGCGCGGCGATAGCGCCCGCTTCGCCGCAGCCCTTTATGCCCAGCGGATTCGAAGGACATCTAGTCATGGTCGTGTCGACCTTCAGCGCCGGAAAATAGTCGGCGCGCGGCATGGCGTAATCCATGAACGAGCCGGTCACGAGCTGACCGTCCTTGTCGTAGACCGCGCCTTCATAGAGCGCCTGGCCGACGCCCTGCGCGATGCCGCCGTGCACCTGGCCTTCGACAATCATCGGGTTGATCAGCACGCCGAAATCGTCGACCGCGGTCCAGGCCATGATCTCGGTCGTGCCGGTCTCGGTGTCGATTTCGACCTCACAGATATGGCACCCGGCCGGGAACGTGAAGTTGGTCGGATCGTAGAACGCGCCTTCCTTAAGGCCGGGCTCGAGCTCCTGGCCGGTGAATTTGTGCGCGATATAGGCGTTGAGCGTGACGTCGGCCCAAGCGGCCGATTTGTCGGTGCCGGCGACGCTGAATTTGCCGTCCTTGAACTCGATATCGCCTTCGGCTGCTTCGAGCATGTACGCGGCGACCTTTTTTGCCTTGGCCTCGACCTTGTCGAGCGCCTTGTCGATCGCCGACATGCCGACGGCGCCGGATCGCGAGCCATAGGTGCCCATGCCGAATTGCACCTTGTCGGTATCGCCATGCACGATCGAGACATCGTCGATCGAAATGCCGAGCCGTTCGGACACCAATTGCGCGAACGTCGTTTCGTGGCCCTGGCCGTGGGCGTGCGATCCGGTGAGAACCTCCACCGATCCGGTCGGATTGACGCGCACTTCGGCGGATTCCCACAGGCCGACGCCGGCGCCGAGCGATCCGACCGCTTGTGACGGCGCAATGCCGCAGGCCTCGATGTAAGTCGAAAGGCCGATGCCGCGGAGCTTGCCGTTGCGCGCGGATTCGCGCCGGCGCTTGCCGAAGCCTTTATAGTCGGCAATCTCCATCGCCTTTTTCATCGACGCATTATAGTCGCCGGTGTCGTAGTTCATGATCACCGGAGTTTGGTGCGGAAACGTCTTGACGAAATTCCGCCGCCGCAAGTCCGCCGGATCCATGCCCAATTCGCGCGCGCCGACCTCGACCAGCCGCTCGACGACGAAGGTCGCTTCCGGACGCCCCGCCCCGCGATAGGCATCGACCGGCACGGTATTGGTGTAGACGGCGTCGACCTCGCAATAGATCTGCGGAATCTCGTATTGGCCCGACAGCAGCGTCGCGTAAAGATAGGTCGGCACCGACGACGAGAAGGTCGACATGTAGGCGCCGAGATTGGCGACGGTCTTGGCGCGCAAGGCCGTGATCTTGCCGTCGGCGTCGAAAGCCATCTCCGCGTGCGTAACGTGATCGCGGCCATGCGCGTCTGCCAGAAACGCCTCCGAACGATCCGAAACCCATTTCACCGGACGGCCGACGCGTTTCGACGCCCACAGCGCCACGACTTCTTCGGGGTAAATGAAAATCTTCGAGCCGAAGCCGCCGCCGACATCGGGTGCAATTACGCGAAGCTTGTGCTCCGGCGCCATGCCGACGAAGGCGGCAATGACGAGACGCGCGACATGCGGGTTCTGCGTCGTGTTCCATAACGTGAAATTTCCGGTGCCGGAATCGTAATCGCCGATCGCCGCGCGCGGCTCGATCGCGTTCGGCACCAGGCGATTGTTGACGATGTCGAGCTTGGTGACATGTTTTGCCGACCTGAAAGCGGCATCGGCCGCTTTGGCATCGCCGAGATGCCACTGATAGATCGTGTTGCCGGGCGCAATGTCATGGATTTGCGGCGCGCCGGGTTTCTGCGCCGCTGCGGGATCGGCAACGGCCGGCTGCACGCCATAGTCGACTTTAACTTTTTCGGCGGCGTCGCGCGCCTGCGCCAATGTCTCGGCGACGACCACCGCGACCGGATCGCCGACATGGCAAGCCTTGCCGCTGGCGAGCGCCGGATGCGCCGCCATTTTCATCGGCGTGCCGTCCTTGGAATGGATCATCCAGCCGCAGATGAGATTGCCGATCTTGTCATCGGCAAGCTCGACGCCGGTAAGCACCGCAAGCACGCCGGGCATGCCTGACGCTGCCTTGGCGTCGATCGATTTGATCGCGGCATGCGCGTGCGGCGAGCGAAGGAAATAGGCGAATGTCTGACCGGGCCGATTGATGTCGTCGGTGTAGTGGCCCTTGCCGGTGATGAAACGGCGGTCTTCCTTGCGGCGCACCGCGGCGCCGATACCGGTTCCGCTCATGGTCGTTTCCTTTGGCATTGCCCTTCGGCAATCGCTCTTCGGATTTGGCATCGCCCTCCGGCAACACCCCGCAACTCATACCTTCCTATTCGGCGGCTTTCGGCGCCGCACTGCTGCCGCGCATCGCCTTGGCGCCAGCGGCGATTGCTTTGACGATGTTATGGTAGCCGGTGCAGCGGCAGATATTGCCCTCGAGTTCTTCGCGGATCGTGCGATCGTCAAGGTCGTTGCCCTTGCGGCGCACGATATCGACCGCGGTCATGATCATGCCTGGTGTGCAATAGCCGCATTGCAGGCCGTGGTTCTCGCGGAACGCCTCCTGCATCGGATGCAGCGGTCCATCCGCGGGCGCCAAACCTTCGATCGTAAGCACGTCGGCGCCCTCGAGCTGGAGCGCGAGCGCCGTGCAGGATTTTATCGCCTTGCCGTTGACCTGGACCACGCACGCGCCGCATTGCGAGGTGTCGCAGCCGACATGCGTGCCGGTGAGCCGCAAATTCTCGCGCAGCAATTGCACCAAAAGCGTGCGGGGATCGACGTTGGCGGTGACTGGCTTGCCGTTGACCGTCATCGAAACAGCAGCCGTGTCGGCCGATGCCATGGGACTCCTCCCTAGGGAAATTTCCAGTTAAACGGCGCGATAAGCCGGCATTTCCGGACCGCGCGCCGGTTCCGGAGACCGAATCGAGGCGATTTTGCCTGTTTTCGCACCTTGGAACGACAATTACTCTGAACCGCAGCCTAGCCGGCGGTCAAGAGAGTACCCAGACGACTGAGGCGCGGAGCGGGCACGCCGGCGTCACGGCTTCGGATTGACCGCCTTGGCGAAGTTTTCGAAAAAATCGTCGGCGACCTTCTTTGCGGCGCCGTTGACCAGACGCTGGCCGAGCTGCGCGAGCTTGCCGCCGATCTGGGCGTTGACATCATAGGCGAGCAGCGTGCCGCCATCCTTCGGCGTGAGCTTGACCGTCGCGCCGCCCTTGGCAAAGCCGGCGACCCCGCCATCACCCTGTCCGGAAATCTTGTAGCCGTTCGGCGGATCGAGATCGGACAGCGTGACTTTGCCTTTGAACCGGGCTTTGACCGGTCCGATCTTCACGGTGGCGACGGCCTGCATCTCCGTATCGGACGTCTTGTCGAGCTGCTCGCAACCCGGGATGCAGGCCTTGAGCGTTTCGGCATCGTTGAGCTTTTCCCAGACCGTCTGCGGCAGCGCTGAAAGCTGCACCTCGCCATTCATCGTCATTGCCATCGGCACTACTCCCTATTCACCGACACGATTACCGCCTTGAGCGCTCGCTGGAAAGGCCGTTCACCGAGGGCTTGGCGCGCGCCGCACGCACAGCTAAGGGTCTTGGAAAGACGGAAACGAAGGAGGACGCATCAATGCCGGGTATCAAGACCGACGATGGCTGCACGATTCATGTCGAGACCGAGGGCCCGGAGAGCGCACCGGTGCTGATGCTGTCGAACTCGCTCGGCACCAATTTGCACATGTGGGACGACCAGGTCGCGCCGTGGACCCGTCACTTCCGGCTGGTGCGCTACGACCGCCGCGGACACGGCAAATCGAGCGCGCCGAAGGGGCCCTACACGATGGAGCGGCTCGGCCGCGACGTGCTCGCGGTGCTCGACGGGCTCAAGATCGCCAAAATCAATTGGTGCGGACTGTCGATGGGCGGCATGGTCGGGCAATGGCTCGGCGCCAATGCGCCGAACCGGATCGACAAGCTCATCCTGTCCAACACGGCCTGCTACTTCCCCGACAAGACGGCGTGGGAGGGCCGGATCAAAATGGTCCGCGAGAAGGGACTGGAAGGCATCGTCGATGCCAATATGGAACGCTGGTTCACCAAGGATTTTCGCGCGCGCTCCCCGCAAACCATGGAGCGCATGAAGACGATGTTCGTCGCCACCAATGTCGAAGGCTATATCGGCTGCGGCGAGGCGATCCGCGATATGGATCATCGGCCGCTTCTCGCCAGGATCAGCGCGCCGACACTGGTGATCGCCGGCAAACAGGACCCGGCGACGCCGCTCGAAGGCAACGAATTCATCCGTCAGCATATTCCGGGCGCGAAGATCGCGGTGCTCGACACCGCTCATATCGCCAATATGGAGCAGCCGAAGATCTACGCCGACACCGTGCTCGGATTTTTGCTGAACTAGGCTGCGGACTCGCGATCCGCTGTCGAGAGGAATTAAAATTTATAGCTCAGACCGAGCCGGCCGACATTTACGTTGGTGCTGTTCCACGAAAAATTTGACGGCTTGCCGGGGAAATTGACGTTCGAAACCAGAGCGCCCTGAGAGCCGAAACTATAGAAGAGGTACTCACCGCGTATCAGCCAGTTGTTCGTCATCGCCCATTCGAGGCCGCCGCCGACCGCATAACCTGTCGCGGTGCTGGAAAACGCCGTGCTCGGAGTATAGGTCGAGCCTCCGCCGCCATTGATGACATTCGCGGCGTAATCGATCTTGGCCCATGCCACACCGCCCGTGGCGTAAGCCAGCAAATTGGGTAGAACGAGATAGCCGAGGCGGCCGCGTAGCGAAGACAGCCAATCCAGCTTCGAACTCATGCTGGTCACGTCGCCGGCGGGCGTCGGCGCCCCCGTGCCGAATATCGTCCACGGCTGCGTGAATGCGCTGCCCGCTTTGGTCCACGACCAATCGCCTTCGAGGCCGGCTACGAGAGCCGGCGCAAATTGCCAGTTATAGCCGGCGTGGAGACCGCCGAGAAAACCGGAGCCGCCATTGGCCCCGGAAATGGCGTTGATACCGAAATTTGCGATCGGGGGGAAAGGCCCCAGCGGAAGCGGAGTCCATGTTGCCGTATTGGTGGTCCACGCGCCACCGACATCGCCGCCGACGTAAAATCCCGTCCAGCTATAGGCCGGTGCAACAGCCGGCTGCGAGGCGTTTCTGTAAACTGGCTTCGCCATGTCGCCGGCGAGCGCTCCAACTGCGGAAATGATACTCAGTATTCCCGCACCGACCATGGCCAAAGAAACCCGGCGCATTCTGATCTCCCAAAAGCATTCTCGTAACCGCCAAGGCCGTTCCGAAGATGGAACACCCATCAGCAGCGCAATATGCAAAAGTGAATACAGGGCGGATACGGAAATCGATATGCCTAAAAGGAAAAGGCGCCCATTTTCTTCGGTCTGTTGCAATGACGGTACAATTACGTGATGCCGGCTATGCTTCAGAAGAAATCTAATAGGCCTGGAGCGAAGTCCCGCATGGCGCCCGGTAACGTGAGCGTGCAACAGCAGCGCAAACCGGTACCTCAGAATGACCGGCGACCATCGTTGTAAGAGATGAAAGACAAGGACAGCATTATGCGATTGTTCTGGACTCCGGCTTCGCCATTCGTCCGAAAAGTGATGGTGTCGATCCATGAACTGAAACTATTGGAGCGGATCGAAATAGTGCCGACGACTTGGCCGCATGAATGGGCGACGCGCACCGTAGAATTCGACAAGGAATTTATTGCCGCCAATCCGGTCGGCCGGATTCCCGCGCTGGTGACCGATGATGGAATTGCAATTTGTGAATCCAACCTGATTTGCCGCTACCTCGCGGCGCAGGTCAGCGGATCAAAGCTCATCCCGGGTGACACGCGGGAAGATCTTCCGGCATTGCGTTTGTGGGGCATCGCCGACGGAGCGCTGGAAGCGATGATAGCGCGGCGCGCCGAAACGCTCCGTCCCGGCCTGGAACGCTCAAAGGACTTCATACAGAAACAGCGTGGGCGCATCTCCCGGTGTTTTGACAGTTTCGATGTTTCCTATCTCGAGTCACATGGACAGCCGACGATTGGACAGCCGACGACTGGACAAACGACGATCGCTCACGTCGCAGCGGGAATAGCGTGCGGCTATATGGATTTTCGCTTTCCTTCCGACGCGTGGCGAGACAACAGGTCTGCGCTCGCACGCTGGTATGACGGTTTCGCCGAGCGCCGGTCGATGACGCTGACAATGCCGGCCGAAACGCCGCAGCATCGCTAGGCGAAAACAAAGCCAGACTTCGGAATCTCAACCGCCGCGCTGATCGCGAAATTCATGCGGCGCGCTTCCGGTCTGCCTGCGGAAAAAGCGCGCGAAGTGTGACGGATCGGCGAAAGCGAGCTTTTCGGAAATGTCGTGGATCGGCTGCGCCGTGAAGACGAGCTCGTGCTTGGCTTCAGTCAGCACGCGCTGGCGGATGAGATGACCGGCGGTCACGCCGGCCAGGATTTTGACGTGAGCGTTGAGCCGGTCGGCCGACATTCCAAGTTTTTCGGCATAGAAGCCCAGGTGACGCTGCTCGCGAAAATGCGCGTCGATCAGCGCGCGCAAATGCACAAGCGTGCCGCCGGCCGGATGCAAGACGACGACGCCGGTCCGCGCGCGGCTTGCCGCGAGCCGCGCAACAGCGACGGCGATCAGCACGAGCAGGCCACGCATCGCCAGCCGATGGCCTTCGCGCGCCAGGCAATGCTCTTCGAACAAATCCCTGCATAAGGCCGAAAGCCGTGCCCGCTCGGTTTCGTCGCCGATCGGAATGATGGGCTGCGCCGCCAGCATCCGCAGCCGCGCCTGCGCCTCGCCTGCCCGATCGGTGAGCGCGCCTGCGGCATCCTCGGTGAAACTGATCACCCAGCCGTCGGTGGATTGCGCCTCAAAACGAAATCCGTGCGCGACCGCTGCCGGAATGAGGATCGCCGACGGCGCCGTAAAAGTCAGCCGCGCCGCATCGAACGTCATCTCGCCGCCGCCGCGCTCGACGAGCAGAATCTGAAACAGATTGCGATGGCGATGCGCGCGGATGGCCCAGTCGTGGATCGACGAACGCGAGGCTATGGTCTCGATGTGGATGAATTCGGACGCGTGCTCGACCGGCGGATCGCCGTAGAGATGAAATAGCGGCAGCGCGTTGGCCATGACGGCAGCATAGGCCGATCGCCGCGAAGAAGAAGGAGCCGCGGCAATGCGATCTGAAATGTGCACAATAAAAAACGGCAGCCCGCTTGCACGGACTGCCGCCGCCTTAAACGGGACGGTTAGCGGTTGACGCCGCCCTGACCACTCTGGCCGCTCTGCTGACCACCCTGGCCGGGCTTGTTCTGGCCACCCTGCTGCTGCTGGCCGGGTTTACCCTGGCCGCCCTGCTGCTGCTGACCGGGTTTGTTCTGCGGGTTATTTTGCTGATGCTGCGGATTGTTTTGTTCGTTAGACATTGGGACGCTCTCCGTGATTGTGAGGGTTGAAACGCAAACCCCGCCCATAGCGACAACCCGGGAACCGGGCGCGGGTTCCTCGCGCCGGTTGCTCCAATTGCGAACAGTAGCCTGAAATCAATAGAAAATTTGTCGCGATTACTGTTGAAAGAGCGGGCAAGCGTGGAACCGCCAGCCGCCGTCACACGGGCTTGTAGGCCCGATCGTGATAGACGAGCGCCGGACCGCCTTCGCCGAGCCGGACCGCTTCCACCACCCCGAACACGACATTGTGCGAAGCCATCGCCTTGATCTCGATGGTGCGGCAATCGAACGCGACCACCGCGGAAGCGAGAACGGGAGCGCCGGTTTTGAGCGTGATCCATTCGGCGGTCGAAAAACGTTCGTGGCGTTGCACGCCGCCTCGCCCGGCGAACAGGTCGGCGAGCTTCTCTTCGCTGGCGCGCAGGGTGTTGATGCAGAACACGCCGTTCTGCGAAAGAACTGGCGCGCTGTTGCTGCGGCGATTGAGACAAACCAGCAGCATTGCCGGCTGGTCCGACACCGAGCATACCGCCGTCGCGGTGAACCCGCTCTTTCCGGCAACGCCCGCGGTGGTGACGACATGCACGGCGGCGCCAAGCCGGCTCATCGCTTCGCGGAACGCGGTGGGCTCGATGCTGGTCACCGGCACCGGTGCGACCGCCGTAAACGCTCCGTCCATCGCGTCGTCGGGACGCTGGTCGATCCAGTTCATGACGTCACTCCGCGGCCCGGCGCGCGTCCGGCAGCCCGGGATAGGCCACATCGTCGGGATCGAGCCAAGCCGGATCGGTCCAGCCGTTCTCGTCATATTCGGACATGCATTGCTCGGCGAGCGCCGTCATCTGGTCGAGCGCTCCCGAACTGCGGGCATTCCACAAGGCCTGGATACGGATGTCTTCGTGATTGCCGGCGTAATTGCGCTCGTAAAGTTCGTGGCGGCCGCCGAACTCGGTTCCGATCGCGTCCCACAGAAGCTTCATCACCTTGATGCGCTCCTTATAGTCGATGCCGTAGGAGCCGCGCACATAGCGCGCGAGATAGCGGTCGATCTCCGGATTTTTGAAATCCTTGGTGGAGGACGGCAGGTAGATGAGCGACGACGCGATGATCTTGTCGACGATCTCCTTGACCCGGCCATAGGCGTCGCCGGCGAACACCCGGTAGCTCGAACCCGATTGCAGGTTCGGCAAGACCGCGCCGTTTACCCACGGCGTCGGGTTCATTGCCATTGCATCCGTCAAGGCCCAGAACAGATTACGCCAGGCGATAATTTCGCCGAGCATGGCCTGATTGCCGCGAAATTCGTCGGAGCCCGCCACGCGCAGCGCACGCGCGATGACGCCGGTGAGAAAATCGAGTTTCACCGCAAGCCGCGTGCAGCCCTGAAACTGATACCCCGCCAAAAAACCCGACTGCGGGAAGAAGATCTTCATCTTCTCGAGGTCGCGATAGAGCAGCACGTCTTCCCAGGGAATGAAAACGTTGTCGAAGACGAAGATCGCATCGTTCTCGTCGAAGCGCGACGACAGCGGATAATCGAACGGCGAGCCCATGACGCTCGCGGTCATCTCGTAGGACGTGCGGCAGAACAGTTTCACGCCGGGTGCATTCATCGGCGCGATGAACATCACCGCGAGATCGGTGTCGTGCAGCGGCACCGCGGCATTCTGGCCGAGAAAATTATAGTGCGTCAGCGCCGATGCCGTCGCCACCACCTTGGCGCCGGAAATATAAATTCCTGCGTCGGTGTCTTTCTGGATCGTGATGTAGACGTCCTTGACCTGATCGGCCGGTTTGGCGCGATCGACCGGCGGATTGACGATGGCATGGTTCATGAACAGCACGTTCTCCTGCGCGCGGCGGTACCAGGCCTTCGCATTGCCGGAATACTTGCCGTAGAAATCGTAATTGGCGCCGAGCGTGTTCATCAGCGACGCCTTGTAGTCCGGCGTACGCCCCATCCAGCCGTAGGACATGCGCGCCCAGTGCGCGATGGCGTCGCGCTGCGCGATCAGGTCCTCGCGCGTGTGCGCGGCGCGGAAGAATTTATGCGTAAAGCCGGATGAGCCGGTGTCTGTCGGGCACGTCAGCAAACCTTTGGTCTTTTCGGCATGAAGCGCGTCGTAAAGCCGCGCAATCGAGCGTGCGGCGTTGCGAAAGGCCGGATGCGTGGTGACGTCCTTGACCCGCTCGCCATAGATATAGACTTCGCGGCCGTCGCGCAGGCTTTCGAGATATTCGGCGCCCGTGAACGGCCGGCCTTTGACCGCGATTGCGTCTTCGGCTTTGGTCCGGTCCATATACTCTCCAGTCAGGGTGGCGGATTCTAGCACAAGCGCCACGACATTGCCGCTCCGGCGGCCCTTTGTTAAGAATTTACACGGATTCGGCGAAAGGCGGCGGACGCATGGATTATTTCGTCCAGCAGCTCATCAACGGCATCACTCTTGGCTCGATTTATGGCCTGATCGCCATCGGCTATACGATGGTGTTCGGCATCATCGGCATGGTGAACTTCGCCCATGGCGACGTGTTCATGGTATCGGCCTTTATCGCGCTGATCACCTTCCTGATCGTGACCGCATGGCTCGGCATCAGCTCGATCGTGCTGGCGCTGGTCATCGTGCTGGTCGCGGCGATGGTATTCACCTCGCTCATCAACTGGACGATCGAGCGTGTCGCCTACCGGCCGCTGCGCGGCTCGTTCCGCCTCGCACCGCTGATCTCGGCGATCGGCATGTCGATTTTCCTGTCGAACTTCGTGCAGGTCACGCAAGGTCCCCGCAACAAGTCGATCCCGCCCATGGTGCAGGGTGAATTCGTCCTGTTCAATAACGGCAATTTCCCGGTCACGCTGTCCTACCGTCAGCTCATCATCTGGGGCGTCACCGCCGTGCTGCTTGCCGCATTCTGGTATCTGGTGACCAAGACCCGGCTTGGCCGCGCGCAGCGCGCCTGCGAGCAGGATCAGAAAATGGCGGCGCTGCTTGGTGTCGACGTCGACCGCACCATTTCGCTGACCTTCGTGATCGCAGCCGCACTCGCCGCCGTCGCCGGCACGATGTACCTGATGTATTACGGCGTCGTCAGCTTCTCCGATGGTTTTGTGCCGGGCGTCAAAGCCTTCACCGCGGCGGTGCTCGGCGGTATCGGCTCGCTGCCCGGCGCCGTAGTGGGTGGCCTCCTGATCGGCCTCATCGAGACGTTGTGGTCGGCGTATTTTTCCATCGACTACAAGGATGTCGCCGCTTTTTCCATCCTGGTGATCGTTCTGATCTTCCTGCCGCAGGGTCTGTTCGGCCGGCCGGATGTCGAGAAAGTCTGAGATGCAGCCCGGCGCGCAAGGCCAGCGCGTCGATTTGATCGGCGCTTTGCGCAACTCAGCCTTCGCCGGCTTTCTCGCTTTCTGCCTGTTGCTGCCGCTGATCGGCCTAGAGACGACCGTCAACGGCAGCAATGAACTTTACCTGACGACACGCTGGCCGTTGTTGTTCGCGATCGTCGCGGCCGCTGTAGCCGGCCGTTTTGCATATTCCTTCGCGCTGCAGCCTTGGCTCGCGCAACGCGCAATGGCGCCTGTGCAAACCGCGCGGCCGGCATGGCGGCGTTATCTGGCAAAATTCTTCATCCCCTTCGCCATCGGCTTTACCGTGGTCTATCCGGCCATCGTCATTTTCACCGCCGGATTCAGCGGCGCGCTGAAATGGATCGACAATTTCGGCATCCAGATTCTGATCTACGTGATGCTCGGCTGGGGCCTCAATATCGTGGTCGGCCTCGCCGGTCTTTTGGATCTTGGCTACGTCGCCTTCTACGCAGTCGGCGCCTATTCCTATGCGCTGTTGGCAAAAACATTCGGTCTGGCATTCTGGATACTGCTGCCGCTTGCCGGTTTCCTCGCGTCGTTCTGGGGAGTTTTGCTCGGCTTTCCGGTTTTGCGGCTGCGCGGCGACTATCTCGCCGTCGTGACGCTCGCCTTCGGCGAGATCATCCGGCTCATCCTCATCAACTGGGTCACGCTGACAAACGGTTATGCCGGCATCAGCGGCATCCCGCGGCCGACCTTCTTCGGCATTCCATTCACTGCCAACGACGATGGGTTTGCCGCCAAATTCGGGCTGGAATTCTCGCCGCTCTACCGCACCATCTTTCTCTATTACCTGATCCTGGCGCTGGCGCTCGTCACCTGTTTCGTCACGGTCAGGCTGCGGCGCCTTCCGGTTGGCCGCGCCTGGGAAGCATTGCGCGAGGACGAGATCGCCTGCCGCTCGCTCGGCATCAACACCACCAATACAAAACTCACCGCCTTCGCCATGGGCGCGATGTTCGCGGGCTTTGCCGGCTCGTTCTTTGCCGCGCGGCAAGGTTTCATTTCGCCGGAATCCTTCACCTTCCTTGAATCCGCAACCATCGTTTCGATCGTGGTGCTTGGCGGCATGGGCAGCCAGATCGGCGTCGCCATCGCCGCCATCGTCATGATCGGCGGCACTGAGGTTTTGCGCGATCTGGATTTTCTCAAGGACATTTTCGGGCCGACCTTCGATCCGACCCAGTACCGCATGCTGCTGTTCGGCTTCGCCATCGTGGTGATGATGGTCTGGCGGCCGCGCGGATTGATCACGGCACGCCAGCCCTCGGTGTTCCTGAAAGAGCGCAAGAGCATCGCGGCCGATCTGGTCAAGGAAGGGCGCGGCTGATGGCGGAGGCCGGCGGCACCGTGCTCCGCGTCGAGCATCTGACCATGCGTTTTGGCGGCCTGGTCGCCGTCGACGATCTCGGCTTCGAGGCCAAGCGCGGCACCATCACTGCGCTGATCGGGCCGAACGGCGCCGGCAAGACAACCGTATTCAACTGCATCACCGGCTTCTACAAGCCAAGCGAGGGCCGTATCGCGCTCCAGCATGGCGATCCGGCGGTGTGGAGCGCACTCGAAAGCCTGACCGACAGCGGCGAAAGAGGCGCTATACAGGCCGAAGGCGCTTTGTATTTGCTGGAGCGCATGCCGGATTTTCTGGTGGCGCGGACCGCCCGCGTCGCCCGCACATTCCAGAACATCCGGCTGTTTCCGGGCATGACCGTGCTGGAGAATTTGCTGGTCGCCCAGCACAACCCGCTCATGCGCGCCTCCGGCTATACGCTCCTCGGCGTGCTCGGCTTTCCCTCCTACGCGGCCGCCGAACGCGCGGCGATCGACAAGGCGCGCACGTGGCTCGACCGGATCGGCCTCACCGAGCGCGCCGATGATCCGGCCGGAGTGCTTCCCTATGGCGCACAGCGGCGGCTCGAAATCGCCCGCGCCATGTGCACCGATCCGGTCTTGCTTTGCCTTGACGAGCCCGCAGCGGGACTTAATCCGCACGAGAGCGCCGACCTCAACGCATTGCTGCTGGCGATCCGCGATGAATGTGCGATCTCCATCCTTCTGATCGAACATGACATGACGGTGGTGATGGGGATTTCCGACCACATCGTCGTGCTCGATTACGGCCTGAAGATCGCCGACGGCGCGCCGGCCGAAGTGCGCGACGATCCGAAAGTGATCGCGGCCTATCTCGGCGTGGCTGAGGAAAACGTCGCCGAAACCGCAGCGGGAATGCGCCCATGACCGCGCCGCTTCTTTCAGTGCGCGGCGTCGAGGCGTTCTACGGCCATGTCCGGGCGCTCAAGGGCGTCGACCTCGACGTCAACGAAGGCGAAATCGTTGCCCTGATCGGCGCCAACGGCGCCGGCAAATCCACGCTCATGATGACGGTGTGTGGCAATCCGCGAGCCCGTCTCGGCAGCATCGTGTTCGACGGCCGCGATATCACCCAACTGCCGACCCACGAGATTGCCCGGCTGAAACTCGCCCACGCCCCGGAAGGACGCCGCATCTTCCCGCGAATGACCGTCCTGGAAAACCTGCAAATGGGAGCGATCGTTGCCGATCCGGCGCAGTTCGCCGGCGATCTCGATCGCGTACTGACGCTCTTTCCGCGCCTGAAGCAGCGCCTCGCCCAGCGCGGCGGTACGCTGTCGGGCGGGGAACAACAGATGCTGGCGATTGCACGCGCGCTCATGAGCAGGCCCCGGCTTCTGCTGCTCGACGAACCCTCCCTCGGACTTGCCCCTTTGATCGTGCGCCAGATTTTCGATGCGCTCGCAAAGCTCAATGCGGAAGATGGTCTGACCATATTCCTGATCGAGCAAAATGCATTTCATGCGCTCAAACTCGCGCATCGCGGCTACGTGATGGTCAACGGGCTTATTGCGCTCTCCGGCACCGGGCGCGAACTGCTCGACCGGCCGGAGGTCAAATCCGCCTATCTCGAAGGCGGCAGGCTGCAGGCGGAATGACGATGCTGGCCGACCTCTCCTCCCTCCCCGCGCTCTTCTACGAAGAAGACTCGTTTGGCGTCTTTTTGCTGGTCACGATTGTTTTTGGCGGCGGCGCGGCAGCGCTTGCCGGCCGCTCGATTGCCGCGACCTGGCGGCCGTGGTGGCAGGTCGTCGTTTACATGCTGATCCTCGGCGGCGCGGTCCGTTTTATTCACTTCGCATTGTTCGACGGCACGCTGTTGTCGCCCCACTATTACATTGTGGACAGCGCGATCTGCCTGCTATCGGGAATTGTCGGCTACCGGGCGGCGCGGGCTTCGCAGATGGTCACCCGCTATCGCTGGCTCAATGAGCCTGACGGCCCGTTGCGCTGGCGCCGCAAGCTGCCTTGACGTAGAGTTGCCGCGCGATTGAATTTGCCGGTTCCGTTTGAAGAGGATCTACGATGAAGAAGATCACCGCGCTCGGCCTTGCGCTGGGCCTTGTCACTACGATGGCTGGCGCAGCTCAGGCCCAGGTCAAATTCGGTGTCGGCGGCCCGATCACCGGCGCGAATGCCGCGACCGGCGCGCAAATGAAGAATGGCGTCAGCCAGGCGGCAACCGACATCAATGCCGCAGGCGGCATTCTCGGCAAGAAGATCACGGTCGAGTTTGGCGATGACGTTTCCGATCCGAAACAGGGTGTTTCTGTCGCCAACAAATTTGCCGCCGACGGCGTCACTTTCGTGATCGGGCATTACAATTCCGGCGTCACCATCCCGGCATCCGAAGTCTATCAGGAGAACGGGATCCTCGAGATCACGCCCGCCTCCACCAATCCGACCGTCACCGAGCGCGGCATGTGGAACATCTTCCGCACCTGCGGACGCGACGACCAGCAGGGCAAGGTCGCGGGCAACTACATCCTCGCGCACTTCAAGGGCAAGAAGATCGCCTTCGTCAACGACAAGACCACTTACGGCAAAGGCCTTGCCGACGAGACGCTCAAGACGATCAAAGCCGGCGGCATGAAAGAAGTTCTCTACGAGGGCATCAATACCGGCGAGAAAGATTATTCGGCGCTGGCGTCGAAGATCAAACAGTCGGGCGCCGATCTGGTTTATTTCGGCGGCCTTTATACCGAAGGCGGACTGATCGTGCGGCAGATGCGCGACCAGGGCGTCACCGCTCCGCTGATGGGCGGCGACGGCATCACGTCCGACGAGTTCGCATCCGTCGGCGGTCCAGGCGTCGCCGGCACGCTGATGACCTACGGACCCGACCCGCGCAACAAGCCCGAGGCCAAGGCCGTGGTGGCGGAATTCCGCGCCAGCAAATTCGAGCCGGAATCCTACACGCTCTACAGCTACGCGGGCGTGCAAATCATCAAGCAGGCAGCGGAAGCGGCAAAGTCGCTCGATCCCAAGAAGGTCGCCGAGAAGATGCATTCGGGCATGAGCTTTTCCACCGTGCTCGGCCCGTTGTCCTATAATGCGAAGGGCGACATCACGAAACTCGACTACGTGATGTACATCTGGAAAAAAGACCCGAGCGGCAAGATCACTTACGTACAATGCCCGGCGTCGGGCTGCACCATGTAAGCTGCGCTACGCGCACGGTTTCGAAACGCCCGCCATGAGGCTTGTCCTTTTGGCGGGCTTTTTCATTCAGCCGATCTTGCCGAGCATCGGGAATGTATCCAGAAGCCAGTAGCTCGCCTGGCTGACGGTGCCGGTCAAGAACGCGATGCCGGTGAGCACCAGGAGTCCGCCCATCGCCTTCTCGACAAGCCCGAGATGCGCGCGAAAACGGGCAAGGAACGCAGCGAATGGCTCGACCGCCAGCGCCGCGGCAATGAACGGCACGCCAAGGCCGAGCGAATAAATCGCGAGCATGCCGGCGCCCCTGGTCACCGTCGCCTCGGAGGCCGCGACCGCAAGGATCGCGGCAAGGATCGGACCGATGCACGGCGTCCAGCCAAGCGCAAAGGCAAGACCCATCAGATAAGCGCCTGACAGGCTTACTGGCTTGGCGACCTGGAAGCGTTTCTCCCGCATCAGCCACGCAATCGGCGTGAGCCCGAGAAAATGCAGGCCCATGACGATGATGCCGATGCCGGCGACGATCGCGAGTTCACCCGAATAAGCGCGCACCATCGAACCGATGACGCTGGCGCTGGCGCCGAGCGCGACGAACACGGTGGAGAAGCCGAGTACGAACAAAAGCGCCGCGGTGAGTATGCCCCGCCGCGCACGCGATTCATTCTCGGCGTCCGCCAGACGCTCGAGAGACGTTCCGGTCAGATAGACCAGATAAGGCGGCACCAGCGGCAGCACGCAGGGGGAGAGAAAACTGAGCATCCCTGCGACGAGCGCGGCAACGATCGTGACATTCATGAGGTGTCCAATGCACCGGACGCTGTGGCGAATGCAAGGCGCGCTTCGTGTATGCTGTGATCATGCGCAACCTGATCACCGACGTTCCGGGCGTCAAAGTCGGCAATGCCGAAGATATCCGTCTCGGCTCGGGCTCGACCGTCGTCGTTTTCGACGATCCCGCGGTCGCTTCAATCGATATCCGGGGCGGCGGTCCGGGGACGCGCGAATCCGCACTGCTCGATCCGGCGCAAACGGTCGAAGGCGTTCATGCGATCACGATTTCCGGCGGTTCGGCTTTCGGCCTCGATGCCGCTTCCGGCACGCAGGCCTGGCTCCGTGAGCAAGGCCGCGGCTTCGCCATACGCACCGCGCGGGTCCCCATTGTTCCGGCGGCGGTGCTTTTTGACCTACTGGCTGGCGGCAACAAAGATTGGGGCCGTTTTCCGCCGTATCGGGACTTCGGCTATGCGGCGGCCGCAAGCGCCGCCACGGACTTCCCGCTTGGCAGTGTCGGCGCCGGCACGGGGGCAACAACGGTAAATTGCAAAGGCGGCCTGGGCTCGGCCTCGGCACAAACCAGCGACGGCTTCACCGTCGGTGCGCTCGCGGCCGTCAACGCCGTCGGCAGCGTCCTTGTCGGCGGCGGCCCGTGGTTTTGGGCGGCGCCGTTCGAAGTGGACGGCGAGTTCGGCGGCCGCGGGCTGCCGGCCGATTTCCCGCCGAAATTCCTCGAGCCCGTCACCAAAGGCACCGCCGGCGCAAGCACGACGCTCGTCGTGGTCGCGACCGATGCGATTTTGACGAAGGCTCAGGCCAATCGCCTCGCCGTCATGGCGCAGTCGGGGATGTCGCGGGCAATTTATCCCGTGCACAGTCCGCTCGACGGCGACGTCATATTCGCCGCATCGACCGGACGCCGGCCGCTGACCGATCCGACGGTAGGCTTGACCAATCTCGGTACGGCCGCGGCCAATGTGGTTGCGCGCACCATCGCGCGAGGAGTTTACGAGGCGGCTGCATTGCCATTTCCCGGAGCACTTGCGAGCTGGAAATCGTTTTTTTCCAAAACTTGAAACCCGGACATCAGAACCCGGGCCTTTCTCAGCGCGTCAAAGGGTAAAAGCGGAGGAGCGCCATCGTGATCCGGATTCTCATTGCCGTGCTCGTGGCCTTCGTCGTCATGGGACGGACCCAGGCCGACCCGACCGCCCTCTACGACGCGGGGTTCAAGGCACGCACGGAAGGGCAAAACGACGAAGCCATTCGTCTCCTCTCGGAGGCAATTGCGACAGGCAAGCTCAACGACGATCAGCGCGCGACGGCGTATAACAATCGCGGCATGGCCTATGCCGCAACCGATCAGACTGACAAGGCGATCGCCGATTACAGCACCGCGATCAAGATCGCACCGGTTTACGGGCCGGCCTATTTGAATCGCGGCAATCTCCTGACCAAACAACACAACCCGGATGCCGCCATCAGGGATTTTACCGTCGCGCTGACACTCTCGCCGACCTACGCATTGGCCTATAACAGCCGCGGCGCCGCCTATTACCTCAAGCACGATCTCGACGACGCTCTTAAGGATTTCGACGCCGCCATCAATCAGGATCCGGCTTACGGCAACGCGTACTGGAATCGCGCGCGCGTTTATCTGGCCAAAGGCGACTCCGACAAGGGATTGGCCGATTTTACCGAAGCCCTTCGATACAAGCCGAACGATCCCGACCTGCATTATGAGCACGGGCGCGCGCTTGCCGGCCACGGCGACAGCGCCGCGGCGATCTCCGAACTGACCGCGGCGATCTCCGAACTGACCGCTGCGATCGAACTCGATCCGCAGGACGCGACTTACTACGATACCCGCGGCGACGGCTATTTTGACGTCGGCCAGATCGACAAGGCCGTCGCCGACTATGACAGCGCGGCCAAATTGGCGCCGGACTATCCCGATCCGTTCACCAGCCGCGGCAGGATCGAGCTATTCCACATGAACCGCCCGGACATCGCCGCCAAGGATCTGGCGACCGGCGTCCGCCTCGACCCGCAAGACGTCTACGCCGCGATTTGGCTGCACATCGCGCGCAATCGAAGCGGCGCTGACGACCGCAAGGAGCTTGCCGCCAATAGTGCGAGGCTGGGTTCGGGCCCGTGGCCGCGGCCGGTGCTCGATCTCTTCCTGGGCAAAGGCAGTCCCGACGTCGTGCTTGAGGCCGCAAATAAGGCGGACGATGACCACGACCGGCAAGAACAAATCTGCGAAGCCAATTTCTACGTCGGTATTTTCGATATTGAGAAAAATGCCCGTGATAATGCGAAAAAACTGCTCACCGCGGCTGCCGGGCACTGTCCCACCGACATGCTCGAGAAACCCGCCGCCACCGCCGAACTCGGGCGGCTTTGAGTCAATTCCCGCGTTTCCGACCACCGGCCAATTCGGCAGCCAACACAATGGTATCGCTGCTATTTCGAGCGTCTGCCCCGAAAGCCTCGCCGGCGGAAACCACGACGGCAACTTTCGCACCGGTGCGCTCGGTTTTCATTGACTCCCCGCGCGATTGCGCCTTCACTTTGGGAAGCTCAGTAGAAGTGTTGCGGAGGGTATGATGCGCGTCGTTGTCGTCGTCATCGCGGCGTTGATGACCTTGGGTCTCGCGGCGTTCGGAATTGTCGCGGCGCAGAAATCGAACGGGCAAAATTCGGTTGCCGTCCTTGCCGCCCACGTAATCTCCTCAGGCCAAAGCGCGAGCGCGCCGGCGAGCACCGTTGTCCAGAGCCGCCCGGTTCAAGCGCCGGTCATCCAGGTTTCCGAAAGGACGACCACGGCCCTGCCGAATGCGTCCGCGACTGCGCCGACACTGCTCGCACAGAACAGCGCCCCGGCAGCGGCTTCCGCAAGCCCGCCGGCGGCGGCCGCAACGGGCGGCACGCAAGCCATGAAGGCCATTCCGCCGTGCAGTAATCCAAACGCACTCGGGATTTCGCGCGTCGTCGAAATCGATACGACGGGTGGCCCCGCCTTCGGCACCGAACATTTCAAGCAGTACGATTTCCTGCGCGACAAGGAAGTCGTGCTGACCTTCGATGACGGGCCGTGGCCGGACAATACTCCGATGGTGCTCAAGGCGCTGTCGGACAACTGCACGAAGGCAACGTTCTTTGAGATCGGCGAACACGCAACGTGGCGTCCCGATCTCTCCAAATTGCTGGGCGAAGCCGGCATGACGATCGGCAGCCACACCTGGTCGCACAAGGATCTGGCGAAAAACCCTTATGCGAAGGACATCGAGCAGGCCAAGCAAGAGATCGAAATGGGCGTGAGCGCCGTCCACATGGCGGTCAACGGGCCGACTGCACCGTTCTTCCGCTTCCCCGATCTGCAGCAGCCGGCGGATTTGATCACGTATCTGGGAACGCGCAACATCGCGACGTTCTCGACCGACATCGATTCCTTCGACTTCAAGATTCACAAGCCCGAGGACGTCATCAAATCGGTGCTGGCCAAGCTGCAAAAGAACGGCAAGGGCATCGTCCTGATGCACGATTTCCAGCATGGCACGGCGGAAGCCATGCCCGAATTGCTCAAGCAGCTTAAGTCAAACGGCTACAAGATCGTGCACATGGTGCCGAAGGATCAGGTCACCACGCTTGCGAAATACGACGACCTGGTCAAAACGCAGGACAAGTTCTCGTCCAGCAACAACACGCGTCCCGAGTCCAGCGTCGTCAAGACGATCAGCGAGTAACGCCGCTTCCGGCTCGCGCTTCGCGCGCGCCGGAATTACTGCATGAACCGCTCCGCAGCGTAAGGCTTCGGATCGCAGAACGGCGTTGCACCGGTCATCATTTCGGCCAGAAGCCGGCCGGTCGCGGGACCGAGCGTCAATCCCCAATGCGCATGACCGCAGGCAAGCCATAGTCCGCCGTGACGCGGCGCCCGTCCGATGACTGGACGGGAATCGGCGAAACATGGACGCGCACCGAGCCACGGCTGCGCCTCTGTTGCGTCGCCAAGCGGAAAGAGTTCGCGGGCGGCCGGCATCAGCCGGCCGAACTGGACCGGCGTCGGGGCCGCATCACGCGGCGCAAATTCGACGCCGGTGGTCAGGCGAATGCCCTGCTCCATCGGCGCAAGGCAATAGCCGTTCGTAGCGTCGAGCACCGGGCGGCCGAGGGACGCGTTGCCCTGCGGACGGAAATGGCGGTGATAGCCGCGCTTGACCGCAAGCGGGAGTTTTATGCCGAGCGGCTCCAGGAGGTCGGGCAGCCACGGGCCAAGAGCGATCACGACGTCAGTGGCATCGAGCGGTCCGGCAGCGGTGTCGACGCGCCAATATGGACCGGCCCGATGCAGCGTGCGCGCATCGCCCCTGAACGACAGCCCGCCGAGCGCGGCGAACCGCCCCGTATAGGCGCGGGTCAAAGCCAGCGGGTTGGTCACGCTCACGGCCCCGGTCCAATGCACGGCGCGGCGGAAGACCGGCGCCAGTGACGGTTCGAGTGCGAGCGCAGCGTCACGGTCGAGCGGCACATTGGCAATGCCAAGCTCGCCCGCGAGATCAAGTTCGCGTGCAATGCCCGCAAAAGCCTGCTCGGTGCGGTAGAGTTTCAGCCAGCCTTGGCGCCGCAGGTATTGGTCCGCGCCGGCCTCGGCGCTGAGCGCCTCGTGCTCGCTCACCGCGCGCGCGAAAAGCGGACGCATCAGTTGCGCGGTCTCGGCCAGGCGTGCCGGTTGCGAGGCGGCACGAAAGGCAAGGAGCCACGGCGCGACGCGGGGCAGGAACGTCAGGTGATAATTGGCGACGGGTGAGCGCTTCAATGCGATGCGCAGCAGATCCGCCCAGTTCGACGGAAACGCCGCCGGAAAGATGGTGTTGCCCTCGATGATGCCGGCATTGCCGTAGGATGTCCCCTCGCCCGCACCGCCGCGATCGACCAAAGCCACCGACAGGCCGCGCTTGACGAGATGGACGGCGATCGAAGTGCCGACGATGCCGGCTCCCAGGACGATGATATCGGTTCGAGCCACGGGATCTCCCTTCGCAATGCCCCTCATATCTGCGTGCTTCGCGCGCCGTATCAAGGCCCGGGCCGGGGCCGCCGGGCGCGTTGCCCCGTCAGAAATGACGTGTTACGCGAATGCGTAAGCCTCGGAGAATCCGGTGCCGCGCCCGCTCATCATTGCCCCATCGATCCTTGCCGCCGATTTTGCAAAACTCGGCGATGAAGTGCGCGCGGTCGATGCCGCGGGCGCCGACTGGATCCACGTCGACGTCATGGACGGCCATTTCGTGCCGAACATCTCGATCGGCCCCGATATCGTGAAGGCGATCCGGCCCTACACCAAGAAGCCGCTCGACGTGCACCTGATGATCGCGCCGTGCGATCCTTATCTCGAAGCTTTCGCCAAAGCGGGCTCCGACATCATCACCATCCATGTCGAGGCGGGCCCGCATGTGCATCGCTCGTTGCAGGCGATCCGGGCGCTCGGCAAAAAAGCCGGCGTGACCATGAACCCGGGCACGCCGGAAAGCGCGGTCGAACACGTGCTCGACCTGGTCGATCTGATCCTCGTCATGTCGGTCAATCCCGGTTTCGGCGGCCAGAAATTCATCCCCGACGCGCTGTCGAAACTGCGCAGCGTGCGGACCATGGTCGGCGCGCGGCCGATCGACATCGAGATCGACGGCGGCATCACGCCTGAAATTGCGCCCGAAGCCGCCCGCGCCGGCGCCAACGCCTTCGTCGCCGGATCGGCGGTGTTCAAGGAGCGCACGCCGGAAAGCTATCGCGCCAATATCGCCGCGATCCGCCACGCGGCGGCGCTGGTGCGGGGAGAAGCGGCGTGACCCTTCCGCGCTACAGCCGCCCGCAGATGGCAGCGATCTGGTCGCCGGAGACCCGGTTTCGCATCTGGTTCGAGATCGAGGCGCATGCCGCCGACGGCATGGCCAGGCTCGGCATGATCCCGAAGGAAGCGGCGAAGGCGATCCGGGAAAAAGGCGACGCGGCGAAATTCGACACGGCGCGGATCGACGAGATCGAGCGCGAGGTCAAGCACGACGTCGTCGCCTTTCTCACCCATCTCGCCGAATTCGTCGGGCCGAATGCGCGTTTCGTGCATCAGGGCATGACGTCGTCCGACGTGCTCGACACCTGCTTTAACGTGCAGCTCGTGCGTGCCGCCGATCTCCTCATCGCCGACGTCGACACGCTCAAGAACGCCATCGAGCGGCGCGCGCGCGAATATAAATTCACGCCGACGATCGGCCGTTCGCACGGCATCCATGCCGAGCCGACGACATTCGGATTGAAGCTCGCGGTCGCCTTTGCCGAGTTTGCGCGCGCAAAAACACGGCTGGAAGAGGCGCGCAAGGAAGTTGCGACTTGCGCGATCTCGGGCGCGGTCGGCACCTTCGCGCAGATCGATCCGCGCGTCGAAGCCTACGTGGCGGAAAAAATGGGCCTCACGGTCGAGCCGATCTCGACGCAGATCATTCCGCGTGATCGCCATGCCATGTATTTCGCCACGCTCGGCGTCGTTGCCTCGTCATGCGAACGGCTGGCGACTGAAATCCGCCATTTGCAGCGCACCGAGGTGCTGGAAGCGGAGGAGTTTTTCTCCGCGGGCCAAAAGGGCTCCTCGTCCATGCCGCATAAGCGTAATCCGGTCCTGTCGGAGAATGTCGTCGGCCTTGCCCGCATGATCCGCGCCTATGTCACACCCGCGCTCGAAAACGTCGCGCTGTGGCACGAACGCGACATTTCTCATTCGTCGGTGGAACGGATGATCGGTCCCGATGCGACCGTCACGCTCGACTTCGCGCTCGGCCGTCTTGCCGGGATCGTCGACAAGCTCATCGTCTATCCCGACAATATGCGAAAGAATCTTGAGCACCTCGGCGGTCTCGTTCATTCGCAGCGCGTATTGCTGGGTTTGACCCATAAAGGTGTCGCGCGCGAGGACGCTTATCGCCTCGTCCAGCGCAATGCGATGAAAGCGTGGGCCGGCGAAGGGGATTTTCTCACCCTCCTTCTCGCCGATAACGACGTGCGAAAGCATCTCAGCGAAGCCGAGTTGAAAGCCAATTTCGATCTCGACTTTCACTTCGCGCATGTCGACACGATCTTTGCCCGCGTGTTCGGCAAGGCCTGAGCGCCGTTAACCATATTCGGCCATTCGCACACTTTTGCGGGGCTTTCCTCGCCTTGTCCGACTCGAAAGGGTAAACTAGCCTCGACAAGGCAATCTGGAGAGATTCCATGGGCCGCTTGGTGCGCAAACCGAAGCTTCCGGAAGCCGAGCCGCAGCAGTCGGGCGTCGGCGATTTCGGTGGAATGTGGCAGACCACGACTTGGGCGCAGCCGGCGACGGTCAGAGCCACGGTCCCGGGCGACGACTACCTGACCCGCATGGTGAAATACATTCCGGCCGAAATCATCGGCTGCTCCATGCTGGTCAATGCCATCCTCGCGCAGGCGATGGTAGCCGGCAACGGCACCGCCTCCATGGCCGGTTTTTCCGTCACAACCATCGCTGCCGGTGCGCTCCTCGTCGGCCTGATTTTGACGCCGCTGTTCTGCTGGTACGTCCGCGAAGACGGCGATGCCTGGGCCGTCAATGCCATCGTCTCGACGATCGCATTTCCGTTCTGGGCCTATCTCATGGGCGCCGTTGCTTTCGACAAGATCCATGACGGCAATCTGGCGGCAATTCTGATCCTGACGTTTACCGGCGTCAGCGGCCTTGTCGCGCCGATGGCTGACAAGACCGTGCAACAGGAACAGAAGGGCGCAAACCCCAAGGAAGGGCCGCGGCTCGTCGAAGGCCTCAAAGCCTAGCTGCCGGACAACACAGTCACGCGGGCGATTGCAGCGATCCCATTGTCCGTGTCATCTCTCGCGCGATGGCAGCACGCCAAACCATTCTGATATTCGATTCCGGCCTCGGCGGCTTCACCGTCTACCGCGAAGTCGCGAATGCGCGGCCGGACGCCGATTTCCTTTACGTCGCCGACGATGCGGCGTTTCCCTACGGCGATCTCGCGGAGGCTGCCCTCGTCAGCCGCGTGGCCGATCTGATGGGCCAGTTGATCGGCGCGCATCATCCCGATCTCATCGTCATCGCCTGCAACACGGCATCCACCATCGTGCTGCCGGAATTGCGCAAGCAATTCCCGCTGCCCTTTGTCGGCACAGTGCCGGCCATCAAGCCGGCTTGCGCCGCCTCGGCAACGCGGCGCGTGTCGGTGCTCGGCACCGAAGCGACGGTCAAGCGCGAATATACCCGCGCGCTGATCCGCGACTATGCGCAGGATTGCGAGGTGACGCTGGTCGGATCCGGCAAGCTGGCGTCCTATGCGGAAGCAGAGTTTAACGGCTCGCCGGCCAGTGACGCCGATCTGCGCGCCGAAATCGCGCCCTGTTTTCGCGACGACGGTAAACGTACCGACACGATCGTGCTGGCCTGCACCCATTACCCGCTGCTGATCGAACGACTGCCGCGGCTCGCGCCCTGGCCGGTGAAATACATCGATCCGGCGCCCGCGATTGCGCGGCGCGTCGTCGACCTGCTTGGCCCCGCGGCCTCATCCGACCCAGGCAGCATGAGCGCCATTTTCACCTCCGGCCGCGAACCGCCTGCAGCACTGGGACGTTTTGGCATCCGCTCGCAGGACGCGGCGCTTCCGCCGGTTTGACACTGCGCGGGTTTCGACCTAAAAACCGCGCACTTCGCGGGCCCTAGCGGCCCGCTTAGTGTTTCGCGACCCGCGGTTTTGGCCGGCGCTTCGGTTCAAAACCTGTCAGTTCCGGTCATGAGCCGGAACAATAGGAGGGCGCGATCCTCAGCCATTAGCGAAAACAGCGAGGACGCGAATGACCAAGCGCCATCAGGCGAAGTACAAGATCGACCGACGCATGGGCCAGAATATCTGGGGCCGGCCGAAGTCGCCCATCAACAAGCGTGAATACGGCCCCGGCCAGCATGGCCAGCGCCGCAAAGGCAAGCTCTCCGATTACGGCGTGCAATTGCGCGCCAAGCAGAAGCTCAAGGGCTACTACGCCAACATGTCGGAACGCCATTTCCGCGGCCTCTACGAAGAGGCGCGGCGGCTCAAGGGCGATACCGGCGCTCAGATGATCGGCCTTCTGGAGCGCCGGCTCGATACGGTGATCTATCGCGCCAAGTTCGTTCCCACCGTGTTCGCCGCACGCCAGTTCATCAGCCACGGCCATATCAGGGTGAACGGCAAGCGCGTGACGGTCGCGAGCTACCGCGTGAAGGTCGGCGACGAGGTCGAGGTCAAGGAGAAGTCAAAGCAGCTTGCTTTGGTGCTCGAGGCCAATGGGCTCGGCGAGCGCGAGGTGCCGGACTATATCGAGGTCGATCACTCCAAGCAGACCGCGAAGATGGCGCGCGTGCCCGCACCAGGCGACGTGCCCTACCCCGTGGTGATGGAGCCGCACCTCGTGGTCGAGTATTACTCGCGCTAAAGCGCAATGATCGGGAGTTACTGCGCGGGGCCGCTTTGCGGCCCCGTAATGCTTTAAGCCTGCGCGGTTTCTTTCACCGCAACGCCCTTGTCCTTCAACAAGGACTGCAGCTCGCCGGCCTGGAACATTTCGCGGATGATATCGCAGCCGCCGACGAATTCGCCTTTGACGTAAAGCTGCGGGATCGTAGGCCAGTTCGAGTAGGATTTTATGCCGCCGCGCAGGTCGTCGTTTTCGAGGACGTTGAGGCCTTTATAGGCAACGCCGAGATAGTCCAGGATCTGAACAACCTGGCCTGAAAAACCGCACATCGGGAATTGCGGCGTGCCTTTCATGAACAGCACGACCTCGTTGGCCTTCACCTCATTGTCGATGAATTTTACCACTGGCTCTTGCATATCAGACATCGCGGTCATCCTCGCTGGCACCGCGGGCATAACCTCCCGCGCCGATTCTCGCCCTCTAGCCTGCAATATATGTACCGCAAAACATCCTCAAAGCCCATGCGCCGAAGTCATGCGAAAATTACGGCTGTGGCGGCCCGGCATGGCCGCCGCCAGCCCTGGCCGGAGAAGGAAATTTCGTGATTCGGCAAAGCCGGAGAACGTGCCCGCAACCGTGGAAGTAACCAGGACGCAACCCCGGCCTTCAATGTTCCGGCGTGCCGGTCTGCAGGGCGAGCGCGTGCAGCTTGCCGCCCATTTCGCCCTTGAGCGCGGCATAGACGATTTGATGCTGCTGGACGCGGGATTTGCCGCGGAATGACGCGGCGATGACGGTTGCCGCGTAGTGGTCGCCGTCACCGGCGAGATCGCGGATCGTAACCTCGGCGTCCGGGATGCTTGCCCGGATCAACCGTTCGATATCGTTGGCAGCCATGGCCATGGCGCGCCTCCTCGCTTTGCCGCAGCTCCCGGCGAAGCTTCTCACTGCACTATCAGAATCGCCTTCAGCGGCAAAGGTAAGGCGAAAAGATACAGGCTCGGCATGCTGGACGCCGAACGTGACGATATGCATGCTTTGGCGATAGCTTGCGCGTATCGGTGTCGGGAGGGCGATATCATGTTCAAGCCGTTGCTGCTGGCGGGCCTTCTTCTTGGCGTAACCGTAAGCCCGATCGTGGCCCAGCAGCCGACGCAGGAGCAGCGCGATGCGATCCGCGCGGCATGCCGCTCCGATTTCATGGCCAATTGCGCGAGCGTGCAGCCGGGCGGCAAGGATGCCCTCGAATGCCTGATGCGCAACGACGCAAAATTATCGGCTGCCTGCAAATCGGCCGTCGCCGCTATCGCGGCCCCAGCGCCGTCCAAGCCACCCGCTGCGGCGGCTCCGGCAAGCAGCGCGCCGGCGGCGGCTGAACCTGCGGCAAAACCGGCGGTGGCGGCCGCGCCAGCCCCGTCACAAGCGGATCAGATCAAAGCCGTGCGCAAGGCTTGCACGCTCGACGACATCGCAGCGCATTGTTCGTGGATTGCTCCGGGCAATCCGGAAATCGTGCTGTGCCTGCAAGCCAATGCCACCGATCTCTCGCCGGCCTGCCAATCCGCCGTCGGCGCGCTGCCGCCGGCAGCGGTACCCAAAGCGGTCGAAGCCCCCGCCGCACCGCCCAAAAAGCCGCCGGCACCGGCCCGTGCCGCGGCACCACCACCGGCGGCACCGGCCGCCGCTCCGGTCATCGCGGCAAAGCCCACGGCGCAGCAGACGAGCGCCATACGTGCGGCGTGCCGTTCTGATTTCATGTCGCATTGTTCCGGCGTGACGCCCGGCGGGGTCGAGGCCCTGCAATGCCTGCAACGCAATGCGGCGCAACTTTCGCCCGCATGCCGAAGCGCCGTCGCCGCGATCGGCGGCGGTGCTCCCGCCGGTGGGGAAGCCGCCGCACCGGCGGCGACGCCGGCCGTGGCGCCGCTCACCTTGCCGCCGTTCATGCTGCCGCGGAAGCGGCTCCTGCTGCTGGCAATCTGCGAGGCCGATGCGAAGAGCCTCTGCGCCGAGAGCGCACCGGGCGGCGGCCGCGTCCTCGACTGTCTTGCGTCCCACGCGTCAAGCTTGTCGCCGAATTGCTACGCCGCGCTCGCCCGCGCCGCCCACGAATAAGGGCCCGGGCCCCTATTGCGCGCCGGCCATATAGGCGGGAAACCAACTCTCGAAGCGCCGTTTGAGATCGTCGACCGGCAGCGGACGCTCGCCGGCGATCGCCAGCACGCTGCCCCCGGTCGCGCCGATCCTGGCAAGCGGTACGCCCGCAGCCTTGGCTCGCTCCACGACAACACCGGCGCCCTTCGCCGTGACGACATAGCGGGCCTGATCCTCGCCAAACCAGAAAGCGTGGGCGCTGACGCCTCCCTGCGCTTCAACCACGGCACCGATGCCGGACGCGATCGCCATTTCGGCGAGCGCGACGAGGAGGCCGCCATCGGACGTGTCATGCACCGCCGTGACCAGACCGTCGCGGATCAGTGCGCGCACCAGATCGCCGTGACGGCGTTCGGCGGCGAGATCGACCGGCGGGGGTGCGCCGTCTTCGCGGCCGCAGATGTCGCGTAAATAAAGCGACTGACCGAGCCAGCCGCGCGTATCGCCGATCAGCAGGATCGCTTCGCCTTCCGTCTTGAAGGCAATCGTCATCGATTTGGTGAAGTCGTCGATCAGCCCAACGCCGCCGATCGTCGGCGTCGGCAAGATCGCCTGGCCGTTGGTCTCGTTGTAGAGCGACACGTTGCCGGACACGATCGGGAAATCGAGTGCCCGCGCGGCCTCGCCGATGCCGCGCACGCAGTCGACGAACTGGCCCATGATTTCCGGGCGCTCCGGATTGCCGAAATTGAGATTGTCGGTCAGCGCCAATGGCCGCGCGCCGACGGCCGTCAGATTGCGCCACGCCTCGGCGACCGCCTGCTTGCCACCCTCGAACGGATCGGCCTCGCAATAGCGCGGCGTGACGTCCGACGTCATCGCCAGTCCCTTCGGCCCGTCATTGATGCGCACCACGGCCGCATCGCCACCCGGGCGCTGCACCGTGTTGCCGAGAATGACGTGGTCGTATTGCTCCCACACCCAGCGCCTGCTGCACAGGTCGGGCGATCCGATGAGTTTTTGCAGCGCCTCGGCGACGCGCATCGGCGGCGTAATGGAAGCCGGATCGATGGCGGACAGTTTCGGCCGCTCGGTGTGAGGGCGGTCATAAAGCGGCGCTTCGTCGCCGAGTTCCTTGATCGGCAAATCGGCCATGACGATGCCGTCATGTTGCACGATGAAGCGTTTCGTCGGGGTGGTCTTGCCGACAATGGCGAAGTCGAGACCCCATTTGCGGAAGATCGCCTCGGCTTCCTTTTCCTTCTCGGGCTTTAGCACCATGAGCATCCGCTCCTGGCTTTCGGAGAGCATCATCTCGTAAGCGCTCATGCCGGTCTCCCGGCACGGCACCTTGTCGAGTTCAAGCGTGACACCGAGATCGCCCTTTGCGCCCATCTCGACAGCGGAACTTGTCAAGCCCGCCGCCCCCATGTCCTGAATGGCGATGACGCAGCCGTTGCCCATGATTTCGAGACAGGCTTCAAGCAGGAGTTTCTCCGAGAACGGATCGCCGACCTGCACGGTCGGACGTTTCTCTTCGGCGTCGGCGGCGAACTCTGCCGAGGCCATGGTCGCGCCGTGGATGCCGTCGCGCCCGGTCTTCGAACCGAGATAGACGATCGGCATGCCGACACCGGAGGCCGCGGAGTAGAAAATCTTGTCGGCATCGGCGAGGCCGACGGCCATGGCATTGACCAGGATGTTGCCGTCGTAGCGCCGGTCGAACCGAACCTCACCGCCGACGGTCGGTACGCCGAACGAATTGCCGTAGCCGCCGATACCGGCGACGACACCGCCGACCAGCGAACGTGTCTTCGGATTCTTTGGATCGCCGAACGACAGCGCATTGAGGCAGGCGATCGGGCGCGCGCCCATCGTGAAAACGTCGCGCAAAATGCCGCCGACGCCGGTCGTCGCGCCCTGATAGGGCTCGATATAGCTCGGGTGGTTGTGGCTCTCCATCTTGAACACGATCGCCTGCCCGTCGCCGATATCGATCACGCCGGCATTCTCGCCCGGCCCCTGGATCACCCACGGCGCCTTGGTCGGCAGCGTGCGCAGATGGATGCGCGACGACTTGTAGGAACAGTGCTCATTCCACATCGCCGAGAAAATGCCGAGCTCGGTGAAGCTCGGCGTGCGGCCGATAAGTTTGAGAATGCGCTCATACTCGTCCGGCTTGAGGCCGTGCTGGGCGATCAATTCCGGCGTAATGGCGGGTTCTTTGGAAATCACAGGCACGTGCTCGGTTCACTCCCCTTTCCCATATGGAAATTGGGAAGTCACGCCGCCAGCTTGAAGTGATCCACAAGGCCCGCGAACAGGCCGCGGCCGTCGGTCCGGCCCATCGCGGCTTCAACGTGATTTTCCGGATGCGGCATCATGCCGAGCACGTTGCCCTGCTCGTTGATGATCCCGGCAATGCCGTTCATCGCGCCATTGTGGTTCCAGTTCGGGTCGATGATGCCGTCGGGCGACGAATAACGAAACAGCACCCTGCCCTCGCCTTCGAGCCGCGCGATGGTCTCGCCATCGGCGATGTAATTGCCCTCGCCGTGCGCCACCGGCACGCGGATCACCTGGCCGGCATTGTAACCGCGGGTGAACGCGGTATCGGAGCGCTCGATCCGCAGATAGACGTCGCGGCAGATGAAGCGGAGCTGCGCATTGCGCATCAGCACGCCGGGGAGAAGGCCTGCTTCGCAGGCGATCTGGAAACCGTTGCATATCGCGAGCACGAGGCCGCCCTTGCCGGCAAAATCGCGCACGGCGTCCATGATCGGCGCACGCGCGGCGATGGCGCCGCAGCGGAGGTAATCGCCATAGGAAAAGCCGCCGGGAATAACGACGAGATCGGTGCCCGCCGGCAAAGCCGTATCGGCGTGCCAGACCATCGCCGGCTCACGCCCGGAGATAAGGCGGAGCGCACGCGCCATATCGCGCTCGCGATTGATGCCGGGGAAGACGACGACAGCAGATTTCATCCGGTGACCTCGATCCGGTAATTCTCGATCACGGTGTTGGCGAGGAGTTTTTCGGCGGCGTTCTTGAGCGCCGTCTCCGCGCCGGCGCGGTCCGCGCCCTCGATTTCGATGTCGAAAACCTTGCCCTGGCGGACGCTGGCGACACCGCCGACGCCAAGCGATTTCAGGGCGCCCTCGATCGCCTTGCCTTGCGGATCGAGGATGCCGGATTTCAGCGTAACGGTGACGCGGGCTTTCATGGCGACTGCTCCAGCCTCGCCCCTTCAATATGTACGAATCAAAGCGGCCGCAATATGCGGCCGCTCGAGTGCAGGTGCCCAGGCGATTGCGCCGCTCTCAACCCTTGACCAGGACCGGTCCGGTGCCCTGCGGGCGCTCGCCCTCGTTCATGATGCCGAGCCGCTTGGCGACTTCGGTATAGGCTTCCAGGAGGCCGCCGAGATCGCGGCGGAAGCGGTCCTTGTCGAGCTTTTCGTTGGACTTGATGTCCCACAGCCGGCACGAGTTGGGGGAAATCTCGTCGGCAACGACGATCCGCATGAGGTCGTTTTCCCACAGCCGGCCGGTTTCCATCTTGAAGTCGACGAGCCGGATGCCGACGCCGAGGAACAGCCCGGAGAGGAAGTCGTTGACGCGGATCGCAAGCGACATGATGTCGTCGATTTCCTGCGGCGTCGCCCAGCCGAATGCCGTGATGTGCTCTTCGGACACCATCGGATCGTTGAGCTGATCGTTCTTGTAGTAGAACTCGATGATCGAGCGCGGCAGTTGGGTGCCTTCCTCGATACCGAGCCGCTGCGACAGCGAACCGGCAGAGATGTTGCGCACGCAGACTTCGAGCGGAATGATTTCCACCTCGCGGATCAACTGCTCGCGCATGTTGAGGCGGCGGATGAAGTGCGTCGGAACACCGATATCGTTCAGGTGCTGGAACACATATTCGGAGATCCGGTTGTTGAGCACGCCCTTGCCTTCGATGACTTCATGCTTTTTGGCATTGAAGGCGGTTGCATCGTCCTTGAAATGCTGAATCAGCGTTCCGGGCTCGGGTCCTTCATAAAGGATCTTCGCCTTGCCTTCATAAATTCGGCGACGGCGGCTCATCGGAGTGTACCGGGGTTTTGTGAAATCCATGGGTGCCGTGGCTCCATTTTCGAATGTTGAGATCCGCGGCGGCGAAGACAGGCGCACGACTCAACTCAGCGGCCCCTCCACGGCACAAACGCTAGCCGAAGGTGACGCGGAGTACAATCGGCATAGACCCGCACGCGAACCGCCGCAACGCCAATGTGCGCGCCGATGGCGGTTGCCTTGACGGCCTACCCCCGATATGCAAGGCGGCACGTGATTACGCTATGATTTGTGCTGTTCCACGCAAAGGCGGCGGCCATGACCACGTTCGACAAGCGCGAAGATGCCTTCGAAAAGCAATTCGCGCACGATGAGGAACTCAAATTCAAGGCGGCCGCGCGCCGCAACAAGATGCTCGGCCTATGGGCTGCGGAGAAACTCGGGCTGACTGGGGCCGAAGCGGACAGTTACGCGCTATCGGTGGTGATGACGGAATTTGAGGAGTTGGGCGATCACGACGTTTCGCGTAAAATTCGCAGAGACTTCGATGCCAAAGGTGTCGTTCAGTCCGATCACCAGATCAGCCGGACGATGACGGAACTCATGGCAAGGGCAGTCGCCGACATCAAAGCCGGCCGTTGAAGAAGCGTCGCGATTTAACCAGGTGATTTGATATGGCGATTCCAGCATTCACGCTCGCGACCCGGCTGCACGCCGGCGAAACCGTGTATTCCGGCTGGTGCGGGCTGCCGTATCCGCTGGTCGCCGAAACGCTGGCGCGTGACGGATTTTCTGCAGTCACCATCGAAAGCCAGCACGGCCTCTGGGACGTGAGCGGCATCCTCGCCGGTGTCGCCGCCATCCGCCAGGGCGGCGCGGCGCCGATCGTGCGCGTTCCGCTCGGCGACTTTGCGCTCGTCAGCCGCGCGCTCGACTTCGGCGCCGAAGGCATCATCGCGCCGATGATCAATACGCCGGCGGACGCCAAGGCATTTGCCGCAGCGGCAAAATTTCCGCCGACAGGCGAACGCAGCTGGGGACCGCACCGCGCCACGACGCTCGCCGGACTTTCCGATCAATCGGTCTATCTGCGCGAAGCCAACGATCACGTGATCACGCTGGCGATGATCGAGACCCGCACGGCGCTGCAAAATTTCGACGCCATTATCGGCACGCCGGGCATCGACGGCTTCTTCCTGGGGCCGTCCGACCTGTCGATCGCGCTGTCCGGCGGCAAAACCGTCGATCCGCTGTCGAAAGAGGTCGATGCCGAGCTCGACCGCATGATCGCAGGCGCGCAAAAGGCGAAGAAAATTCCCGGCGCCTACTGCCATTCGGCCGAGCGCGCCGCAGCGCTTGCCAAGCGCGGCGTCAAATTCCTCGCGGTATCGAGCGATCTTTCCATGTTGCGCGCCGGCGCGGCGGCCGCGCTGAAAGTGCTCAAGGGCTGAACGGCTTCGCGCTCTATCCAGCCGAACCCGGCAGCATTCGCTTCAAGGTACGGTCGCGCCAAATCCAGTGATGCGTCAGCGCCGCGCAGGCATGGACGCCGGCGAGTATCAAAAGCGCGTCGGCGAGATAGTAGTGCACCGTGAGAACACTTCGCGCGGTGTCGCGATCGGCGGGCCAGGGTGAATTAAACTCCCAGAGCCCGAAGACCGGCAAGGAATGCCCGCGCTTGAGCTGCACGATCATGCCGAGAAACGGGATCGCGAGAAGCAACGCGTAGAGCGTGAAGTGGCTGACTTTTGCGCCGACCTCCAAAAACCTGCCGAACGGCGTCGCCTCGGGCGGCGGCGGCGGATTGGCGAAACGCCAGATCACACGCAACAGGACGAGTGCAAAAACACATTCGCCGAGCGTGATATGGCTGAAAAGCCCGAATGCGCGTGCAGAGCCTTTCGGCAAGTCGTCGCCGAATTGGCCAAGAAGCCAGCCGGCGATGACGAAAAGCGCGGTAACCCAATGGATGAGCTGTGGAACGGCGCCATAAGCGGCTCGTGAATTTGTCAGTTGCATTGTTTTTAGGAATCCGGGTTAGCCGATAGCCTGACCGATGCGTTCGAGCGTCGCCGGAATATCAGACTCGACATCGCCGACAAATATTCCCAGCACCGTATAGTCGCGCGCTTCCAGCCATGCGCGTCTCTCCGCGCGTGTTTTGGCCGCTGCCGGGCTCTCCTCCGCCGGAATGAGATCGATGACGAGCCGCAGCGGAAAGGACACGAAATCGCAAATATGCCGCCCGACCGGCGTCTGCCGCTTGAACCCGCGGCTGGCAAAACGGCGGTCGTTGACCAGCGCCTCCCATAGCACCCGCTCGGCCTCGGTCGGATTGCGGCGGAGTAACCGCGCCAGGCCCCGCACCGGACCACGCTCCTTCGGCATGCCGCCCCCGCCCTGCTCGGCGAGCAGCGAACGCAGCATCTCAGCCTCCTCGCCGTCGAGCACGCCGCCGCGCGCCGGTCCCTTGCGCCCCTCGGCTATCGCCATGATGACGCCATGCAGCGTCTGGATATCCTGCTGCGTCGGCTGCATCCGCGTAAAAATGTTGCGCAGGTTGATCTGCATGGTCTCGCGCTTGTCCGGCGGCCGGAAGAACTCGACTTTCTCAAGCTCGCGCTCGAGCGAACTGAAGAACGCGAGCAGTTGCTCTTTCGGCGCGCGGGGTGATTTCTCCGGCATGGCGAACGGCAGGCCGCCGCCCGCAAGCTTGAACCATTCATAGGCGACGATAACCACGGCCTGCGCCAGATTGAGCGAGGCAAAAGCCGGATTGACCGGCAGCGTGACAATGCAGTCGGCGAGCGCCACTTCGTCATTTTCGAGCCCGTTGCGCTCGCGGCCGAACAGAATCGCTACCGTTTCCCCGCTCTGGACGCGCGGCGCCATCAGGCCGGCCGCCTCCGCGGGGCCGACGACGGGCTTGGCCTGATCATGGGCGCGCGCGGTCGCAGCCAGGACAAGGCTGCAATCCGCGATTGCGGCTTCGAGCGTGTCGAAGAGCACGGCGTCGTCGAGGAGGCGGCCGGCCCCGGTCGCCATCACGCGGGCCTTTTCGCTGGGCCAGCCCTGGCGCGGGCGGACGAGCCGCAGCCGCGACAGACCAAAATTCGCCATGGCGCGGGCTGTCGCCCCGATATTCTCGCCAAGCTGCGGCTCGACGAGAACGACAACCGGGGCCGGCCCCCCGCTCCAGTCCTTGGTCCTGTCGGTGCCGGCGCCTGGCATGCGGTGCTCCGCGGGCGGGCAAATGCCCTGAAGGCGCAGCCCCTGCCCAAGCCGGCCGCTTGCGTCAAGCGCTGGCACGGTATCCGGCCGAAATCCCAGCCGCATTCCAGTCCGTCAGCGGTTCTCCCGCACTTGCCGACAAAGCTTTTACCGAGGGAGTGCGGATGCTATAGGGCGCGCGCCGAACTCCCGTCAGTCGAATTCCCGGTCGGCCCTAACAAGCACGGCCACCAGAGGTGCAAGCATGCCAGATCTCGAAATCATGTGGACAAAGGTCGATGAAGCCCCGGCGCTCGCGACCTATTCCCTGCTGCCGATCGTGGAAGCCTTCGTGGGCACGGCAGGTGTGTCCGTGACACAGAAGGACATCTCGCTGGCCGGCCGCATCCTCGCCAATTTCCCCGAGAAGCTCACGCTTGCACAACGGATCAACGACGAACTCACCGAACTCGGCAAGCTCACGTTGAGGCCCGAAGCCAACATCATGAAACTGCCCAACATCTCCGCCTCGATCCCGCAGCTCAAGGCCGCGATCAAGGAACTGCAAGGCAAGGGCTACGGCGTTCCGGACTATCCGGACAATCCGACGACGGACGCCGAGAAGGACATCAAGTCCCGCTACGGCAAGGTGTTCGGCAGTGTCGTCAACCCGGTGTTGCGCGAAGGCAATTCCGACCGCCGCGCGGCCGGCGCCGTCAAGCAATACGCCCGCAACAATCCGCACAAAATGGGCGCCTGGAGTCCTGACTCCAAATCGCATGTGGCGTACATGCCGGGCGGCGATTACTACGGCTCGGAAATCGCGACTACCGTCGCGGCGGCGACCAACGCCCGCATCGAGCTGGTCGGCACCGACGGCGCCGTCACGGTGCTGAAGGCGAAGACGCCGCTTCAGGCCGGCGAGATCATCGACGCGGCGGTGATGAGCCGCAAGGCGCTGCGCGCCTTCTTTGCCGAGCAGATCGAAGCCGCCAAGAAGGAAGGCGTGCTGTTCTCGCTGCACGTCAAGGCGACCATGATGAAGATTGCCGATCCCATCGTGTTCGGCCATGTCGTTTCCGTCTTCTTCGCCGATGTGATCGAGAAGCACGCCGCCACGCTGAAGCGTCTCGGCGTCAATCTCAACAATGGCTTCGGCGACCTGCTGACGAAGATCGAGACGCTGCCGGAAGCCGAGAAAAAAGCGATCAAGGACGACATCGCGGCCGAGTACGCGCAGCGTCCGGGCCTCGCGATGGTGAATTCCGACAAGGGCATCACCTGCCTGCACGTGCCCAGCGACATCATCATCGACGCTTCGATACCGGCGATGATCCGCGAATCCGGCCGCATGTGGGGCGCCGACGGCCAGCTGCACGATACCAACGCTGTGGTTCCGGATCGCGCCTACGCCAGGCTGTTCCAGACGGTCATCGAAGACTGCAAGGCCCACGGCGCGTTCGATCCCAAGACCATGGGCTCGGTCCCGAACGTGGGGTTGATGGCGCAGCAGGCCGAGGAATACGGCTCGCACGATAAGACGTTCGAAGTTCCGGCGAGCGGGGCGGTTCGCATCGTCGCCGATGACGGCAAGGTGCTGCTGGAGCGTCCGATCGAGACCGGCGACATCTTCCGCATGTGCCAGCTCAAGGACGCCCCGGTCCAGGACTGGGTCAAGCTCGGCGTGCGCCGCGCGCGTCTCAGCAACACCCCGGCCGTGTTCTGGCTCGACGAAAATCGCGCGCATGACGCGCAGGTGATCGCCAAAGTCGAAAAGTACCTGAAGGATCAAGACACCGCGGGGCTCGACATCCGCATTCTGCCGCCGGTCGAAGCGATGAAATTTTCGCTCGAGCGCATCCGCAAGGGGCAGGACACGATCTCCGTCACCGGCAACGTGCTGCGCGACTATCTGACTGACCTGTTCCCGATCATGGAGTTAGGCACCTCGTCCAAGATGCTGTCGATCGTTCCGCTGTTAGCGGGCGGCGGTCTTTTCGAGACCGGCGCCGGCGGCTCAGCACCCAAGCACGTGCAGCAGTTCCTGGAAGAGGGCTATTTGCGCTGGGATTCGCTTGGCGAGTTTCTCGCGCTGGGCGCGTCGCTCGAACATCTGGCGCAGAATTACAAGAACGCCAAGGCGCAGGTTCTCGCCGAGACGCTCGACACCGCCATCGGCAAGTTCCTCGAGTTCAACCGCAATCCTGCGCGCAAGGTCGGCGAACTCGACAACCGCGGCAGCCATTTCTACCTCGCTCTGTACTGGGCCCAGGCGCTGGCCGCGCAGACCAAGGACGCCGCGCTGCAGGCCCGCTTCAAACCGCTGGCCGATACGCTCGCCAAGAACGAGACCAAGATCAATGCCGAGCTGATCGGCGCGCAAGGCAAGCCGGTCGACACGGGCGGTTACTACCTGCCCGATTCCGCCAAGACGTCGGCCGCGATGCGGCCGAGCGCCACGCTGAACGCCGCGCTCGCCGCGCTCTAACGCGGAGTCCGACGGCGGCGGGCGTTTCCGTCGGCATGACTTCGCGCGATGACGAACTCATCGAGCGAGTCCTCATCCCGTGCGGCAACGTCTCTCTATCTCGCAGCGACGCGCGTCTTGACGCGTCTTTAGGTCCTCGGGCTAACGCGGCTTTTACGGCGAGAAGGTCGATGCTATAGAGCCCGTCGGAGTTGCCGGGATGGCATCATCCGAGCGAGCGCCTGATCATTGCCAATCCGAACCCGCTGCCGCCCGCGCTCCAACGGGATCAAAGCATTATGACGAAAATCAAGGTCACCAACCCCATCGTCGAGATGGATGGCGACGAGATGACGAGAATCATCTGGAAGGAAATCAAGGACAAGCTGATCCATCCCTATCTCGACCTCAACCTGATGTATTTCGACCTTGGCATGGAGCATCGCGACGAGACGCGCGACCAGGTCACCATCGACGCCGCGGAAGCGACCAAGAAGGTCGGCGTCGCCGTCAAATGCGCCACCATCACACCCGACGAGGCACGGGTGAAAGAATTCAACCTTCACGACATGTACCGTTCGCCGAACGGAACCATCCGCAACATCCTCGGCGGAGTGATTTTCCGCGAGCCGATCATTTGCAAGAACGTGCCGCGCCTCGTGCCCGGCTGGACCAAGCCGATCATCATCGGCCGCCATGCTTACGGCGACCAGTATCGCGCCACCGACTTCAAGGTGCCCGGCAAGGGCAAGCTCTTTCTCACTTTCGTTGGCGATGACGGCAAGGAGATCAAGCGCGAGGTGTTCCAGTTCCCCGGCGCCGGCATCGCCATGGCGATGTACAACCTCGAAGATTCGATCCGCGACTTCGCCCGCGCCTCGATGAATTACGCTTACAATCGCGGCTACCCGCTTTACCTGTCGACCAAGAATACGATCATCAAAGTCTATGACGGGCGCTTCAAGGACATTTTTCAGGAAGTCTTCGACAAGGAATTCAAGGACAAGTTTGCCGAGAAGAAGATCACTTACGAGCACCGCCTGATCGACGACATGGTCGCTTCGGCGCTGAAATGGTCGGGCGGCTATGTCTGGGCCTGCAAGAACTACGACGGCGACGTGCAGTCGGACACCGTGGCACAGGGCTACGGCTCGCTCGGGCTGATGACGTCGGTGCTCACCACGCCGGACGGCAAGGTGGTCGAGGCCGAAGCCGCCCACGGCACGGTGACGCGGCACTTCCGCGAGCACCAGAAGGGCCGCGAAACCTCAACCAATTCCATCGCCTCGATCTATGCCTGGACGCGCGGGCTTACGCATCGCGCCAAGCTCGACAATAATCCCGCGCTGGCGAAATTCGCCGCCACGCTGGAGAAAGTCACGGTGGATACCGTCGAAGCGGGCTTTATGACCAAGGATCTCGCCTTGCTCGTCGGCCCCGATCAGAAGTGGCTCACCACCACAGGCTTCCTCGACAAGATCGATGCGAACCTGAAAGCCGCGATGGCGTAACCGGCAATCCCGGACGAGCGGTGCACCGATTTTCCGGTGCACCGCCTCCGGAGAACGCGGCCGGTTCTAGAACTCCTTGCCGATCATGCGGTCGATCGAGCAGCGCCCGGCGCCGCGGAAGAAGATCGCGATATAGAGCACAAGCAGCACCAGCGGATATTCGTAGCCGCCCTTCGGGCTTGAGAAGCTGTAGCCGTTGCCGAAGTGCCAAAAGGTGATGATGATGAATTCCACCACCAGCATCAGCGCGATCGGCCGGGTCAGGAAGCCCACCGCCAGTGCCGCACCGCCGAAGCACTCCAGGATTCCCAGGAAATAAGCCCAGAGAATCGGGTCAGGCAGTCCGAGCGGCGTGACGACGTTCGTCGCGACGCCGTTGATGATGCCGCCAAACAGCTTGTTATAGCCGTGATAGACAAGAATGGCGCCGGCGATAAAGCGGATCAGGGCGTAGCTATAGGGCGCGACGCTGTCGTAGAGGCCAGCGAGCCCCGGAAAGATCAATCTGCTGCGATCGATTAGTCCCGTCGTTCCGGTCATGTATTCCTCCCAGCTCAAGCCCGTCAGGGCGATTTTCGGCCCGGTACTGTCGCATTTTGCGTGCACAACTGAAAGCCGCCGGGAGAACAGTCGCCGCAGGACCTGACAAAGCGCGCCCGCGGGCTTATCTAGGGGGCATGCGCAAGGTCGGGACCATCACACTTGTCGTCACTCTGCTGGGCATGCTGACGGCGGCGATATGGTTTGCGTCACGCACATGGACGGCGATCGACGGACCGTCCATGCCGGCCAACGGCTATATCGCCATGACACTCGGCGTGGTGTTCTCGCTCGCAGTCGGCGTCAGCCTGATGACGCTGGTGTTCTATTCGAACCGCTACGGCTACGACGATGCCGGCCACGGCGTGCGGCCCCGGCCCGAAGCCGATCGCGACTGACCGCGGAGTGGCGGCCGGAGCGGCGCAGCGTTGAACGAGGGCGGCCGTTTGTCTAGCCTATGGCTTAGCGCGACCCGCCGGCGCGGAACCGGGAAACGTCATCATAGGGGCCATCATGACACGAACAATTCGCCTGCAAAGCGACAGCAATGCCCATGACCGCCCCTGGCGCGTCGCCGTCGAGCAGGGCTTCTTTGCCGCCGAAGGGCTCGAGGTCGAATATCACGAAGACAATCCAAAGGGCGCCGCGGGACGCGTCGAGGATTTTTCGCAGCGCTGGAAAGAGTCGCAATTGCAGAGCGGCGCGCTCGAAATCTACCCGGTGTGCGAATGGGGCGCGATCGAGCGCGTGCAAGCGCTTGGCGGCGGCAAGATCATCGGGCTCGACACGACGGTGCGCACCGGCGCGCTGATGGTGCGTCAGGATTCCAAAATTCAGTCTGTCAGCGACCTGCGCAACATACCGATTGCGGTGACATGGCACGCGGGCACGTTTTACGCCGCGATCGAGGTGCTGGAAGCGGCTGGAATTCCGTTCGGCGAGATCACGCTCGTGCACGCCAATGACCGGCTGGAAGCGCTTCTTGGCGGCACGACCGAAGCCGCGGCGCTGATGGAACCCCTCGTCAGCCGCGCCCTTGCGGCCGGCGCGCGCAAGATTGCCGATCTGCGCTGGCGCGGCGGCATTGTCGCCGGCAACGGCATCGATGACGAGACTGCCGCCAAGCTCCGCCGCGCGCTCAATCGCGCCATCGCGTGGCTGCGCGAGAATGAGCAGCGCTCGCGCGAACAGGTGTTGCGCGATCTCGCGCCCGAACAGCGCGAGCATGGCCTGATGCCGGAGCTCGTCGGCGTCACGGCCTATGAGCCCGGCGAATTCAAGGAAAAGGTCGACTGGATGATCGGCCGCGGCTTCCTCAAAGACGCGCCCGATTATGGCGATGTCGTGCGCGGCAAATAGCGCCTGAAAGCAAAAGCCCCCGGCGGGGAAGTCGCCGAGGGCCAAACCCGCAGTGGGAAGTTGAAGATGGTGGAAACCTTTCCGCCACGGGCCGATGAGTCTTCGACCACGGAATTACGGCGGTATGTTGTGCCGCGCCGTCAATTAACGCCGCAACTGGGGCAAAAACGCCGGTCCGCGCAATTATCGGCGTAAACTTCAGATAAACAGCCGGCACCCGATTACGAAAATTTGTTCCCATTCCGGCGCCGTTAACCTCTGCGGCCGGCGAAAAAGATAGTCGCAGGCCGCCATGCGTCCTATCTTCCGGCGGAATCGCAAGGGTCACTCTTTTGAACGGCGCTTCGGCGTGAAATCGTATTTTAATTCCGAAAATATGCGCCGCGAGTTGCGCGGCATCGCCGTTGCGCTGCTCTTCGTCGCGGCGACAAGCGTTGTCGCCCTTCTGCTGCGGCACTATGTCGGCATCCTGCGCGGCGCCCTGCTTTACCTCATCCCGGTGATGCTGGCCGGCTATCACCTCGGCATGATCCCGGCGCTGGTGGCCGCGATCGCCGGCGTGATCCTCTCCGGATATTTGTATTTCGCGCAGCTCTACAGTTTCCAGGTCGCTTCGCCGCAGGAGGCGCTCAACCTGGTGCTGTTCATGGTCGTCGCCGGCGTGGTGTCCCATTTGTCGAGCCAGGCCAAAAAACACACCGTGATCGCCCGCAAGCGCGAGAGCGAGATGAGCGATCTCTACGCCTTCTCGCGGCGGCTTGCGGCCGCGCCAAACGCGGCGGATATCTTCGTCGCCATCCAGGACCACCTCGCCAATCTCGTGCAGCGCAAAGTGGTGCTGCTCGGCGCCGCCAACACCGCCGGCGCCGACAGCGTGCCGGCGCGCGTGCGCATGGACGTCGCGCGCGTCGAACAGGAAGAGGGCTTTGAGCGCACGATCGATGACGGCAACGGCAACATCTGGCTGATCCGCCGCGTCTCGCCGAAAACGCCCGCTTTCGGCAGCATCGCCATCGATCTCGGCAGCGTCTCCGGCGAAGCGCTCGCCGATATGCGCCATCGCATCGACGATGCGCTCGCCGACGCCGCGGCAACACTGGAACGGCTCGACGTCGCGCACGCGCTGACGGAAGCAAAAATGCGCTCGGAAACCGAGCTGCTGCGCGAGGCGCTGATCGGTTCGGTCTCGCATGAGCTGCGCACGCCGCTTGCCTCCATTCTCGGCGCTGCGACCATCCTGTGGAACGCGCCGGCGCTCGCGCGCGATGAGCGGCTGCACGCGCTGACCGGCCTCATCCGCGACGAGGCGGAGCGGCTTAATAACGACATCCAGAACCTGCTCGACGCCACCACCATTTCCAGCCAGCAAGTGCGGCCAAAATTGCAGTGGGTCGAGCCGGTCGACATCGTCAATGCCGCGGTCGAGCATCGCAAACGCCGGCTTGCCGGGCATCCGGTGACGCTCGATCTTGATTCCAACCTGCCCATCGTGCGCGCCGATCCGACGCAGGTGGAACAGGCGCTGGTGCAAATTCTCGACAATGCCGCGAAATATTCCGGCGACGGCGCGCCGATCCGCGTCGCCGCGCGTCCGAACGGCCACGCCGTGGTGCTGTCGGTTCATGACCGCGGCACCGGCCTCTCCGATGACGAGCGGCGTCAGGTCGGCGGCCGCTTTTTCCGGGGGCCCCGCCACGCCGCGACGACGTCCGGTTCGGGGCTCGGACTTTGGATCGCCAACGCCTTCATTTCCGCCAATGGCGGCAAAGTCGAAGTCGAAAGCGCAGGCATCGACCGCGGCACCACCGTGTCGATTTATCTGCCGCTGTCGGAAGAAGGGGCGCGAATGGAGAGTAATATCGATGAGTGAAATTCCCGCGCGCGTGCTCGTGGTCGACGACGAGATACAGATCCGGCGCTTCCTGCGCACCGGTTTCGAACTCGACGGCTTTAATGTCCAGGAGGCCGAAACCGGAGCGGAAGCGCTCCGCGCCGCGGCCTTAAGGCCCGCCGATCTCGTCATCCTCGACCTCGGCCTGCCGGACATGGACGGCAGCGAGGTGCTCGAACGGCTGCGCGGCTGGTCGAGCGTGCCCCTGATCGTGCTTTCGGTGCGCGCCAACGAAGCCGAAAAGGTCAAGCTCCTCGAGCTTGGCGCCGACGATTATGTCGTAAAGCCGTTCGGCATGGCCGAACTTTTGGCGCGGGCGCATTCGGCCATGCGGCGGCAGCTGCGCGCCACGAGCGGTGAGCCGGTTGTGAAATTCGGCCCGCTGTCGATCGACTTTCCCGCGCGCGCCGTGTTCATCAGCGAGCAGCGCGTGGCACTGACGCCAAAGGAGTACCGGCTTCTGCAAATCCTGGCGCAACATTCCGGCAATGTCGTCACCCACCAGTTCCTGCTGCGCGAGGTCTGGGGCAGCGAGCATATCGACGACACGCATTACCTGCGCATTTTCGTGCGCAAACTGCGGCGCAAGATCGAGGCCGATCCCACGCAACCGCGGATCCTCCTGACCGAGCTCGGCGTCGGCTATCGCCTGGTGATGTCCGACCCGCCGGCAGCCCCGATGGCCCCCCCGGCAGCAGCCAGCGCACCCCTGCCCGGCGGGACGCAATAGCAGGCATGCTAAGGCGGGCTACCGAGATTTCCTGCACAAAATCCGCACCGTCTGCCGAGATCGTGGAACTTTTTTAAGTTATTGGCTTATCTCGCTTATTTTCAAAATTCGACGTTGATCGTGGCCGGTTTGCGGCAATTTAACGGCGCATATCAACGGGATTTGAACTTTTATCGCTTAGAACGCTTTCCAACTTCGAAACGACAAATGGGGTGAGCGGGCGGCAATGTCCGCGTTCCTCAAACGTCAATCGAACGGACGGAAATTTAATTCCGCCACGACACAACAGGGACGGCAGCCATGACCAAATTCACGAAACGGGCCGGCCAAGGTGCGCTCTTTGCGCTCGTCGCCGCAGCGGCCACACTGATGAGTACGACGGGTTTTGCGGTTCCGGCTTATGACGGACTGTGGAGCGTTTCGATCGTCACCGAAAAGGGCGATTGCGATCGGGGTTACCGTTATCCGATCCGGATTTCCAACGGCTCGCTCGCCAATGCCGGCGACACCGCCTTCGTCATCACCGGCAAGGTTGCCTCGACCGGCGCCATCACCGTCACGGTGAGTGCTGCGGGCAAGAGCGCCATGGGCTCCGGACGGCTTGCCGGCGCCGAGGGCGGCGGCATGTGGACCGGCGGCGACTGCTCTGGATCATGGACGGCGGAACGCCGCGGGTCGTAACGGCGGAACGCCGCGGGTCGTAACGGCCAAATCCAAACTTGTGCCTTGAATGCGTCACGGCCGGGCGGAGTACACCTCTACGTCTTACGAACTCGCTCCGTCCCGCCACGTGCTATTTTTGCCGTGGTATAAGGCTTTATCGCCTTAGCCGGTCTTTACACGTCCCACTTCGTTCCCTTATACCCGGCTTTTAAACACGGGTACGGACGTGGGGGATACGTATGGCACGAGCTATCAACCGGCTCAGTTCCAAGGCCGTGGAGGCCGCTCAACCTGACAAGGCGAACGGAAAGCCGACGGTGATACCCGATGGCGCGAATCTTTTTTTGCAAATCAGCCGTGGCAGGAATGGAAGCATCAACAAGAGTTGGTTGTTCAAATATCAATTCGGTAAGGCTCGGCATGAACTCGGGCTCGGTTGGCTTCCGAACGTCGGCCTGAGTGACGCGCGAGCCCTGGCCCGTAAATTCCGGCTGCAAATCATCGAGGGCATTGATCCGCTGGCCGCGAGGAAAGAAGCCAAGCGGACCGCCCTCGCCGCCAGAGCTAACAAAGCCAAGGCCGTCACATTTCGGCAATGCTGCGACCAATATCTCGCCGCGCATTCCAAAAAATGGACCAGCGCGAAGCACCTGCAACAATGGGAAAACACCCTTGCCGACGCCTGTAAAACCCTAGGGCGGCTCGCGGTGGCCGACATTGAGACAGCCCATATCGTCAAGACGCTGCAACCGATCTGGTACACCACTACGGAAACTGCGACGCGATTACGCGGACGAATCGAAAGTGTTTTAGGGTTTGCCACCGTGCGCGGATATAGGACAGGCGATAATCCAGCCCGTTGGCGCGGCCACCTGCGGGAGGTTTTCCCGGCCCGGTCTCAACTTCAGCAAGTCGAACACCATCCAGCACTGCCATTCGTCGAAGCTCCGGCGTTCATGGCTGATCTTCGCAAGCATCAATCGACGCTTGCGCGCACGCTGGAATTCACGATCTTAACTGCATCGCGCACCGCTGAGACGCTCGGCGCGACGTGGGACGAAATCGACCTAGACAAAAAACTATGGACGATTCCCGCCGCTCGCATGAAAGCGCGTAATGAGCACCGTGTTCCTTTGTCGAAGCGCGTAGTCGAAATCCTCAATGGGCTGACGAGAGAGTCCGTTTTGGTATTTTCGGCCGGCAACAAGTCAGAATCGTTCGACGATTCCGCCATGCTGGATTTTCTACGGACGATGCGTCCCGACGTGACAGTGCACGGCTTCCGTTCAACGTTCCGCGACTGGGCCGCCGAGCGCACCGGCTATCCAGAAATAATCGCGGAAATGGTGCTGGCGCACAGCGTCGGGACAAAGGTACAGAAAGCCTACAAGCGCAGTGATCTTTTGCAAAAGCGCGCTAACCTAATGCGCGATTGGAATGAGTTCTGCTCGAAGCCGATTCCCAACCGCGCAACGGTGTTGTCAATAAAGGAAGCTCGCGCCGTTCGGCACTGAGGCGACAGCGTTGACCCCACGCGTCCCATTGCATTCCGTTGCAACTCGATTTAAGTCAGATAGGCGAGCCTATGCGGTTCGTCGCCTAGTGATTAGACTGCTCCAAGTTTCGCCGGGAAATAGGCGCCCCCGGACCTTCAACAGCGGGCTGGCTTGCCCCGCGCTTGAGGGTCGAATCATGTCTGCAATCGACGAAAAGCCCCAACTTGAATTGAAGCCCTACGCTGTTCCGCTGCCTATTGCTCAAAAGCTTCTCGGTGGCAAAGGCAAGGGTCGGATTTACGAAGCTATTGGCCGGGGCGAACTCGAAGCTATCAAGGACGGCAAACGAACGCTGATAATATTGGCGTCAATCGAGCGCCGCCAAAAATCGTTACCGCCCGCCGACTTCAAGAAATATCCGCCACTTCAAAAGCGCGGCCGCAAATCGCGCACGGTGACCGCGTGAAGTGGCCTCCCGAAAAGCAACGAGGCCCGCCCCGGCACTAGCCGGACACGAGCCTCGCGGATTGGTTCTTGGCGGAACATCCGAAGCTAACAAAATATCCCATGCGCGGCAATCGCGTGCATACAAGGCTAGCCACATAAAGCGCCATCGCTCGACCAAGGCGGAGGTCGATGCGCGTCGCGAGACTCTTTTCGAGATCGTGTCGGCCATGCAGCCGATGACTGTCCGGCAGGTTTTCTATCAGGCCACGGTGCGCGGTACCGTCGAGAAGTCAGAGGCCGGCTACACGAAAGTGCAGACCGATCTGGTGCAAATGCGCCGTGCCGGTGTGCTTCCGTATTCTTGGCTCGCCGACAATACGCGATGGCAGCATAAGCCTAACAGCTTTGGCAGCATCCAAAGTGCGTTAGAGGAAACGGCGCGCTTTTACCGAAAGGACCTCTGGACCGACGCCGACGCTTATGTGGAAATATGGTTGGAGAAAGACGCCTTGGCCGGTGTCGTCTGCCCGGTCACGGAGATGTACGACGTGGCGCTGATGGTCACGCGCGGCTACGCGAGTCTCTCTTTCCTGTACGCCGCCGCAGAGAACATCGCCGAAGTCGGCAGGCCAGCCTTCATCTACCACCTGGGCGACTTCGATCCGAGCGGTGTCAATGCCGGCGAGAAGATCGAACAAACTTTGATGGAGCTGGCGCCCGCCGCAGAGATCCATTTCGAGCGCATCGCTGTCACTCGCGCGCAGATATCCCGTTGGAAGTTACCAACCAGGCCAACCAAAAAGACGGATTCGCGGGCAAAGAATTTCGGCGACATTTCCGTCGAGTTGGACGCGATCGAACCTGAACGGCTTCGCCGGCTCGTCGAGAAAGCTATCAACAAGCATCTGCCGGCTTGGAAGTTGCACCTCCTGCAAGCGACCGAGGAATGCGAGCGAGCACTTCTCACCCGTTGGGTGGCGGCCGCCGATGGCTGATGACAAACACCAAGAGCCACCGATCGACGCGATCCGGTCTGGAACGGACCGAGCGCGCTGGTACGAACAGGTCTTCGCAGCATGTGGACGCAAAGATGTCGGCGCCAGCGAATATCTCGTGGCAGTCGCGATCGGTCGCCACGTTCGGCGCAAAACTGGAGACTGCTATCCTGGATACGAGCTGCTCGCGAAAGAGAGCGGCGTCAGTCTGGCGACTATCGAACGTAGCGTCGCGGCTCTGACGAAATTCAAACACCTTCGTGTCGGCAGCGGCCGGCCAGTGATCCTCACGCCCAGCCTGTGGAGTAAGTTGCCCGCCACTGCGCGGATGACGGAAGCCGCTATCGAGTTCGTGGCACCAGCTCGCCGTGATGAGGAAGAACCGCCCTTTTAGCGGTGGCGCAAACCCCTCAAATTGAGGGCTTACAAACCCATCATTTTGAGGGACTGAATTCCGCAAACCCCTCACGCGTGACCGTCAAACCCCTCAAATTTTTCCGCAAACCCCTCATTTTTTTCGAGGTCCGCTTGTGGCAACAAAGACTTATGCGCCTAACCTAGGAAGAGAACCTAGGAAGAGAACCTAGAGACACCACTACGTGGTGTCTCTCTCTGAGCTTCAACCAGCTCAGAGTCTAAAGCGCGCTCTCTCCGCTTTGCTCCGAGAGCTTTAAGCTTCTGACTGAGACAGTCCTGAAACTCAGAGCCCAGCGGACAGCCAATAAAGGACGCCCACGCGCACGCTCGCGCTGATGCGTTTTTCCCGATCGATCGACGACACCGCATAGCCGGCACCGGGCGGTGCGGCGGATGCGGCCACCGCCGATAACAGGCGCGGGTGTTGTGTTTCTCTCAACTCAGGCATACGGTCCGTGTCTGTACCCGTGTTTCAAAACGCCCGCCGCGATGGCGCGCTAGGCCCTTGATGGACACCGACAGCTTACCCGCTGAGCCTCTTTCCGTTCGCACTGCCCGCTTGCGCCGAACCTTCGCCAAGGGTGTCGGCCGCAACACGACAGGGATGGAACGGCTCGCAATCAATCGCGCGGCGCGATTGACGGCTTTGGCCGAAATCGCCGCTGAAAATCCCAACACGCCCTTCACCGACATTGTGCGGCTGGATCACGCCGCCAGCCGCGCGCGACAGGATATGGCGGCCTTATGCCATCCTCTTCGAACTTCAGTTCGCGGGCGTCGAGGCTATCAGACGCAGACGGTCACGACACCCGCCGGCAAGGCGCTGGCCGATTTGATCCGCCGGCGGGATCGCGATCGAAGGGAGCAGCGATGAAGATAGGTGCCACCAACCCGCCGTTGTCTGGCGACGAAGCCGAGCTGCTCGATGCAATCTTGAGAGAGCGAGGTGGGATCGAGACTTTCAGCGTCGTGGGATTGGCGGTTGCGAAGAGTTTGGCTTCAGCGTTGCTAGCCAATGCGCCGCCAGGAATCATCGCGGGACTATCAGCGATGCTGCCGGTTCCGACTCCGAAGATAGATGGTGACAAATGGGATCTCACCCTTCTGTCGAACAAACAGCTCGATCATCTCGAATATCTTTGCAATATAGCTTGCGGCCGTAAGGCGGAAAAAAGAAAACTTTCGCATGCTGAGCTATGGGTGGGTGAGCTGGTTTGGATTATCAACAAGTGCGAGCGTGAAAGTCGAGAGCTCAGCGACGGTGAACAGCAGGAAGTCCGCAACTCAATCGGGACGATTATTAGAACGGTGTTCAAATCCGAGGCGCATGAGCTATGGCGTGTTTGTTTCGAGTGTCGGGGTTGGATTCAGCAAACGCCGGCGGAGCAGAAGGCCGCGGCCGAGCGCCAACTTGGGGCTCCTTCCGAAAATATTCCCGATAGCGAAAGAAATGAAGCGATCACATCCCCGGTGGATGCACCAACATCTGCTAAAGTAGTCGCGTTGCCGCGGCGCTCAATCCATGACCACCACAACGCGCCATTGAAGACCTACGACGAGCCGTGGCGATGAACGGCGTCTCGCCACCGAATGGTTGCTGCCTAAAGGAACGATTAACTTGTGTCCGCTTTCGGGGGTAAAGCAGCCGCGCCTTTAATTAGGTCACGCGGCAGCTAATGACCCGAAGCGGACATTCCTCGCTGTCACGAGCCGCGCGATCAAAGATGGTTCCGACCGGCATACTCACAGCACCATTAGGTCTTTCGCGACGATAATTTCACCCTTGAAAGACTTTGCCGCCGGTGCGCGCCAGGTGTCGTCCGTTATGCTGTCGACGGCCGGGGTAAGATGTGACAGGACCAGGGTCTTGACTCCCGCCTCTTCGGCGATCCGGCCAACATCCTCCACTGGAGAATGGTCCGCCCTCATGTGCGCCATAAAGGCTTCAACACTGACCGGCCGGCCCTTGGCGACCTGCGCTTTCACGTAGGATTCGACTGCCGGCACATACATCGCCTCGTGAACTAAAATGTCGGCGCCCTTCGCCATTTGCGCCACCGCCTCGATCGGCGTGGTGTCACCAGAAAACGCGATGGAGCGGTCATTGAAGTCGAAGCGATAGCCAAGTGCCGGTTTCACCGGCGGATGCTCGACGACTACCGACGACACCTTCACGTTGCCGTCCTGCATCACCGGCCCGGCGCCTGACACTTCGGTGACGTCGATTGTTTCGAGCGCCTTCATTTTCAGGTCTTCGGCCCAGAAATCGATCGTCGTCCTCATCGAGCGGATGTAATCAATTGTCATCTGCTTAAGCGGCGGCGGACCATAAGCGCGCACCGACAGGGGCATGCCTTGCACCCAGCCGATCGACAACAGAGGGCCATATTCAACGTTGTGGTCGAAGTGGTGGTGGGTAATGAAGATCGAGCGTAACGCGCTGAATGCAACGCCGGTTTCGGCGAAGCGATCGGTGACGCCGAGTCCGCAATCGAGAACATAAGCGGCGCCGTTACTCAGCATCAGGTGCGATGTCATCTTTCGTGATCGGCCTGGTACCGGCCCGGCGGCGGTGCCTAGCATGACGAGTTTGGTTCCCTTTGCATCTTCTAGAGCAGATTGCGCTAGTTGGGCTGCGGTACTGTTCCCCACCGTCTGAGCGGCTCCGGGTTCGACTGCCGCGGTTAGGGCAGGCGCGGCAGCAACGCCAGCGAGCAAGCTACGGCGTGAAAGGCCGGATGGACTTGAAACATATGCCATGGCTGATTTCCCTTGATGTCAATGCGTTGGTAGCCAATGGCATCATATGAAAAACCGACTGTCAGCACACGACGAAGGCGCCGCGTTTTCGGTCCTTTCGGGGGTAAAGATGGGGTAATCGGCCGGCGATGTTGTGGATAGCGGAAGAATTTGGGTGCTGCGCTTCAGGCTGATGGTGAAACGAGGTCACCGTGGTTACGGGCCTCAAGCATCAGAAGGAGAAGCGCAGCATGGACCATTTTGCTGGACTGGACGTATCGGTCAAGGAGACCAGCGTCTGCATTGTGGATGACACTGGAAAGATCGTTCGCGAAGTGAAGGTTGCGAGCGAACCGGAAACGTTGTTGGCGGTGCTGAAGAACCCCGCCTGTCACTTCAAGCGGATTGGCTTGGAAGCCGGGCCGCTGTCGCAATGGCTTTTCAGCGGTCTCGCCGAAGCGGGTTTGCCGGTGATCTGTGTCGAGACGCGGCACATGAGGGCTGTGCTGAAGGCGCAGATCAACAAGACCGACCGCAACGATGCACGCGGCATCGCGCAAATGATGCGGGTGGGACTTTATCGTCCGGTGCATGTGAAGACGCTACGCAGTCAGAAACTGCGGATGTTGCTGACCCATCGCAAGCTGTTGCAGTCGAAGGCTATCGCCATCGACAACGACCTGCGCGGTACTTTGCGTAACTTCGGTCTCAAGGTCGGGATGGTCGGGATGGCGAAGTTCGAGGCCCGCATCAAGGAGCTGGTCGAGAACCTCCCTGACTTGGCCGTTCTGGTCGAACCGCTGCTCATTGTCCGGCGGGTGCTTCGCGAGCAGATAGCCGTCCTGCATCGCCGCTTGCTTGCCGTCGTCCGGGACGATGACGTGTGCCGGCGTCTGATGACCGTTCCCGGTGTTGGCCCTGTGGTGGCGCTGACCTATCGCGCCACCGTCGACGTGCCGGCTCGCTTTAGGAACTCCAAGGCGGTCGGGGCGGTATTTGGACTGACGCCATCCCGACATCAATCCGGCGAGCGCGACCGCCCCGGTGGCATATCGCGATGCGGCGACGAGATGATGCGGGCCATGCTCTACGAAGCGGCCCAGGTCATGCTGACCCGCACCGACAAGTGGTCCTGGCTCAAGGCCTGGGCGATGAAGATCGCCAGGCATCGCGGGATGAAGAAGGCGATCGTTGCGCTGGCACGCCGGTTGGCCGTGGTCATGCACCGCATCTGGGTTGACGGCACCGAGTTCCGCTGGACCCGGGACGCCGTAGCAGCATGAAAGTCGTGCAGGATCAAAAGCGATAGGAGAAACTTGAGTTCCACCCAGCGGTGGAATGATGTCCCTCGCGGGACGATGGATGAGGTGAGTTCGTGTGTCCGCTTGGACCCGTCGTCCGTCTGACGGCAAGGCCGCGGTAAAGATTGTTCCGCCTCGTCTTCGAATCCCATGATGGAAGGGCCTTAGTGCCGATTCCGAAGAGAAGCACGAGCCCGTGAGTGACACCGACACTGTGGTGGTGGGTAGACAGTCAAAAAGCGCTTGACCCCAAACGGCCGATTAGAGAAGCGGACACCAAATGTCAGCGCGGCCGCGGCAGCTAATGACCCACAGCGGACACCAGCTTGCGCGGTTACTTTGGCACGAGGCCCTTTACCGCGTTGGCGCGTGCAGAGTAGGTGATGCGGCCTGTGGCATCCGCCGGCAGGCGCGCTCGTACCCGCGTTTTGAGCCGTTCGACTTCGTTAGAAGCCATTGCGGCTATCATCGGTCGAATACTCGCTGCCAGCAGGCCGACCGTCCAGAAGTCATCGAAATCAGAAAATGTTCGGCGCACAGTAATCTGTCGCGTCTCGATCGCATCAAGGCCTGCATCTGTCCACAAGCTCCGCAAGGCTTCCATCCGAGATGCATAGGAACTCGGGGGGAGCACAGGATTAAGGCCCATTGCGCGCATTTCGGCCTGGATCGGGTCCAGAGGAAATCCGCCACCCAATATATCCCACGCATAGGTCGCGACCATGCCACCCGGGCAAACCACCCGCACCATCTCTGCGACGCCTTTGGCCGGATCGGGAACGAAGAATATCACCAGCGCCATAGTGGCTGCATCGAACCTACGATCAGAGAATGGAAGGCTCATGGCATCGCCCTGGCGAAACGCTACCATGGGCGCTTCGGACCGAGCGCGCGCAAAACCTAGCTGGGCCTCCGATGGATCGATCCCTTGGACCACGGCTGGCGCGCACCGTTTAACGAGCAGTTCGGTAAAGGCGCCAGTGCCACAGCCAATATCGATCCACCGCAAACCTGGGGGCGGTGCGAGCCAATCGAGGAAGGTCTCGCCCGCAAGTCGGCTCCAGTACCCCATATACCGTTCGTATCCGGCCCCATCGTCGTAGCGGATTTGAGGTTCGACCATGAGCGCTTTCTCCGGTTCGGCTAACGCTCTTCCGATGACCGCAGGTCCGAACGTAGCATCTGACCGAGTTATTAAAAGAGAACGGGCGGCGGCCACGGACTTCCTGCGTTGAACGCGAGCTCCGGAGTTGGCCCAAAGCGGACGCGCCGATGACTGACAACCGCGGCAGCTTTCAGGGGTAAAGCGGACATCGCAATTTGACCGCGCGGCGGCAGGTAATGACCCAAACCGGACATGCCCATTCACTGAGTGCGGATCTATGCTCCCACGCGCTGTCAGGGCCTCCTTTCCAGAATTTCCGAATTTTGTCGTGAGTTTACGATAACTTAGGCTCGCGGCAACCAGTGTGGCCATATCGCAACGCCACGCGAGATTCGGTGGAATTTCCACGCGAGATTTGCTGCTCGAGTGGACGTGCCGGCGCTCGAGGGATTTAATTGCAATTAAGCAATTCAGTGGGGCATCGTATGCGTCGCTTACCTTTGATGCTGATCGTTGCGGTCGGATCGCTTCTCGGCTTGAGCGTGGCGGCTGTCGCTGCTCCGAAAAAGAAGCTGCCACTCGCGCCGCCGCCACAACCGGTATGGACTTGGACCGGTTTTTACGTCGGCGGCAACGTCGGTTATGGCTGGGGCAGCTCCGACATAAACCAAGCGACCATCGCCAGTGCGACTGGCATCGCTCTCAACACCGCGACCGGCACCGTTCATCCGGACGGCGTGATCGGTGGCGGGCAAGTTGGTTACAATTGGCAAGCGGGAAATTGGGTGGCCGGCCTTGAGGCCGATATTCAAGGCTCCGGCCAGCGAGGCACCATTACGCTGATCTGTCCCGCCGGCATTTGTTCCGGCACGGGCAACCCCGTAACGACGACGCTCACCGAAAAACTTGAATGGTTCGGAACCGTGCGGCCTCGTCTCGGCTGGACCGTAACACCGGAAACGATGATCTACGCGACCGGCGGTCTAGCCTACGGCAAGCTGAATGACAGCGGCACCATCAGCGATACCGTCAACGCCAGCGCATTCAATTTCAGCAAGACGAGCGTGGGCTGGACAGTCGGCGGTGGCGTCGAAGGTCATCTCATCGGCAACTGGACGTGGAAGGTCGAGTACCTGTTCCTGGCGTTGCAGGAGCCTTCCGGTACGGTCATGACGACGATTGTCCCGCCTGGTATCCGTCCGATTCCGCCGCCCAACACGACGCAAATCGATCCCATTTTTACGGACAATATCGTGCGGGTGGGGCTCAATTATAAATGGCCGTAAGGCTCGGAAGCTTGATACGGCGCACGAACAGCCGTTGCACTAAGAATGGCTCCGGGATCATCCTCCGGAGCTTTTTCTTTTGCGCTCCTGACTGACTGTTGGGTCGCAAGCCCGACGAGTGGCCACGTCCGCTTTTGGCCCAAAGCGGACATGGCCTAATGTCCAAGCGATGTCTGCTATTGGGTGTAAAGTGGACATGAGCTTAATGCCGGTCAAGCCAGACTGCCGAGCAATCAGTAAAGCTCATTCGGAATGCGTTGGCTGTATGCGACATCGTAAGCAGCAGTATCCGTTCCTGGGTGGTGCGCCGCCGCGAAGTCGCCCATTGTCGGCACACCTTGGGGAAGGCTGGTACTGCCCGCGTTCCAAAAGTCGGACCGAACGAGTGCCTTCGAGCAATGATGAAATGCTTCGTCGACCGTCACGACCATTACCGTCGCTGGCTCCTTACCGTTGACGGTGAAGCGTCGCTTGAGGTTCGCATCCGCGCTAATCCGCGCGCGCCCATTCACACGAACTGTCTCGTTCGCGCCAGGTACAAAGAAAATCAACGCAATTCTCGGGTCCTCAACAAGATTTTTGAGACTGTCGATCTTATTATTGCCGCGCCGGTCCGGTATGAGGAGCGTCTTGCCGTCGTCGACAACCTCCACGAAGCCGGGCTGATCCCCCTTAGGCGAGCAGTCGAGACCTAGTTGGCTTCCGGTGGCAATAACGAGAAATGGCGACGCTGCAATAAACGCGCGGCCAGCCGCATTTACATGGTCGAGCTTAAATTTGACGATGCGCTCAAGCGGCGCCGCGTAAAGCGCCGCCAGACCGTCCACGCTTGTCACGTCGCTACCTTCGAAACCAGCCATTGTGAGCCTCCTTCGGCTAAAGGCGACAATCCCCGGACGCGCAGTGCTGCGGGCAAAAGTCTGGACCTATCGAGATTTGCAAACAAGGCATTCGGGGCGACGCCTGCCGCGCCGGGTAGGTCGCAATGATGTCCGCTATTGGCCCAAAGCGGACAAGCCAAATGTAATTGGAGCATTATCACCGAACGATCGTCACAACTTAAAAAACCAGCTGGTGACTCAGAGCAGAAATACAGTCCAAATGCTATTTGGTCCAGGTTGCAATTGTGGTCGAACCCTTTTGAACCGACCACTTATTCTTGCCGCTTTGAATAACGGTGTAGCAGTTGACCTCGCGCTGCTTCCAAGTCGTGCAGAAGCCCGAGGTATCAAGCTTCCAAGTTCCAGAACTCTTGCCACCGGACGTGCCGCGAGGTTCGCGGGTCATCGTGCCGTCCGGCATGAAGTTCATTTTAAATTTGGTGCCGCCCTGCGTGGATGCGGTAAAGGGCTGGCCCATGAAGAAGGTGGCCTGAATTTCACTCGGCAACATGGGCGTGGCAAATGCGGCGCGTGCCGAGAGAATTAGGACAGCGATGGCAAATAGTGTTGGGCGCATTATACATGCCTCCATTAGAACTCGATCTGCCCCTAGAACATACACTCCGTTGCGCATTTCTATTCACGGACGCTATCACGCCCTCAATCGATCTGTAACCAATCGGATTTTGGAGAGACCGCCGCGAGGCGGTCTTTCTGTTTACGGGCGACAATCGTGGCGGTTTTCGGGGGTAAAGCGGACGCGGCTGCCGTCAGCGGTCGCGGCCGCTAATGACCCAAAGCGGACATCAGCCGGACGTCCAAACAGCTTCTTCTAAATGAAGTGGGGGACTGTTCCCGTAGCATGTCCGAGCCGCTACGATGCGCTGAGTAAGTAAGTGAGACGCGCAATGACAGAGCAAGACAACAGACGGCTTGAGCTCGATGCCCTGTTGGACAGGATTAGGCTCGGCTGGCGACGTTTAGAATCTCAAACGCTCACTCCGGATGATCGCCTGAAAATGCGCAAGGACCTTTTGGATACTGTCTTGGAATTGACGCGCTTTATTACCCGGCGCTGAAGCTTCGTGGCTGTCCCACGCTCGTTGCGCTATTTTAGTGCCGACGAGACAGACGAGAAGGTGGTCTTGAGATTGGAACCTAGTCCCTTCACCACGGAAATTATCGCGAGAGCGACGCCGGAAGCGATGAGGCCGTACTCAATAGCCGTGGCCGCTGACTCGTCTTTTAGGAAGGCTTTTAGCGTTCTGATCATGTCCCATAATGGGTGCTGGGCAAGCAAACGTGAACCTGACTATCAGGAATAGACACGCCCGATTCATGTGAATTGGAACCGAGGACTTGCCGCGCCCTTGATCCTGCGCCTTGATGTCCCGGTTGTGACCAGCGGGGCTCACGACATAGACCGCAGCAGGACGCGCCGGTCGGTGACAGCCGCGGCAGCTTTCGGGGGTAAAGCGGACATCCCAATCTGATCGCACCGCGGTAGCTAATGACCCGCTTCGACCGCGACCATCTCATGTTGCATTAGCGAAGGCCCCTTCCTGAGCCCTGCATTGAGCCGATACGTCGACGGCACCGCGGTTCGTCTGTCAGCCCCCGGGGCCGTCCGTCATTATGTAGCCCATCAGGTCGCCGACGTTGTGCTCCAAATTTCGGATGACGTCCTTTACGACGTCTCCGATGGAAATCACGCCCACGACCTTGCCGGCGTCCAGCACTGGTAGATGGCGAAAGCCGCGCGCAGCCATCATTGCCATGCAGCCTTCCAGTTGGTCGTCCGGCTTGACCGTCACCGGGCCGCCCGTCATCACTTGGCCCACCGGAGTCTGCTTCGCATCGAGCCCGGGGAGCAGCACTTTTATGGCGCAGTCACCCTGCGTCACGATACCGACCAGTACGTCGTCGTCGATTACCAGCACCGACCGGACTCGGTTGTCGCGCATCTGGCGCAAGGCTTCGACGACCATGTCGCCGGAACGAACATGGATTAGGGCGCCACTCTTCTGGGCCAGAGCGTCTTTGACTGTGTTCATCGAGCTCCTCTCGTGGACCCTGTCCTGGCCCGTCTCGGTGGTACACATTGAAGGTTAGAGCCGGCTCGTTCAGCATGGACCATAATCTAGCTCACTACGCGGCTACCGGGGGTACTTCTGCCACGCTTGCGTTGACCTGGCGCGGCAGTTCGTGACCCAAAGCGGACATTGACGGCAGGGATCGCGTAACGGGACTTATGGAATGTTCGGGTCATCATTCTGGCTTGATATTCGCAGCTTTAATCACCTTGGCCCATTTCTCGGTCTCGTCGGCGATGAGATTGCCGAAGTCGGCCGGCGAACTCGCGAATCGTAACGCCGCCCAAATCGGCAAGCCGCGCCATCATCGTCGGGATCGGCGAGGCCCGCGTTGATCTCCTTGTTGAGCTTGTCGATGATCTCGGCAGGCGTACCCGCGCGGCGCGCCGATGCCGTACCAGCAGCTGACCTCATAGCCCGGTACGAACTCGCCCACAGTCGGCACGTCCGGCAGCACCGCCGAGCGCGTCGCAGTGGTCACCGCCAGCGCGCGCAGCTTGCCGGCCTTGACGAACTCAATCGCCGCCGGCATTGTCGCGAACATCACCTGCACCTGTCCGCCGATCAGATCGGTGAGCGCAGGCGCCCCGCCCCGGTACGGCACGTGAACCATGTCGACGCCGGTCATCATCTTGAACAGCTCGCCGGACAAATGGACTGGCGCTGCCGATGCCGGCCGAGGCCATAGTTGATCTTGCCCGGATTGGCTTTGGCATAGGCAATGAACTCCGGCAACCGTCCTGGCCGGAACGATGGATTGACCACCATGACGTGCGGCACCCGCATGATGCCCGCGACCGGCGCGATGTCGCGGATGAAGTTGAAATTGAGCTTTTCGTAAAGCGTTGCGTTGATCGCGTTCGCCGGCGTGACAAAGAGCAGCGTGTAGCCGTCAGGCGCCGCATTCACGACGGCTTCGGTGGCGATGTTGCGTGCCGGCGCCCGGCCGGTTCTCGATGACGAACGGTTGGCCAAGACGCTCCGACAACCATTGTCCGACTAAACGTGCAGTGATGTCGTTGCCGCCGCCGGGAGCAAAGCCCACGACCAAGCGCACCGGCCGCGACGGATAGGTATCGCGCCCTCGCGATGCGCGAGACAGCCGGCAGCGCGGCAGCGCCCGCGGCCAAATGCAAAAAAGTTCGGCGGGGAAGTTTCATGGCCTGCCTCCTGGGCGCTCAATTGCCTGCCTCCGTAAGCAGCCGCGATGTCCGCTATTGGCCCTTAACGGACATTGATTTGACGCTGCCTGATGTCCGCTTTCGGGGGTAAAGGGGACACCAAAATTTTGGCCCGGCGCGTCCGCTAATGACCCGAAACGGCAAAAATGGACATTAGGGCGTTGTAGCGGTTGCGAAATTGTCTCAGTTCTCTGAGCGGTCCTATGAAGTTGCCCTATTTGACCCGAAGAATTTTAGCGACAATCCACCCCAGTAGGCCGCCGAATAATACAAACGCCGATGACGTCACAACCGTGTGGCTATGTCCTTCGCTATACGCCATGACGCGCAGCACAATCCAAGTGATTGCACCGAGCAGTAGCCCGCCAAGAACCCAAGCAAATTGCCGTTTACTCATGCGATTTCCATCTAAAGAACGGCCGCCTCAGTTGGCGGAGGCGTTATTATCGGACAGAAGCTCGATTTCCGCTATTGGCCCTTAGCCCTAAGAGCGGACATCCCGTAACGCCGAGCCAATGTCTGCTAAGGGCTACAAGCGGTCTCCACATCGTGGAGCACAAATATCCGCTAAGGGCGCCTCAATAGCAGACGTTACATCGCCGATTGTCGCGGCCACCTAACGACGGCTACAATGACACGCAATGCACGAGATTTTCATCAGCTACTCGCGGCGTGATTCATCCACAGTAGAAGCGCTGGCGACGGCCTTGTCAGATAAAGGTCTGTCGGTCTGGGTGGATCGCAGCGGAATCCAAGAAGGGGATGCCTACGATACTCAGATCGAGGATGCGATTGCGCAAACCCGCGTCGTTATCGTTCTGTGGTCCAAGAACTCGATTAAATCGCATTGGGTACGCGCTGAAGCAGCCTATGCCTTGAACGAACACAAGCTACTACCTCTGTCGATAGACGAGAGTCAGCCGCCACTCCAATTCCGGCAAATTCAAACGCTCGATTTCACTGGTTGGCAGGACAATCGCGACCGGGATGCGTTTGCGCACCTTATGTCCGCTCTAACCAAACGCCTTGATCGTCAAGGTCTCACAAGCGAGCCACTAGCCGCAACCGCGTCGCCGAATTCGGCACTACCAAAGCGACCGCAAGACACACCGACCGTAGATGTGACCCGTTACTGGATCGTAAAGGTGTTCTTCGCGGCAATGGTGGCAGCGGGCTTACGCTTTCCCGAGGATATCATTGAAAGAGAATTTCGAGAGTATTTTAGAGACAGAATGTTTGCGATTGCACAATTCGGAATCTTGATGACATTCATCGCATATATTGTCTATGGCGTTTCCGACTTAGCAAGCGACGCGGCGATCTACTCTACTCGGTTTCGCTACATGGTTGCCTGTCCACTGCTGTTGCTCTTCTATTTCATGAGCTTCAAGACGTTTGCGAAAAACCATTCGCAGCTTTTTATTGCGGCCTTTGCCATCACGCTGAGCATTTGCGTCTACATTTCGGTGGTGCTTCTTGGAATTGAGACACCATTCCGAATTCAGACGGGTAACGGCACGATGAATTTCATGCTGATACTGGGACTTCTTGCACTGCTTCCGCTGAGCGTCGTGTCAACGGTTTGGATTGGGGCAGCGATGACCGCACTCCATGCACTCATAATGATGGAGACACACGTGCCACTTGCGACGAGCTGGCTCAACTATCTTCATGTCAGCTCCATGTGGACCGTCGCCTGTTGTATTGCCTACTGGCGCGAGCGTCAGCAGAGGCTTTCTTTCGCGGCGGAAATGTCTTGATCAAGGCCAATGTCAGTATTAGGTCATGAGCGAACATGGCCACCTAAATTGGCTGTCCGCAAATGATCTTTCCGCCCCCATCGACGAGGATCGGATTTACGAAGCCAAAGCGATCGATCGGGCGAGCGATTTGCTTCAGCTGCTTCGGCGAATGCGTTCGCGCGTTTTGATCGTGGGCTTTGAGCTTCGATATCGGCAAATGCTCAATCTCCCTGCTAACGTGCGCGGGAGAATTCCAAGTCTTTGCCAGTGCTTTACGCATAGAAATCTCCTTCGCGGACGCAGGGGAGCGCGGGCAATTGAGCAAGCCATTGGCTTGCGACGCACGGAGATTCGTGCAACGCGAGCCCGCTTTGCGCGCGGGCTGAGTTGTTTCAGAATTTGATATTGCTAAAGAAACTAGGTCGTCATGGCGCGACTCCTCATTTGAGGAAAGTCGTCGCCTTCCTGCCTATGCAGCTGCACGAGAGCGCCTCGCCACCGCCGCCAAGTCGCGGCGCCATCGAGTTCCTTACCAAGCCGTTCATCTCGCAACAGGTGTGCGAGCGCGGCCGGTCGCGGCAGGTTCGGGGGGTAAAGCGGACATTCGATTGTCCATGGTCTGGCCCGTCTTGCGTCGCTTAGGCCTCCATTGACCTGAGTAGCCGTCGAATGGACCGCGTGAATCTGTCTTGCGAGCGTCAATTTAATGGACGACAATGTGGGGCGTGATCGGTCTCCGTAACGCCTTGGCGGGGGTGACGTGCCACGAAAGCACATCAATCGCGCTCCGGGAGTAATCCTATGGGCCTCAGGCTGTTAGGCGGATTGCTCGGCCTCACACTGGGTGCCAGCTTTGCACTTCCAGCTGACGGCCAGGAGATATTGCCATTTCCTTCCAAACCTTCCGGCAGCGTAGCTGGCCGGACTATGCAGGAGTCGGTTTACAGTCCGCTTCCTCCTGTAAACCATCTACCAAAGGATGCGCCAAACGTACTCATCGTACTTATCGATGATGTCGGGCCCGCTCAAACGGACACTTATGGCGGTGAAATCCACACACCGACGCTAAGCAAGATCGCCAACGAGGGCGTCTCCTACAATCGATTTCACACCACAGCGATGTGCTCGCCGACCCGAGCGGCATTGCTGACGGGTCGCAACCCACATCGTGTTGGCAACGGCCAGATCGGGGAGCTGGCGAATGATTGGGATGGCTATACAGGCGTCCTACCGAAGAACAGCGCCACTGTCGCCGAGGTGCTTAAGGATTACGGCTACAGCACCGCTGCTTGGGGGAAGTGGCACAATACGCCTCCTGAGCAAACTTCCGCCGTTGGTCCGTTCGACAATTGGCCCGCCGGTTACGGTTTTCAGTATTTCTACGGCTTTCTCGGCGGCGAAGCATCGCAATGGGAGCCGCAACTCGTTCGCAATACGGCTTACGTCGAACACCCCCACACTTCAGGCGGCCACAACTACTATCATCTTAGCGAAGACCTTGCCGACGACGCAATCGGTTGGTTGCGTCAGCAAAAAGCGATGGCGCCCGACAGGCCCTTCTTCATCTACTTTGCTCCCGGGGCCTCTCACGGTCCGTTTCATGTTCCGAAAGAATGGGCCGATAAGTACAAGGGCAAGTTCGATGACGGCTGGGACAAATACCGCGAGCGTGTCTACCAGCGCGCCAAACAGAAAGGTTGGATACCCGCGGACGCGCAATTCACTCCGAGGCCGGCAACCCTGGCATCGTGGGACTCAATCCCGGAGGACGAGAGGCCTTTCCAGCGCCAACTCATGGAGCTATTCGCCGGCTTCACCGAGCACACTGACGTTCAGGTCGGGCGCGTTGTCGATGAAATTGACCGACTGGGCTACGGTGACAACACGCTGATCTTTTACATCTGGGGCGACAATGGTGCTTCAGCAGAAGGCCAAAACGGCAGCATCAGCGAGCTTGTGGCTCAAAACGGCATTCCCACCACAACGAAGCAGCAGATTGCCGCACTCAACACGCTCGGCGGCCTTGACGCACTCGGCACTCCTAAAACCGATCCTATGTATCATGCTGGCTGGGCCTGGGCTGGCAGTACGCCCTATCAGGCGACGAAGCTCATCGCCTCGCATTTCGGTGGCATTCGCAATCCACTCGCCGTCCGCTGGCCAGCAAAGATTAAACCCGATGCAACACCCCGCGCGCAATTCCTCCATGTGAATGACGTGGTTCCCACCGTCTATGACGTCGTGGGCATCACACCCCCGCGCGTGGTCAACGGCGTTCCTCAAGACCAGTTTGATGGGGTCAGCTTTGCAAGCACCTTCAACGATGCGAAGGCCGCAGAGGTAAAGCATACTCAGTATTTCGAAGTCATGGGAAGCCGGTCCATTTATCACGATGGGTGGATCGCATCCGCCTTCGGTCCGCGTGTACCGTGGGTCGCAGGCTTGCCGCCTGGGATCAAGGAATGGACGCCCGATAAAGACAAGTGGGAACTCTACGATCTCGGCAAAGATTGGACGCAGGCCAACGACCTCGCCAGTAACATGCCCGCGAAGGTCGTGGACTTAAAAGATTTGTTTCTGATTGAGTTTACCAAGAACAAAGGATTGCCAATCGGAGGCGGTCTTTGGATTCCCGTCCTTCATCCAGAACTTCGCCTAGTGCCCCCGTACACTTCGTGGACCTTTCCGGGTGCAATGACGAGGATACCTGAAGTCGTCGCGCCGGCGCTTGGCAATAAAGAGAACCTTGTCAGCATGGACGTTGACGTGCCCCCAAACGCTAACGGCGTGCTCTACGCGCTCGGCGGATTTTCCGGTGGCCTCGCCCTGTACGTCAAAGATGGCGTGCTGTCGTATGAATACAATCTCTTCGAGATTATGCGTACTCACATCAAGGCCAAGGACAAGCTGCCCACCGGCAAGCTGAAGATCGAAGTCCAGACAACCTACATTGAGCGCAAGCCGGCCGGTCCTCTGAAGGTGGTGCTCAAGGTCAATGGCAACGAAGTCGCGTCGGGCGTGGTGCCAGTCAGCGCTCCACTGATCTTTACTGCCAACGATTGCCTCGACTTCGGCATCGATCTCGGCTCTCCGGTCGGGATTGAGTACTACGATCAAGCCCCGTTCAAATTCAACGGTACGGTCAAAGGTGCGCGCGTGGAATATCTCGGTACTTCCGCTCAGGTACAGGAAGAGAAACTACAAACGGACGCAGCGATTCCATCGCAGGACTAGTCCAATCTCGGACACGTACTCGGAAGACTTCGGATAGCCGCCAGTTTGATGAAATCGGACGATTGACCGTGAGCGTGGCGGGAACCTTACGAAGGGTGCAAAGCGCGCGAAGTGGCTCTGAGCCACGCACTTACTATCCTGAAGGGTCAACCTGTCGTCGAACCAGAATTCTCGTTATTTTGTTTCGCGCTCGAACTGAAATGGCTGGCATCGGACCTAGGCGGTCCGTTGCGATCCAGGGCGCGACCGTCATAGATGAGGTCGAGTCCGCTTTTGTCCCAAAGCGGACGCGCCGAGGGATCATTGCCGTGTCCGCTTTCGGGGGTAAAGCGGACATCCCAATTTGGCCGCGCCGCGGCAGCTAATGACCCAAAGCGGATTTGGCCGTGCTTTACGACAACGTGCCTCACCAAATTCCGTCAGTATGAGGAAGATCGCTCGTCGGCTATCAAGCTCACCAGCAGCGATCAATCTCGCATTGTCCCGATTTCCGCCAGTACACTTGGCAGTGCGTCCTTCAGTGAGAGGAAATCGTCAAATAGGTCCTTCTCCGACACAACATCCGGGACTAGACGGAGAGCCTTTAAGATGTCGCGTTGTGCTACCGGCAGCCCGACGATGAGGATGCGGAGGCCCGCGGCCTTCAGGTCAGCCAACGCATCCTGAAGTGCGTAGGCGCCTGACTGGTCCATGAAGCGGATCCGGTCCAGGCGCAGCACCAGCAACTTGCCGCCCCGCGCGAGTGGGGCGAGGTCGGCGAAGCCGCGCGCGAAGCCGAAGAAAAGCGGACCCTCGACGTGCTTGACAATGAGCCGGTCGCGGTCCGCCGGAGGTAGATCGATCTCGTCGGCCCAAGGCTCGTCCGCCATCGGCCCGATGGTGGTCTGCTGTTCGGAGAGATCGGCGACGTTTTTCATGAAGATGAAGGAGGCAGCGATCATGCCGACGGCGACGGCGATGATCACCCCGGAGAAAACCGTCAGCACCAGGACCAGCAGCATGAGCGCCGCATCAGTGCGCGGCACCTTTGTTAAATGGCTCAGGCCACGCAGATCGATGCAGCTCAGGCCAGCTGCGACTAGGATAGCCGCCAGCACCGCATTGGGGATGTATTGCACTACGTCGGAGGCGCCGAGCAGCACCACCAACAGGAATAAGCCATGAATGATCCCCGACAGGCGCGTCGTACCGCCGGCCTCGATATTGACGATGGTGCGGATGTTGGCGCCGGCGCCGGGTAGTCCCCCGATCAGTGCCGCGGCCATGTTTCCGATGCCCTGTCCGATCAGCTCACGGTTGCTGGCGTGATGGGTCTTCGTAAGATTGTCGGCCAGCAAGGCGCCGAGCAGCGAGTCAATGGCGCCGAGCAGTGCGAGTTCCAGCGCTGTGGTCACGACAAAGCCTACGCGCGTGAAGTTGAGTTCCGGCATAAGGAAGGGCGGTAGCCCGGACGGGATGGCGCCAATGTGCGGCGCGTCCACGCCAAACAATAGCGAGCACGCTGTCACCACCACCAGAGCGACGAGCGATGCTGGCACCGCCCGCGTGAGGCGCGGCAGGAGATAGATGATCGCAAGCGTCGCCGCGGCCAGCAGCGCAATGGGCCATGCGAACCTGGCAGGTAGCGTGTGCAGCCGGGCGATAATTGTTGCGGCATCCGAAGAAGGTGCCGTCATTCCGGCCATCGGAAAAAGCTGCTGGATGACGATGAGAACGCCGATGCCGCTCATGAATCCGGAAATCACAGGATATGGCACGTAGCGGATGAAGCTACCGAGGCGCAGCAGCCCCATTAGCACCTGTAGCGCCCCCGTTAGCAGAAAGATGGTGACGACAAGAGCAAGATTCAGTTTGCCGTCGGGGAGCACGCAAGCGGCGACGACGCCAGCCGAGACGAGTGTCATCGGCGTAGTCGGGCCGGACACCAGCACGGCCGTGCCGCCGAACAACGATGCGAGTATGCCGAGCGCGATGGCACCATAGAGACCCGCTTCTGGACCAAGACCCGAGAGAGCGCCGAGCGCGAGGCAAAGCGGCAGAGCAACTACGCCTGCGGAAAGGCCGCCGAACAGATCGCCGCGGCTCGGAATGAATTTATCAATCATTATGATCGATCCACTTGGAGGCTCTCCCCGCGTCTCAGCGGTCCGGCGAGTAAGGCAGCGCCGATTTGTGCGCGCAGAGCCGTAAACGGCCGTCGGCACAACGGCGGAAGACGAAGGTCTTGTCCACCATCACCTCCTGCCCAGCAGCGCTCCGCACGTAGACGTTGCCCATGGTGATGGCGAGCTCACCGTGAATTTGGATTCCGTTCTCCGCGGCGTTGTTGTCGTACCAGACATTCACCCAGTGCTTCAGCGCGAAACCCGTATCCTCAGGGAAATCGGGGTCACCTCCGACGAAGTAGGACAGCGCACCCCGCTTCGTGCTGCGGAAGGCGTTCTTGCCGAAGGCGAGTGTCGGCTTGAAGAAAACGGTTCCCTCGGCGTAGTCGTACAGTTCGTCGATCAACGCGCTGGCCGTAGCACGAAAGTCGCCGCCTTCGGAGTGAACGGCCCCGATGCGCACCAGTGCATCGCACCAGGCCTGCTGTGCGGCGTTCACCTCGCCCTCGGTGATCGGGGTCATAGTGGTGTTCCGGTTCGCGGTCGGGAGATTGATTTGCAAGCAGGATTGCCCTGATTAGCAGCCCTTCGGCCCTTTTGGAACCTGAATGCGTTCGATGTCCGCATTTGGCCCTTAGCTGCCGCGCGAGGTGGCAGCAGGCGCGGCAGCTTTCGGGGGTAAAGCGGACATTGCTTTTCAATTCCGTCGCGTCCGCTAATGACCCAAAGCGGACATGAACTCTTTGTGGCGCGACAGCACTACCCCATACATGTGCTAACGTTTCGGCCTCGGTGGGGGCAGATGAAATGAGACGACGCGACTTCATCAGGCTAATCGGCGGCGCTAGTGCGTGGCCGTTTGCCGCACGCGCGCAGCAGCCGGCGATGCCCATCATCGGCTTCGTGCATGCTGGCGCGCCAAGCGCCTATATGACGCGAATGGCCAACGCGTTCAGCCAAGGTCTAAAAGAAGTTGGCTATATCGAAGGTCGGAACGTGGCGATCGAACACCGCTGGGCGGAAGGTCACAACGACCGTTTGCCGGCAGTGATGGCCGAGTTAGTCGGCCGAAAGGTGGCCGCAATCCTCGCCGCAGGCGGCCCCGCACCCGGTCTTGCCGCCATGGCCGCTACTGCCACGATTCCGATCGTTTTCCTCGCCGCCTCCGATCCCGTTACGATCGGCCTTGTTCCAAGCCTCAATCGGCCGGGCGGTAACGTCACCGGCGTCAGCATGGTCTCGTCCACTATTGAAGCGAAACGGCTGGAAATCCTGCATGAGCTCGCGCCAAAGGCTTCGGCCATTGCCGCCATAATCAACCCGAACTATCCGGGCGCTAAGGCTCAGACGCAGGAATTGCAGGGAGCGGCCGCGCATCTTGGCGTCAAGCTCATCCTGCTCAATGCGAGCAGTCCGTCCGACGTCGAGCCTGCTTTCAATTCACTGATTCAACAAGGTGCGGGTGCGCTCCTCGTCGTGCAGGATCCGATTTTCGTCAATTTTCAGGAAAAATTCGTGACGCTGGCGGCGCAGCACGCGATTCCAGTGATCTATTCGCAGCGCGATTACGCGGTCGCAGGCGGCCTCGTGAGTTACGGACCGGACTTTGCGGACGGTTATCGTCAGTGTGGCGTCTATGTCGGCAAAATACTCAAGGGTGAAAAGCCAGCCGACTTGCCGGTAGTGCAACCGACCAAGTTCGAACTGGTTGTCAATCTCAAGACTGCAAAGGCGCTCGGCATTGCAGTGCCGCAAACCTTACAGGTCGCTGCCGACGAGGTGATCGAATAAGGATGTTTCTTGCTGCGCTGCGTGAGTCCGCTATTGGCCCTAAGCGGACGCGCAGACCTTCTCCCTTCGTGTCCGCTTTCGGGGGTAAAGCAGCCACGGTCGCCGTCAGTCGTCGCGGCAGCTAATGACCCATAGCGGACATCGAGGCGGCTCCGACGCGCGCGTGATCGCGTTGGCTGAGGACTACCGCTTGTGATGTGCTGATGTTGACAACGGCTGCCCTGCTATATTGCGCCAGACAGCGAGGAGACCGCCGTGGACGAGAAGGACGTTGGCCTTGCTTATGCGGACGGGACTGGATCCTTTCTTGTCCTGCTTGCAATGGCCGAGCAACAAAGGCTTTTCGGTAAGTACGGCGCCGACGTTCGATCTGTGGCCATCAAGGGCGCCACGGTCCCCCGGCTGACGGCTGACATGCCGTTAGGGATGATTGGCGAGCCAGCCGCTTTGTTGCAGGCGGCGGAAGGTGCAGATTTGCGCCTTGTTGCTTCTTTCAGTGACATCAAGCTTTCGGGCCATCTCGTTGCGCGGCCCGGCATCAACACTCCGGGAGATTTGCGAGGCAAGCGCCTGGGAGCGCGCGTGATCGGGGCCGGATTGTGGATATCAACGATCCTTGCCCTCGAACAGTTGGCGCTAGATCCACAGCGAGACGAAATCACCATTCTGCCGGTAGGCAGTCCGGTCCAAATCTTCCGCGCTTTGGAACAGAGAGAAATCGATGCTGCGCTAGTATCAGCCGCACAAAGTCGCGAACTACAGGTCAAGGGGTTTACTGCCCTCTTGAAAGACTACCCGCCAGACATAAGCAGCTTTGGAGGTGGGCTGGTTGTCTCCAATGGCTTTCTGTTGAACAATCGCGATGTGGTTTCGAAGGTCGTGCACGCACTTTTAGAAGCCCTGGCGATGTCCCTTGGCGGACGGCACAAGGCCAAGGTCATGCAGGCGTTCAACGCAGCCCTCAGCATCACCGACGAAGAAAGTGCTGCAAGCAGTTTAGGCGAGCTGCGACGCAAGCCGTATCCTTCATTGGCTCCGTTGGCAAAGATGCAGAGAGTGATCTCGCTCCATGATCCTCACGTGCTGAATGTATCGGTGGCGGACCTCATTGATGACCAGCTTGTTCGCAAGTTCGACGAAGATGGTGAGCTGGGTGCCCTCTATGCAACCCATAGTCTCAGCAGGTGACGCAGTGGCAATGAGCGGGTCTCGTGTCCGCTTTTTGGGGTAAAGCGGACACCAACAATCAGAGCCGGCGCGGCAGCTTTTGACCCAACAGCGACGTTCAGTGTGCGGCGCAGCAGTCGAGATAATCCTGCCGGTAGGCCCTTGTGCAGCGCCTTCAATATAGCGCACGATTGATATGCTGCGTGGTTGGCCGCCCCATGGCGGGACGGGAGAAGTCATGATGTTGAAGTATCTAATCGCGGTCGCAGCAGTCTCGGGCGTCCTCTTGGCCGCCCCCCCTCCGGCGCAAGCGAATTCCGTTTATGATTACAGTTTCAATACGTTTTCAGGTGAAGTAACGGGGACGATAACCTTTGCGTCAATTACGGGGTGTTCGTCCAATTCAGTGGCCCCTTTTTGCACTGCCACATCCGTGACTGTCGCGTCCTTCCCAGCGGATTCTACTGCAATCGGCTCATATTTGCCCTATGACAATTCAGTAAGTAAATTTCCGAATTTCGTGTTCGGTGTGGTCGATGTCTTCAATATTGACTTTTCCGGAAAAATCACTTTCGCTGAATTTGTTGGGTGCACTGTTTCTTGTTTCACCACCGTACCCGAATTGGATCTTTGGTTCGGTGCCGGAGAGAATTTGAACGCAAATTTTCCGTGTGAGGGGAATTGCAGCACAATAATCACTGACGACCTTGGCGCAAGTGTTCTTGAGGGTGCAGATAATATCTCAATCACCGCCGCGACCCCCCTCCCGGCCGCCCTGCCGTTATTCGCCGGTGGGCTAGGGGCGTTGGGCCTGCTTGGTTGGCGGCGCAAGCGGAAAAACCGGACGGCGATAGCAGCCTGAGAGTTCGGCGCGATACCGACTTGAGATCGACCGCCGCGTGGCGGTCTTTCTGTTTTTGCGTCGCTGACAATGTTGCGGTGCATGAGTCTCCTTGTGGCCCCGGTCGGCGCTAGCCGCGGCAGCTTTCGGGGGCAGAGCGGACGCCGCAAATTTCCGCCGCCGCGGCCGCTAATGACCCAAAGCTGACATTCAACCCAGCGAACTATCAAACTACTCAGCGCCGTCCAAAGTTGTGTTAATAACGTGCGGAGGAATTAGTCCTGGGCCGAAAATCCAAATGCACAATTTGTGGCAAGCTTCGACCTGGCGCCATATTAAGGGCGCTTATGGTCGTCGGCGCCGCGCGCTGCGGCGCGCAATTCTTGAACCCCTTCTGGTCGACAATCCGGTGCTGCGCGATACGGTTATGAATGCGCTTGCCGACCGAGGTCAGCTCGTATTCTGCCAGAATGATGACGTGAGCTTCTTTGTTGATCCGTCGGATCGGGTGGTCGGCGCGTGGCTGATGTGGCATGGCGGCTACCAACGCCGCGAGATTGACCAGGCGATCAGCGTTTTGGCCCAAAACATGCGGCTCTCTGCCGATGCGGTATTCGTCGATATCGGCGCGAATATCGGAACCCATACGGTTTATGCGCTCCGCAGCGGCCGGTTTACACGCGCAGTGGCATTTGAGCCTGAGCCAAAAAATGCGCGGCTGTTGGCCATGAACATGGAGGCGAATCGCCTGACCGATATCGTAAAGATCATTCCGAAAGCCGCGGGAGAGGCAGTGGGTACTGCAACGCTCTACCTCCATCCGCGCAATAAGGGGGGCCATGCGCTCGGGCAGTCGCCCACCGTCGACGGGCAGGAGCGGTGCGAAGTCCCAGTAGTGCGTGTCGAAGACGTGCTTGCGGAGTGCGGGGTGGAGGAAAGGGTAGGCCTACTGTGGATCGATGTCGAAGGCCACGAGCTGCATGTCATGCGCGGGCTCGAGCGACTACTTGCCCGCGGCGTTCCGATTGCGTTCGAGCATGCGCCGAAGCGTCACAGCGACGAATCAAAACGCGAAATGACGGCCCTGCTCAGCACCAGCTATACCCAAATGCGTAGCCTCAGCGACCTAAACCGAAGCCTTCCTATTGCTGCTTTGCTGACAATGCAGAAGCAGGACGACATTCTGTTATTTTAACAGCCGAAATGTCGGCGCGGTCTTAGCAACCCGGCCGCTCGGCAACAGTCCCGGCAGCCTTCGGGAGTAAAGCGGACACGCTGGCCGTCGACAGCTGCTGCAGCTTTCGGGGAAAAGTGGACTTCAAAACCTAAGCGGGAGTGTCCGCTTTTGGCCCAAAGCGGACATCTCGACTGCCGTAACCGATGTCCGCTTTCGGGGGTAAAGCGGACTTCCACCGTGCCCCGAACTGTCCGGACTCTGGTGGTATTAAATACGGCCGAGCGAGGCGGCGCGCTCTGTCGGCCTGTTGAGGGTTTTGTTGAAACCGGGGTGAAACCCCGCCAATCCGTGACTTCTGGCATTTTAGCAACAATCACTGAGCGGGAAACCCCTGCGCCGCAGTGAGAAACCATGCGGTTGAGGGTGTTTCGGCATTTGGTTGAAACCGGTTGAAACCCAGTTGAAACCGCGTGTTGAGGGTGTTCCCCCATACCCCCTCGCTTCCTTCGGCGAGCGAATTTGGGCTCGCCACGGTCGCCGGAAGAGATCGAGTTATTTTGGCCAAGGGGAGGGGCTGTCCATATCGGACACCTTGGCGCGCCGCGTTAAGTGAGGCGGTGGGTTTTCTTTACCCTGTCTATTTACTGAGCATTCTATTTTTCTATCTAGCAATTCATGTTGAAAGCCTACTTGGCGATGATCGAGCCAGCCGAGTGCGCTGACTAGATGAGAACGGGGTGTTGCTATGAGAAAAGTCTTCACGGCGCTCACTGCGGCAACAGTTATCAGTGCAACGGTACTGGCGATGGCCGATACGGCGAACGCGCAGTGGGGTTATCGCGGGTTCAACCGGGGGATCGGTTATCGTGGCGTGGGTGTGGGTCTTGGCTATCGTGGGCTAGGCGGGCGCGGTTACGGCTACGGAGTGCGCCGGGGATACGCGGGCTATGCAGGCTACGGCGGCGGCTACGCAGGATACGGCGGTGGATACGCTGGCAACGGCGGTTACGCAGGATACGGCGGCGGCTATGGTGGCTACGCAGGCTACGGCGGCGGCTATGGTGGCTTTGCAGGCTACGGCGGCGGCTACGCAGGCTATGGTGGATACGCTGGCAACGGCGGTTACGCAGGATACGGCGGTGGATACGCTGGCAACGGCTGTGGAGCTTGCGGAACCCCGATTGTTGTCCCCGTGGTTGTTGTCCCCACAGTCGGGTGTGGCTGCTCCCGAGGGTTTTTCTCGGGGTTCTGAAAGCTACGCATCAGGGCACAGGGCGGCGCTGCACTGCTTCACTAAGCCCCGCTCAAATTGGGTGAGCAGGAACATGCGCGCGTTCGCAGCCTAAATCTCAGCGCGCCGCGTTCGTTCTATTGCGCCGACTGGCCTGACGGCTTTTTTGTACCAGCGTCATGGGGAGGTTATTGCATATGTTCGACCTGATCCAGCGGTGACAGGAACGGGTTGATCGTTTGTGGCGCGGGTGGTCGATATCCGATGGCTGAGTGCGGTCTGATCGTGTTGTAGTGCTTGCGCCATTGCTCGACGACGATCTGTGCTTCCTTGAGGCTGTAGAAGATTTCGCCGTTGAGCAGCTCATCGCGGAGTTTTCCGTTGAAGGATTCGCAGTAGCCGTTCTCCCAGGGACTGCCTGGTTCGATGTAGAGGGTTTTGGCTCCAACCCGGGTCAGCCAGTTACGCACAACCTTCGCAGTCATCTCAGCACCATTGTCAGAGCGGATATGCTCGGGCACGCCACGCATGAGCATGACGTCCGCCATCGTCTCAAGCACACCGAAGCTGTTGATCCGCCGCGCCACCCTGATGGCCAGGCATTCGCGGGTGAACTCATCGATCAGTGCCATCAGCCGCAACTTGCGGCCATCGTGGGTCTCGGCCTCCACAAAGTCATAGGACCAGACATGATTACGTCGTTCCGGTCTTAGCCGGATGCAGGAGCCATCGTTGAGCCACAGCCGGCCTCGTGGCCTTTGTTTCCTGGGTATTTTGAGCCCCTCACGGCGCCAGATCCGCTGCACACGATCACAGCCCACATCCCACCCGGCATCGTCCAGCAATGCCTTGATCCGGCGATAGCCATAGCGCCCATACTGCGATGCCAACGCAATAATGGCCTGCGTCAGCGCATCTTCGCCAGCACGAACAATGGTGGCGTAACGCTGCGTTCCGCGTGGCTGACCGACAAGCCGGCAGGCATGACGTTCCGACAGACCGTACCTTCCCCGAATCCGCCCGACTGCCTGCCGGCGCCGTTCGGGGCTTACAAGTTTCCCGAGGCAACGTCCTTGAGTATCTGTTTCTCAAGCGACAGATCGGCAACCAGACGCTTCAGACGGACATTCTCTCGCTCAAGATCCTTCATCCGCCTCGCCTGATCGATCTCAAGCCCGCCGTATTCCTTGCGCCAGCGGTAATAGCTCTGCTGCGATATCCCGGCTTCCCGACACGCTACCGGTGCAGACTTGCCTTGCGCTATCAACACCTCAATCTGACGAAGCAGCGTCACAACCTGCTCCGCGCTAAACCTCTTCTTCGGCATCACCAAAGCTCCTTTGCCAAGCTGTTCTCTCACATCGCTTGGTCTAAAAAAGCCAGGTCAGGTCAATCCGCCAGCGTGTCAATGCTGGCCTGAAAAGGGCCGTAGCGGCCGGCAAGACGCTTGGCCGTCCACGCATCGACGATAAGGTTGAAAAGCGCATAGAGGACCGATTGCGGGCCGGCGACGGCATCTTGAAAGTCGCCCGTGAACTCGGCGTCGGCACCGGCACGGTCCAGCTCGTCGCCAGGGAAATGCCTCGCCCTTTCGTGGTCGCCGCAGCGTGAAGCGGCATCGCTGAAGAGAAGAAGCGCACAAAACTTGACTGGCAAAAAACGCTGCCGCGGGCGGTGCCTAGTGTCGCGTCAAAAACACGAATTTTTGGAAGCCAAACAAGCGACCACAACAAACAGCCGTGTAAATAGCTCGATCGGCCACAGCAGCGCCGCCAGAACTCCGTGAAGGAAGGCCGATGACAACGGCACGTAGCCGGCCTCTGTGAAAACGACCGTTATGCCGTACAGTACAGCCACGATCAGATAGCCCAGGGCGAACCACTTAATAATTTTCATCCGACAAGTGACCAGTTTGCCCGCGGCGGACGACGGTCCGACGCTGACCGACCGGGTTTCGTTATGACTTAGAGTGAGTTGCAACCTATGCCCTGCGGCGCTTAGCCAACTCGTCTTGCAACGTTGCGAGCTCCCCGCTGGCATCGTGCCACTTCTCTTCAACTTCCTGCCGGAATTGGATCAGTCGGTCAAAGCCATGGGCAAGCATGAGCCAGGTTTGCTTTTCTGCGGCGCTGCCGGCCGCTTCTGCCCTGCGCCGACATTCCGCTGCACGGGCGCAGAGTTCTTCATTCTGGGACATAGGCGCATTTTGACCCTAAACTCTTAGCGATTTCTTGCAGCGCACTTTCGAGTAGATACATGCCCGAGCCCCGCCGCTTCCCTTCGCCCTGGTCGATCGACGAACTCGAGGAAAGTTTCGTCATAAAGGACGCTACGGGTTGCTCGGTCGCTTATGTCTATTTCGAGGAGGAGTCCGGCCGGCGAATGGCCATGCGGCGGTTGACGCGCGACGAGGCATTCTTGATAGCGGTCAACTTCGCCAAACTGCCGCACGTCCCGCGAGACATTTTGAAAGATATTCCGCGGCCGAAGACGTCAGCGAGCGAGGATTAGTCGTCAAATTGGCGCTATCACATATGTCAGCGCGAAGCCGAGGATCGCAAATGACATAACAGCGCCAAGCGCTATTGCGGCGACTTCCAACTCAGTCAGCAAGTCCTCAGAGAGGGTCCAGTGTTTCATTGAAGCGCTCCCGCGCGACCGCAGTCCCTAGTCGAGTAACTACGCACGCGCTAGGGAGTTCCATTACCGCAATGGTGAGTTCGCGTAATCGCGCCGGCCAGGTGCGCTGGCCCGGAGGCGCTCTCACCTGTATTTCACTGTCCTGATTTCGTAATGCCCGCAGGATATGCATCCGTACATGCGTTTGTCATGATTGGCCTCATCGGGCTCAATGACCGCGAGGCGCAAAGGTTCGGTGCACTTGGGGCACGGCCCAAAGTTCAATGAGCGTAGCGTAGGATTCCGAAGTGGTTCCGGCATAATTATTTCCTATAAGATTCGGAAAGAGCCACGCAAGCACGCGATCGAGAAACCGATGCCCCCTGAAGAAGCTGCGCCACCCCCAGTGAAGGGCGTCTTTTGGATCGAAGAAAGCGACTACACGGCATTGAGAAGTATCTTTGATGACGGCGGTAAGATGCCGCCCACTTGGAACGCGTGGCACAAAATGGCCGAGGAAATGAAGCGAGGACTGGAAGGGTACGGACACGTCGTCCTGCGCGTCCGCATCGATCCCCGCACTTTCTCAGATTGGTGCGCCGCCCGAGGCATAAAATCGAGCCGTGAAGGCCGGAAGCAATACGTCGCTGCCGCTGTCAAAGACAGATATGGCGGCCAAAACTGACGCCGGGCGGGCCGATCAGTACCAGCGGCCGCGCCCATGCCAAGCGACGCTCGTGACAGCTACGACCGCGATAAGCATGATCAGTGCGGTCGCCGTCATGACGTTGCGACATGCGATACGCCGCACGATCGGCATTCAAAGGTAAACAGCTCCGGCAATTCGCCGAACCTTTTGGTCCTCCTAACGAGCTGCATAGGCTGAGCGCAGCTTGGGCAATGAGGCAGCTTAGGTGCGGAATTGTCAGATGGATTTTCGCACACGAACGTCGACTCGCTTCTAGAACGGCTACCGGTGCTAGGAACATTTAGGTGCGCCAGATTGCTGGCGAGTGGCCGATTGATTAATGTTTCGCAATGGCTACGCGGCGGATGGGAGGATTACCTGCCCGCCACACCCGCACTTGCCTTTGGCGAGTTTCGGTACCGGACGCGGTCCGCACTGACTTGCGATCACGGGCCAAACATTTGTTCGGAATTACCGCATGTTCATCAAGCAAGCGCAGGCCGGCCCGGCGCGCTCACCGACGCTTTGAGCGGCGCACCAATCTGCAAAAGTGGCCGGATCGATGGTCTCGCGATTTGGTCGAGGTTCAGTATTCCGGGTTGACGGTATCCATTCTGAAGGTCTCGACATTTGCGCCGAGATCGCGGGCAAGCTCACCGACGATGTCTGGGTGGTGGCGCCCGAGCACGATCAGTCGGGCGTCGCGCATTCCCTGTCGCTGAACGATCCGCTGCGGCTGCTGCGGCGTTCCGCAAAGAACTCGAGACGCTCGGCTGGGCGGTTGGCGGCAACCTGCAGATCGATTTTCATTGGGGGACCGGCGATTCCGATTGGATACGAAGCGCGACGGCACAACTGTTGACATCGGCGCCGGACCTGATCCTCGCCAACGGCGATGCCACGGCAAGAATTTTGCGGCGGTCGACTACCAGCGTCCCGGTGATCTTCATTGCTGGCGGCGATCCGGTCGCGGGCGGCCTGGTGCAGAGTCTGGCCCATCCGGGCGGCAACGTGACTGGCTTCACAGTTTTGGAGCCGAGCCTAGGCGCAAAATTGCTCGAACTGCTCAAGGAACTGACGCCGCACCTCGCCAGGGTCGCCGTGCTGTTCAACCCGGACAATCTCGGCAACCGGCAAACTTTCAACTCGGCGAAAGCGGCGGCTCCGAAGTTTGCGGTCGACGTGACGGAAGCGCCGTGGCGCGGCGCGCCGGAGTTCGAGACGGCGATGACCCAGTGGGGACAACAGCGGGATTTTGGCCTGATCGTGCCGCCCGACCCCGCGATCAATTCGCAGCGCGCCCTGATCATCGCGCTGGCGGTACGCTACCGGCTGCCTGTCGTTTACGGATTGCGGGTCGCCGCGGCCGAAGGCGGCCTGATGTCCTACGGCGTCAACGTTCCCGAGCTGTTTCGCTTGGCGGCGGCCTATGCCAACCGCCTCCTCAGGGGCGAGAAGCCCGCCGATCTACCGGTGCAACTGCCGACCAAGTTCGAGCTTGTGATCAATCTTAAGACCGCCAAGGCGCTCGGCCTTGCGGTTCCCGACAAACTGCTCGCCACCGCCGATGAGGTGATCGAATAGCAGGTTTTTGCTGCGATAGCTCACGTCCGCTATTGGCACATAACGTCATTTTGCTGCCGCACGACTACTCGGTCGCTTTCGGACTGAAGCGGACATTAGGCCCGGCCACTGCCGGTTCGAACTGGTCTGATTGACCCAAGCGGACATGAGCGCGGCGGACCAGATGGAATATGTCATCATGGACGTGGCTAACAGGCGAGCGACCATGGTGGCATGATGGCGTCACCGCGATATGATGGCCGGTGATGGCAAAATTCAAAACCTGCACCGGTTGCGACAAGGAAATTCCCGATAACAGTCGCTTTTGCCCGCAGTGCGGCAAGCCGCAGGCCTTGAATTGCGCCGGCTGCGGCCACGCCAATACCGCAGGCTCACGCTTTTGCGCGCAATGCGGTGCCAAGCTCGGCGAAGCCGCGCCAGTTGCCACGGCGGCAGATTTCGCCGCGGCCGTGGCGCCAGCCGTAGCGCGCCCCGCAACCGCGGCCGAGCGCCGCCAAATCACGGTGATGTTCTGCGATCTCGTCGGCTCGACGGCGCTCTCGACACAACTTGATCCGGAAGATCTGCGCGACGTGATCGCCGCATACCACAAATGCGCGGCCGGGGTGGTCTGTAGCTTCGGCGGCTACGTCGCCAAATATATGGGCGACGGCGTGCTGGTGTATTTCGGCTATCCCGAAGCGCATGAAGTTGACGTCGAAAACGCGGTGCGCGCGGGCCTCGCGTTGGTCGATGCCATAAACGAGCTTTTCGCCGAAGGCCGCCATCAGGTGCGCATCGGCATCGCCACCGGCCTCGTCGTGGTCGGCGAATTGCTCGGAGCGGGCGAGGTGCAGGAGCGCAACGTCGTCGGCGAGACGCCGAACCTCGCCGCGCGGTTGCAGTCGGCGGCGGCGCCGAACACGGTGATCATTGCCGCAATGACGCGGCGGCTCGCTGGCGACTATTTTGAATACGAACCAATCGAGCCGGCGAGGCTGAAAGGCTTTGCCGAGCCAGTGAGTGCCTGGCGCGTCGTTCGCGAGCGTACTATTGCCGGCCGTTTCGAGGCTTTGCGGTCGGCAAGTCTCACCCCACTGGTCGGCCGCGAGGAAGAAATAGAGCTGCTGCAGCCGCCGCTGGGCGCAAATCAAGGACGGCGAAGGCCGTGTGATCCTGCTCTCGGGCGAGCCAGGCATCGGCAAATCGCGCCTCACCGCGGCGCTCGAAACCACTATCAAGGCGGAACCGCATATCTGCCTGCGCTATTTTTGCCAACCGCACCATCAAGGCAGCGCCTTGCAGCCGGTCCTAGCCCAGCTCGCGCACGCCGCCCACTTCGATTTCGACGATCCGCCGGCTGCGCGGCACGCCAAGCTGGAAAAGCTGTTGGCGGCGGCAGGCACCGGGACCGCAGACATCGAACCGTTTGCAGAGCTTCTCGGAATCCCCGGCAAACGGCCTGCCGCAACGGGCACAATGGACCCGCAACGGGCGCGCCGCGCTGTGCTCGGCGGATTGATCCAGCGGCTTGAGGCACTCGCCCGGCAAAATCCGGTGCTGATGCTGTTCGAGGACGCGCATTGGGCCGATCCGACCTCGGTCGAATTGCTAACGCTCACGATCGAGCGGTTGCAGGCGTTGCCGGTCTTACTCGTCATGACATTTCGCCCGGATTTTCAGCCGCCGTGGGCGGGACAGCCGCACGTCACCACGCTGGCGCTCAACCGGCTCGGCCGCCGCGAGCGCACGATGCTGGTGGAGCACATTACCGGCGGCAAATCCTTGCCTCCAGAATTGTTGGATCAGATTGTCGATCGCACCGACGGGGTGCCGTTGTTCGTCGAAGAACTCACCAAGGCAGTCCTTGAAAGCGAGCAATTGCACGAGGTCAGCGACCGCTACGTCCTCGAACAGCCGATGCAGCAGCTTGCCATCCCGACCACGCTACAGGATTCGCTGATGGCGCGCGTCGATCGCCTTGGCTCGGCGCGCGAGGTTTTACAGATCGGCGCCGCCATCGGTCGAGAGTTTTCCTATGAGGTCTTGGCCGCCGTCGCCGGCCTGCCGGATGTGGTGTTGCAGGACGCGCTGATCCGGCTCACCGAAGCGGAACTGCTCTCGCTTCGTGGCACGCCGCCGAACGCGGCCTATTCGTTCAAGCATGCTTTGGTGCAGGACGCTGCTTATTCCGCGATGCTGCGCACGCGCCGTCAGCAGCTACATACCGCGATCGCGCTCGTCCTCGAAAAGCGGTTTCCGGACTTCGCCAAAGCAAGTCCCGAGTTGGTTGGCCAGCAGTTCGAGCGCGCCGGAGAAAGCGACAAAGCTGTCGAGTTTTACGTCCGCGCCGGCGACCGCGATTTGCGTCGCTTCGCCATGAAGGAATCGGTGGCGCATTACGCCAATGCGTGGCGGCTCGTTACCGCCATGCCGGAATGTTCGACACGAGACAATCTCGAACTTGGCGTCAGCCTTGGGCTCGGCTTGGCTCAGCTCATCGCGATCGGTCCGACCTCCGAGGTCGCGGCGGTACAATATCGGCGCGCGCTTAAACTCAGCACCGCATTGCCGGACCGTGGTCGCGAGCGTTTCCTCGCCACGTGGGGCATATGGTTCCACACGACCGTCAGCGGCCGTGCCCTGGAGGCCTCGGAACTCGCCGACCAGCTCGTCGCCATCGCCCGCGATCTCGATAATTCCGATTTTCTACTCGAGGCTTACCACGCCAAAGTTCCAATGATGTTGCGCTTGCCGGATTTCGCGGGGCTGAGCAACGCGGCGGAAGAAGTAATCCGGCTTTATGACCGTGAGCGCCATCGAGACCATGCATACTATTTTGGCGGTCACGATGCCCGCATGTGCGCGCGATCCTTTCGCGCGTTAGGCCTTTGGGGACTGGGCCTTTTCGACCAGGCCCAAGCTACGGCATGGGAATCTATCGCGGACGCCCGCGCGTTGGGGCACCTCTATTCATTGGCACACGCGCTGCAACGAGGCGCGCTGACAATGCTCTTACTAAGGGACGTGGAGTCCTGCCGGGCCATAGCGGAAGAGCTTTATCCGCTCGCCGAACGCAATAAATTTCCCTGGCAATTGTCGGACGCTCGGTTCTTTCTCGGGTGGATTGCCGCGCAACGAGACGATTTCGACGCCGCACTCGAGCCGATGTTGAACAATATCAATCAGCCGTTCTCAGCGACGTTCCGTCCGGCTCTCCTTATCCAACTCGCCGAGCAGGAATTGCGCGCGGGTCTGACCGCGCGCAGTTTAGCCACCCTCGATCGCGCGGCCGACGAGGTGGAGGAAAAGCTCAATCATTTTTGCGAGCCTGATTTGTTGCGCCTACGCGGCGAGGCTTTGCTGGCCCAAGCGCGCGACAACGGCGCGGAGGCCGAAAAATTCTTCCGGGCGGCCTTGGCGCAGGCTACCCAGCAATCATGCCGGCCACTTAAATTGCGTGCCGCCACCAGCCTGGCGAGGTTGCTAAGTGAAAAAGGGCGTCGCGACGAAGCGAGTGACCTACTAGCGCCGATCTACGGCGGCTTCATCGAAGGTTTTGAGCGCCCAGATTTGCAGGTTGCGAAGGCGCTGCTTGCCGAACTGAAATGAGCACTTCGACTTCCGCTTTTGGCCCTTAGCGGACACGCCAGTCGGACATGGTCGCGGCAGCTTTCGGGGGTAAAGCGGACATCGAAACGGGGGACTTGGCATCGGTGATCTGGATGGGGTTCATCCCAGGGGAAGGACAAAGGCGCGATTTATGGAAGTCCCGGCTCACTAGCTTTGATCCCAGCCTTCTGGATTGCCTGACTCCACTTTTGGGCTTCGTCCTCGAGTTGGACCGTCGATTAAGATGTGCGGTGCCGGTGAGCCTCAGCGTGACGGTATTGCGAAATGCCCGCTCGAAGGGCGAAACCGAGCATGAAGCCGAACAGGATCGAAAGAGATACAATTTGTAGCATTGAAACCACCATCGGTTTCTCAGCCCATCGAAGCCTATACTACTGCATTGCAATGATTGTGTGGCAACAAAGCTGGGATCAAAAATAAATCAGACCTCGGGGATCAGCCGCCGGGAAGGCAGCTCCTGCGGCGAGGGGTGCAGCGATCCAGTTCTAAGGCTCAGCGCTAGCGCGCCAAACGGCGTTTGTTTCTGCGAACGCGCTTTTTATAGACGCCCATCACTTTTTTAGTTGCGCGAAAATTATCTTCCTCCGGTCATCGCTGCGGCGGAAACAATCGTCTGTGCTTCTAGGGCAGCGGCGAATTTCTCAGTGACCATCCGCCGCGCTTCGGAAGTGCCTTTAGCGCCGCCCGCCGCCATACGCATGAGACGAAGTGCAATGACGTTTTGCGCTTCCGATAGTGCAAACCAGTTTTCCCAGATTTTCACCGGATTGGACATTGGTCGGCGCCTCTGGCCGCTGGGATAATTGCCTCCGTCGTAACTAGTTCCCGCACTGCAGCAAGATCACGCCGCTATCTGAATGGTCGCGCGAGGAACGCAAATGGGCCAAGGCGTGTTCATCCAAGACTGCACATTCAAAGAAAGGATCTGAGTTATGAAAATCAAACTTGCTGCTGCAGTTTTGGCCTCTGCCTTGGCGCTCTCCCTTGCAACCAGCGCCTTTGCGCAATCCACCGGTACTGGAGCGGCGGGCCCTGGAGGCAAGACGACAAACGATTCCAGCAGTGGTGGCGGCATGGGAGCCGGAAATTCTTCCGGGAGCTCAACGTCAGGTGGCTCCGGCTCGTCCGCAGGCCATTGATTTGAGGATCGTCAGGAGCGGGCGGCTATCGGCCGCCCGCCGCTGATCCCCCTGCGCACCCTTTGATAGCTGTACCCATTGGCCGCCTATTTGGGGCCGCCGCGTCTGATTCCAAATTCTTAGTTTGAAATATGTGCAGTGCTCACCGCCTGCTCAAACATTTGAATGAGGGCGTTGTTGATGTCTGCTGGTGTGGTCGCCGTGTAATAGAAGTTCGGCGAAGCGCAGCTTTGCAAGGACGCTGGAATGTCTGGAATATTGGCATTCGCGGCATAGTCTTCGCCGTTAGCGAAACTGGTAGCGTTTTGGATGGTTTCGTAAGGAATGTAGAGAACCGCAATCGTTATGCCGCGGGTTTTCAGTGTTGTGCATTTTGTTGTGTCGAGCGTGGTCGCTGAATTGCTTCCCGACCAGTTACCGTTGGATTCGTATTGATTGTCCTGCGAGCCGTCGGTGATAAGAAAGACATACGGTAGAGTGTTAGATGTGCTCGTACCGGTTCCGACCGACGAGATGAGGGCGTTCATACTGGGAAGGGCATTCTCAAAATGCGTGCCACCGGAGCCCAGGTTAGTATTCACACCGGTATCCAAAAGGCTCGCGAGACTTGAAGCTGCGTTTGTGATGGTTCCGGAGCCTGTTCCCGTCAAATTCGTGGTCAGTGCAAAGTCGGTGTAGAGGTAGTCGATAAACGGATAAAGGCCGACCCGGAACTGGTTGGTGACCTGTTCGCTGCTGGCCGCAGTCGTCAGCAGCTGGTTCACGGCATAGCCGACGGCGTCGGCCCGTAATTGAATGCACGCTGTCGTGCCCGCCGTCGAACAAGACGTCACCGGCGTATTCGACCAATTGATATTAGTCGGAGTGATGGTTCCCGTCGCCGGCGTCGTGCCGAGTCGCGTGATGGTGAAGCCCTGGCAGTATCCGCCCGGGCTCGGATTATAAGTACTCTTGTATGCGGAAGGAGGGACATTCGATTCCTCTTCCGATGACGAGCAGGCGCCCTGAGCCGTGAAGTGACAGGCAAATGTGCAGCCGGTTGGATAGAGCGTGTAGTTGTCGGGATTGACGGATTGAAGTCGTGTCTGCTCCGCCGTCGTGGACGGAAAGCTCATCGAGCCGGAGACGTCAAGCATCAGATAAAAGTCGATATAAGTCGGCAGCGTATAGGTCGATGTCGATGTCCCGCTGACCGCGACGTTGCTAAAACCCAGAAGACCCATGAAGTAGGTGGGAACTTGAGCCGTAAATGAAACGACGGCAGTGACCATCATGCCGCTCTTGGTAACGGTCGCCGTCGGCGTAAGGCCGGTATAGCCCGTTGTCTCCGGAGCGGATGTTAAATTGGCACTGAAGAAATTCGTTGCGAAGATAGAGCCTCCGGAGACGGTGCCACTACCCGTCATGCTCTTTGCGGTGGTAATGGCGGTCGAGTTGATCGAGACTGTGGCGAGGCTGGCCGCGTCGGCGGCCGATTGGAGCTTTGTCTTGATCAATGTCGCGTCGGTGTAATCGATGACGCAGCCGACAGCGGCGATCATCGGCAGCATCGCAAGGGCTGAGATGACTGCCACATTGCCGCGCTTGTTGATGCGGAAATCGTGAAGCAGTGACAGCTTCGGCGCGGCTTGAACGCCAAATCCCAATTTCTTGAAAAGGGCTGCAAACATTGCGCATTGCTCCAGCAATGCACTTTTAGGCCCTGTACGTTACAGATCTCTTTACTCATTCTCCAAAACAAATCACATAAAAATAGTGGAGATTGAAAACGGATCGGTGCTCCGGAGACAATGATCAAGGAACTCCCGTCAAACAGATTATGTCGTTGTTCTTTAGACTAAGTCATTAGAGTTCAGCGCGTGTAAGTTGGTGCGTCATGACGGCTCCCGCAAACAACGGGATTCCGGTGCGAACAAAGAAAGATCATTGCTACCGAAATTGCTACCGAGCGCAACGGGACAAGCCGTGACGGAAACAGACCGCGAACACTTCGACCCTAGAGAAATGCCGACAAATAGGGGCTATATGGGATAGAGCGGGGTCGGCTGGGATGGTCGCAATCGAATTTCGAGTGCGGTGCTTTCAACCACTCAGCCACCTCTCCGGAGGGCTAAAACCCGAGTGTCGCGGCGCGATATGTAACGGCCACCCGTATCGGAAACAAGCTCGGAAAATTGGATCTTGCTAAAGCTCCCGGCCGATCTTGCGGTCGAGCGAATAGGGTCCGCCGCCGCGCAGCGCGATAGCGAAGCTCACCAATCCCCAGAGCAGGACGTATTCGTAGCCGCGCTTTAGCCAGCCGAAGCCGTTGCCCCAATAGAGCACGGCGATGACCAGCATTTCGATCGCCACTGCCGCTGCGAAGAAACGGGTGAACAGGCCGAGAATGAGCGAAATCCCGCCCAGCGTTTCGGTAATTGTGGAAATCCAAAACCAGGCTTCCGGCGGACTAAAGCCCATATCGGCGTAGCCCTTCACAAAGGCCGGTGTCGCTCCCACCATGATCTTGCTGTAGCCGTGCACGAACAAATTCCAGCCGACGGCAACGCGAATGATCAGCCACGACAATGGAATGGCGGCATCGTAGAACGGCTTGAGCGCCGGAAAGAAAAGCTTCGATTCAGCGTGCGTGTCAGCCATGACAGTCCCCCCGTTTTGCTGTCGGTGTAGTTACTTCGTCGGCACGACCAGAGAATAGCGCTCATCCGCCGCAAGACAATCGGCCAGCGGCAGGCCGAGTTCTTTGCGCACGATATTGGTGCCGAGCACCAGCGAGACGATCTTGTAGAAGGCGTGGCGGCGGCTCATGCCTTCGCGGCCCATGCCGCAATCGGTCGAGATCACCAGCCGCTCCGGCGGAATATGCTTGAGCGCGGCGCGGATCTTCTCCGCCACTTCGTCCGGGCTCTCGACTTGCAGCGTGTGATGGTCGATGACGCCGATGGCGATCTTCTTTTCGCTGATGATTTTGCCGATCGCCTCAAGGTCGATGCCGCCTGAGCTTGAAGACTCGAACGTAATGACGTCGGCATCGACCGTGTTGTAGGTCTCAAGCGCAGGCTTATAACTCTGCACCTGCGCGAACATGCGCTGCTGCGAAGGATTGCCCCAGCAGGAATGCGCCCACACCTCGGTCTTGGCGCGCAAGCCTTTCACCGTGCGATTGAATACCTCGACCATCAATTGCGGGTTGATCACCTTGTCCTGGATCTTGCGCACCGCGATCAGGTGGATCTGCGGTTCCTCGATCTGGATCACCGGACAGCCGGCATCGGCAAGCTCGTGATATTCCTCGTTGAAGGCGTCGGCGATCGCGAACATGCGGTCCGGCACGCTCTTGTAATGCCGGTCCTGCAGCGCAAAGGCGACGATCTCGGCCGACACCGCGCCGAATTTGACCGGCTTTGTGGTGAAGCGCTGCGCCGCCTTCCACATCGCGGTATATTGCAGATTGCCGCGCGCGATCGGGCCGGTGATCGCCGGCATGACCCGCGATTCCAGATAGTCGTGCAGAATATGCCCGCGCGGAAACCAGATGCCGCCGCGACCCGCCGGCGTCGCCATGGGATGCTCAATGTCGAGGCCGGTCATATGGTTCGGCGGATAAGCGGTCCAGCTCTGGCCGCCGACGTCGTCGTCAGCAATGCAGGTCGCCAGCAGGCGCACGATTCGATCCTCGATATTTCAAATGAGGATTTCGACGCGACAATTAAAACTAATATCTACGCACCTTTTTGGATCATCAAAGCAGCCCTGCCACATCTCAAACCTGGTTCTGTGATTATTGGCACAACTTCAGAGCAAGCGTATGACCCCTCGCCTGATCTGTATGACTATGCCCAGACGAAAGCAGCAACGATGAATTACGTGAAGTCACTGGCAAAGCAATTAGGACCGAAGGGCATCCGTGTAAACGGCGTCGCCCCGGGGCCGGTATGGACACCGCTGCAGGTCTCAGGAGGGGCATCTCAGGAGAAGTTGCAGAAATTTGGTAGTCAGACGTCCTTTGGTCGCCCGGGCCAGCCAGCCGAGCTTGCATCGATCTACGTGCAATTGGCTGCGTCTGATGCCAGCTTCGCAACCGGACAAGTTTACGGCGCGGCAGGGGGCAATGGCCAACCATAGGATGTAATATTCGCTTTCAGATCGTTGCGGACCAATTAAATTACGTTTCGCGACAAGCTTTCGCTGGGACGTTAAGGGCGCAGCTGACAAGGCGAAACGATTGCCGGTAGTGGACACTTATTCGGCAAGGGAATCATTCATGGCGACCGAGCCCAAGAGACAAGACTTGAATATTCCACCGCAAAAACCAGATATTCAGCCAGAGCCGACGCCCGAAGAAATCCCTCAAGACAAGAATTTCCCGGACAAAGAATCCCCGCCTATGCAGCTTTGAGGCGGCCAACGCTCGACGTCGTGGGGCTTCCCTTTGCGTTAACACCATAGCATCTGCAAGCAGTACGTTGGAACAAACGCACAAACTTGAGATTATAGAATCACGATCCCGCCGGGATCCCCTAGAAGGAGAGAGTACAATGCCGATCCTTTTGTGGTTGTTAGGCGTTCCCGCTATTGTCGTAATCGCGCTAGTGCTAACGCACGTCATTTGATGCGATCCGATGTCGTATCCTCTATCAGCCCCTTCTTAGAGGGGCTTTTTTTGCGCTGTGAAAACGAACATGTCGAAGGAACGAAGGGTCGGCTCAGTTGTTAGGATTCCACGCATGCAAGCGATTCCGCATCACGTATAAAAAGGACTGCGCTATGGATAAAGACCGAATTAAAGGTTCGGCTGAACAGGCCAAGGGAGCCGTGAAGGAAACGGTAGGGAAAGTCTTCGGTGACAAGAAATTGGAAACTGAAGGCAAGACCGACAAGGTTGCCGGCAAGGTGCAGAACGCGGTCGGCGGCTTGAAGGATGCAGTGCGCGGCAAGTAGCAAAATCATTTCGGAGCGTCCCATGGAAACGATTCTAATAATTGTTTTGCTCGTTCTGTTGTTCGGCGGTGGCGGTGGATACTGGGGTCGCAGTCGTGGTTATTGGTAAGTGCAAACCCACTAACGAGACACCGAATTAGTTTTCGTCATGGAGTTGAATGTGAAGAATATCGCATTGGTCGCGAGCGCAGCGTTAGCGTGCGCACTTCTTTCAAGTCCTGCGATCGCCCAAGGCGTGCCTCAGACAGTGGACATCGCTAAAATTAATGTGCAGAAGCTGCCGGCCGGCTATCGTGCTTCAAAGGTTATTGGCAGCTCGGTCGTAAATGATGGCAATGAATCAATTGGAAAAATCGATGACTTGCTTGTCAGCTCCGACGGGCGGCCGCCATTTGCTGTGCTGTCAATTGGCGGCTTTCTCGGTATCGATAGTCACTATGTCGTCGTGCCCTATCAGAACTTGAGTCTTGTCGACGACAAGATCGTACTTCCAGGCGCCACGAAAGATATGCTCAGGATGCTTCCCGAATTTAAATATGCGGCGAAGTGATCGCCTGAATAAGTGAATCCGTTCAATATTTTCGGCGCAAATCGAAACCACTTAATAGTTTTCATCCGGCGCCGCACCACGCATTTTAGCAGGGACATCGCTGAGAAAACAGTGTTGTGTGAATGCGGGTCCAGTCACCTCCCCGTGCGCAGCAGCTAATATATCAAAGTCCTATCCTCGCGAATCAAGGCAAATCCAATGGGTGAAAAACTGCCCGCGCCATGCGGGGCCTGCGGTGCTTCCGGGTTACGCCACGGAGGTCTATGCAGCGAATGCCACGGCAAAGGATATTACCTAATCATCCACGGAAGTTCGGCACCGCTGAAACAAGACAAACCGCAGCGATGGCAACGACAGCGCCCGATGCAGAACCAACGGCGGCCAGCTCGCTGAGCGCGACGCCAGCGTCGCCAACCCGCACAGTTCACTAGAACATCACTCAGAAATCTGAGTTATGAGAGTGCGGTCCTGACCCTCCTCCCAAAGTCGGCAGGTGCCGTGGCGGCCTCGGTCGATGCCAGAGCGCTCACCCGCACCGTGGCCGCTCCAGTGCTGTCGGGAAGGCCATAGGAGTGCAGCGACTGACAATTAGCATCAGCATCGTTCCGTCTAAGCGAGGCAAGTATGACAACGCGCATTTTGAGAACTCACGACGATATCGCTATGACAGAGGTCACGCGGACGGATGGCGAAAGGGTCATACAGCGATCTTATTGCGTCCGCGCCGCCAGCGAGCCGGCATCGACAAAAACCTTTGAAGATATGGCCGCTGCAGCCGCCTACTTTGAAGACCTAATTATTCGGCGTCTCAATCCCCAATAAATCGTCCGAGGGCGTCGAACGTCGCGTCGGGTAACGGACGAAATCGGGCCAGATTCCCCGGAACTAATTGTCCATACAATGGCTTGGTAGTTCGGAGACATAGGGGAACCCGCTTGAAAACGCGTTTGGCGATGATTGTCGCAGCAGTAATGCTTGCGACTGGTTGCTTGGCTTCTGCAGCGACAGCCGGGGAAGCGCACAGTTTTTCCGGAAAGGCCAGCTATTACGGCTACAGCGGTAAGGTCGCCAGCGGCGGACAGTTTAATCCCAACGGGCTGACGGCGGCGCATCGCACTTTGCCATTCGGAACGCACGTTCGAGTAACTGATCCGAAGACCGGCCGAAGCGTTATCGTTACAATCAACGATCGAGGTCCCTTTGGACAGGGGCGCGTCATCGATGTTTCGCTCGGCGCGGCCCGAGTACTCGGAATGCTAGGGCGCGGCGTTATCTTCGTTCAAGCCGACGTCTTGTAGATCGGTGAAATGCACTATTGAAATACTGCGGATCAGCAGCTGGGGAACCGAATGTCCTGTACCGTGAATCGGCGATCACTGTTGCGCCTCGGTGGGCGCAATCAAGAGCTGAGCAGCTATTGAAAAAACACCGCCGACGTGGAGCCAACGGAATTCGGATCACCAATCCCCGTGGCCAACGGCTTTATAGATGGCAGCGCGGCGTCTAACTCGATTAGAACAGTGACCGGTGTCGAAGCGTGTGAACGTTTCGCGCGCGGCGCCACGATGATGCGACGCTGATCGACACAATTCCTCTCTCATAATCCTTGCCGCATTTTCGTCGCGCGGAACATTAGCGACGCCGAACGCGTTGTCCCGTGCGATTGCAACGACATTCCCATGCCGGCGCAGTCGTGGCGGCCTCGCGGTAGCTTCCTCGCTCCTGAGGCCGCTTTTATCCATCAATCGCCATCCCTATTCACAGTGGCTACTCAAATTGGACTCTGGTCAGGTGCTTTTGGATCGACTGACGTCTTATTTCTAAAGTGAATTCGCGCACATTCGAGTGATATGCGCTGACGGATATCGAGTGATTATTGCTATTCATCACAACCGGACGGTCTTACACGTATTGCGTTCGCGTCACCGTCTAAGTAGGAACTTCGGCCGTCAAAGCCCCGACCGGGGCTTTTTCCTGAGCCGGCAGGCCTTTACAGCGCTCGGACCGCCCCACAAAGGAACACTTGTTGTCGACCGAGCGTTGATGGGCGTGACAGATAAACAAATGCGCCCGAGCCAGGTTCCGCTTCCAACGATTCAAATGGTTGTCTGCATATTCATCGTTGCAGCCATTGGGGTCGTGGGATTAGCGCTTTTGATGTGACCGTTATTGGAACCGCTTGGCGGACACCAATTCAATCCGGGGCGAGAGGTGCGCCGCGCTAAGACTAAGATTGCCGACAAACCGAGGAAAAACCCGTCACGCTACGAGGCTTAACATGAGAGAAAACCACAACCAGGGACGAACCGAAAAAACCGCTATCGAGGCTCGTGCGGGCGCCACCGGCCACAATGTCCGCTTTGTGTTGGCTGTCAGTCTGATTAGCGCGATCGTAGTGTTTGCGGGATTGTTGTACTTCCGGTCTTTCTAGCGGCTACTCGATTATTCAAACCGGCGCGCCGTTGGCATTGAACACGACAGACTTGACACAGGAAGACCTGGCAGCACTTCGAAGAGCCGTCCGTTCTCTTGAACACCCGAGTCTTTGCGGCGCGCCTCACCAATATGATGGGCAAGCCCATGGAACTCGTTGGACGGGCGCTCCCTGCTTCAGCTTCGCATGCTATTACGACCGCCACTTCCAAAGCTCTTGAGGCAAGCCTCAACGTAACTCTGCGGACTATGCGACGTACCCCACATGCTCGTTCGCGGATTTTACACAAGGCCTTAGCCACGGCGTCCGGTGCTGCTGGCGGCGCCTTCGGTTTGGCGACACTCCCCATTGAACTGCCATTCTCGACGATCATCATGCTGAGATCCATCGCAGATATTGCTCGAGACGAGGGCGAAGATCTTTCCAATCCGGAAACGGCACTCTCATGCGTGCAGGTGTTTGCATTGGGCGGACGGGCTGGCTGGGCCAATGTGTCCGAAAGTGGATATTTCGCCGTGCGGGGCATGCTCGCGAAGAGTGTGAGTGAAGCCGCGCGTTTCATCGCACAGCGCGGTGTTATAGATGAGGGCGCCCCAGTTCTCGTTCGATTCATCACGCAAGTGGCGTCACGCTTTGGATCTGTGGTGACGCAGAAGATCGCCGCGCAGGCTGTTCCGGTCGTCGGTGCGCTGGGCGGGGGTGCGGTCAACTACGCGTTTGTCGAGCACTTTCAGGAGGTGGCACGAGGTCACTTCACCGTTCGCCGCCTCGAACGAGCCTACGGTAAAAACGTCGTTCAGACAGAATATGATGTGTCAGGGGATGAGTTGGCTTTGCTGGCCTTGGCAGCACTTCGGCGAGCAGTTATTCGGGTCTGGCGCTGACGGTGGTTGGGACGGGTCTTTTCTTTAACTACAGTCTCTCAACGCCATCATTTTTTGAGATTGGAACATTGGTACCGTTGGCCAACGCAAATGTTGTTCTAATAGATGCTGGCCAAGGCGGACCAATTCTGCAATTCACCGATAGTGTAACCCCGCAGTCTACATCCTCCGAAACCGGCAACGTTCAGATCGGTTCCGCTGAGGTTAGCGCGACACCACTGCCCGCCACATTGCCGCTCTTCGCAGGGGGTCTCGGCTTCGTCGGCTTCCTGACGCGCCGCAAGAAGTGCGCGCAGGCAATCGCCGCGTAGCAAATCAATTGCCTTTATAGGGTGAAACTTTTCGTCTAGTTACCGCTGGGAGACATGTCGTGAAAAACAAGTCTTTGGGGCTAATAATACTTGCGACGTGGCTTAGTGCATCACCTGCAAGGGCGGCTACTACGTTCTACGACTACAACGTCGATTTTGTTCTCGGCACTGGAACTATCACCGGCACGATCCAAACCAACTGCGACGCGTGCATCCTCAATTCGGCGAGTGAAATTACGTCGTGGTCTTTTACAGCCAGTGACGGATCAAACATCAATTCGTCGGAGTCTACACTAAGTATATCTGTTCCTGGCCCGACAAACGTCATCCAGGCAACCCCAACAGGAATTTTCACACTTTCGAACGCCACATCAGGAGGAAGCATCGAATTTTGCGACTTATCCGATTGCTTTGACATTCTTAATTTTTTTCACAGTCCTCCGCAGCCGTTGCCAACCTTCTCCATCAGATGGACCGAGTCCGGCCAAACTCCTTATCAGTTTAGCACGGACTTCCCGATCGGCGGCGCGGCTCCTGTTGTTCAAATTGCAACGCTGGCCGATATAGTCGTGTGCAGTGATGGGAACCTGTGCGTTACGGCGCCCGCGCTTACGCCATTGCCCGCGACGCTGCCGCTTTTCGCCGGCGGCCTCGGACTGGTTGGCCTCCTGACGAAGCGCCGCAAGGGCGCGAAGCAAGCGCTCGCTGCCTAACACGACGCGCAGCAATCAGAGTTTGGAGGGGCCGCCGCAGGGCGGTCTTTTCGTTCGTGGCATCGTCCGGCGGCGGCCCCCCTATATCCTTTTGCCGGTTGACTTGTTTGCCGCAGCCAAGCGAAAGTTGTGGGTCGGATTGTGTGTGAGTGAGGGGGCCAAGATGAAAGCAATTTCAATCATCGCTGCGTGTGCAGCGCTTATCGGGGCCGGGGCCGTTGCCAACGCCAGCCCATATCTCATCACCGTGGAACAGGTTGGAACCAACGTTGTCGCAACGGGCAGCGGCCAGATCGATTTGGACGGGCTCACTCTTTTATTGAGCGATGTGCAGGGGATTCAAGGCATCAATCCGAGTTTCGGTTTTGTTGGAGTCGGGACGGCGAATGCGCAAGCCAACGTCTATGTTTTTCCGCGCAATGGACCGGCGAGTTTTGGATCTGGAGCGGGGACTACCGGGAGCAGTTTCAGCGGCGTCGTTGCTAATATTGACGGAACCTCCAATTCCGAGTCCAGCCTCACCGTACCGTTCGGTTATGTTTCTGACGGTTTATTGGCGACGGGCACAACGACTTTCGACAGCACTACGATCGCGTTACTTGGCGCCACGCCTGGCACCTACGTTTGGACATGGGGGCAAGATGCCGATCAGAGCTTCACGGTTCAGATTGGCCCGACGCCACTTCCGGCGACACTCCCGCTCTTCGCAGGTGGGCTCGGCTTCGTCGGCTATCTGACGCGCCGTAAGAAGCGCGCGCAGGCTTTAGCCGCCGCATAAGCAAATCAGTTTCGTGGGGGAACTGGGAGAGGCCGCCGCGAGGCGGTCTTTTCATTTGCGGCGGCCAATCCCTTATTTCCTTTTGCCGTTGACTCGATCGTCGCAACCAAGCGAAAGTTGCGGGTCGAAACATGGTAGGGGGCTACAATGCATCGTTCTACAATTCATCGCTCAATCCTAATCGTCACAAGTGTCATAGCCTTAAGCGGCGGTCTCGCTTCGTTATCAACCGCTGCTTCCGCGGCCGAATTTGGTGCGATGGCCTACGACACTGGCACCGGCCACATAGGTTCTAGTTGGCACGGGGGAACGCTCGCGATCGCCAATGCCGCTGCGCTCAAGGCGTGCAATTCGTCAGGCTGCAAGATTGTCATCGAGATTGGGCCGGGCATGTGTGGCGCGTTGGCGACCGCGGCCAATCCAACCGGCTGGGGCGCTGCCTCCCGAGGCTCACGCAGCAACGCGGACCTCGGAGCAATGGAAGTCTGCCAGCACTACAATGCCGGCCAATGTACGGTTCAGGTGAGCGACTGCAATAAGTAGTGACGTAGTTTCTGGGAGGGGAATGAGAGGGGCCGCTGGGGAGCGGTCTTTCTTTTTGCGGCCTTGGAACTTCAATTACATTTTTGCATTATGCGGGCGGAGGCGACTTTAGGCATTCCACGACTGGGACACGTGTCATGTCAGCAAAGGAATATCGAAAATACGCGGCTGAATCTTTGGAGTGGGCCCGGAGCGCGCGCACCGATCAGGAGCGCGACATTTTGATCCAAATCGCGAAAACCTGGCTCAATGCCGCGCTCGTTGAAGAAGGACACTTTGGGCGAGCGGCCAAAAAGCCACAGGAACATCGCACCGATTGAGCGATTGAACGGTTAGACCGGTTCCCAGCCGGTTCGGATCGTGGCCCCGGGCGCATGTCAGCCCCCAATGCGAACCCGCCTGGGGTCACACCGGCTGAGAGAGGTTGAAAGAGGCTGCCGCAACGCGAACCTTTTTCGATGCGCCCCACGTCAAACTCCCTTTGTTCTCGCTTGTTCATGAGCCTAATGAGCAGTCAGCGCCACCGGCTCATTTCCCGACTTGTTCGTGCGACGAGATGGCTTACTCGAGGAAGATACTCGCGCCGCCAAGAACAAAACTCAACATCAGGAGCAATAGGCCGGTACGCTGCAATAACCGCCGCCTTTTATTCCGCGCGTCCATATTCGCGGTGAGTTGTGGCGATCCCCAATATGCCGGCGATTCGAATGCGAAGCTGCCCTTGTATAGCAAAAAGGTTCCCACCGCGCCGCACACGGCAGCCGCAAGCTGAAACCCCTTACCCGTCGTGAACGTGACCATGGACAAGTTCTCAAGCGCTGATTGCGGGAGAGTCCGCGCGGAGTTGTCCCCGTCGGTAGGGTATCATAATTATTTCCTATAAGATTCGGAAAGAGCCACGCAAGCACGCGATCGAGAAACCGATGCCCCCTGAAGAAGCTGCGCCACCCCCAGTGAAGGGCGTCTTTTGGATCGAAGAAAGCGACTACACGGCATTGAGAAGTATCTTTGATGACGGCGGTAAGATGCCGCCCACTTGGAACGCGTGGCACAAAATGGCCGAGGAAATGAAGCGAGGACTGGAAGGGTACGGACACGTCGTCCTGCGCGTCCGCATCGATCCCCGCACTTTCTCAGATTGGTGCGCCGCCCGAGGCATAAAATCGAGCCGTGAAGGCCGGAAGCAATACGTCGCTGCCGCTGTCAAAGACAGATATGGCGGCCAAAACTGACGCCGGGCGGGCCGATCAGTACCAGCGGCCGCGCCCATGCCAAGCGACGCTCGTGACAGCTACGACCGCGACCAGCACCGCACCTAAGCTCCCTCATTGCCGCCTAACCGCAATTAACATGTTCAACGGGCAAGTTCGTGCCGGGTGAAGTACTCAACGACCTGACGGAACTAATCCTTGGCATGCCCGGTTAGTGGTCAGGCCGACATAGCTCCTCCATCCCTCCGAATACCCAGCCGTTCGGCCAGATAAGCCTGAACCGGGAGATCACCATGACAAAAAAGATCGCTGTAATCGGCGCAACTCTATTAGCTGCCACCATGCTGTGCGCAGCACCTGTTTCGCTTCATTGGACGCCCACGAAGACTCTAAGCTTGTCGCTCGACAAAGCGGAAGCCGTCGTAGGACGCCCGCTAACGCCGGGAAGTGTTGCTGGCGTTAACCGAAGAGTGCATCGACGCGCATATCGACACGGATATTACGGTCACGGATATTACGGTCACAGATATTACTAGAAGCGTGGCAAGTCCCGGCGCGGCGTTGATCGCGTCGCGTCGGGGCGCTTACAAAACTGCGCTCATGTGGGATTCACGTCAAGCCGGCCAAGAAATCCTGGGGGAATTTTCGGATTAGCCGCGGCATCGCTAGTTGCTATCGCGATCGCATTGCCGCCCGACTGGTCTGGTTGGGCCGTCCGCTTTCGCTGGCAGCTGTGGTGCTTGGTCTTCTCACTCTTATTTTCCGGTCCCAACGGCGCGAGCGATAGATCGGGCAAAAGAAAAGCCGCCTCGCGCCGGCCTCGCGCTTAACACTAACGCGTGATCCGAATTGCGGGGGTTAACGGTGAAGCATACGCATGAAGGTATTAGGCCGACCAGACGGCTCCCCATCCCCCGACGAAAGGCCGCCCGGCCAGACGTGCCTAAGTAGTTGAGGCAATAAACTCCCAACCCCAAGCTCGCAGGATGCGTAGCCTGGGGTTCTTTTTTATGGCAAAGCTAAGTCTTTGACGGCCACCGTAATTGCATGTGGGATGAACTTTCGCTATTGGCTTCGGACTGCTGAGTTTGTTTGGTTGGGGCAGGAAGCGGGCGCCTCAAACAATCTAGTGGTTGATAGTGTCACTCGCGGCGCGCTCACAGAAAAGACCGCCTCGCGGCGGCCTCTCCCAGTTCCCCCACGAAACTGATTTGCTTATGCGGTAACAACCTGCGCGCGCTTCTTGCGGCGCGTCAGATAGCCGACGAAGCCGAGACCGCCGGCAAAGAGCGGCAGCGTGGCGGGGAGCGGCGTCGCAGTTTCTGCCTCGAAATCAAACGTTGTGTCCATGCCGTTCACGCCGATCGTGAAGTCGTCAACATTGCCGTTGAACTGATCGGTAGGGCTTGCGAAGCCGACATCAAAACGAATAGCGCCCAATCCATCGGTGGTGTTCACGATAGTGGCGTCAGGAAAGAGCGCCAGAAATGCAGCCAACGAACCAACACCGGTGCCGGGATTGAAGTTGCCATCGTCATCCCACCAACCGCCGGTGAGAGCATTCCAACTTTGCCATGTGTTCAAAGTTGTCGTGCCTTGGTTGGGGAGCGAGGGATTTCCAGTAGTTGGCGTTTGATATGGCGGCTCGAAAAATATTATGTCGTTGGGTGTGGTGCCGCCAGTCGTCGATATCTCCAACCCGAGATAGGGAAACTGCTGGCCGTTATTCTGCGTCGCGTACGTCGAATAGCTTAATGCCGTAATTGAGCTAAGCAGAACCCCGTTGTAGCCTGTGTTTCGCAATTCCGACGCGCCATCGCCGCCCGTCGTGCCGTTACCGGTTGAAAGGTTGGCGCTACCAGTACCGAGGGGTGGCGTGCCGGGTCCGTTGACCATCGAACCGGATGCCGTTGGATTGTTGCCTACCACGCCGTTCACATCTCTATTGTCGAACGACCAGTTGCCCATATTTGTCGGGCTAACGACTACCGTCCCAGCCGAGCTTGTGGTTGGTACGATGATGGCCGCAAACGCAAAAAAAAGCCGCCGCGGACAACAAAACGCGAGTCAGTGACATCCCGTTTCCTCCCAAGGGTGTAATGTCAGCTTCACAGCCGACGCCCAAAACAGAGTGGTTGCTCGTGCCCCCAGGAGCACTCTTTTCGTCCCATACAACTTACGCGCTTACAACCGTTTTCTATTGATATCCACGTGTTCCATTCCCCAAAATAGCACGTACAAAAAGAAAGACCGCCCTGCGGCGGCCTCTCCAGGATATTCTGACATGATGATCAGATTAGCGGGGCGCGGCGAGCCACCCAAACCAAATGAGCCACGGGATCGCGCCGCCAATAACAATGCCTGCGGCAGCCTGCATGAGGTACGCCCACACCGCAATTCTTAGGACGACGGCGGTTTGTCCGAAATGTGAGAGCACAGATTAATCAGGCGGCTGCAACAGCCTGCACACGCTTCTTGCGGCGCGTCAGATAGCCGACGAAGCCCAGGCCGCCTGCGAAGAGAGGGAGCGTGGCCGGAAGCGGCGTCAACAAATCATCCTGCAAATCTGCAAACTCAAATGCATTCTCACCAGAGTCCAAAACGACGGATTCGAAAGTTCCTCCAGCGAATGTGAAATCTACGAGATCGTGACCGTAGGTTTGGATGTCAAGTTGGCTACCTGTGATGCTGTATACGGGCGTACCCATACCATTCAGGCCGCTATAAAACGTCAAAGTATTGTAGGAATCAGGTGATCCCCAAAGAATACTGAGCTCTGTCGCCGGACCGGCAAAATTATAGATCGCGGAACCGCCCGCTTGGATTGACGTGTATAGCAAGCTCGCCCACGCACCGACGCCGTACCCTCCATCGCTTAGAAGTGTGCCACCGGCACCCGAACCAATATTCTCGAAGGGTGAACGATATACGTTGGGAACCTGACCGTTGACTGTTGTGCTGGTGCTCGTACTTAAAACAGGCATTGGATTGAAACTCGAGGTAGGAAGCGTCAGCGCGGTATAGTCAGTCGTGACTTGCGTATAGCTGATCGTCACCGCATGGGCTTGAAAGGTAAAAGCACACAAAGCCGCGCCGGCTAATATAATCGACGAGTATAGGCGCAAAATCATAGTGCCCCCGCGGGCGCCAAGCGCCCCAAACAAGCCCCGTCAGACTCTTAGCCGTTGCAGCCGGCCAGTCAATTGTCTCAAAGATATAGAGCCCGCCTTTCCCCTCGGTTCGCCCGAGCAAGCAATTTCACAAATATCGGCCGTGGTTGACTTCCCTCCCCTGGCACATCACAATGGTTGTGGGGCGGCCCGCAGTCGGGGACTCATGTTTGCTAAGGTATTTGGCGTCATGAGCGCGGCGTTGGTTGCGCTTACATCGCATATTGGGTCCGCTAAAGCGGACGTACTACAAACGATGGATATTAGTGGGACATACGATTCCATTGAATTTGAATCCGGGCAATTTCCATTCAGTGGTGGCACGATTACGTTTGACCTCACCACACAAACTCTAGTTACAGGCAGCGTCCCGTCTCTCGGACTATCTTTTGGTCCGCCTAACAATGTCTTTCCTTGTTTTTCCGATACGCCGTACTGCGGAAATGTGACCGCTGGAGGGGGCACTCTTCCCAACTTAATGGGCATTTCTCTGATTGGGCCGGGCCCATTCACAGGTGGTGAGATCAGCGGCAGAGTGGCATATTTCGCCGCGACCTTCCTTGGATGTGAGGAACGGCCTTCAGATTGCGCGAACGTTGTTTTTGGATTTTACCGGAGGGCTGACACCAGACGGATTTACACCAACACCGAACTGTACTGCGGGATTGCTCGGGATTGTCACACGTGAAACGACGGCATGGCTGAAGTGGTCAAAAACTGAATAAACTATCATCGGCCGACGATAGTTTATAGTTTGGCGCAAACTCACAGGTCACCATGAGCCTCAAGACATCTAGGGTCGTCGGAAAGATAATTACGCGAGCCCTGGAAGCGGGGGCGAAGGTGCCGCACTTTTTGATGACGGCGGATCAACATCGTCGACGCGCGCGACAATTGCGCAGCTGGAAGCGGGGCAGCCGGGCTGCCAAACTTCACGAGATATCGGCACAGATGATCGATCGCAGGCTTGAGGAGGCCGCGAATTGGCGCGTCGATGAACCCCTCGGGTGAGTAGCGGTATGGCGCTAGTCGAATTGGCCTTATTGCTCAGCCTAATACTCGTGGTGACAATCTCGATTTTGCCAGGACGATTAGAATTCACCATCGCGAGCATTTCGCTTGCGGCCGACGATGCCGGTGGCCGGGGAACCAAAACTTGCAGGGGGCGCGATCTATGTGAGCTGTTGAGCGTTCTTTCGGCACGGACGATCAGCTTGTCTGTCCGAAATGTAGCAACGTCATGCGACTAACGCGACGTGGGCCACACACCGAGCACGGCGACGTTTACGAGCGTCAAACGTTCACTTGTCGCCAGTGCAATCATGAGATCGAGCGCAGTGTCGATACTCACGGAAACCCGTTCCTACAGTTCGTGGCTACTTAATCAGGTTGGGCTGCGCGGCCTCTGCTGATCAAATAGGACACGACTGAGCAAGCACCGAACATGAATAGCGCGTCGAAGTCGTCGACAGTGAAAAGTCGGGCGCGTGACGGTCGACGCCCTCAAGCATCAGCACCGACTGCAACAACAGCCCCGGTGGCTCGGCAATTTCGCGATGTTGGACGCAATCCGCCAGATATCCGCGATCGGATAGGCAACTGGGTCAGGAGCTCGCCGACTGATCACTCGTTAGGAAAATCATGATTCTTAACGAGTGAGAGGCGGGCGGGGTCTTTAAGTCGGAGTTTTGTAGGCGAGAACGTTTTTCCCGGCCATCGCGTCGATCTGATCGGACCAGTGCTTCATCATCGCTCGACGCTCGGTGAGGTACTCAGCCCGATTGTACGCGGCTCGCACAGAGTTTCGGTCTTGATGGGCGAGTTGACGTTCTATCACGTCAGACCGAAACCTCATTTCGTTAAGGGCCGTAGATACCATCGTTCGAAACCCGTGGACGGTGGCGCGGCTGTGGTATCCGAGCCGATAAAGTGCGTAGAGCATTGTGTTGTTGCTCATGCAGCCTTCGCGTGCCGGGGAGGGGAACAGAAATGGGCTCGCCTGCGAACCAGGCAACTGCCGGAGTTCACTGAGCAGCGACACGGCTTGCGGTGTAAGCGGCACAACGTGATCGCGCTTCATCTTCATCCGGTCAGCGGGGATCCGCCACAATGGTTCGGTCTTGTCGAGGTTCTCGAATTCTGCCCATTTTGCTGACCGAAGTTCAGAAGTCCGTACAAACGTAAGGACCATGAGCCGTAGGGCGAGCCGGGTTCGGGGATCCCCGTCATACCCGTCAAGGGCGATCAGAAAATCCGGTAGCTCATTAAGGGGCATCGCCTTATGGCCGCGCCGGTTGCCCGGTGGACCAAGCGCACCCCGCAGCCCGTAGGACGGGTCATACTTTGCACACCCCGTCGCGATTGCGTACCGGAAAACCTGGCCACACGTTTGTCGAAGCCGGCGGGCGGTCTCTATGGCACCGCGCTTCTCAACTTTCTTCAACACACCCAGCAACACCGGCGCGCTGATCTCGTCGATAGGCTGTGACCCAATTACCGGAAATATGTCAGCCTCTAGTCGAGCGAGGAGGAGGGTAAAATATCGTCGAGCAAGTCGTTTCCTCTGGTTATCAAGTCATTCACGAGCCACTGCCTCAAACGTATTGTCGCCGGCTAGTCTTACGGCGTATTTGTTCGCCTTCTTCACCGAACCTGGATCGATGCCTTCAGCGAGCTGTGCCCGCGCAGCGTCGCGGCGATTGCGGGCGTTCGACAGGGTTACGGTTGGGTATACGCCGAGCGCCAGTGTTCGGCGCTTTCCAGCAAATCGATAATCCAGACGCCAATACCGCGCGCCGTTCGGGGTGACGAGCAGATACATGCCCGCGCCATCGCTTACTTTATATATGTGCGGTTTCGGCTTCGCATTCCGAACGTGACTGTCGGTAAGCATGTGACGGTATCTCTAGCTGTAATTTGGCGTTGGGACAGGCTCGATATACCGTCATAGATACCGTCAAATGTTCCGGCTGCAAGGGGGCGCTCCCGAACGTCGGCGATCACGTCGACGCGATTTCTTATGTGGTTTCTGAGGTCTGCGGACGAGCGCGAATGCGCGCGAACATTTGCGAACGCTGGAGTGGCTGGGGAACTAGGATTCGAACCTAGATTGACGGAGTCAGAGTCCGCAGTTCTACCGTTGAACTATTCCCCAACGAAGCTATTGAAAAAACTAGATTTTCAGCGAAGTTTTACAATTTCGGTTCGAAAGTTTTACAATATAGGGAGTTAGCCTCGCCTATGTCCAGACTGCGAGCGGTGTTTTCGGCTTAAGCTATTCCTCCTTCCCTAAGCCTTCCCTTTTACAATCCGCAATCAATTCCTCCCCTCGATGGCAATTCCCATTTGGTCCCTAAATCTCATGTAACGATCAACCATCTGCCGCGACATGCCTATATCATTAGAAATCTGATCGACGCTGTATCCTTCATTCCATCGTGCCAAAACGCCGGTTCCCCGTAGCCCGTGGATTGTTGGACCTTTCACATCCTCTGGCTCAATTTCCCAATCGTAGCGAGCGACTTGTTGCTTTATCCATTTCTTCCATTCGTCGCAGATCGCGTTGCCCTCGGCGCTGTTGTTCAACCACCGATGCCAACGCGCCCGCAGGCTCGTCTCTGTATAGGCCACGCCGCGCGGTGAATAGAAATAGACGTCTCTATTGTGACGTTCTTTGGGGTTTTTCCAGCGTGAATTGTGAAACGTTATCGGCGTTTCTGTCCAACGGAGACAAGGACGATGGCAGTTGCTTCTCCAAGGTTATGGAACAGCGTGTTGGCAAAAATGCAAAACGAAGCGCCAAGAGTCCAATTATTTTTGGCGGAAGGGCGACACCACTCTTAATACCGTACCCGGACATGGTCGAAATCGAGGACGTGTCTGCCTTCGGGGGCAAAGCAGACGCCAAGATTTTAGCCGGTCGCGTCCGCTAATGACCAAAAGCAGACATTGCCGAACTGATGCCGCACGCCATTGTCGGGCCATTTTTTGGGAAGTAAATTCCAAGAGCGGCGACCAACCACAATGAAGGTCACTTCGACCTCGCGGCCTAAAAGGGAGCGATCAATGTCCAGTGATAACGCCCGAGACAAGCCCGAGTTAAGAAATCAGACGTTCAATCGCCGCAACATGCTGCTTGGTGGCACAACGCTCGCTGCCGCATCGGTGATTGTATCGGGTAGTCAGGTTCACGTTGCGCAGGCGCAACAGCAGCAGACCGCCCCACCGGGACGCAAGCCAAACATTCTTATGATCATGGCCGACGACATCGGCTGGTTCAACATCAGCGCTTACAACCTCGGCATCATGGGTTACCGGACGCCGAACATTGATCGCATCGGCAGAGAGGGGGCAATTTTCACAGACTATTACGCCGAGCAGAGTTGCACCGCTGGCCGCGCGGCCTTCATCACCGGACAATCGCCGATCCGCACTGGCCTAACGAAGGTTGGCCTACCGGGTGCCGACGTCGGCCTCCACGCAGAAGACATGACGGTAGCGGAAGCACTCAAGCCGCTCGGTTACGCCACCGGACAATTCGGCAAGAACCATCTCGGCGACCGTAACGAATTTCTGCCAACGGTGCACGGCTTCGACGAATTTTTCGGCAACCTCTATCACCTCAACGCCGAGGAAGAACCGCAAAATTCCGACTACCCGAAAGACCCTCGCTTTCGCGCAAAATTCGGGCCTCGCGGGGTGCTCAAGGCCAAAGCGACCAACGTGGATGATGCGACCGTCGACCCTCAATATGGCCGCGTCGGCAAGCAGATTATCGAGAACACCGGACCGCTCGATACGAAGCGGATGGAGACGGTGGACGAAGAGTTTCTTAGCGCCGCGCTCGATTTTATTGACCGCAATAACAAGACCAATACGCCGTGGTTCTGCTATTTCAACCCAACGCGGATGCACGTTTGGACCCACCTGAAACCGGCGTCCGAAGGCAAGACCGGCCTCGGGATCTATCCTGACGGCATGGTCGAACTTGATGGCTATGTCGGCCAGCTGCTTGAAAAGCTGAACGCGCTCGGCAACGCTAATAACACCATCGTCGTCTTCACCACTGACAACGGCGCAGAGGAGGTAACGTGGCCGGACGGAGGAACGACGCCATTCCGGGGTGAGAAAGCGACCAACTGGGAAGGTGGGTATCGGGTGCCGATGCTCATGCGCTTTCCCGGCACGATCCAGCCCGGCACCATCTACAATGATTTCGTCGCCAGCTACGATCTGCTTCCAACTTTCGTCGCGGCGGCGGGAAATCCTGACATCGTGGCGCAATGCCTCAAGGGGTCTAAGATCGGCGACAAGACCTTCAAGGTCCACCTCGACGGATACAACCTCATCCCATTCTTCAAAGGTGAGGCGAAGCAATCGCCCCGGCAGGACTTTCTCTATTGGAACGACGATGGCGAACTCGTTGCCGTCCGGATTCGGGATTGGAAGATCGTCTTTAAAGAGCAAGACAACACAGGCATAGGCATTTGGCAGGGCCAGTTCACGGACCTGCGGCTACCAAAGTTATTCAATCTTCGCGCCGATCCGTTTGAGCGTGCCGACCAATCGATCTTGTATAACAAGTGGATGGCTGATCGGGCCTTCGTTCAGGTTCCTGCGCAGGCATTGGTCGCACAATGGTTGCAGACATTCCAAGACTTTCCGATCCGGCAGAAGCCAGCATCATTCAATCTGGATGCAGTGATGGCAAAACTCTCGCCGACGAAGGATTAGGCAGAGGATAGAGTACGGATGGCACATGCTGGCCAACCGCGTCACGCCAATGTGCGTCTAGTGTCTGCTTTTGGCCCTTAGCGGACGCGCCACTTTCTACACGGCTACCTCGTTCGCAACCGTTGCCGTGCTTCCGTATGGGCGATAGATGGAGATGACAGCGCTATGAAAGCCGCCAAGAAGCAAGGCAATCATCATTCCATCAACATTATCAACCGACGCAACGCATTGGTTACAGTCACCTCGGCCTTTGCTGCAGCAAGCATTCTGCAAAGTTCGGCGCTGATTACACCGGCGCGGGCCGAACAAAAGGTCGGTTCATCTGAAGACCCAATCAAGCGAGCTAATGCAGGCCGTGCGGTAGACGCGGCGATCTGGGGCATGCCGATGGTCAGCTTTGACGTGATGCGGCAGGCGTTCTTTCGCGATGCCAAAGCGACGTACGGCGACATCATGTTCTGGTCCAAACCGGGTGGTTGGAAGCTCCAATGCCTGACGCCGAACACTTCGGTGCGCTATGTCTTCTCGTTTATCAATACTCTGGCCGAACCCGTGGTCGTTGAAGTACCCGGGACTGGAGATGCCGCGCTGAACGGCACCATTCATGACGCATGGCAAGTCCCGCTGACGGACGTTGGTATCGCTGGAGCGGATGAAGGCAGAGGCGGGAAATACCTGCTACTGCCACCCGGTCATCAAAGCGACGTGCCTCCCGGCTACATCGTCATTCCTATGAAAACCTACAACGGTCTCGTTGGACTGCGCGTCATTATCAAAAGTGAAGACGACACGTCGGTACGCGGCGCTCTTGCTTACCTCCGGCTCGTCCGCACCTACCCCTTGAGCAAGTCAGCCGCTCCGCCGCAAACGAACTTCATCGATATGGCCGATACCATCTGGGATGCCGTCGCTCGGTTCGATGACAGTTTCTATACGAGCATGGCTCGTATGGTCAGCGAAGAGCCGGTTCAACCTCACGACTCGGAAATGACAGGAATGCTGCGCTTGCTCGGGATCGAGAAAGGCAAAGAGTTCAAACCTGATAAGTCGACCCGCGCTGTGCTGATATCTGCCGCAGAAGAGACGCGCGCATGGCTCATAGAGCGGCTTGTGACGTACGGCAGCCGCTACTGGCCTGATGGCAAGTGGGACGTACCAGCACCGCCCATCGGTCCAAAAAGCGACTTCACATGGGAAGCCGACGGCATTTTGGACGTAGACGCCCGGGGCATCGGATTTTTCAGCTTTTTTGGCCCGCCGAAGAAGCTGGGAGTGGGTCAGTTCTATCTCGTCACATTTTTCGATGGCAACGGACAACGGCTGCGCGGCGGAGAGAGCTTCCGATTGCGGGTGCCCGGCGACACGCCAGTAAGTCAATTTTGGTCCGTCACGGTATACGAGCACACGACGTGCGCGCTCTTCCGCGATGTAGCGCGCCCCTCCATCGACTCTTACGACAAGAAGGCGAGAAAAAACGCTGACGGCTCGATCGACATCCATTTCGGTCCGAAAGCACCAAACGGAATGGAGGCGAACTGGGTTCCAACCGTCGCGGGCAAGGACTGGTTTCCTTACTTCCGATTTTACGGTCCCCAAGAACCATTATTCACGAAGACGTGGAAGCTACCCGACACCGAAAAAATGAGTTGACCAATATGCGCGTAGGCCAGATTGCGCGCCGCTAATGACCCAAAGCGGATATTTTAGTTTGAGCAACAGCCTTGGCCGTCTTGCATCGGCGGGCACCGCACTGTCCCGTAAGAGCAGAATACGCAGCAATCCCCTGCTAGCGCTTTAAGGCGCTTCCCGCACCCCTTGCACTCATAAAAGAACTGGCAAGCGTCCGTAGGCATATCCTCGGTCGCGCTATGGCCGCACTCTGGGCAAGTGATTGTTGATTTAATCTGCATTAATGCGAAGCGCGAACGATCTTGAGCAACGGCGGCTCAATCTTATTCCCTTTACGATAACGATCCCGCCCGCCGAACGTGATCTGAAACTCGCCGATAAACTCAAGGAAGAATGGTCGGGAATTCTAGCGTGGGCAATTGAAGGCTGTCTCGAATGGCAGCGTATCAGCAATTAAACGCCCGACAAGCCGGCGGAATCGGGCTTAGAGATCGCTTTGACTCCTAAGCCATTCCGCCGGAGAGAGGCTGCCGCGCGACCACCCGCCTTTGGCTTGTGCGCTCGTCCGCTGTAATAGTGCGGAATGAACGACCTTTCGGATGCGCTCTACACGGCGGCGAGCCTTATCAGTCATGCCAATACCGAACTGCGTGAAATTGTCTTTCTGTCGCTGGGAGTAAGCCTCGCCGCGAGTTTTTGTGCCTTTGTCATCGGCGCGCCGCTCGGCACGGCGCTGGCTGTCTATCGTTTCCACGGCAAGGGTGTGTTGATCGTCATTGCCAACGCCCTTCTCGGATTGCCGCCGGTCGTCGTCGGGCTTGCCATTTATTTGTTGCTATCGCGGTCTGGCCCACTCGGATCATTCGGCATCCTGTTTACGCCAACTGCGATGGTGATCGCACAGGCCGTTCTAGGAATTCCAATAGTCATTGCGTTAGTGCATCGCATGACGGTGGACAACTGGGCCGCCTATGGGGATGCCCTTTTGGTCGATGGTGCTTCGCGTTTACGAGCCATGATCCCAATCCTACTCATTGGCCGTGAAGGATTGCTGACCGCCTTCCTTGCGGCTTTCGGGCGGGCAATTTCGGAAGTCGGTGCGATTATCATCGTTGGCGGAAATATCCAAGGCTATACTCGTACAATGACTACGGCTATCGCGTTGGAAACGAGCAAGGGCGAACTGAGTTTCGCCCTTGCGTTGGGGATCATTCTCATCATTCTTTCGATGACAGTAAGTGCATTGAGCCTCTTTTTCGGACGTGCCTTGATAAGCCGTTAATCCAACGGATGCGTTCCTAATTCTGCCGGGAGAACCTTCATGAGCCGATGGCCACATTTCCTTGGACTCACGTTGATGGCCGTGTGCGTGACGATAATCGCACCGCTGTCTGGCTCGGCTGTCGCTCAAGAGAAGTCGATTGTCGTTGCCTCGACAACATCGACGCAAGACAGTGGGTTATTAGGTTATTTGTTGCCGATAGTGAAGGATAAGACCGGCATCGTCGTGAAAGTGTTGGCCCAAGGCACGGGTCAGGCGCTCGACACAGCGCGGCGCTGTGATGCGGACGTTGCGTTCGTACATGCCAAATCCGCCGAGGAGAAGTTTTTAGCGGAAGGCTTTGGCGTCAAGCGCGAGCCGGTGATGTACAACGACTTCATCTTGATCGGCCCGAAAGGCGATCCCGCTGACGTGAAGGGCAAAGACATCCTGATGGCGCTGCAAACAATCAAGGCCAAGGGCGCGCCGTTTATTTCGCGCGGCGACCGTTCCGGCACGAACATTGCCGAACTTGCACTTTGGAAACAGACTGGCATCGACATCGCAACCGACAAGGGTTCTTGGTACAAGGAAATTGGCCAAGGCATGGGCGCGGCGCTCAACATGGCTTCAGCGTCGAATGCCTATGTATTGTCAGATCGCGGCACTTGGCTCGCCTTCAAGAATCGGGGCGATCTCGCCATCGTTGTCGAAGGGGATAAGCGTCTGTTTAATCAGTACGGCGTAATGCTCATTAATCCGACGAAATGCCCGAGCGTGAAGAAAGACCTCGGTCAACAGTTCATCGATTTTCTAATTTCGCCGGAAGGACAGAAGATCATCGCCGGATACAAGATCAACGGCCAGCAACTTTTCTACCCGAACGCTAACGATCCAAACGCCTGACGCGTCTCAATTGCAACACGCTCTCTTTTCGTTCGTTCTAGCGATCATCGCAGCGGCCTACGCCGCCGTGGGTCAGGCTGGTGCTACTGGATATATCGCGGCGTTGGGCCTCGCCGGGTTTGCGCCCGATATCATCCGGCCAGCGGCGCTGGCCCTTAACACGTTGGTCGCAGCGATTGGCACCGTGCGTTTTGCCAGATCGGGTTACATCAAATGGCGAAGTACATATCCGTTCCTCATCCTTGGATTGCCGTTCTCGGTCTTGGGTGGCGCGACGCATGTGCCCGCTTCGATTTATCATCCAGTGGTCGGCATATTACTGATAGTTGCTGCATTGCAGATGGTGAAGTCGGCGCGTTCGACTGCGTCGACGGATGAACTCACTTCCCCGATGCCCCCGTTATGGCCATCGATCATCGCGGGCGCGATTATTAGCTTTGTTGCGGGCGTGACTGGCATTGGCGGCGGCATTTTCATAGCGCCACTGGTACTCACATTGCATTGGCTGAGTATGCGACATGCGGCGGGCCTTTCCGCCTTGTTCAATCTGGTGAACTCAGCGGCGGCCCTCGCTGGATTGTGGGGTACGTCACTCGTCTTCCCGCCTGAATTGCCATCTTGGCTCGCGGCGGTCGCGATTGGCGCTATTGCTGGTTCTTGGCTAGGCGTGAAACATCTTCCGTCCAGCGTATTGCGTTACATCTTGTCAGTGCTGTTGCTGGTGGGCGGCGTCTGGATGGTTCTAAGTTAGTTCATCGTAAGTCTGCAATCGGCCCCGGCGGATTAAATCGCGATTTGTCGGGCCTCAACGGTTTTTGCTGAACCTTTCCCGAAGAATTCCCTCGACTTCGCCCTGATAAGCCAATCCTTCGCTCCAACTTGGCTTCCAATTCGGATCGCCTTCTAAATCACGCCGCGTCTTCAAAACCTGATCCCAAACAGCCCTACCGCGCGACGAAGCGAACCGATTAAATTCCGCCGCGTCTTCCGCCCGTTTCATCCGGCGTAATTCGTTCGGAACGGATAGCGCCGGTAAGGTGTATGTCTGGCGAAGCTTATTGCGGGCTTTAATTTCAAGAAGACGGCGCGCAGTACCAGCGGAATAATTCGGTACGGCTTCGGAAGGCATACCCGGCGATATAGGGCAAGCAACTTGCGCAGCTTCAATAGGCTTCGCAATTGGCACAAGAGTCGCCGCCGTTAATGCCGTTGCCGAACCCAATAAGTTACGGCGGCTTATGGCGAGTTCGGTAGGTTTCGGAATGAATGCTTGCGCCATTATAACCCCCGATGTTTCGAAGGGCTGGCGCTTCCGCTGAATGTTTGCCGATTATTACGGCCACATCCCCTTACGGGAAACCACCTTACCGCGATGGCAGGTTGGTGAAAGCGCGCTAGCCTTCGTCTTGATGCAGAATTTAATATGGGGCGATAGGAGAACTGAAGCAACGGATACAGATCAACTTTTGTTAGTGTCCTAATTTGAGTCTTTTCCCCTATATCGCAGTAGCTCTTGGGCTAACGCCGCCGTTGCTTCGCCCAGAGAGGCAAACTGGTGACTATCGCAGTAATTATCGATCCAGCCATCAACAGTGGTTTCGTCGTCCCTCTCCAATAAAGTGGAACGTCCGGGTGGTGCCGCGCCGGAAAGATATCCGAGGACCCAAGCGTGAAGCAGTGCGGGAGAAGAGGCACCAGCGCGGCGTTGTACAATCCAACTTCCGCAGGTCGTTTTACCATAATCTAGCTGTTGCGCTTTGGCCGATAAACACAAGGCACCAATTAGGAGCGACGCGAGGATGAACTTCATTTTCTGCCACGCTTCGCCACAATGGCCGCCCGTTCGATTGCCCGTGCCACTTTACCCCGCCTTATTACCTGCGAGTTCGTGATAGCGAGCATACTTCCCGTCAATGCTGTAATCGCTTTCCATCATTGCGCAGGGATAACGATGGCAGAATTTGGTCCAGCCACCTGTTCCAAATTCGTCGGTATAAGTGACTTCGCCATACACAAAAACATAACCACCCCGTGCGGACATTGCCAAAGGTTCCCCGATAATCGCAGTGCCACTCGCAGTGCCGAACATCATTTCGGTATTGGGCACCAAGGACGTTTCCGATTGGTAGAGTTGCCCAAGATCAAATTTCTTTCGGCTTCCGTCTTTAGACCAATCAGTAATCGTGAACATTGCAATACTGTTGGCTGGAACACCACCAACGTTCCGTATGGCTATATGGCCGATGATGAAATCTTCGCCCACCCATTTTGTTACGCCCCGTGGCTCTACCCCGATGTAGGCGCGTAACTGCTTTCTGACTGTCTCCTGACTGTGGTTGAGAGTTTGGTCGGTGACGCTCCAGAGATTTTTAGTTGAACGCCACAAGGTCAAAGTAAACAACGCGATCATGACAGTGCCGAAGGCGACGATATTGTCGTGGGTGACGTTGTCCCAGATAGCGGTCAAAAGCCACATAAATCCCCAATGGTCTTTTCGGTTTACACCACCGCATACGGACCTTCGAGAACATAAAATGCACCAAATAGATGGTGCCGATCCTGACGCGGCTATTATGAATAAGACTATTTTGTTTGTTGATCTAAGACTATATGATCCCGATGTGTTCATCATGGGAGGCTGCAATGAAGGAACCGGGATTGGATGATCGTCATCGCGATAAGGACGGTGAAATTCAACAAAAGCGTAGCGATACCCTCAACAAAAATCTTTCGAAACCAATTCCTCAATTCCGAGGAAATACGACATTGGGCACCATGAGGGAAAAAACCGGCAAGATCAGCGAATCGGACGTAAGGCGAGCCGCAGCTAAAATGAAGAAGTAGCGCCGATCATTGGGGCTGGGTGGTTTAAATCGCCAGCGCCAATTCCGGCCCCTTATTCCGAACGTTTCCTACGCGCTTATCGACCGGCCAAGTCTTGAGCACGTCGTCTGGGCACGGCTTTAACAGCGCCAACAATTCCGCTTCGGTAGACGGTTCTTCGCCTAACCACTTCGGCCAGTCCTTCTCTTCGAGGATAACAGGCATTCTATTGTGAAGCTGTGCCATTACGTCGTTTGGCCCGCAGGTGAGAATCGTACAGCTTTGAATTTCGTTGCCTGACTTCGGGTCCTTCCACTTAGCCCAAAGCCCCACCATCGCCATTGGTCCGTTATCAGACACAAGCGTGAAAAACTTTGGGAAGTCATCAAGATCAGCTCGCACAGCAGGTATCTGGGCAACGTCCATACGTATAGACGATGGCGGTCTCGACTTCCGTGAGTTCTGCAAACCGCGTGGTGTCCTTCCCTTGAATCTGGGAAGATAGCGGGTCGCGTCAGAATGTAAATCCCATTACTACACGACGTCACTGAAATGTTTTCAGCAAAGTGGTATTGCGCGCTTGGAGAGAAGCCATGAAGCTCTCAAAATACCTATATGGTCCGGGTCACGAACGAGTGACGGCAATGGTCCTGACCGCGACGTGTGGCGCGGCGACCGTCAGCGTAGTCTACGCGACCAGCAAGTCGGATGTTTTCCTAGCCGGTACAATCCTCGCTTTTTCTCTCTTCCTGTTGCGTATACGCGCACGCGCTCTTTATGGGCTGCTAGAAATTGCGTTTGGGATTTATGTTCTTTGGAACGCCGCCGGCAAGGGACGAGGTGGTTTCAGCTCCGGTTTCGACGCGGGGTTCGATACATTTCAGACATCAATCGTCGTCATACAGACGGTCGGTGCGATCTACATTTTGGCGCGCGGTCTAGACAATGTGTTCCAGACATTTTCGCCTGAAGCGAAAGCGAAGATAGAAGCTCGCATCAAAGCCTGGAACATTTAGAGAGCGAACAATTGACCGCGCGAAGTGCTAGACTGCGACGCTTCGGATGACGAAATTATCGAAAGAAGATCGTCACACCGCCCATCTTCCCACCTCTGTATGGCCCCGTGCCCGAATTGGATTGGCACGGGCGGGCGCGCATGTATCGAGACCAAGCCATGGGAATGCCTGATATCGTGAACGGGCAGCCTAATTGGCCGAGATATTTCCTGTTGTCGCACGCGGCTGAACTAGCGATCCGAGCTGTCCTGGTTCATTCCAAGACAGCCGGCGGCCGCGTTGTTGGGTCAGAGCCAGGCAAACTCGATCTATCAGCGCTATACGAACACGCGTGTAAGCACGGCCTAACATCCAATCCGGACGTTTTGAAAGAGTTGTCGTACCTCAGCGACATCCATAAGAACTACGTTGCACGCTATTCGAAGGCGCCCGGCGCAATCTGGGTCGCATCGGAATTCGACAACGGGGTCGGTATTTTGCTTACGGACACTTGGCAGCATATTCGTCCTGCCGGATAGAGCGTGGAACTCCGCCGCCGTCCCTAATCACTGCTTCCAAAAGCGGACAACGCCGGGTGATTACGGCATGTCCGTTTTGGGCCAGCAACGGACGGAAAGTTGGCTCGGCAGACTAGCCGATGCCCGTTGGTTTATTGCCTGCATGAGAAGGCGTGGAATTATTTTGTGATGCACGTAAGCGCGAGCGCGCGCCACTCGGGGAGTCAAGCATGACCGTGAAAGAACGCCTTTCGGCAGTCTTTCAAAGGTGACGTCGCGCTTCAAATCCCAGCCGCGGGGTTAGAGGCGATAGAGGCGGCGCCACCGTCCTGGGCTGTGACCCTCGCTCTTGGAGAAAACCCGCGTGAAGTGGCTTTGGTCAACAAAACCACAGAGCTGGGCAATATCAGCGAGCTCACGGCTCGGATCCTGTAAAAGTTCTTTGGCGCGCACGACGCGTTGGTTGGTTAGCCAGCGGAATGGTGGGACACCCGTCGTCTGCTTGAAAGCACGGGCGAAGTAGCTGCTCGATAGTCTGCACTCATTCGCGACCTCGGCCATCGAAGGATCATCTCCCAGATTGGCGATGATGAAGTCGCAGGCGCGCCGCAGCTGCCACGGCGCAAGGCAGCCACGGATGTTTCGCCCACCGGCCGACATTCTGCCGTAAGCGCGCACGACGTGAGCGAAGAAAGCTAGCGCGATACAGTCGGAAAACATGGCGGTGCCGTCTCCGGGCTGCTCCATCGCGCCGGCGAGCGTTTGCGCCAAGCCGAACATGACCAGATCGCGGCCACCAAAATTCGACGCACATAGTCCCCCCACTTGGCGAATTCCGGCTTCGTTGGCCATCTCATCGAGGGCAGTTTGAGGGATATAAAAGCGAAGCGAATCGAAAGGAATGTTCAGACTGACCGTCGGTTTGTCGCGCAGATCGATCAGCTGTGCATCGCCAAGACGCCAGTTGGGTACTTCTCTGCGCTTCCCCGCCGTCCACAAGTTCGAGAAAAACGGCACGGCGAGCGGAACATGGAACGCAAAAGCCTCTTCCGGCGGTGCGGCCAGCGAACGGCTACGCATCGGACGACTACTCTGCATGCGCGAAAAACCGATACGTGCTTTTGACGACTTTCGCGCCAAGAGTGTCGTTGGACGATCTATCCGGAAGCGTTTAGCGAGGTCGTCCTCGATCGCATCCACACTCATCATTGCTCTCCGGGCTCGTTATTGAGCAACAAACATCGCTGTTTCAACGCGAGTAGCCGCCGCCCCGGGCAGAAAAAGTACAACGGCTGATGCCCCAAAAAAAGGGGCAGTCGTCAGCGGCGTTGTCTGTCGCGGCGATTTCGGGCGAATCTTACAAGACGAGATAACCTCGTACAATTTTGCGGGCCCTTTGAACGAATAAGGTGTCCGCAAGGAGGGCGCCGAAAAGGGTTCAGGCGTTCGCGATTGAAAATCCAAATGGTCCGTGTGGACCTTTATTGCAGAGGAGATTGGTCATGGCGCAGCAAATTAAGAACGTGGTCCTGGTGCACGGAGCTTTCGCCGACGGCTCCGGCTGGGAGCCGGTCGCTCAGATCCTCATGAATGACGGATACAAGGTGTCGGTGGTACAACACCCGGAGACATCGTACGCCGACGACCAGAAGTACACCAAGGCGGCCATCGACGCGATGGGCGGCCCAGTGGTTCTGGTAGGTCATAGTTATGGCGGGTCCGTCATCACCGAGGCAGGCAATCATCCAAACGTAAAGGCGCTTGTCTATATCGCCGCATTCGCTTTGGACGCCGGGGAAAGCTGCGCCACGATTGAGGCAGCCGTGCCGCAAGCCTCCAAGGCGTTCAAGCCGGACAGCAACGGCAACTGGTGGATAGAACAGGAGCATTTTGCGGCCGACTTCGCGGCGGATCTTCCAAAGGATCAGGCACAGTTCATGGCTATTTCGCAGGTGCCAATCTCCACCGATGCATTCACCCACAAAGTCACGAACCCCGCTTGGAAGACAAAACCCACTTGGTACATGGTGGCCACCGAAGACCGATCGATCAATCCGGAGCAGGAGCGCATGATGGCGAAGCGCGCCCACGCTACGACGGTCGAAGTGAAGGCCAGCCATGTGGCCTACATGTCCCATCCGAAAGAATCGGCCAAGCTCATCGAGGAAGCAGCCACCTCCGTGTCGGCCAATCAGTGAAGCGACGCTTCCTCGCCGCTAAAAAATCCTCTTGGGACGCGTGGAGGCTTCCCAAGGTTTGTCACGCGGCTCATCAGGAGAGCGCAGTGGAAAATCACATTGTCATCGAGTCTGCGGATGGGACGTTCCGCGCCTACATCGCGCGACCGGCCAAGTTGCCAGCACCGGCGGTGGTTGTTCTCCAGGAGTTGTTCGGCGTTAACGCCGACATCCGGGCGACATGCGATGAGCTTGCAACCCAGGGCTTCATCGCGGTCGCGCCGGACCTGTTCTGGCGGCAAGAGCCTGGCGTCGATCTTAACGTCAGCTCTGAAGCAGACTGGCAGCACGGTCTGCGGCTTTACGGAGCTTATGATCGCGATGCCGGCGCTAAAGATATCAAGGAAACGATCCGCACCGCTGCTGAGCTGCCGGAGTCGACCGGAAAGGTTGCCGTGCAGGGCTACTGCCTCGGTGCACTGATGGCCTTTATCACAGCCGCCCGCTATGAGGTCGACGCTGCCGTTGCTTATCATGGCGGCGACACGGAAAAATATCTCGGCGAAGTTGGCGGATTGCGCGCTCCCTTGCTGATGCACCTCGGCGAGGAGGACGAATTCATCTCCAAGCCGGCGCAAGCTGAGATCAAAGCGGCGCTCGCCAAAAAGCCGAACGCTACCGTTTACAGTTATCCGGGTCAGCGTCACGCCTTCTCCCGGCATAATGGGCTGCACTACAACGCGGCGGCCGCAGCGCTCGCCAACCGGCGAACAAGCGAATTTCTGCATCAACAACTGCGGTGACCTTCGGTCGCACGTGACGCGATGGCTGACTAAGTGACCGGGGTCAGAGAATGGGAGTGGCGGCGCGACATGACCCAAGCCACCACGCAAAACTCCATTACGTCACAGACGATTGTGGTTGAGCACATCAGGATCTCGTCAGAACGATCGTTCGAAGAGGTGCGCCGGAAGCTCGAAGACTCGGTGCCCAAGCTTGATCCGAGCATCGCCGAAGCGCTGCGGGACGGAGATCAGAAACGTGCGAAGGATTACGAAGACAACGGGCCGAAACTGTCGATCTTCGGCGAGCGCGATCATGGCGCCTTGTTGCAGATTGTGGGCAACAGACGTAACGCGGTGCAATATGAGATTGGCAATCCGCTTACCGCCTCAAAGATGACCCGCCATCAGCTCCCCGCTGCTCTGTACGCGCCGCTGCGGGTAGTTTTGTTCGAGGATGAGTATGGTCGGGGGATCTTTGAATATGACAGGCCATCGTCTTTCTTTAGCCAGTATGGCGATGAGCGCGTAACGGAGGTGGGGCGGTATCTCGACGCCACTCTCGAAGCTGCTTTGCGCAACGCTGCCGACTAACGGTGGCGAGTTGCACGCGCCTCCCGCCCCGCGCGGGTATAGAAAACGGGTTTTACAAATGACGTGGATATCCTTGGAGCGGTATGGACAAAGGAATACCGAGTTTGGAAAGCGCCTCTAACAATATCAAAGAGTTAAACTGAAAACCGATACTC
>CAVRQJ010000015.1:0-63418 GCA_963723335.1 uncultured Alphaproteobacteria bacterium | reverse complement strand
ACGCATCCCGTGTGATCACCGGGCATAGCCGTTCGGAAGAACGCCTCGGTTGAGGCGAGCCATCGCCACGCGTAGCAACTGCGCAGCGCAATCGCGTTGCAAGAACACTCAAACTCGTCATTGCGAGGCGGAAAGGGCGTTCACGCCCGTCTTTCGACGGGCTGTGGCGACGAAGCAATCCAGGGCCCGCTTGCATAAGCGCTGGATTGCTTCGCGGAGCCTGTCATCGGGCCGCGCGACAAGCGCGGGCCCGGTGGCTCGCAATGACGAAAGACCATCCATCCCCGCTATCGCGGGGCGGGATGAAGACATACCATTGGTGAAAACCGGGTCAATGAACAGGGAGTGACTTATCCAATGGCGCAAGTCGTCGCCGCGTTCGGCACATCGCACTCAACGATGCTGGTTTCGTCGGAGGAGCACTGGCAGGAGATGTTCGACCGTGTCGATCGCCGCGCTCCGATCAACGACTTTCGACGGCGTTCCGCGCACGTTCGACGAGTTGCTGAAGACTCTTCCTGCCGACGCGGCGGCAAAAGTCACCAAGGACGCACAAGCCGAGCGCCACCGGGCGACCATGGACGCCATGGCGCGGCTCGAGCGCGATATTGCCGCGTCCGGCATCGACGCTCTGGTGATCATCGGCGACGATCAGCGGGAAATCTTCAAGGACGATATCCGCCCGGCCATCGCGATCTATTACGGCGACACCATTCGCAACGCGGCGGCGCCGCAGGAGCCGGCGACGGACTGGTATTTGCAGGATCAGCGCAAACGGATGGAGGACAAGGCGGACCGGCACTATCCCTGCCATCCGGCGCTCGCGACCGCGATCATCAAGGGCCTGATGGCGCGCGATTTCGACATCACGGCGATGAAGGCGCTGGCCGGCGAGCAGTTCGAAGGGCATGCCTACTCGTTCATCCATCGCCGCTTCATGCCGAAAGGGCCGATCCCGATCGTGCCGGTGATCCTGAACACCTATTATCCGCCCAATCAGCCGAGCCCGCGGCGATGCTTCGACCTCGGCGTCGCGATCCGAGAATTGGTCGAAGCGTATCCGGAGAACATCCGCGTCGGCATTCTGGCGTCGGGCGGGCTCAGCCACTTCCTGGTCAACGAGGAGCTTGACCGTCAGGTCGTCGGCGCCTTGCAGCGAAAAGATTACCCGGCGCTCAAGGGGCTTCCGGTCAACAAACTGGTCAGCGGTTCATCGGAGATCAGAAACTGGATCGCGACGGCTGGCGCCGTCCAGCATCTCAACCTCGACTGGATCACTTATGTGCCGGGCTACAGGTCCCACGCGCTGACCGGCGTCGGTCTCTGTTTTGCGCATTGGCACTAGCGCGATTTTACGGGGAGGGGGCAATGCGAAGCTGGGCGGTTTTGCTGTGCGCTGCGGCCGCCGTCTTCGGCGCATCGCGCCGCAGCGGACGAGTATCCGGCGCGGCCGGTGAAGCTGATCATTCCGTTTGCCGCCGGCGCCGGCACCGATCTGTCTGGCCGCATCGTTGCCGAAGAACTCGGCAAGCGTCTCGGGCAACAGTTCATCGTCGAAGACAAGCCGGGGGCGGCGGCGCAACTCGGCACCGATTTTGTCGCCAAGGCTGAGCCGGACGGATACACCCTGTTGTGGACCGTATCAGACGGCCTGTCGGTGTTGCCCGCCGTCAAACTGTCGTTGCCGTACAAGGTGCCCGACGATTTTGCGTTCATCGGCAGCATCGCGCAGCAGCCTTATACGTTCTCGATTGCGTCGCGATGGGACTTCAAGACCTTCGCCGATCTCGTCGCGTACGCAAAAAGCCAACCGGGACATCTGAATTACGGCAGTGCCGGATCGGGCAGTGCGCCGCATCTGACGATCGCCATGATTGCCGCCGACGCCGGCATCCAGATGGTCCACGTTCCTTTCGCCGGACTTGGTCCCGCCACCAACGCGCTGGTGGCCGGGCAGGTGGACGCCGGCCTGGTGACCCCGGTTCAGGGCAAGCAGCTCATCGACGCCGGCAGCATCCGCGCACTGGCATTGACCGGCGAGACGCGCTCGCGCGTCCTGCCCAATGTGCCGACGCTGAAGGAAGTCGGCGTCAACGGCAGCGCGATTATCAGCTATGGCCTGTTGGCTCCGGCGAAGACCGACACACATATTGTCGCCCGCTTAAGACGCGCCTTAAGCGACATGATGAGCGATGCCGCTTTCACCGATCACCTGTTTTCGATGGGCTACGAGTTCCGTCCGCTTATTGGCGACGACTATCGGGACTTCATCGTCAAGGATCTGGATAAATGGCGTGCCGTCGCCAGAGCGGGAAACATCAAGATCGAGAATTGATGTGACCGTCCTGTCAACCGGCACGCCTGACGCGTATGATTGGCGCATAACAAACGGGAGGCTGACTATGCTCAAGAAAATGGTTTTCGCGGCTGCACTCCTCGCGGCCGGCGCGATTGGCGGCGCGGTGTTGCATGCCCAAACGGCAGCGGCGCCGGCCTATCTGATCGCGCATGTGCAGATCACCGATCAGGACGGCTGGAAGCAATACATCGCGGCGCTGCCGGGCACGCTGGCACCGTATCACGTCAAGACGCTGGCGCGTGCCGCGCCGGTGGCGTTGGACGCTTCGACGCCGCCCGCCGGCAGTACGGTGATCCTCACTTTCAACAGCATGGATGACCTCAAGGCGTGGTGGAATTCGCCGGCCTATCAGGCGATCATTCCGCTGCGCGAAAAGTCGGCGAAGACCGTCGCTTACGCGCTGCCCGGCCAGCCGAACTAATGCGCAAAATCATCCTCGCATTGATGCTTGCCACGGCTGTCGCAAGCGTCGCGCCTCACGCGCACGCCGAAACTTTCCGTCGCGCACCATAACGCTTCTGGTGCCGTTCCCGCCAGGCGGCTCGACCGACGTGGCGGCGCCCGGATCATGGCCGACAAGATGGGCGCGTCGCTCGGCCAGCCGGTGATCGTCGAGAATGTCGGCGGCGCCGGTGGCTCGATCGCGGTCGGCGCGTCTGGCGCGTGCGACGCCGGACGGTTACACCATCGACATCGGCCAATGGGACACCCATGTCGGCCTCATCATCTACAATATCAATTTCGATCTGGAGAAGGATTTTGCGCCGATCGGATTGATGACGGTCAATCCGCAGCTTTTGGTCGCGCGCAAGGGATTTGTCGCCGACAGCCTGAAAGACCTGGTGGCGTGGCTCAAGGCGCATCCGGAGGAGGCCAAGTTCGTCAACCAGAATGCGTCCGGCCAGCTCGGCGCGCTGCTCCTGCAAAAGCTCACCGACACCAAAGTGCTGATCATCCCGTATCGCGGCGCGGGCCCGGCGATGACCGACATGATGTCGGGGCAGGTCGATCTCGCGGTGCTGCAGGCCGCGGTGTCGATGCCGCAGATGCAGGCCGGCGTGCTCAAGGCGCTGGCCAACCTGTCGCCGACACGTTCGACATCGCTGCCCGATATCCCGACGTCCGATGAAGCCGGCGTGCCCGGCTATTATTTGTCCGGCTGGTTCGGCCTTTACGCGCCGAAAGGCACGCCGCCGGAAATCGTCACGCGGCTCAACACCGCAATGGTGCAGGCGCTGGCCGATCCCGGCGTGCGCACGCGCTTCGCCGAGCTTGGCCTCGACATCGCCGCGCGCGAGCAGCAGACGCCGGACGGCCTCGCCAAATTCCAGAAGGCGGAAATGGACAAATGGTGGCCGATCATCAAGGCGTCGGGGATCAGGGGAGAGTGAATATCTGACCTCTCCCCGTGGGGGAGAGGTCGCGAGCGACAGCGAGCGGGTGAGGGGCGGGTCCGGCGCCAGATTGTCGGCTCAGTACCCTTCACCCCAACCCTCTTCCCCTCGGGGAAGGGAGTGGCGAAGCGGTACCGGAACGTCAGGAGGAAATATGCATAAAGCGAATTTGATTGCTTCTTCCATATTGGTGCTGATTTTCACAACTCCGCTGCACGCGCAGCAAAACGTACCGGTCGAGCAGCAGAAAGTGTCGCGACTGCCGCCGCTGCCGCAGCCGCTTGATCCGATATTGCAGGATATGTTCGACAAGCGCCGTGCCAGGGGCGGCGACGTCATCAATTTGTCAATCGCTACGGGGCACTCGCCGAAATTCGTCAAGGCATCGGAGGCGATGGCTTTTGCCATCCGGTTCGACGCCACGGTGCCACGCAAGCTGATAGAGCTGACAATTATGCGCACGGCGCAGATCGTCGATTCGAAATACGAAATCAATCAACACACGCCGCTGTTCAAGATGTGCGGTTACAGCGACGCGCAGCTTGCGGCGCTGCCGGAGTGGAAGGCGTCTACGCTGTTCGACGACAAGGAGCGCTCGGTGCTTGGCTATGCCGAGGAGATGACGCACGGCGGCGATGTTGACGATCCGACCTTTGCGGCGCTTGAGAAGAATTTCACGCCGCAGCAGATCGTCGAGCTTACCAAAACGATCGGCAGCTACTACGCTAACGGTTTGCTCACGAAAGCGCTGCGTATCCAGGTCGAGACCGACGGCCGCGAGACCGTCGCCGGAAAGTGCTGAGAGGAGCGAGAGCGATGCCAAAAGCCTATTTCATGGTCCGCGCGGCGGTCGAAGAGCCGTTGCGGCAGAAATTCGACCACTGGTATTCGACCCATCACCTGCCGTGGGCGCTGAAGGATTTCAAGGCGGAGAAAGCATGGCGGTTCTGGAGCACGATCGATGCCGGCGTGCACTACGCGGTCTATCAGTTTGCCGATCAGGCAAAGCTCGACGCCGCGATGCAGGAAACGGTGTTAAAGCCGCTGATTGCGGATTTTGACCAGGCCTGGCCGTCGGGCGTCACCCGCGCGCGGGACAAATTCGTTCTGGCGGAGGAGCAGGAAAGATAGGCCGTCATTGCGAGGAGCGCAGCGACGAAGCAATCGAGGGGCGGACTGCATTGAGCGCTGGATTGCTTCTCTTTGCTCGCAATGACTTTACCGCCAGCCGCCGCCGCCGTTCACGTACACGGTGTCCGCGGTCATGAAGGTGCAGGCGTCCGAGCACATAAACAGCACCAGCTCGCCGATTTCTTCCGGTTCGCCGAAGCGCTTCATCGGTACGTCGTCGAGGAAGCGGGCCACCAGTTCCGGCGACGACTGTGCGGCGTCCTGGAACGGCGTCTGGATCGGGCCGGGCGAGATCGACAGCGCGCGGATCCCCGCCGTCGCGTATTCGCGGGCGACGCCCATGGTCATCGATACTACGGCGCCCTTGGCGGCGGCGTAATGCACCGACGATCCGGGTCCGCCACGGCGGTGCGCCATGCTCGCCATGTTGACGATGACGCCAAGCTTGTTTTTCAGCATGTGCGGCAGCACCGCCTGCATTGCGTAGAACGTGCCGTTGACGTTCAGATCGAAGGTCTTCTTCATCAGGTCGTCGTCGATATCGAGAAATTTGGCGCGGCGGATCGCGGCGCCGGCGGAATTGAACAGGAACTGCACGTGGCCGAAGGCGGCAATGGCGCGCGTCACCATGGTGTCGACCTGCATGCGCGAGGTGACGTCGACCTTCAGCGCCAGCGCCTGGCTGCCCTTGCCGTTGACCAGATCTGCGGTCTCGCGCGCGCCGGCTTCGTTGACGTCGGCGCAGACCACGTTGGCGCGCTCGCGGGCGAAGACCAGCGCCGTGGCGCGGCCGATGCCACTGCCGGCGCCAGTGATGATGATGGTTTTGCCGGCGAAATAATCCGGTGTTTTCGGCATGCGTGACCCGTCCCGTTGTTAGCGAGACCAAGTCTGCCCCGCCTTGGGCTGGTTCACAATCGGGCCGGTTCACAATCGGTTATGCGGCGAGCAGGAGCCTCGCCGAGCGCAGCTGCAGCAGCGCGGCTTTCTCCGCGACCGGCTCGACCCTGGTCGGGGCGATGATGCAGCTCGCCGCCGGCCGCACGATGGCGTTGCGCAGATAAGGCGGCGTTTGGCACCACAGATATTCGAAAATATGCCCGGTCATGCGGTGGGCGAGGCGGATCGTGCTGCCTTCGATGGCGACGTCGAAGTTCGGCGCGCTTGAGTTCACTTTCAGATTCGGCGAGCGCAGGCCAAAAGCCGTGTGCAGCACCTGATCGACGTCCTGCGAATTGAACGGCTTGTGCAAGAAGGCGCAGGCGCCGCTGTCGAGCGCTTCGTTTTCGGTTGCGGTGTTATGTTCGCCGGAAATCATCACCACTTTCAGCGAGGATTGGATAACCGAAAGCCGTTTCATGGTCGCGACGCCGCTCAGGCCCGGCATGTTGCAGTCGAGAAACACCACGTCGAAATGGTCGTTGCGGCAGAGCGCCAGCGCCGCTTCGCCGTCGCTGGCTTCGGTGATCTCGCAGTTGAATACGCTGCCTTGCAGGATCTTCTGCACGATCTGGCGTACCGAGCTTGAATCGTCGACGATCAGGACCTTGGTCGGCGATGAAATACGCGCATAGGTCCGGATGATCGACAGCACGTCGTCGATCGCAAACGGCTTGAACAGGAATTCGTAGGCGCGGAGCCTGATCGCCATGTTGACCGCCACTTCGGCCGGCGGCGACGACATCAGCGTTACGAACGTCTGGATGCCGAGCTTGCGGGCCGACCAGACCGCTTCGGTGCCGAGAAGTTCCGGCATCTGCACGTCGACGAAAGCGAGATCGATATTGGAGCTGTTGAGCAGAGTCAGGCAATCGCGGCCGTTGTCGGTGATGCTCAGCCGCAGCGGCAGCTTGGAGGCCCGGGCCGATTCCATGAGAAGCTGCTGGGCGGTGTGCGAGTCGTCGGCAATCAGCATCGTGATAGGACGTTGCATGCATCTCTCCAATCCGGATCGGCAGCAAATGTCAGTGCCGCGCAGTCGTGCGCCCCGCGTAATTGTGCGACGGTTTAATTGGCAGATGGTGATTTGGTTCGGCGCTCTTGCAATCCTGCTTGCCGGGTGGTGATTGGGCCACGAACAATTCGAACTAAATCGCTGCCGGGCGGGATAATGCCGCGTTCTCTGGAAGATTTTGCCGTTTTTGCCGCACCGGGCATGTTCGTGGTGCTGTGGGCCTCGGGCTTCATCGGCGCCAAATTCGGCCTGCCTTATGCGGAGCCGATGACATTTTTGTCGCTGCGTATGGCGGCGGCTGTCGGGTTGCTCGCGGTCGTCATCGCGCTGACGCGGCCGAAATGGCCGGATCGCACCGGTTTTTTTCACAGCGCCATCGCCGGCTCGCTGGTTCACGGCTGCTATCTCGGCGGGGTGTTTGCGGCGATCGAGAACGGCATTTCGGCGGGGCTGATCGCGCTGATCGTGAGCTTGCAACCGGTGCTGACCTCGACGCTCGCCAATCGCTGGCTTGGCGAGCGCGTGCTGCCCCGGCAATGGCTCGGCCTGTTGCTCGGTATCGTCGGCGTATACCTGATCGTGCGCGAGAACGTGGCGGCGGGCGATATCAAGCCGGCCGCCTGGGCGTTCGCCACGTTGGCGTTGACCGGCATCACCATCGGTACGCTGTACCAGAAGCGCTTCGGCGGCGGCATCGACTGGCGTCCGGCGCTGTTCCTGCAGTACCTGACCGCCGACGTGCTGTTCATTATCGCCGCGTTCTTGTTCGAAACGCGGGTGGTGCACTGGACGCCGCAATTCGTGTTCGCGCTCGCCTGGCTGGTGCTGCTGCTGTCGTTCGGCGCGGTGTGGCTGTTGTATTTCCTGATCCGCCGCTCCGCCGCGACCCGCGTGGTCAGCTTCATGTATCTGACGCCGCCGGTTACGGCGCTGATGGCGTGGCTCTTGTTCGGCGAACGGCTGGCGCTGTTGGGCCTTCTCGGCATGGCGATCTGCGTCGCCGGCGTATTTCTGGTCAATTGGCGCGCCGGTGGTGCCGCGGCCTGAGCCGCGATAGCGTTGCCGGTAAAGCTGGAGGAGGGACATCATGCCTGCTGGACCGATCGAGTATCGCGATGCCGCGCCGGAAGTCCGCGCCGTGTTCGACGACATCAAGCGTGTGCGACAGGTCGATGACGTCAACAATTTCTGGAAATACCTGGCGCACGATCCGGTGACGCTCAAGCGCACCTGGGAAAGCGTCAAGGAAGTGATGGCGCCGGGCAAGCTCGACGTGCTGACCAAGGAAATGGTCTATCTCGCGGTCAGCGTCAGCAACGGCTGCGGCTATTGTATCGCGAGCCATGGCGCGGCCGCGCGCAAGGCCGGCATGACCGAAACGATGTTTGGCGAGCTGATGGCGGTTGTCGGCATGGCAAACGAAACCAACCGGCTCGCCAACGGCTACCGGGTGCCGATCGATCCGATGTTTGAGAATTAAGCTGACTTAGCCGTGCGGTAAGGCCGAATTTGCAGCCGGCAGCATCGGTTCCTTTGCTTTCCAGGGCATCGCCGAAGTCCTGAAAATGCGAGGCAAATGCCCTTGTTCCTGTTAGGCGCAGCGCAACGCCGGCCGTTTAGGGAACTAGCGACGAGGGTTTTTCCGGGCTGGCCCGCCACGAGTTCACCGGCGCGGCCGCAGTACATGAGGCCGTGCCGATGCTTATTCAAAAAGCCAGAACTCAAGGCTACTCCGATGCCTTCGCCAGAAAACCGCCGCCGCTCGCAGCGCCGGGTGCTCAATCGCCCGGCAAAGATTTACTTCGGCCCGGGCAACATGCAGCGCGACTGCATCGTCACCGATATTTCCGACGGCGGCGTACGCTTGCGGATCGACAGCGCCGACGTGCCCGATGAATTCGTCCTGTTGCTTGCCGAAGACGGCTATTCCTACAAGGAGCGCGCCTACCAGGTGGTTTGGCGGCTCGGCCCCGAACTTGGCGCGAAATTCCTCGGCCAGGCCAGGCGCAGTCCAAGCCGTGCGAAAGACTAGGGTCCCGTTGGCATTCCGGGCAGGGGTGCAGTAAAGCTTGAGGCTCACTTGAGCCAAGCTTTACTGCAGATGCTGAAATCTCCCGCCCGCGACGTTGTCGTCGTTCATAGCTCCGACCTTCACGTTAATCACGATTACACCGCGCGTTTGCACGGCGGCGACGGCACGGCTGGGTTGGCCTGCGTGCTTGCCGCGTCACGCGACAACGGCGCCGATGTGGTGATGCTGGCCGGCGATACGTTCGATCATCATCGCGTGCCGGAGCAGGTGATCGAGCGTGCGGCGGCGGTGATCGCGGCATCGCCGCTGCCCGTCGTTCTGCTGCCCGGCAATCACGATCCTGCCATTGCTACCGCGGTCTACCGGCACAGCGCGCTTGCCGCGGTCAAAAACCTGCACGTGCTCGGCATCAACCACGACGAGGCGATCGACTTTCCTGACCTGTCGCTCGAGATCTGGGGCCGCGCCCATCATGACTATGCCGACATGGTGCCTTTCGAGTCGGTGCGCGTGCGGCGTACGCGCTGGCTGATCGCAATGGGGCACGGCCATTACGAAGCGAAGCCTGATTACGGCAGCGGACCGCGGCCGTCATGGCTAATCAGCGACGACGAGATCGCCGCCACCGGCGCCGATTATGTTGCGCTCGGCCACTGGAATCGTCCGTTGCGCGTCGGTAACGGCAAAGTGCCGGCCTATTACTCCGGCTCGCCGGAATTTTCGGGCACCATCAACGTGGTGCGCCTGAGTGAAGCAAGCGGCGTGACGGTGACGCGGGTGCCACTCGATATCGCGCGCGAAATACCCGAAGAGGCTGGCGAATAAGGCAGCGGCCCCGGCAACGAAGCCAGGGCCGCTTTTTTGGCCGCTTTTTGTTGACGTGCTTTTGGCGCGTCTTACGAGACGCTACGCATTACGGGCTATTGCCGTTCGGTGCCGGAGCGTTTGGCGCCGGTGTAATCGGCATAGGTGCTGTCGGCGACATCGTCGTCGCGCCTGGCGCAGGTGTCGGCTTCACCGGCGGGGCCATGTGCTGCACTGCCGGCGGTGTCGAGTCATTGGAAGCCGTATTTATCGAGCCAGGCTCGTGACCGATACCGAACGCGACCGCGAGCACGACCACAAGAAATACCGCGGCTGCGATCCAGCCCCAGGCCGCATTCATGGCCTTGGCATCCGGATCGAATGGCGGATCTCGCCGCAACGGGTCGTTCGGGTCGTAATTGCCATAGTCTGACATGTGGCTGCCTCCATCAACGTCCACTGTCCTAACCAACGATGGGGCAGGGTGCGCAGTTCCGCGCACCCTCGGGCACGGCATATCTTCCAAGCCAAATATTCATGGCCGGTACATCCGGAGGAAGTTCCTTTGTCTTTTGCCGAGTTTTCAGCGAAATTATCACCGGCTTTCAAAAAACTTTGAGGAGGAAGCGGACGTGGACGGAAAACCATTATCCGCGTCGCGATTTGCTTTGATGACATTTGCAGGGTTGGCAGCTGTCGCCTGTGTCATGACTGCCGTCGCGCCGGTCAGCGGGCAATCGTCGCCTCCTGGGATTTGGACCATGAAAGCGCCGCTTCCGGCGGTGCGCGGCGAGATCGCCGCTGTTGCGTTCGACGGCAAGCTGCAAGAGATCGGCGGTTCCATGGGCGGAATAGCCGGGCCGTATCATGACGAATACGATCCGGCGACCGACTCATGGCGCCCTCGCGCACCGTTGCCGGAATGCGCGCGATCATCGTCGCGGTCGCTGTCGCTGGCAGCAAGATTTATGCTTTCGGCGGATTTGTCGCCACGGTGCACAAGGGCGCCGGCGCTGCCGCTTTCGAATACGATCCCGCCAACGATACCTGGAAGACGCTGACGCCGATGAAAGGGCCGCGCGGCTCCGCCGGCGCCGCCACCATCGACGGCAAAATTCATGTCATCGGCGGCCGCGGCCTCGACGGCGTCGTGGTCGGCACCCACGAGGTGTACGATCCGCAAACCGGAAAATGGAGCGATGCGGCGCCGCTGCCGTCGCCGCGCGACCATCTGGCGTCATCGCCGTCGACGGCAAAATCCATGCCATCGGCGGACGCTTCAAGTCTCCGGTCGAGCGCACCGGCCTGCATGAAGTCTACGATCCGGCGACCGACAAATGGTTTCCGGGACGCCGCTGCCGACGCCGCGCAGCGGCGTGGCCGGCGCTTACTATCACGGCCTGATCATGGTGCTCGGCGGCGAGCTGCCGCCGGATCATACATTCCCCGAAAACGAAGGCTACGATCCGAAGACCGGACAAGTGGACCACGCTGGCGCCGATGCCGCACGGCCGGCATGGCTTCGGCGGCGCGACGATCGGCGACAATGCCTATTTCGTCGGCGGCAATCTCGATCCGGGCGGCGGCGCCACCACCGACCAGCTGATCATGTTTCACTTGCCGTAGTCGAGCCGCGACGCGCGGTGACTTTTACGGTGAACTGGCTATTGTGGCTTTGACGCGCTCGTAGCTCAGCTGGATAGAGCATCAGACTTCGAATCTGAGGGTCGGGAGTTCGAATCTCTCCGAGCGCGCCAATACAAGAGCATCGAATAGGCAATCGCTTGATGAGCGGAAAATCCGATAAGCCGCCTCGCTATGATCAAGGCCATCAAGCATGGGGGCGAATATTCTTGGGTCTTTGTTGCCCTCGTCCTGTTGAGCGTGGTCGTGACCCTGCTCAAAGAGCATTTCGGTTAGGTCTAGCGCGGTATTCTTCAAGAAGACGTTGGCCTGTTTTATGAGCCGCTTGCTGATCGGAGCTTTCGGCGCTTTCCTGGCGATCTTCGCTTCCAGGCACGTTGTAATCGCGTGTGTTTGCTGATGTATTAGCCTTTGTTGGTTCGATATACTTCCAACATCGCCGCAGGAGGGAAGCATGGCAAAGTCCAGACGGGGCCTCGACGGTCGCCATCGCGACAAGAGTGGGCGCATCGACAAGAAGCACGGCAATACCCGCGTCGCCGCGCTGCGCAAGGAATACGGACCTGGCTTTGCCAAGGGCCGGCGCAAAGACATGATGCTCAAGAACTTGCTGCACGAAACCGGCATGCCGTCGCTGCACGAGTATCTGCGCAAGCATCACCGGTAATCCGCATCTCGCGCGGCAGAATTGGAGTTTGCGGCGGAGCACTTTGGCTCCGCCGCAGATTATCTCCGTTGCTTTGGAAGGCGATACGATTCTGACTGATCGTTGGCCGGGAATTTGAAAGTGAGATCGCCATCATGGCCTACCGGGAGAGTGACTGTCGCCAGCCTCGGCGGGGCACTGATCGGGCTGATGCTGGCGCTTCCGGCGTGGCCGCAGGCCTACCCAAGCCGCCCGATTCATCTCATCGTCAACTTTGTTCCTGGTGGCACCGGTGACATCATCGCGCGTCTGATCGGCGCGAGGCTTGGCGAAGAGCTTGGCCAATCGGTGGTGGTCGAGAACCGGCCCGGAGCCGGTGGAACATTGGGCGCTCGCGATGTCGTCACGGCAGTGCCCGACGGCTACACCCTCTCCGTGGCGCAGACCCCCGAGATCGCCATCAATCCTTATTTCATGAAGGGCGTCGGCTACGATCCGCTCAAGGATTTGCAATCGATCGCTCTCGGCGGTGTCGTGCCTCTGGCATTGGCGGTTCCGGCGAATGCGCCCTATTCGACGATGGGAGAGTTTGTCGCGTTTCTGCGCACGACCGATCGGATCGTGACCTTCGCATCCGGCGGTGTCGGAACCTCCGGCCATTTCGCCGGCGAACTTCTCAAGCTGAAACTCAACAGCAAGCTGACGCATGTGCCCTACAAGGGGGCCGGGCAGGCGCTAACGGATCTCATGGGCGGACAGGTCGATTTCTATTTTCCGGGTCTGATCGCGGCAATGCCGATGATGCAGGCGGGCAAGCTGAAAATTCTCGCGGTGGCGACACGTCAGCGCTCGGCGGCACTGCCCGATATACCGACGGTTGCCGAGATCACCGGAATCCGGAATTTCGATTTCACGTTGTGGGCCGGCTTCTTCGGACCTCGCGGCATGTCTCCCGATATTGCCGCACAGCTTAATTCTGCCGTCGACAAGATTATCCTCGAACCCGAGATCAAGACGCGGCTGCAGGATAACGGCGCCGAGGTTTCAGCTTTGTCGATAACTCAATTCGACGGATTCGTCCGGGATGAGATCGACAAATACCGACAGATCATCACCGACGCCCATCTTGAGGCAGACTGAGCGATGGCCACGCGAAACCAGCAGCGCGGTCAGGAATGAATGAGCCCTCCATTGACAGGAAGGCCGATGCTTCTGGCGTAATAGCCGGCGGACCGAGCGATCTCAAGAAGGTTGTCGGCCGCACCGAGGATGTGCCGCGCGGTATCGTGATGATGATCGTCGCGACCGTTCTGTTCGCCAGCGCATCGGCGGCGAGCAAGTGGCTGGTCGATATTTATCCAATCGGCGAGACCATATTTACCCGCTCGCTGTCGTCGCTGATCACGGCGGCCGTACTAATCCTGCCGGTGAGCGGCCTGTCGGTTTACGCAACCAAGCGGCCGCGCGACCACATTCTGCGTGGAATGTCGCAGACCATCTCACAACTCTGTCTCCTGGTTGCTTTCAGCTTGATGCCGCTTGCCGGGGCCATGGCGATCAACTTTTCCGCCCCGCTGTTCGCCGCGGTGGTGTCGATCTTTTGGCTCGGAGAGCGCGCCGGTTGGGTCCGCGGCAGCGCCTTGCTGATCGGCTTCAGTCGGCGTCCTCATCGTTACCAATCCTGGCGCCAATTCGCTGACCATCGGAGCCGTCTTCGCGCTCATCAACGCCGTGATGTACGGTACTGTCACGATTGCCGTTCGGGGGATGGCCAGAACCGAGTCAGCCAATACGCTGGTGATCTGGCAGCTTTCGGTGCTCACCTTCTTTCATAGCTTTCTGTTGTTGCTTCGGGTGGAGCTGGCCGACGCCGCTTCGATGCTCTGCTGATGTTCGGCACCGGCTTTACCAATGCAATCGGACAATGGTTCTGGACCCAAGTCGCTGCATCTTGCCCCGGCTGCGGCGGTGACACCGTTTTATTATTTGATGCTGGTTTGGTCGCTGGTGATCGGATTTTTGGTCTGGGGCGATGTACCGACCCCGAGCCTTTTGATCGGCTCTGCCATCGTCGTAGCGACCGGCCTGTTCCTGTTTTGCGCGAAGCACGGATGATCCGGCGTCCGAAACGCCGACCGGTTCACTGGATCAACTTCGCAATCCGGTCGATGATCGGCCGCGGCGTGGCATAGGTTTTCGCGATCAGCGCCTGAGCTGCTCGCCGCTTGCCGGATCGAGCGTGAGCTTGCGCAGATTCGGCCTCGGCGATGAATTCCGGATCCGTCATCGTCGGCATCGAAAGCGTCGCGCAGCATTTTCAGCCGCTCCGGCGGCAGCCCGGGCGGCGCTATGAACGGCCGGCCGATGCCTTGGCCGGCATAGAGAAACTCGATGGCCTGCTTGTCTTCCGGCTTGTGTGCGAGATCGACGACGAACGGCACGTCTTTGAGCGTCGGATTGGGCTTGACGCCGCCCTGAAACAGCACCGAGACCGTGCCGCTGGAAATCCAGTCCGGGCGGCGGACCAGTGACGCTGTCGAGGCTTTCGCAAATGCCCTGCACCTCGCCGCGCTCCATGGCGAGGAAGACGTCGGCGGAGGACTGATAGCCGCCGACCCGCTTGAATTTCATGCCGAGGATGTCGTTGAGCGCCACCGGGTAAGAGTATGTGCCGGTGCCGCGCCCGGTATCGCCGACGATCAATTCCTTCTCGGTCAGATCCTGCGCGGTCTTCACCGCCGCGGTATTGTTGGCGATGCAGATATTGGTTTCGGTTGCCGGGGTGCCGAGATAGGAAAGCTTGGTGGCGTCGAATTGCGCGCCGGCTTCGCCGGTCAGCGGCCCGAGCGCCGCATCGCGCGCGATCGCGGCAATCGCGGTGCCGTCCTTGGGCGCGATATTGTAGATGTAACCGGCGGCGCGATAGCTGCCGCCGCCCTGCATATTTTCGCGGTGTAACCGTCGGATTGCCGGGCAGGTGCTTGCCGAGATGCGCGGCGACGACCCGCGCCCACATGTCATATCCGCCGCCCGGCCCGAAGCCGATATACATGGTCACGGTTCTTGCCGGCGAATGCGCCCGTTGATTGTGCGTAGCGCGCCGGATGCAATCAGCAGCCGCCAGCAGGCAAGCGGGCACAAAGGGTCTTGTTGCGCGCATGACACGCCTGCCCATGACACGCTTGCCCATGGCACGTATGCCCATGACGATCCTCCCAGGATGGCCCTTAAGTGCTAGCAAATGCCGCGGCCGCAACAAAGCGGCCAAATGACGTCTAGTGTGACGCCGTTTAAGTGACGCTATCGAGGGGATTGCTCAGTGTTCTTGCTCAATGACATGAAATTTCGGCTTGCGCTCGTGCTGCTGGCGTTGAGCGCCGCAGTCCCGATGGCGGCGGCAGACGATTATCCGTCGCGCCCGATCCGCGTCATCGTGCCGTTCGAGCCGGGCGGCGCACCGGACGTGGTGACGCGGATTGTCGCCGCCGCTGTCCAGAAGCCGCTTGGCCAATCGGTCATCGTCGAAAATCGCGCCGGCGCCAACGGCATTGTCGGCATGCAGGCTGTGGCTTCCGCCGAGCCGGACGGTTACACGCTGCTCGATACGCCGCCGGCTTTCGTGATCAATCCGAGCATCAAGAAAAATCTTCCGTTCGATATCTTTCGCGATTTCGCGCCGGTAGCGAATTGCGGCATCAGCGCTGGATACATTCTGATGGTGCGGCCGGGCTTGCCGGTGAATTCGGTCGCCGAGCTGATCGATTATGGCAAGACTCATCGCCTGCTTTACGGCTCCGCCGGTATCGGCAACACGCTGCATCTTGCCGCTGCGCTGTTCGGCGAAAAGGCCGGCATCGACATGGAGCACGTACCGTTCAAGGGCGCGGCGCCGATCATCACCGCGCTGCTGTCCGGCACGATCGATATGGGTTTTGTCTCGCCGTCATCGTGGAGCTATGCGGCCAGCGGCCAATTGCGTGCGCTCGGCTTTTCCGGCAAGGAGCCTTTGGAGCAACTGCCGAATGTCCCGCCGATCCGCGGGACGTTGCCGACCTTCGATATCGAAGGCTCCTGGGAAGGCTGGTTTGCGCCGGCCAAGACGCCGCCTGAGATCATCTCGCGCCTCAACAAGGCGGTGCGCGAGGCGCTCAAGGAGCCGTCTTTTCACGACGCTATCGTGAAGGCCGGCTATCAGCCGACCGATATGTCGCCGGAGGAGTTTTCGGCCTTCCTGCACGCCGAAGCGGCGCGTTATGCGGAGGCGGTCAAGGCGGCAAAAATCGAGCCTGAATAAAGCGCTGCGACAAGACCATGATCCGATTCGATTGAATTGGATCACGGTCTAGTTTTTTCGTTGGAGCATGGTCTTATCGGAAAACCGGTGTCCACTTTTCCGGATCATGCTCTAAGCCGCGTTGTTTCGCCCCCTTTCGCGCGGTCACTCAGTTCATATAGCCTCATGGGGTTCAATTTGGCGTCGATGAGAACGCCATGAGGGAGGACCCGTGGCCGCTTTCGGGCGCTGCCCGGCTACGGGCATCGGGGGTACAATGAAATTGCAACGTCGCCGATTTTTACAACTGACCGGTGCCGCTGTGCTCGCGTCCTCTACGCGCGCGGCCTTTGCGCAGGGCTATCCGAACCGGGTCGTGCGCCTGCTGGTCGGCTTTCCGCCGGGCGGCGGCGCCGATCTTGCGACCCGCATCGTGTCCGAAGGCCTTTCCAACCAGTGGAAGCAACAGACGATCGTCGAGAACAAGCCGGGCGCCGGTGCGCGGATGGCAATGGATGCCGCCACCAAGGCTCCGCCCGACGGTTACACGCTCCTGGTCGCGCCGGGATCGCCGGAGGTCAACCGCTTCCTGTTCTCGACCCTGACCTTCGATCCGGTGGCAGACCTTTCGCCTATTTCCCTGATCGGCACCTATCCGAACATCATCGCGGTCGCGAACAATTCCCAGTTCAACAAGCTTGAGGATTTCATCGCCTATGCCAAAGCCAATCCCGGCAAGGTGAGCTGGGCGTCGCCGGGCGTCGGCACGGTGCCACATCTGTCCGGCGAATTGTTCAAGCACATGACCGGCCTTGAGATGACCCATGTGCCGTATCGCGGCATGACCGACGGCCTGATGACCGACCTGATGACCGGCCGTGTCGATCTGATGTTCAACACCACCGGCTCGCTATTGCAGCCGGTGAAATCGAAGCAGTTGCGTGGCCTTGCCGTCACGACGGCGACACGCTTTCCGGGGGCGCCGGAACTGCCGACCGTCATCGAATCCGGCGTGCCCGGTTACGACGTATCGTCGTGGTACGGGCTCTACGCTCCGGCCAGGACGCCGGCTGACGTCATCAAGAAGATAAACGCCGATATGGTCGCGATGCTGGCCGATCCCGCGATCAAGCAAAAATTCGAGCCGCTCGGTGTGCTGGCGCAGGGCTCGACCCCTGAAACGCTGATCGCCAAAAATGCCGCCGACGCGAAATTGTGGGGACCGATCATCGAGGAAGCGCACATCAGGGTCGAATAGGTCTATCAAGGACGCCAACATTCACGCCGAGTGAGTGTTGGCGCCCAGAGAGTGCAGGGACCGCGCTTCTTTAAATTCCGCGATTCCAGAAGTCGTAATAGCGCTCGATGTTCATCGGCAGGAAATTCTTGTAGCTCGGCCACGCCGCATATTTCGGCAGCGAAATATCCTTCACGGCGTCGTCGTAGGATTTGCCGGCGTCGACTTCCTTTTTCACCGCGGCCGACAAATCCTGCAGATAAGCAAGCTGATTGGTCGCGTCGTCCTTGCTGCCGGTTTGCTTGCCGCCCGGACCGGGATGGCCCGGAATCAGCGTTTGCCAGTCCATCGCGATGACTTTCTTCAGGCCGTCTTCGATGTCGGGGACGTAAGTGTCGGCCATGCCGCGGAATTGCACGCCCTGGATCGGGATCCAGTCCACGGTGAAGATGATCTTCTCCTTCGGCAGCCGCATCACCAGCGTGCTGTCGGAGTGGTTCTTGCCGACATAGAGCAGTTCGAGCGTCTCGCCGCCGAGCGTGATCACGCTCTTGCCATCAACGACCTGATCGGGGACGACCACGTCTGCCGGTTTCAATTCCTGGATGCGCTCCTTGGCGTTGCGCTGGGCGACGAATTTCGCGCCAAGTTCCTTGAACGGCTGGCCGCCGGCGATGTGGTCAAAATGGCTGTGGCTGTAGATGACGTATTTGATCGGCGCCTTTGTCACCGCCTGAATGGCGTCGATATAGGGCTTCGCCGGGCGGCGCTCGCTGATCGGATCGGTCGCAATCACGCCGGCTGGCGTCACAATGAACATCGACTGATGGCCGACGTAGCGGAAGATATAGACGTTGTCAGTGACTTTGGTCGTGGCGGTCGGCGGTGGCGGCGATGCAGCCGGGGCGGGCGTAGGCGACGGTGGAGCCCCCGACGGTAGTTGCTGCGCCTGAACGGTCGCGACGATTGCGCTGGCAACGACGGCCGCCGCGATACCTGCGTAATGGATTTGCCTCATGGTCTTTCTCCCCGCCTGTAAGAGTTGTTGTGCCGGTAAAACACCGGTCACCGGTTCAGTCTTCCGTCTGGGCGATCACATTTTCGGTTCGGTATCGAGCCGCACCACCCAGTCTTCAAGTCCCGGCTTGGCTGCCGGGTAGCGCTTGAGCACTTGCGGGTCGTGGCCCGGCACAACGTGGCGCGGTGCGCTCGCAAGCTTTTTCAGTGTCGCGTAGCCTTCAAGGACGTCCTCGACATTGTGGACCAGCGGAAAGACGCGCCCGCCCTCGACGTGGCTGTAAAGATGCGAGGCGTCGGCGGCGAGCACGACGTAGCCAACCCGCGTCTTCACCCGAACCGATTGCAGCCCCTTCGAATGTCCGCCGATATGATGGACGGTGACGCCGGGCACGATCTCGTCCGATTCCGTCATGGAAGGCGCAGCGGCCGGCAAAGACCTTGCGGACCATGGCGACGACGTCATCGGCCTCGAATGGCACCCGTAGAGCCTGATGGCACATGCAGCGCCCGGTCGCGTAAGCCATCTCGCGGTCCTGCAAGTGATAGCGAGCCTGTGGAAACAGATCGTAATTGCCGCAGTGGTCGTAATGCAGGTGGCTGATGATGACGTCTTTGACGCTGTCCGGCGCTATGCCGAGCGTGTTCAGTCCCTCGCTCACCGGCTTGAGCATTTCGCGCTGCCGTTTCCTGCCCATCGCCTGGTCAAAGCCGGTGTCGAGGATGATCGTGCCGGATGCACCGGTGATCGCCCAAACGAAGAAATCGAGCGGCTCAAGCCCGTTGTGCGGATCGCCGTCGATGTAATTTGCCGAAGCCGGGCGCGAATGGTGCCCGTAGCGGACGGCGTAGACTTCGTGGGTGTCGTCACTCACGTGGGCTTCCTCCGCTTTGGTTTAGCGTTGGCACCAGTTAATCGGCCGGTTGCGGCGCAGATCAATCCGGTACTCCAGGGCCAAACAGCAGGTGGCGTGGCCGCCTGGCAATGCCGAACGGACCGGATTTTCAGGCTGGAAGTGCCCGAAATGACCACGCCGTCACCGTAAAGCGTAAAACAAGAGCTATTTGTTTGATCGCGATTAACTCAACCCCTTAATCCGACATTCGCATCCATGAGCGAAAATGGCGCTGGGCATTGGGGGCTAAAAGAGATTTTGGCCCTGACCTGATGTTTGGGAAAATTCGCATCGCATTCGCTTCCCGCGCTGCCGAGCTGGCGCGGCGAGCGCAAGCCGCGCTTTCGGTCGCGCCGTCAATTCCGCTACGCCGGCTGTGGTGGGCCGCAGTCGTATTGCTGGGCATATCGGCCTCGGCCGTGATGTGGACGATCTATCAGCTTCGTGTCGATGCCATTACGGCCGCGATATCGGAGTCCGGAAGCATTGCCACGGTGCTGGCCGGCCAGTTGTCCCGTTCTCTTCGGTCGATCGACGACGTTTTGCTTGATGTCAAAAAACAGATCGAACAGGAGAACATCGCTACGGCGTCAGGCTTCCCTGCAGGCTTTGATGGAAGCGAGCTCCTCCAGACTATGAGTCGCGATCTCGCCAGCATACGGCAGGTGTTTAGCATCGCAGTGGCAGACCGAAACGGGCAACTGGTCGTTTCCACCCTGAGCGGCGAGTGGTCCCGCTACAACATCGGCGACCGCGACTATTTTCAGGATGCCCGCGATCGCCATGACGGCCAATTGAGCATTTCAATTCCGGCGGCCAACCGGGTCAACGGCGAGCGTACGATTGTTTTCGCACGCCGGCTTGAGGACTCGAAAGGCAACTTCGTCGGCGTTGTATTCGCGAGCGTCAACACCAGATATTTCGAAGATATCTATGGAGCAATTCAGTCGGTCCACAGCCTGCTGTTCACGCTGCTGAATCCGGACGGCATCATTCTGTTTCGGCACCCGGACGATCGCAACTCGGCCGGGCAAATGTTGTCCAACAAAGTACAATGGCAAGAGGCGCTGGAGAGATCCGACGCGGTGCTTCGCCTGCGCGGCAAGGCGGATGACAACGTTCGGTACGTCTCGATCCGGCGGGTACCCGACTATCCGCTGGTCGTCGATATTTCGCTTACGGAGAGCACGGTTCTCGATACCTGGGCAAGACGGGCGGCAACAATCGTTGTCGGCAGTTCTATTTTCCTGATCTTCTCGTTTTATCTGCTCGGTGCGATCACCAGGCAGGTCCGCTCACTAAGCGATTCCAAGGCGTCGTTGGCGCAAAAATCGCAACAGCTCGATGCCGCCGTAAGCAACATGTCGCAGGGGTTGACCATGTTCGATGGTCACCAGCGGCTGCTGGTTTTCAACGAGCAATTCATGCACGTCTACGGCTTGGCCTCGGAGCAGATCAGGCTCGGCATGACGTTCCGCGAGATCCTTGAGGCGAGGGCCGCAATCGGCGCCGTTCCGCTGGATATTGATAATTTCGTCAAGAGAAGCCTTGAGCAGGTCGCCAAACCCGAGCCGTCAGACGCGGTCTATACATTCCGCGACGGCCGTAGCGTGTCGATTTCGCTCCAGCGCATGCCGGATGGCGGATGGGTCTCCATCCACCAGGACACCACCGAACAAAAGCGAATCGAGGCTGAACTCGAACACCAGGCCCGGTACGATGCACTGACCGGTCTCGCCAATCGTTTGATGCTGACTGAGAAAGTCGGCGAAGCGCTGGCGCGATTGCGCCGTCACGGCGAGCAATTCTCGATCCTCATGCTCGATCTCGACCGGTTCAAGGCCGTCAATGACTCGCTTGGCCATCCCGCTGGCGACGCACTTCTGAAAGAGGTCGGCCGCCGGTTGCAGAAAACGGCACGCGAAGTCGATTGCGTGGCCCGATTGGGCGGTGATGAATTTGCCGTGCTGCAGGTGCCCGAAAAGAATCAGATCGATGCTGCCGGCGCGCTGTCCGGCCGCATCCTCAAGGCCTTTACGGAGCCGTTCGATCTCGACGGACGCAAGCTCGTGATCGAAACCAGTATTGGAATCTCAATAGCGCCTCAGGATGGCGACGACGCCGATATTTTGATCAAAAATGCGGATCTGGCGCTGTACAAGGCAAAAGCGGAAGGCCGAAACCGGTACAGCTTCTTCGAGCTGGCGCTCGAAACGAAGGCGCGCGAGAGCCGCGAACTCGAGGACAGCCTGCGGCAGGCGATCGCACTGCAGGAATTTGAACTTCACTATCAAACCATTTTCGACATCGAGAACAATCGCTGTGGTGCGGTAGAGGCGCTGGTCCGCTGGCGTCATCCGGAGCGCGGGATTATCGGCCCGGATCGATTTATTCCGTTCGCCGAGGAAAGCGGATTGATCGTTCCGCTTGGACGCTGGATCTTGCATCAGGCCTGCACCGATGCGGTAAAATGGCCGCCGTCGCTGCGCGTCGGGGTCAATCTGTCTCCGGTCCAGTTCAGGCAGGGCGATCTGCTGGAAGTGGTGAAATCCGCGCTGAAAGACACCGGGTTGCCGGCGGAGCGACTCATCATTGAAATCACCGAAACCGTACTGTTGGAGAACAACGCGGAAAATCTGCGTCTGCTGCACGAGTTCAAGAAGCTCGGCATTTCGATCGTGCTCGACGATTTCGGCATCGGATATTCATCGATGACGTATTTGCAGACTTTTCCGTTCGACGGGCTCAAGATCGATCAATCGTTCATAAGAACGATGTCCGATCATGCCGGTGCGGCGATCGTATGCGCAATCGCGGGCCTTGGACGAAGCCTTAATATCGCGACCACCGCAGAAGGCGTCGAAACGATAGAGCAGCTTACGTTCTTGCGGGCTGCCGGCTGCCAATTCGCGCAGGGCTATCTGCTGGGCCGGCCTGTGCCGGTCGGAGAGCTGGTTCTTGATTTGCCAAATTCGCTGCGGAGCAAGCTCAGGGCGGCATGACGCGGCGCTTACGCGACGCGATAGCGGGCGATCACGCTCTCATCGACGGTGATGCCCAATCCCGGTCCTTGCGGCACTTTCATGTGGCCGTCGCGTGCGTCGATGGCGTCGCCAAGCGGCGTCGCTTCGAGGGTGCAGTAGAACCGCTCGCACATCGAATCCGGCAGACAGGCGGCGATGACGTGCAAAGTCGCGATCAGGCCGGGGCCGAAATAGGGCGAGTGCGGCATGACGCGCACGCCATGCTTTTTGGCGACATCGATGGCCTTGAGCATGGCGACGATGCCGCCAATTTTGGCGACGCTGGGCTGGAAGACATCGAACGCGCCTATTTCCATCGCCTGCCGCGCTTCCGTGGCATGGCCGATGTTTTCGCCGGCCGCGATCGTCATGCCGGTTTCGCGGCGGATGCGCGCCATGGTGTCGTAGTCGTCGACGGGATCGACCGGCTCCTCGAGCCAGGCGAGATCATAAACCTTGAGCTTGCGAGCCATGTCCAGCGCCTCTTCGGGCTGCCAGGCGCAATTGGTGTCGACCATGATCGCGATATCGGGGCCGGCGGCTTTGCGGCCGGGTGCCACCGTCTCGACGAGGTGTTCGTGCAGCTTGATCGCGGTGTAGCCGCGCGAAGCAGCTTCCTCGGTGTATTTGGCGACAAGATCCGGTTTGCCGTAGCGCATCAGGCTCGCGTATGTCGGAATGCGATCGCGTGTGGCGCCGCCCAGTAATTTGTGCACGGGCACGCCCTGCGCCTTGCCGACGATATCCCACAGCGCCATGTCGATGCCGGCGAGGGCGTAACTGACCGGTCCGTGCCGGCCCATGGCGTGCAGCTTGCGCTGCAGGTCGGCCATGAAGGAGGGCACATCGGTAAATTCGCGGCCGGTACACAACGGCTCGACCACGCGCAGGATTGCGTCACGAGTCAGTGCCGATACGGCGAAACCGAACGCCTCGCCCCAGCCGGTGATGCCGGCGTCGGTATCGATCCGGACGAACAGTGTTTCCATCAGCGTCCAGGGTCCAAGCGGACGCATCTGCTTGGGGCCGCCGTGCTCATACGGCACGGCGATGAAGATCGGCTCAACTCGGGTGATTTTCATTTTCTGGCGTTTCCCAACCTGGTTTTTCGACACAATGGCCCGCGCAATCGGCCCAGGCAACACGCTTGGGAGCCGCTTTTCCGCATAAAAATCCTAGTTGATTCAGCGTCTTAGCGGAAAGCGTGGAACTGTGTTCCAGGTCACATCGTTTATTGGCTGAGCGGCGTTTGATGTAAAAAAACGGGAGCCGTCCATGAATCATTCCATTTACGGCGCTGATCGCCTGACCCATTTGAAGATTGTCGTCGTCGGCCTGCTGTTCGCAACCGTGGTCGCGGCCGTTGGCATGTTCGCACACGTCAGCGATCTCGATCTCGGCACGGCCCAGCTTGTGAAAGCTGGCCAGCCGACAGTCGTAAGCGGCGCCACGACGAACGTCATCCGCTAGGCATAAACACAGTCACTGCGTAGGAAAGGGAGCACGAGTCATGCTTCCGCAAACCAAGCGTTCGATCATAGCGGGCTTCGACGGTGTCGAGATCCTGATGCTGGCCGCCGGCGTTCTGGTCGTCGTCGCGATAGCGATGGCGTTCTAAGCCGAGGCCCTATGAGCAAGGCCTAAGTCCACGTCGCGTTAATACACCACGACGCTGCGGATACTTTTGCCCTCGTGCATGAGGTCAAAGGCCTTGTTGATGTCGCCAAGCGGCATCGTGTGGGTGATCATCGGATCGATCTCGATCTTTCCGTCCATGTACCAATCGACAATCCGTGGCACATCGGTGCGCCCGCGCGCGCCACCGAACGCAGTGCCTTTCCAGACCCGGCCGGTCACCAGCTGAAATGGGCGCGTCGCGATCTCCTGGCCGGAGCCGGCGACGCCGATGACGATGCTTTGGCCCCAGCCGCGGTGGCAGCTTTCCAATGCCATCCGCATCAGGTGGATGTTGCCGACGCATTCAAATGTGTAGTCGGCGCCGCCGATCTGGTCCGCGCCGCTCTTCGTCATATTGACGAGATGCGCGACCAGATCGCCGCCGACGTCTTTCGGATTGACGAAATGCGTCATGCCGAAGCGCTCTCCCCAGGATTTCTTGTCCGGGTTGAGATCGACGCCGATGATCATGTCGGCGCCGGCCAGCCGTAGGCCCTGAATGACATTGAGGCCGATGCCGCCGAGACCGAACACGATCGCCTTGGCGCCCGGTTCGACCTTGGCGGTGTTGAGCACCGCACCGATTCCGGTGGTGACCCCGCAGCCGATGTAACAGACCTTGTCGAAGGGGGCGTCCTCACGGATTTTTGCCACCGCGATTTCCGGCAGCACCGTGAAATTGGCGAAGGTCGAGCAGCCCATATAGTGGTGGATCGTCTTGCCATCGAGCGAAAACCGCGACGTGCCGTCGGGCATTACGCCCTGTCCCTGGGTGCCGCGGATCGCGGTGCAGAGATTGGTCTTGCGCGACAGGCACGATGGGCACTGACGGCATTCCGGCGTGTAGAGCGGAATGACGTGGTCGCCTTTTTTTACCGATGTCACGCCGGCGCCGATATCGACGACGATGCCTGCGCCTTCGTGGCCGAGGATCGCCGGAAACAATCCTTCCGGATCGGCGCCTGAACGGGTGAACTCGTCGGTGTGGCAGATGCCGGTCGCCTTGATCTCGACCAGCACTTCGCCGGCGCGCGGGCCTTCGAGCTGGACTTCCATCACTTCAAGCGGTTTGCCAGGGCCGAACGCCACGGCGGCACGAACATTCATAGGCATTGCAATTATCCGTAAAGGCTGGCTCGTTGGCGAACGATTACACCGGGAGACCTTAATGGCAAACGGGGATTCGGGTGCGCCGGAACTCGAATTTATCTTCGGTGCGCAGGTGACTGTCGACCCGCCGCAGGACCTCGGGGCCTTCAATAAAGGTCAGCGCCGCGTGGTGCCGATCACCGGCGGTACGTTCGCCGGACCGTCCATGCGGGGCACAGTGCTGCCGGGCGGGGCGGATTGGCAGCTCATTCGCCACGACGGCGTTGCCGAACTCGATGCCCGCTACACGTTGCAGACCGATGACGGTGTCGCGATCCACGTGCATAATCGGGCGCTGCGTCATGGGCCGCCGGAAGTGATGCAGGCGCTGCTGGCGGGCCGTCCGGTCGAGCCGGGCAGCTACTATTTCCGCGGCGTCACTTCGTTTACGACCGATGCCGAGCCCTACGCCTGGCTCGGCAAGCATATTATTGTGTGTACGGCGGTGCGCGAACCGGCAAACGTGAAATTGAGTTTTTACAAGGTCGTGTGATTTGATCGAGCGTGTCAGCGGGCTATTCCCGGGAATCCTGGTCTGCATTGCGATCACGGTCGCTGCGATCCTGTTGCAGGCGGTCGAAGTGCATTTTGTCGGCCACGCCTATCTTGAGGCACTGGTGCTGGCAATCCTGCTCGGCGTTGCGGTCCGCACGGCGTGGACACCGCCACCGCGCCTGATCCCGGGTATCGCGTTCAGCGGAAAATTCCTGCTGGAATTCGCCGTCGTGCTGCTTGGCGCCTCGGTGAGCGCGGCGACGGTGTGGGCGCTCGGTCCGATCCTGCTGTTCGGCATCGCGTCCGTGGTGGCGATCGCACTCTGCGTCAGTTTTGTCATCTGCCGTGGCCTGCGGCTGCCGTTGCGGATGTCGATCCTGATCGCCTGCGGCAATTCGATTTGCGGCAACTCGGCGATTGCCGCGGTGGCTCCGGTGATCGGCGCCGACGGCGACGATATCGCCGCGTCGATCTCGTTCACCGCCGTGCTAGGCGTCATCGTTGTGCTGACGCTGCCGCTTCTGGTGCCGATCCTGCAATTGTCGCTGACCCAATACGGCGTGCTTGCAGGATTGACGGTCTATGCGGTGCCGCAGGTGCTGGCCGCGACCCTGCCGATCGGCGCGCTGAGCAATCAGGTCGGCACCATTATCAAGCTGGTGCGGGTGCTGATGCTCGGACCGGTCGTGCTCGGCCTGTCGCTTTTGGCAACCGATCTGCGTGGCGATCGTGATCGGCCGAACCGCCGCCGCCCGGCGTGGCACGAATTGGTGCCGTGGTTTATCACCGGCTTTCTGATCCTGCTGGTGGTTCGCTCGCTTGGCCTTATTCCGCAGGGTATTCTGCCGGCGATCACGTATATCGCCGGTACGCTGACGACGATTTCGATGGCGGCGCTCGGGCTCGGCGTCGACGTCCGCGTCGTGGCGCGCAGTGGTATTCGCGTGACCGCCGCCGTGACCGGCTCGCTGATCGTGCTTGGTCTGATCAGCTATGCGCTGATCCGCCTCGCCGGTATCGCCTAGCGTCTCCGCTCCAGCCAGCGCTGGAGCAACACCGCGTGATTATGAATCTCGTCGCGCGCCGCATAGATCAGGGTGGTGTGTTGCTTCTTCGCCTGCGCCCGTAAATCTGCAAAAGCGCTTTTTGCCGGTTCCTCCTTGAGTTCACGGGCATAGGCCTTTACGAACGCATCCCATTTTGACGGATCGCCGTGCACCATGCGGCGCAGCTTGTCGCTCGGCGCCATGTCCTTCGGCCACGAATCGATCTTCGCTTTCGCTTTGGTGACGCCACGCGGCCACAGCCGGTCGACCAGAACACGCAAACCGTCATCGGCGGACGCCAGTTCGTAAGCGCGTTTCACGCCGACGCGGAATTTCGCGGCTGGTCGCTTTGCCGGCATCAGCCTTTGCGTTTTTCGTCGGGGATGACGATCTGCGTTTGCGTCACCAGGGCGCAAAGCCGACCGTCGTTACGGGTGATTTTGGTCTGCCAGACCATCGTGGTGCGGCCGCGGTGCAGCGGCGTGCATTCGGCGCGGGCCACGTCGCCAACCGGGATTGGCGCAAAGAAATTGGTCTTGCTTTCGATGGTTGCGGTGCGCTCGCCTTCGCGGCAGATTGGCAAACGTCGCGGTGCCGCCGAGATTGTCGGCAAGTGCCATGATGGCGCCGCCGTGCATTGCGCCGAACCGGTTGTTGAGCTCTTCGCGCATCGGCATCTCGGCTTCGACCTTGTCCTTGGAGAGATGCGTGATCTTCATTCCCATGAAGGCACCAAACGGCGGCTGCAAATTCGGGTCTCGAATGTCCATTGTGGTTCCTTGAATTTCACTCCCGGCCGGCTGCGTAGAGCGGCCGCAGCGGCAAGAAGTCCGATACGCGCGACCCCGGAAAGTACGTGGCTTTGAACGCCGGCCGCGCTTGCAGGCGCTTATACCATTCGCCGACGCCGGGATACTTGGCTTCCCAGACGCTCGACAATCCGAGATCGGCCATGCGGTCGATGCTCGGCATCACCAGGACGTCGGCGAGCGTGAACTGCTCGCCCATCAGCCATGGGCCTTTGTTTCCGACGGCCGCGTCCATGCGGCGGCAGGTTTCGGTGAGTTGTTCGAGCGAACGATCAATCTCCTCCTTGGAGAAGCCTTTCGGCGAGCCCATGCGCTGAAACAGTTCCCGGCGTACCGGGCGCGGGCCGATTTCATCTTGCTCGAATTGCTGCCGGTCCTGACCTTCAAAGCGATAGAGGAACGCCCGGTTGAACGACGGCACGCGGATGGCGCCGACAGCGACCTCTTCGATGTAATGCGTCCAGGCCCGCATCCGTGCCCGCTCGACGAGACCGGACGGCACCAGCGGATTTTGCGGATACTTCTCGTCGAGATATTCGCAGATCACGCTCGACTCGATGATCGGCACGCCGTCGTCGACCAGCGTCGGCACCACGCCGTTCGGATTGATCGCGAGGTATTCCGGCTTAAGCTGTTCCTTTTTGCCGAGATCGATCCGCACTTCGTCGAACGGAACGCCCTTTTCGTGCAGCACCATGCGAACCTTCTGGCTGCAGGTGGAATGAGGGGCGTGATACAGAACCAGCATTGCACTGTTCTCCCGGCCGCGAACACAAAGAGCGCGGCCGAAGCCGCGCTCTTGCAATCAAACCAGAGAAGGGAAGGAGTTGCTACCGCGGTTGCGGCACAAACCGGATATACGGCTTCGGCGTTTTCCAGCCGCCCGGATAGAGCTTCTTGGCTTCTTCGTCGGTCACGGCGCCGGTGAGGATGACGTCCTCGCCTTGTTTCCAGTTGGCGGGCGTCGCTACGCGATGCTTGGCGGTGAGTTGCAGCGAGTCCACCACGCGCAGCACCTCGTCGAAGTTGCGGCCGGTGGTCATCGGATAGACCAGGATCAGCTTGATCTTCTTGTCCGGGCCGATGACGAAGACATTGCGCACGGTCTGGTTGTCGGCCGGAGTGCGGCCTTCCGAAGAGCCGCTCGTGCTGGCCGGCAGCATGCCGTAGAGCTTGGAAATCTTCAGATCGGTGTCGCCGATCATCGGATAGTTCGGGGCAAAGCCGACGACGTCCTTGATATCGCCGGCCCACTTCTTGTGGTTCTCGACCGGATCGACCGACAGGCCGATGATCTTGACGTTGCGCTTGTCGAACTCCGGCTTCAGCCGCGCCATGGTGCCGAGTTCGGTGGTGCAGACCGGCGTGAAATCCTTCGGGTGCGAGAACAGCACGACCCAGCTGTCGCCGATCCAGTCGTGGAAGCGGATTTTGCCTTCGGTCGTTTCGGCTTCGAAGTCCGGGGCGATATCGCCAATTGCCAGAGCCATGAAATCCTCCGTGTCGGTGTCACTATTTTGGGCAGATGCGGGTTTTTGAAATGTCCTACGCTTGGATTATGTACGGCTCACGGCGCCGCAATACCAGCCCTGCCGGGCGGGTATTATCGGCTGAAATTTACCGGATCGCGGCGAAGAATTGGTCGCCGCTACAATGATTTAGAAAAAATTCTTGCGGTCGTGGCGCAGCGCCGACAAAGTGTCCGCGAAGTATTGCCGCGCGGACGCTTTCCGCGGCAACAGCCCGCGTTGCCAATCACACAGTGGTGAAGGGGAACGCTCCACCGTGCCGCGAGTTTGCCCAAGTGCGGCCCTTGGCCGGCCACCCTGCCGTTAGAGGTTTGAACGGTACAGCCGAGTCGAACGACCAATGGTCGCGACCAACAGGCGAAGGGCGACAATGAAGCTTCGAGACTTCACACCTTGAGACGCTCACGGCGGCGATCGCGCGCTCGCCGATCGTGGTGCAGGATAGTGCCTTGGTGCAGGATAGCGCGTTGGCGCACCTTCCTGCGGGCTTCGAAAAGATGGACGTCGCCATCCTGCGCTGGATCGCAGCCGACAGCCGCCGCGCCGGCCACGGCCGCACCCTGAACTAGCAGCTCATCGCCCGTTACTGCGTCGTCGTGCCCGGAAGCGGCGTGGTCGAAAGGCCGACGGTGCGGCCAGGAAAGCCTGCGGCGTCGAAATAGCGGGTATTTCCGACCATCTGCATGTTGAGCACGGTGGCGAGGCCGTTAGGCGCCGGATCCGACGTCACGACGCGGCTGGTCACCTCGGGCAAGGTTCCGTTCGGCAATGTTTCGGACAGCACCCGGCCCACGAGCTTGCCCTTATCCGACGTATCAAGCTGCATGAGCTGCGCGATGGTGCGGCCGAGATCGGCATTGCTGGTCGGCGCGGTATCGATAAAGCCGGCTTTGAAATCCGGCCCCTGCATGGCCATGAAATTCCAGGTGTCGGCGCGGCTGAACGAGCCGTGCATGCCCTGGCCCTCCTGCAGCACCGTATCGGCAATCTCCGCCGTGCAGCGCACCGGCTCGCCGCAGACCGTATCGAACGAGCGGAAGTTTACCGCGATCGCCGGGTGCGGCGTGATCGCGCTGCCTTCGAGCGCGATGTCGTCGAGCGACAATGCGCCGGGGAATTTGCCGAGCTTGGTGTCGACAAAAATGCCGCTGACGTAATCCTGCGTCAGCAGGAAATCGACGATGCGCTTCGCCACCGCCTTGTCGCCATCCGGAATGTAGATCAGGTCCGAGCCGCCATTGGCCGCAACCACGACCTTGGGGTTGTTGGCGTCGCCGCCAATCAGTCCGTTGCCGAACTTGGTGTGCGCGGCATCGCCAACGGTCTTGTAGCCGTCGTCCGGATCGATCAGCGGCATGTTGAGCGCATGCGACAGATCGAGTGCGACGAAACCCATCGGCAAGTGGCCGGGGACCGTATCGGAGAATTTGGTCTTCACCGACGGGCTGGTCTGGCTTTCCTTGGCAATCGTCGAGAAGCCGTGATCGGCGGTGGTGATGATGTCGGTGGAGTCGAGCAGGCCGAGCTCGCTCAGCGTCGAGCGGATGCGCGCCAGATCGTCGTCGGCGTTGCGGATCGCGGCGAGCGAGGTCGGACCATTGATGCCGGGGACCAGCGCGTTGAGGCTGTCACCCTGATTGTGCTGCGAGCCGTCCGGATCGCGCGACCAGAACACCAGCAGGAACGGCTTGTTGCGGTCCTTGAACATCGGCAGCACCACGCGGGTCGTCACCGCGGCGAAATAGTCCTGCTGCACAACGTTGGCGGTTGTGGTGCCCGGCGTGGACATGTTGCCGGCCTTGCCATTTTCGCCGCGCGGCGGTGTTGCGGGCGGCAGACTTGCGGCCTGCAGCCGCTGCGTCACCTCTTGCGACAGCGGAATGCCCTTGGGCGTGCCGGTGGCGTCATCGACCAGCACGGTCTGGTCGCCGCTGCGCTCGGTCGGATCGAAAATCAGCGTCGGACCGATCTTGCCGATCGACGCCGTGCTGTAGCCCTTGTCGCGCGCGAGCTTCAGGATCGTCGCTTCGTCGAGGTAGTTGCCTGCGAAATGTTCGTCGACGTCGCCGAGGACTGCGTCGCTTTCCAGAAACGGCACGGTGGTATTGCCGGCGCCCGGCACCTGAAAGCCGGTGTAGATCGTGTTGGAGAAGTCGCCGGTATCGCCAAGCTGATGGCCGGTCGCCATGCCGGACGCGTTTGCCGTGGTGAATGTCGGAAACAACGAGTGGCTGTTGCGGAGGCTGACGCCGTCGCGGGCAATTGCCGCCATGGTCGGCGCGGTGCGGTCATCGACCATGCGGAAGCGCAGACCGTCGGCGACGAACAGAACGACGTTGTGCGGCTTTGCGGCGGGCGTTTGCGCAAACGAGGCCGAGGCCAATGTCGAAAACATCGCCGTACCGAGGATGAGCAGCGGACGCATAGGTCGCTCCAGGAATGGGGCAGGGGATTATAGCGGTTCTCGCGGCATCAGATGACGGTGGTGTGACGCCCGGGAACGCCGCTTATCATGGTCCACAATATTGGATTTTTGGCAAAAAGCCGGGTCCTCAGCGGACACGGCCGGTACTGGACCATCATGAAAAAAGGCGGCCGCCCGGTTGGGAAGCCGCCAAGAGTCCGCACGATCATAGTGAGTTGCGGACTAGGGCCTTGCGAGCGGCCATCTTTGCTCGCAAGGAAGCACCAGGGAAAACAGCCGGTGGGCTTTGCGGCCCACCGGCTTTGGCAATTACTCGCCTTCCGTACCGATCGCGTAGGCGGTTTCGCCGTGCACCGCGTCGTCGCCGACCTTCAGGGTCGCTTCGTCCATGCGCAGCGGCACGATGAAGCCGATGACCTTCAGAATGATGTAGGTCGCGATGATGTTGTACACGATGATGAAGGCTGCGCCTTCGATCTGGGTGAGAACTTGCGCGGCGTTGCCGTAAAGCAAGCCGGTCACGTTCACGCCCGGAGCTTCTTTGTCGGTGCCGATGTATTGCAGCATGTCCGGATTGGCGAACACGCCAACCAGAATGCCGCCCATCAGTCCGGCCACGCCGTGGGTCGAGAACACGCTCAGGGTGTCATCGATCTTCATCATGAACGCGGTCTTCTGGAACTTGTTCATGCTGAGCCACGGAATGATGCCCGCACAGACGCCGATCGCGATCGCGCCCCAGCCGTCGACATAACCGGCGCCGGGAGTGATTGCGACGAGGCCCGCGATCATGCCGTTGACGGCACCGATCACTGACGGCTTGCCGTAAGCCATCTTGTCCAGAATGGTCCAGACCAGAAGGGCAACCGCCGTTGCGGTATTGGTGTTGAGCACGGCCGCGCCGGCGTCAGCATTGGCGAAGTAGGGGTCGCCGCCGTTGAAGCCGTTCCAGCCGATCCACAGGATGCCGGCGCCGACAAGCGTTACCAGCAGGCTGTTTGGCGGGAAGTTGTCGCGGTCAGCCTGCAACCGTGGTCCGATGACCCAAGCGGCAACGAAGCCGGAAGTACCCGCAGCGAGATGGATGACGTATCCGCCCGAGAAGTCCGCTACACCCAAACCAGCGAGCCAGCCGCCGCCCCAGAGGCTGAACGCGCCGACGGTGTAAACCAGAGTCATCCACACCGGGCAGAAGATCATCCACGCCGTGAAGTTCATTCGGCCAAGCACCGAACCGGCGAGAATGATGACGGTGATCGCAGCGAACACGAACTGGAAGTAGATCAGCGTCGCCATCGGAAATGCCATCGGCGGCATGCCTGACGCAGCCTCCGGTACTGTGGCTTGACCGAGTGTAAACGCAGCTGAAGTAGCGAGTTGAGGCGCGCCCAAGAACGTTTGCCCGGCGATCGAGAGCCAAGCGTGTCCAAACGCCATGTTGTAGTCAAACAAGACCCAAACGACGAGGACAGAAGCAAAAGCGTACATCGCCATAAAGGCGGAGTTGATCGCCCATTTCTTCTTGACCACGCCGCCGTAGAGAACGACCAGGCCGGGAATGCTTTGCAGACCAACGAAAGTAGCCGCTGCTAACTGCCAAGCATTGTCGCCGGTATCTAGCCATTGTGGTGACGGAACGAGTGCCATGTGCCTTCCCCCAATAATGCCCCTTGTGCGCGGACGGCACACGGGCGAGCGATTGAACGAATACAATTTCTGTGCCAGTTAATCGGACAGGTTTTTCAAGTGCTTGGGGTTGTAAAACCCCCTTTCTGGTCAGAAAAACTGCAGTATGATTAGAAAATAGGCAGAACAATGGTGCGTACTTCAAGCCTGACTAGGTCATTGGCCGCGGCTACCATCACATTGGCCTACACTGCGGCGGCTCCGGCGCTCAGTATTGAGGCACTGCATGGTCAGCGCGCGATCACCTGCACAAACAAGTCCAGCGGCACGAGCTGGCAGATCAATGTCGACTACGACCATGGCACCGTCGACTCCAACCCGGCCAGTATCAGCGAAAGCAAAATTGCCTGGCGCGACGCGAACGATGGCTGGCGCTACACGCTTGATCTGAAAACTGGTGACCTTACGGTAGTGTTTGCATCTTCCATGGGCGGCAACACCTATTTCCATCGCTGCCAGCTCGATCACTGAAGATATGGCGGCCGCGTAACCGCACTTTCTTATGTTGATTGGCAGCCCACGGACCTGAAAGTTATCGAAGGCGGGGCGATGGCCGAGCGGGTTTCCGGCGTCAAGGCGACTGTAGGGTTTGCTTCGGAGACCGGCCCGCGCAAAGCCAACGAGGATTTCGGCGGCGCGGTTTTTGGCTGGGAGCTGCCGCAGCCGCGCCGCGATGTGATTGCGGCCCTGGCCGATGGTATCGGCGGGGCGCGCGGTGGCCGCATCGCCTCCGAAACCGCCGTGCGCGGTTTCCTCGACGGATTTTGCGATCTGCCGGAAACCATGGAGGTACGCCGCGCCGCGGCGACCGTGATCAGTTCGCTCAACGGCTGGATCTACGGCCAGGGCAAGCGCGATCCCGAATTGGCGGGGATGGGATGCACCTTCACCTCGCTGGTGCTGCGCGGGCGCATTGCCCACATCCTGCACGTCGGCGACTCGCGCGCCTACCGGCTTGGCGGCAATCGCCTGACATTGTTGACCACCGATCATGTGCGCGAAGGCAGCAGCGGCGGGCGTTCGAACGTCTTGTATCGGGCGCTCGGCGTCGAAACCGAAGTACGGCTCGACTACGCGACGCAGCCGGTGGCGCTGCATGACCGATTTCTGTTGTGCAGCGACGGTGTGCACGCATTTTTGAATCAGGAAGTCATTGCCGACATCATGCGGGCCCGGTCGGCGTCCGACGACGCCGCACGCGAACTGGTGCGCGCCGCGCTCGACGCCGGCTCGACCGACAATTGCACCGCGCTGGTCGTGGATGTGGTCGAGCTGCCGACGGCGGAATTGGCCAGCGAGGTCGGCAGCAACATCATGCAGCTGCCGCTGATCCCGGTGCCGGTCATGGGCGAGGCGGTCGACGGCTTCCTGCTCAAGGTGCTGGTGTCCGATGGCCGCTACAGCCGCCTGTTCGGCGCGGTGGACGAAGTCGAAGGCGGCGAGGCGGTGCTGAAATTTCCGAAGCCGCAGGTAGCGGCGGTCGCGACCTATCACGCCGCCTTCGTTCGCGAAGCGTGGGTCGGCGCCCGCGTCAACAGCCCCTGGATCGGCCGTATCATCGAACTGCCGCCGGGCCGGCAAACCTGCCTTTACACGGTCATGCCGCTCTATCAGGGCGAGCTGTTATCCAATCGGCTCGCGCGCCGGCCTGCGATAGGGCTCGAGGAAGGTCGCAACATTGCGATCAAGCTCGCACGCGGCGTCGCGGCGCTGCACCGCGCCGGCATCATTCATCGCGACATCAAGCCGGACAACATCATCCTGGAAGCCGAGGGCTCGCTCAAACTGATCGATCTCGGCGTCGTGCGCGTGCCGGGAATGGAAGACTTTCCGCCGGAAGATATCCCCGGCACCATGGGATACATGGCGCCGGAAATGCTCGCCGGTGAACCGGGCAACGAAGCGACCGATATGTATGCGCTCGGCGTGACCATGTTCCGGGCGTTCGCCGGGGAATTTCCGTACGGCAATCTCGATGCGGTCAACCCGCCGCGCAAAACCCGTCCGACCCCGCTTGGCGATTTGCGGCCGGACCTTCCGGCCTGGCTGCAGGCGGCCCTTGGCCGCGCCATCGCAATCGACCCGGCCGAGCGGTTTCGTGACATGAACGAGTTTGCGGTGGAGATGGAGCGCGGACCGGAACGTCAGCCGATGTCGGCGCGGCGGCCGCTGACGTTTTATGAGCGGTCACCGGTCAGGTTCTGGCAGGGCGTGTCTGCGGTGCTGGCCATCGCGTTCGCGCTATCACTGTGGTTGCGGCACTAGAGGCGAGGAAACAGACATGCGTCGGGCTCTCGGTGTTTTGTTCGGTCTCATCACGCTATGGGCCGCGCCTGCATTGGCGCAGGACTACCCGACGCGGCCGATCCGGGTGCTGGTGCCTTACGCTCCCGGCGGCATCGCCGATATCGCCGCACGTATCGTCGGCGCCAAGTTGACCGAGCTTTGGGGGCAGCAGGTCGCGGTCGAGAACCGGCCCGGCGGCAGCGGGTTCATCGCCATGGAGACAACGGCGCATGCGGCGCCGGATGGCTATACGCTGGTGATGTGCACCGTCGGCGATATCGCCATCAACCCATTCCTGTTCAAGGACATGCCTTTCAACGTCGATCGCGATTTTGCGCCGATCGCTGCGGTGAGCGATGCGCCGATGGTGGTTGCAACGAACGGCAATTCGCCGTTCAAACGGGTCGGCGAGGTCATTGCCGCCGCCAAGGAGAAACCCGGCTCTCTCGATGTCGGCACGCCGGGTTACGGCAGCATCAATCAGCTTGTCATGGAGTTGATGGCGCTCGCGACCGGCACCAGGTTCGTTCATGTGCCTTACAAGGGTGGAGCGCCCGCGGCACAGGCGCTGGCCGCCGGCGATATTCCGCTTGGGATCCTCGCCAGTTCATCGGTCGCGCCGATGGTGGCGAATGGCAATATCCGCGTCCTTGCGATCACGACGGCCAAGCGTTCGCCGCTCAATCCGGATTGGCCGACGATGCAGGAATCCGGCGTCCCCGGCATCGCCTCGTCGAACTGGACCGCGTTCCTTGCGCCTGCCGGTACGCCGCAGCCGGTGATCGACAAGCTCAACGCCGCCGTCGTTCAAATCCTCAATACGCAGGACGTGAAGGACCGTTTCGCCGCCGGCGGCGTCAATACCATTCCATCGACGCCGGCGGAGTTGACCGCCCGCGTCAAGCAGGAAGGCGCCGGGTATCGCGACGTCATCCAGAAGGCCAACGTTCACGTCGATTGACATTTGCGCGCCGCCGCCGCAAAGCCAAAGAGCCGGCACGCGGGACAGTAATGTTCAAGCGAATTCTGATCGCAAATCGCGGCGAGATCGCCTGCCGCATCATCAAGACCGCCCGGCGGATGGGGATCGCAACAGTCGCGGTCTATTCGGAAGCCGATCGCGATGCGCTCCATGTCGAGATGGCGGATGAGGCCGTCCTGATCGGGCCGCCGCCGGCGGCGCAAAGCTATCTCGTCATCGACCGAGATCGTCGAAGCCTGCAAATCGACCGGCGCCGAAGCGGTGCATCCGGGCTACGGCTTTCTTTCCGAGCGCCAGGCTTTTGCCGAGGCGCTGGCCAAAGCCGGCATCGTCTTCATCGGGCCGAACCCGAAGGCGATCGGCGCGATGGGCGACAAGATCGAAAGCAAGAAGGCCGCGGCCGCCGCGAAAGTATCCACCGTGCCCGGCCATCTCGGCGTGATCGAGGACGAGAAGCAGGCCGCGAAGATCGCCGACGAGATCGGCTATCCGGTGATGATCAAGGCCTCGGCCGGCGGCGGCGGCAAGGGCATGCGCATCGCCCACAGCCGCGACGAGGTCGCCGAGGGCTTTGTCCGCGCCCGCTCCGAAGCCAAGTCGAGCTTCGGCGACGACCGCGTCTTCATCGAGAAATTCATCGTCAATCCGCGCCACGTCGAAATTCAGGTACTGGGCGACAAGCACGGCAACGTTATCTATCTCGGCGAGCGCGAATGCTCGATCCAGCGCCGCAACCAGAAGGTCATCGAGGAAGCGCCGAGCCCGCTGCTCGACGAGGCCACCCGCAAGAAAATGGGCGAGCAGGCGGTCGCGCTGGCCAAAGCCGTCGGCTACGACAGCGCCGGGACCGTCGAGTTTGTCGCCGGCCAGGATCGCAGCTTCTTCTTTCTGGAAATGAACACGCGGCTGCAGGTCGAGCATCCGGTGACCGAACTCATCACCGGCATCGATCTGGTCGAGCAGATGATCCGCGTTGCCGCCGGCGAGCCGCTCAAGCTCAAGCAAAGCGACGTCAAGCTCGATGGCTGGGCGGTCGAAAGCCGCGTCTATGCCGAAGACCCTTACCGCAATTTCGCGCCGTCGATCGGCCGGCTGGTGCGCTACCGGCCGCCGGCCGAAGGCGTCCATAACGGCGCGACGGTGCGCAACGATACCGGCGTGACCGAGGGCGGCGAGATCTCGCTCTACTACGATCCGATGATCGCCAAGCTGGTCACGCACGCCAGGACGCGCGAGCAGGCGATCGACGCGCAGGCCGACGCGCTCGACGCCTTCACCATCGAAGGCATCCGCCACAACATCCCGTTCCTGTCGGCGATCATGCAGAAGCCGCGATGGCGGTCCGGGCAAATTGTCGACCGGCTTTATCGCCGAAGAATTCCCGAACGGCTTTGAACGCACGCCGCCCACCGGCGAGGTTGCGCGAACCATCGCGGGCGTCGCGGCGGCGATCGACCATGTGCTGGGCGAGCGCAAACGGCAGATTTCCGGGCAGCTCAATACCGCGCTGACCCGTGAGCGCCATCGCGCCGATTGCTCGGCGGCGAGGAAATGGAAGCTGGACGTCGAGCGCGAGGTCGATGCCATCGCTGTGCGATTTGCTGACGGCAAGACCAGCAAGTTCTCCTCGAAATGGCTGCCGGGCGTGCCGCTCTGGGCAGGAACCGTCGATGGTGCGCCGGTCGCCGTCCATGTGCGGACGATCCCGAACGGTTTTGAGCTGGCCTATCGCGGAGTCGAGACCAAAGCCTTTGTCTATACCGAGCGTGAAGCGCGTTATGCGCGGCTGATGCCGGTCAAGGCGCTGTCCGACAGCGGCAAGGCGGTACGTTGCCCGATGCCGGGCCTGGTCGTCTCGATCGCCGTCGCCGAAGGCCAGGAGGTCAAGGCCGGTGAAACGCTCGCCGTGGTCGAAGCGATGAAAATGGAAAATATCCTCCGCGCCGAGCGGGACGGCATCATCAAGAAGATCAACGTCAAGCCGGGCGACAGCGTCGCGGTCGATGCGGTGATCATGGAATTCGCCTAAACTGTCGTCCGTGGACTCGCCAGCGTAGCGGCGATCCGGAAACGACAGGTATGCAGGTTTTGCGCTCTTTCTTTCACCATCCGGACGACTGACGCCGCAGCCATTTATTGCCGCCGTGCTTGCGGTCTATGCCGCCGGTATCGGCGCGCAATGGCTGACGATGCAGCAGGTGCTGGCCCACGCCGGCATCTGGCCGTTTGCGGTCGCCGCAGGCGGCGCTGATCTGGATCTGGTACGTCCTGCACGCCAGGCGGCTTCACGATGCAGGCCGCCCGGTGATCTCGCTGCCGGCGCAGCGGCGCTCTACGCGCTCTCGATCGTACTGCTGCTGATCGTGGCGATGAATTTTTTCACGCCTCCGCCGGAGGCACGGAACCAAATGCGACGGCGGCGCTCAATATTGTGTTGCTGATTGCGGTTGTTGCCGCGCTGACCCAGACTTCGGGGCACGATGTCGGCGGGCTGATCCTCGCCATATGCATCGTCATGGCTTTCCTGCCGGTGATCGTTGCTGTTGTGGTGACGTGTTGGGCGGCAACGCGGCCGAGCGCGGCCGAGCCGAAAACGTGATCCTGCATTTTGCCTATGGGTCCAATATGCATCGCGCCGTGATGCGGCGCCATGCGCCGGCGGCAGAACCCCTTGGCGTCGCGACGCTTGCCGATCATCGCTTCCTGATCACCGGTGACGGCTACGCTTCGGTGGAGCGCGCTGTTGTGCGCACCGTCCACGGCGTGCTGTGGCGGCTGACGTCGCGTGACCGCGTTACGCTCGACGGCTGGGAAAATGTCGCGGGCGGGCTTTATCGCGCCGAGACCATGCCGGTGCGGCATGACGGCCGTCTGCACAATGCGCTTGTCTATCTGGCGCGGCCGAGCGGCGAGGGCCGACCGAAGGCGGGTTACATGGAGCTCGTGGTCGCGGCGGCGCGGGAGTGGAAATTTCCGTCCCGGTATATTGCAAATTTGGAGCGGTGGCTGCCGGCCGGTGTTGCGGCGTCCGGCACGCGCAAGCTCGGAGACATCGCATGGACGTGATGCGTCATGTCATTGTCCGGGGCAGGGTGCAAGGTGTTGGCTATCGCGCCTGGACTGAAGTCGCCGCGCTTGACCGCGGCCTGCGGGGCTGGGTCCGCAATGGCCGCGATGGTTCGGTGGAAGCGCTGTTCGCCGGGCCGCAGGAGGCCGTCACTGGCATGATCGAGGCTTGCAAACAGGGCCCGGGCGGTTCGCACGTCGACGCGATCGATCAGCGCGAGGGTACCGTCGCCGAATTTGCGCTGTGCCGGCGGCGGCGACTTGTTCTCGGTGCTGCCGTCCGCCTGATCGATCACGTCGCGCCGAACAGCGGCTCGAATGCAGCGCGGAGCGCCATGTCGACTTCCGGCATCGTCACGGTATGGCCGAGATCCGCAAGCGACGTCACGCCGTAGCGCGCCTCGGAAACGCCGCACGGCACGATGCCGGAGAAATGCGACAGGTCCGGTTCGACGTTGAGCGCAAAACCGTGCAGCGTCACCCAGCGCGATACGCGAATGCCGATGGCCGCGATCTTGTCCTCGAAGCCGTCGCCCTTGTCCGGCCGGCGCACCCAGACGCCGATCCGGTCGTCGCGGCGTTCACCGCGCACGTTGAAGGCGGCGAGCGTGCGGATGATCAGCTCTTCGATGGTGGCGACGAACCGGCGCACGTCCGGCGCGCGGCGTTTGAGATCAAGCATGAGATAACCGACGCGCTGGCCGGGGCCGTGATAAGTGAATTGCCCGCCGCGTCCGGTCATGTGAACCGGGAAGCGCGCTTCGATCAGTTCGCTTTGCTGCGCCGACGTGCCGGCGGTGTAGAGCGGCGGATGTTCGAGCAGCCAGACCAGTTCGTCGGCTTCGCCGCGCGCAATCGATTCGGCACGAGTGGTCATCGCCGCAAGCGCCTGTTCGTAATCGATGAGGCCGTCGCTCACGCGCCACTCGACCGGTGGCGCGGAAGCCACAGGCAGCAGGCCGAATGTCAGTTCGTCGCGGGTATTAACCATCCGATAACCATAACGGGGCGATAGACTATGGCAGCGAAAATGCAGCGACAAAATGGGCACGGGGGCTCTGTTTGCCGACACTCGATAATGTCTCGATCGACATCGCGGTCGTGCTGGGCACGACGTCCATGCCGATCCATCAGGTTCTCCGCCTTGGCCGCGGCGCCATCATCGAACTCGACTCGTCCGAGGAAGATGAAGTCCGCATTCTCGCCAACAACCTGCCGGTCGCCAAAGGCACCGTGATCGTCAGCGGCAACAAGATTGCCGTCGAGGTCAAGGAACTGCTGCCGCGCTCGCCCGAGGCGAAGTAGCTCGAACCAGTCCGCCTTCGCCAAGGCTTCTTTGCCAAGACTTCGGCGCGAGCCTCCGCTTGGCTACTAGTTTTCATCTCGGCTCGCCGAGCCGAAGCTCGCAGAGCGTAAGCTGGTGCGGCCGAGAGGACTCGAACCTCCACGGGTTGCCCCGCTAGCACCTCAAGCTAGTGCGTCTACCAATTCCGCCATGGCCGCGTTTGTAGGCTGGACTCGCGCCCGGCAGGCGCGGTGAAGCCGATGTAACAGCTAGGCTTTTGGGGGACAAGGCCTTGGTCCGAACCGGCTTCTCGAACGATAAGGTCTTGGCCGGACAGGGCGTTGGCACGGCTGGCTTCGTCCGCCAACGTCAGCGGTACTGGCAGCGCCGCGCCGATCAGGCGCGTTTGCCGGAGCCGGTCGGGGCATGGGCGTGACGTGCGCGCTGCCATTTCGGTAACTTCGCGCGCGCTTTCGCCGGAGTTTCCTTGGCGTCGTCACGTTTGCCGAAGAAGCCTGCCTTCGATTGGTTTTGCCGTTCTCGCGTTTGGCGATCATGTGCCGCCGGGCGACGCTGTGCCGGCCATGGCGCGGCTCGCGCTTCGACGCCGTGTGAATGAAAGCGGGCTTTTCGACGGCCCGAAGTTTCTCGGTCACCGGCCAGCCGATATCGGCGACGGTCGAGCGCCGGCAACTGCGCATCGCCATCAGCGGGCACGGGCGCTGAGTGATCAGGCCAAAGCAACGCGCCGAGCGTCGGCGCAGCTTCGCTTTCTGAAGCGGCCGCGGTCTGGATCTTTCCGGTCGCGACGCGCCGGTATGACGGCATAATCCGTCTTGAACGCTTCAGCATCGGGAACGAGAAGTGCGATGCGCTCCGGCGCGAGGTGGCGGTGATTGCCGGCCAGTTCGGAGCGGTTGTGCCGCGTATCGATTGCGTCCTGCTGCGCCATCGTCCACGACACCGTCATTTCGCTCGCCGCGTCGACCGCGGTGTCGACCGACGCCGGTGTCGGCACGACCTGTACGAGATGGAAGCCCTTCTCTTTTAGTTGCTTGAGTATCTCCGGCAGCGCGTCCGCCGTCCAAGGATGAATATCATGAAGCAGGATGATGCCTTTGCCGAGCTTTTCGAGCCGGCTCACGGCCAGGTTGATGATCTGCTTCGCGCTGATGTGGCGATGCCAGTCGTCTTCCTCGGTGTCGGTGCTGAAAATGACCAGATGGCGCGCCGCAACTTCTTCTTCGGCCGCATTGGAGCGGTCGAAGCCCGGGAAGCGGAAGAACGGCGCCATCTTGTGAGGATCACCAAGCGCTGCGGCGACGTCCGCTATCCCCTTGTCGAGTTCCCAGCGGATCTTTTCGATCGGCATTTCACCGAAACGCAGCGGATGATCTTCGCTGTGCGTGCCGATGACATGCCCTTCGTTGTACATCCGCCGCACGACCCACGGATAGTTGCGGGCCATCTCGCCGACCAGGAAGAAGTTCGCCTTGACGCACTGCGACGCCAGCATGTCGAGTACCCGTGTCGTGGATGGCGGAATTGGGCCGTCATCGAAGGTCAGGACGACTTCATGATCCTGGAGCGGCAGCGGGCCATACTGATATTTGCCGACCTTGGAGTATTCGGCCGGATCGATCATCAGGGTGCGGCTGGTTCCGATTGCATCCGGGTTTCCCGGACACTCTTCGGCACGCGACGGCGTAATGGCGGAAATGACGCCGACCAAGCCGCCGACCGCGGCGAGCGCCGCAGCCCGTGAAATTATCCCAGCGAAACGCATTCCCTCACCCGGAACTGGAACCGGTTACCTGCCGTCAGGTGCATTGTAGCGCAGCTTACGCAGCCCGATCCTTAACCGGAGATTAACGGGCCGACCCTGTTGATAAATCAGGGCAAAGCGCCGCGCCTTTTCCTTGCTGTTAATCATACGCGATTAAGCTGCGTCAATATTTCGGGTTGTCATAAGTCCAGACGGGGCGTGTGAAATGAAGGCCGCTGCGGCAGCCCGGATGTGGTGGGCGGCACTCCGGCAGCGCTCCCGTGCGCCGGCGGGCAGGGTGCTGAGCACGGCCGCCTCGCAGGTTGCATCCTATGTGCTGATGGCCATGGCGGCGGCGATGGTGGCCTGCGCCGTCATCGGTTTCATGGTCACGTTACGGGCGGACCGCCGTATTTCCGCCGAGCAGCACGCCGCGCTGCAACTCGCGCTCAACGACATGGCGAATGTCGCCGGCGAAAATGGCCGGTTCGACGATAGCCGGATTACGGTGATCGCGCACCGCTCCGGCCTCAAGGACCTGCGCTTCGATGCCGACCATTCGGCCATCAACGGTCGGGAGGCGCAATCGATCCACGATGGGCGAGGGCGCATCGTCGGCTGGTTCAGTTGGGCGCCGGACCGCGCGCTGATCCGCGCCATGATCTGGCTGTGGGGGATCATCGGTGCGCTGGGCGTGGTGCTTCGGCGTCTCGGCATCGCTGGCTGGCGGCCTGATCCTGCGGCTGGCGCGTGGGCTGTCGGCAAGTCTTCGCACCATTCGCAAGCTCACCAGCGAAGATGCGCTGACCGGGCTGCCAAATCATCGCGTGATGCTCGAGACGCCTCACGAGCGCGCTGGCAGCGCCGTACCTCCGGCGTCGTGGCGCTGGTGCTTGATCGACCTCGACGGCTTCCGTGAGGTCAACGACACGCATGGCCGCAGCGGCGGCGATGCGCTGATGAACATGTCGCCACCCGTCTCGCGTCGAGCCTTCCGGATGGCGCGCAATTCGGCCGGTTTGACGACGATGAGTTCGCCGTGATCCTCGCCAGCGATGATACGCGCGGCGCGGCTGTGCTTGCGGAAACGCTGCCGCGCATCGCTGTCGCAGCCGATCTTCATCGAGCAAAACTGGCAGATCACCGCCGGCATCGGCATTGTGCAGGCGCCTGTCGACGGCAACACGGCGGAGGACTTGAGCCGCCGCGCCCATCTTGCTTTGCGCGCGGCCAAGCGCGACGGCCGTAGCGCGGTGCGGAGCTTCGAGCCGCAAATCGAGACCGAGTACAACGATCGGAACTTCATCCGGCGCGAGCTTGAAACCGCGGTCGCATCGGGCGCGCTGGAGCTTCACTACCAGCCTGTCGTCGCCGCGGCCGGCGGCGGCGTCCTCGGCGTCGAAGCGCTGTGCCGCTGGAATCATCCGAGCGCGTGGAACAATTCCGCCATCGGTGTTCATTCCGCTCGCCGAGCAGAGCGGATTGATGCCGCAACTCGGTGAATTCGTGCTGCGCCGCGCGCTGAGCGAAGCCATGCGCTGGCCGACCCTTACGGTGGCGGTGAATCTTTCGCCGTTGCAGATCCGCGACCCCGGCATTGTCGATCTGGTCGCTGCCGTGATGCGCGACAATGGCAATCGCGCCTTCGCGCATCGTGCTGGAAGTGACGGAGAGCGTGCTGATCGACGATCCGCAGGCGACGCTGCAACGGCTCGAAGCGCTGCGGGCGCTCGGCGTGAGTGTCGCGCTCGACGACTTTCGGCACCGGTTATTCGAGCCTGAGCTATTTGCAAAAATTCCCGTTCAACCAGCTCAAGATCGATCGCGCATTCGTCGCGTCGCTCGGTACCACCGGCAACGCCGGCGCGATCATTCAGTCGATCGTCACGCTAGGTCATGCGCTCGGCATGAAAGTGCTGGCCGAAGGCGTCGAGACTGACGAACAGCGGGTGCTGCTGCGGCTCGCCGGCTGCGACGAAATGCAGGGCTTCCTGTTCTCGAAGCCCCGGCCCGCGGAAGCCATCGACAAGCTGATGGCGCGGTCGCCAGCCGGCCGTTCCGGCGCTCAGGCAGGCCGTTTCGGCACGCTGACACGCCTGGCCTCAAAGGTTATCTTTCAGAGACAAGCCTTCGGCCTCCTAGCCGCGGGATGGAGCGGGCGATGACGCAAAACAGCATTCCCGGCCTCGATTTCGGCCTCGGCAGCGACCTCGACATGCTGCGCGATACGGTGCGGGCGTTCTCCCAGAACAAGATCGCGCCGCTCGCCGCCGAGATCGATCGTGCCAACACCTTTCCGCGCGAGCTATGGCCGCAGCTTGGCGAGCTCGGCCTGCTTGGCATCACGGTCGAGGAGGAGCTTGGGCGGCTCCGGCCTCGGCTATCTCGCGCATTGCGTGGCGATGGAGGAGATTTCCGCGGGCGTCCGCCGCGGTCGGCCTGTCCTACGGCGCGCATTCCAATCTCTGCGTCAACCAGATCCGCCGCAACGGCAGTGACGAGCAGCGCAAGCGCTATCTGCCGAAGCTGATTTCCGGCGAGCATGTCGGCGCGCTGGCGATGTCGGAACCGGGCGCGGGCTCGGACGTGGTTTCGATGCGCACCCGTGCCGACCGCAAGGGCGACCGCTATGTGCTCAACGGCTCGAAAATGTGGATCACCAACGGGCCGGTCGCCGACACGCTCGTGGTTTACGCCAAGACCGACCGCACCGCCGGTGCGCGCGGCATCACCGCGTTCATCGTCGAGAAAAATTTCAAGGGATTCTCGCCGGCGCAAAAGCTCGACAAGCTCGGCATGCGCGGCTCCGACACCAGCGAGATCGTGTTCGAGGACTGCGAAGTGCCGGCCGAAAACGTGCTCGGCGTCGTCGGCAACGGCGTCAATGTGCTGATGTCAGGTCTCGATTACGAGCGCACGGTGCTGGCGGCGGGACCGCTCGGCGTCATGCAGGCCTGCCTCGACCTCGTCATTCCCTATGTGCACCAGCGCACGCAATTCGGCCAGCCGATCGGCAGCTTCCAGCTCATTCAGGCCAAGCTCGCCGACATGTATGTCACGCTCAACGCATCGAAGGCCTACGTCTATGCGGTGGCGCGCGCCTGCGATCGCGGCGAGACGACGCGCGAAGATGCCGCCGGCGCCATTCTCTATGCGTCAGAGCGCGCGACCTGGATGGCGCTCGAAACCATCCAGTGTCTCGGCGGCAACGGCTACATCAACGATTTCCCGGCCGGGCGGCTGCTGCGCGACGCCAAGCTCTACGAGATCGGCGCCGGTACCAGCGAAATCCGCCGCATGCTGATCGGCCGCGAGATTTTCGAGAAGACGCGCTAGGTTAAGTTATGGTCGGAGATTGAAAGAGCCGCCAATTGAAGCGGCCAAAAGCATGTGCTGATTGGTGCTTCGCTCATGGATCGAACCCGCGCCATGTAGGATTCGTCGGTGTATTCATTCCCGCCGTATCCGGCGTGTACACCGTCGGCGGCGTCGGGTCGGACGACGGGCCGAAGTCGACCTGCGGGCTGGAGCTTCCCGGCAGGCACCGGGTGCGCATTTCCTTCGCCAACTGACGCATCTCCGGTCCCATGAAGGGATTCGCGTCGATGACGTCGGCTATTCCGCGCTGGTCGGCGACACAGCCGCTGTTGCTTGCCATCTGCCGATGCGTGGAATGATGCGGCGCCTTCTGGGGAGCCCCCTGCGCCGCAAGCGCGCTCGCGAGCAATGTCGCGGTGATGATGGTGATGTGCTTCATGATGGTTGCCTCCATTTCGCGCAGTCGCTTCACCTTGTTGGTCGGCGCGAAACGGAGAAGGTTCGAGACTTTACGTCGTTGTAATCTCCACGGCTTTCGTCCTGCTCAGAGTGAACGGAAACGCTTCCTAGAGGGAAATCTCACACGCCAGCCATGGCGCGTCGCGGAAGGAGAAGTGGCTGCAGAGCTAGGCAAACAAAAATGCCGCCGCAGTCAGCCCAATCGCCGATCAAACTCCAGCACCGCATTGAGCAACACCTGCGCGCCGGCGGCGCATTCGTCGAAGCTGGTCAATTCCGCTTCGTTGTGCGAGATGCCGCCGGCACATGGCACGAAGATCATCGTCGTCGGCGCGACGCGGGAAACGTAGACCGCGTCATGCCCGGCGCCTGAAATCATGTCGCGGGTCGGAAAGCCCGCCTTCTGCGCGCCGATACGGACACATTCGATCAGTTCCAGGGCGAATTTGACCGGTGCCGATTGCCAGATGCGCCCCTCGGCGTACGTGAGCTGCATCGGCGGCAGGACGGCCGCGAGCGCCGTGCGCAATTCCGCTTCCATGGTGTCGAGCACGGCTTCTTGCGGATGACGAAAGTCGACGCTGAAGAAGACCTCGCCGGGAATGACGTTGCGGCTGTTCGGCCTGTTCTCGATCAACCCTACTGTGCCGACTGCGTCCGGCGCATGCGCACGCGCAATGGCGTCGATGCGTTCGATCATGCGCGCGGCGCCGATCAATGCATTCCGGCGCAGCGTCATCGGCGTCGTGCCGCTGTGGGAGTCCTGCCCGGTGATAGTGATCTCGTACCAGCGGATGCCCTGCACACCCTGTACCACGCCGATCTTGCGGCCCTCGGCCTCGAGGATCGGGCCTTGCTCGATGTGCAATTCGAACATTGCCGCGAATTTGCGTGCGCCGGCTTTTTCGCTGCCGTTGTAGCCGATCCGCGCCAGCTCCTCGCCAAAGGTTTTGCCGTCGCGATCGGTACGCGAATGCGCGTAGTCGGGGCGTGAAGACGCCGGCGAATACGCCGGACGCCAGCATGGCCGGCGCAAAGCGCGCGCCTTCTTCGTTGGTCCAGTTCACCACCTCGATCGGCGCGTTGGTCTCGTAGCCGGTCTCGTGCAGTGTCCGCAGCGCTTCGAGAGCGCTGAGAACGCCGAGCGTGCCGTCGAATTTGCCGCCGGTCGGCTGGGTGTCGAGATGCGAGCCCATCGCAATCGGCGCCAGCGCCGGCGTTCTTGCCCGGCCGCCGCGCGAACATGTTGCCGACTTCGTCGACGGTGACAGCGCAGCCGAGCGCCTCGCATTGCGTCCGAAACCAGTCGCGCACCTGCCGGTCGAGATCGGTCAGGCTGAGCCGGCAGATGCCGCCCTTCGGCGTGGCGCCGATCCGGGCGGTCTCCATCAAAGTGTCCCATAGCCGCCGCGGGTTGATCTGCAGGTTTTGCAAGGCGAGGGGCTCCGTATCGGGTACCATCATCTCCGGAATTGGCGGTTGAACCAACCGTCCATTTGCGGCGACTGGATTGAATGGTGACACGCCGGCTCGTCCTCGCGGCAATGACCGCGGCGTTCGCGATTGCCGCGACGGTGAATGCGAATGCGCAAAGCCGGAAACCGGCTGGGGCGGAAGTCGCGGCCGTTCGCGCTTGCGCAGAGAAGAACAAGGATGATCTCGACAAGGGCGAACGGGATTGCCTGTTCAATCTCGTCGCCGAGCGCTGCATCGGCGATTTGGGCGCGGCAGGCGATGCGAAAATTACCGACTGCTATGAGATCGAATATGCGATCTGGGACGACTTGCTCAACGAGAACTACAAAACGCTGCTCGCCGGTCTCGACGAGGCGCAGACCGCGAAGGCCCGTGCCATGCAGCGCGCGTGGGTCGCTTATCGCGATACGACCTGCGGTTTTTACTACGACAAAATCCAGGGCACGATGGCGGGGTTCATGGGGGCGGCTTGTGAGACCCGTGAAACCGCACGGCGGGCAATGCTGCTGGCGTTTTTCAGCCGGTTGTGACGCGGTAACCTGGTCTGGTCGTTCAATGGCTTATCTCAAATAGGCCAAAGGCCTTGGCCATTTGAAGTACTAACTCATTGAATCAACGACAAATCAGCTATGGTGTTGCGCCGGTCAAGCACGGGGACATCGCCATGCTGCGGGTGCGCCTGAAAGCCGACGGACGCTTGGTCGAAGTCCTGTCCGACGGCAGTGAGCGTGACATAGCCACCGATCCGCGATCGATTGCCATCGCCGCACACAACGCGGCGCGGGCAGCGAACGGACGAGGCGACGACGCGGCCTACGCCCGCAACGTGCGAAGTCGAACCGGACTCACGCAAGCCGCGTTTGCCGCCCGCATCGGCGTGCCGGTCGAGACGGTGCGCAACTGGGAGCAGGGCAAACGCTCGCCGCGCGGTCCGGCACGCGCGCTGCTCAAGGTCCTTGAGGAAGCGCCGGACACCGCTTTTGCGGTACTTGCCAAAGCCCGCTAATTTTGGCCCGCTGATTTTGGGCTGCGTTTGAACCTGCCGCGGACCGCCGCATTGGGCTGGAATTGACCGCCGCAATAGTCGATCCTTGCGCGAGACCATTCCGGATTGGCGGTCCACCGCGGCGTCATAATGGGACAGTTGTCGTGAATTCGATCGAACCTTCCCCGGTTGTCGAAGCCAAGGGCGCGCGTATTCCGGTGCTCGGTCTTGGCACCTGGGAACTGCGCGGCCGCGCCTGCGCGCGCGCTGTCGAGCAGGCCTTGCGGCTCGGCTATCGGCACATCGATACCGCGCAGCTTTACGAAAACGAGCGTGAGGTCGGGGAAGGGCTGCACGCCTCCGGCGTCCGGCGCGACGACGTGTTTGTCACCACGAAAATCTGGCCCAGTCATTTCGCCCCGCGCGATCTTGAGCGATCTGCCCGCGAACGGCTGGCGCAGCTTCGGCTCAGCGAAGTCGATCTGCTGTTACTGCATTGGCCAAATCCGAAGGTGCCGCTTGCCGACACGCTCGGCGCCTTGGCGAAGGTCAAGCAGGACGGGCTCACCCGCCATATCGGCGTTTCGAATTTTACCGTGGCTTTGATTGAAGAAGCGCTGAAAGCCACCAGCGAGCCGCTGGTCTGCAATCAGTTCGAATGTCATCCGTTCCTCGACCAGTCGAAGCTGATCGCCGAGTGCCGTAGACAGGGCATGGCGGTCGTCGCCTACAGCCCGATCGCGCGGGGCACCGCGCGCAACAACGAGGTGCTCAAGCGCATCGGCGCCGCGCACAAGAAGACCGCGGCGCAGATCTGCTTGCGGTTCCTCGTGCAACAGGACATCGTCGTCATCCCGCGCACCAGCAAGGTCGAGAGGCTTTCGGAAAACGCCGCGATCTTCGATTTCACGCTGAGCGACGACGAAATGGACAAAATCGCCAGGCTCGGCAGCCGCGACGGGCGGCTGGTCGATTGGGCTTATTCCGGCCGGATGAAGTGGGACTAGGGGCGCGGCGTCACGGCTTGACGTAAATGCTCGCAAACTCCCCCGTATATGCTTCTTTCCAGCCTCTCTTGCCGACCAGAAGCTGCCGCAACGCTTCATGGGGCTTTACCCAAAGCACCGTGTCGATTTGATATTTCTCAAGTACCGCATCCCAATCGGCCTCGATGACTTCCGATCGGCCGAGCTTGAAATAGTCAAGCAGCAATGAATCGGGATAAGCAGTCGCTGCTCGGCCATCCACGAAAACAGGTATGGCGCCGCGATTGCGAAAGATCAGGGTTCCACCAAAGTTCCAGTGGTTGAGAATCCGCGCATGTGGAAAGTGTGTCTGGAGATAAAGCACATCCTGTTCGGACAGCATTGGAGGAAGTCCGAAAGCCGAATCGACATGCATATAAACCAGCGGCAGCGCGCAGGCTGCGACGATGCCGGCAGTCAATGACAACCTTCCGATTCTGGAATTATTCCGCTGCGTGGGGAGCAATCGATCAAGGTGAAGAGCCAACGGGACCGTCGAGAACAAAAAGAAAAACGACATGTACCTGAACTGATGCAATCCTAAAAATAAAAGCAGCCAGGACAGCAGTCGCGGCTCCAAAGGCAAAAGTCGCCAGTAGCGCAGCTCAAGCACAACAAATACCAAAATGTAGATCATGCCCGGGATGCTGCCCGGCATGGCTATGTTCTGATAATAGGATCGCCACTCGGTGATGTTGGCCTGTACGAAGTTGCCTACGGTGCTCGTCACGCCTTGGTAGACGTGCCAGCCGAGCGGATTGATAAACGTCGCAACAAAGCATCCCATTCCGACGAGGCAGTAGATCCCGAAATTTCTCCAATCCCGCTTCAGCAATGCCACGCCGCAAAAAACACCGATAATGAGGAAACCAAGCAAAAACCCGCCGTGCAGATTGGCCCACAAGACCATGATGGCAGGCAGCAAAAAGACAAACTTGGTTCTTTTCAGACACTCTCCGTAAAAGATGACGGAGAACAACATGGTGGCGATGTTTGGCGAAGCGGCGAGGTAGACGTTCGGGTACGAGGCAAACGCAGGGTAAAGCAAACATGCCGCCAAAACGGCAATACAGATGGAGATCGCCGAAGCTCCGCTGTTGAGGCAAAGCGACGCAAGATATCCGACGATGACTGCGCCGCACGCAACGACGGCTAATGTTAAGCCGGTAAAACCCGCATATTGGAGAATGACACTGGCGGCGACATCCCAAAGCCACGACAGATTAAACCATTGCTTGTCGCCGGCGGTGAATGACCATGGATCGTGAAATGGAATGCTGCCCCGGTCTCTGATCAGGTCTCCAGCGGCCAGATGCCATCCCAAATCGTAGTGGCCAAGCAGGATCGGTGTATTCGCGAGGTAATACAGAGACGCAAACGAAATGAGGAAGACATAAATTCCGGCCCTTTGAATGTAAGAGCTCGTCATCTTTTGCTCCCTACCTGCAGCATTGCAGCTTGAGAGGTTACGGGATGAAATTTAACAGTCTCCCACTTGCCATCAGAGCGGCCTTGATCGGCATGCTCACGATCTCGGCTACGTTTGCCGAGACCATGTGGTGTGTGGCGGCCCCGATCGCGAGCTACAATTGTACCTTTTCAGCGAAAACCGGGGGCGACGTCCTTCACGCCGACCATTGCGCATGGTCGGACGCCGCCGGGCAGATCCACCTGAAGCGCAAGTACCGCCTGGCGCTGGACTTTGACCAGTACGGCCTGGCAAGCGTCAACATTGCCGGCAGATGGTATTATCTGCGACGGGACGGCCAATTGGCTCCTGTTATGTCAATGGACAACTGGGCCGAACCATTCGCCGACGGCCTCGCGAGATCTCCGGTCGGCGGCAAGATCGGCTTCATCGATCGCCATTTGGCGTTGGTTATCCCGGCCCGGTACGATGGCGCGTTTCCGTTTCAGGATGGCTGGGCGGAAGTGTGTATCGATTGCAAGCTGACATCGGACGGCGAACATTCGTCGTATGCGGGCGGCCGCTGGGCCTGCATTGATCGCCACGGCCATGAGCGGGAAGCCTTCAGGCCCGGCCGAGCTGGCCACGTCTGCCGCTCGTGACGAATTGGCCGTCAGAATTCGACGTCGAGTTCTTCAAGCTCTTCGGGTTCTGACTTGGCGGCGTCGATCCATTCCTGCATGAGCGGCAGCGCCATGATGGTTTTGCAATATTGCGCCGATGCTGCATCGAGCGTGACGTCGTAGGTGAGGAAGCGTGTGCACACCGGCGCGTACATGGCATCAGCCGCGCAGGGGCTGGCCCCGAACAGATAGGGGCCTTGGTATTGGTTGAGGCATTCGCGCCAGATCGCCGTTACGCGGTCGATGTCGGCACGGGCGCCGGCCCAGGATTTGAAGCCGGGGAAGTGCGCCTTCAAATTCATCGGCAGCGCTGAGCGCAAGTTACTGAAGCCGGAATGCATCTCGCCGCAGATCGAGCGGCAATGGGCGCGTTGTGCAAGATCGGCCGGCAGTAATCCCGCTTCGGGTTTGAGCTCGTGCAGGTATTCCGCGATGGCCAGCGTGTCCCAGATTTTCAGCCCCTCGTGGGTCAGGCAGGGCACCAGGAATGACGGCGACAGCAACAGCAATTCAGCCCGCGTCGAGGGGTCGTCACTGCCGACAGGGCGCTCGTCGAATTCCAAATCGGCCATTTTGCATAGCAACCAGCCGCGCAATGACCATGAACCGTAATTCTTGCTGGCGATGCTCAGAGAGGCTTTCGACATACCGCGCTCTTGTTTTCGAAGTTCGAGAAAAACCAAGATTCTGAAATGCGTTACGCCCGACAGGTGGACGCGGCGTATGTCCCAGGCTGCCCCGATTCAAGCGCCCCGTTCCCCGTAGTGTAGATTGTTCACATTCTTGTCGCAGTGCAACAAGAAATGCACTAGCTTTCCCAAGTTGGGGGGTCGAGGTGAGCCGCCGCCAGGCGGCCGCAGCGGCCCGTGGGCAACGGGAATAATGCTGTATCTCGCCTATCAGCTGCAGTCCGACATTATGACACCCGTCCGGGCCTGGGCGGGGATGGCCGTTAACGCCGGCGGCCCGCCGCTCTTGTCCGACCATCCGGCGATGCGCAATCTCACCGCGGTCTATGAGTTGATCGCGCGCGCCGGGCTCACCCATACGCGTCCGCCGTTCGGTATCGACAGCGTCACCGTCGGCAATCGCGAAGTCGAAGTGCGCGAGGAAGCGGCTGCCGCCACGCCGTTCGGCACGCTGCTGCATTTCAAGAAAGACATCACGACGGCGCAGCCGCGGGTGCTGATGGTGGCGCCGCTGTCCGGGCATTTCTCGACGCTGCTGCGCGCGACTGTGCGCACGATGTTGCCGGACCACGATGTTTACATCACCGACTGGCACAATGCGCGCGACGTGCCGCTGACGGCCGGGCGGTTTGGCTTCGATGAATACATCGATCATCTGATCAAATTTCTCGAAGTGATGGGGCCGGGGACGCACGTCCTCGCGGTGTGCCAGCCCTGCGTTGCCACGCTCGCGGCAACGGCGGTGATGGCGCAGGACGGCAACGCGGCGCAGCCGCGCAGCATGACCCTGATGGCGGGGCCGATCGACGTGCGCGTCAACCCGACGACGGTCGACGATCTGGCCAGAAAGCAAACTATCGAGTGGTTCGAGCGCACACTGACCGCGTCGGTTCCGCTGCGTTATCCCGGCGCATTCCGCCGCGTCTATCCCGGCTTCGTCCAGCTCGCCGCCTTCATGAGCATGAATGTCGACCGCCACGTCAAAGCCCACCGCGAGCTTTACGAAAATCTCGCCAACGGTGAACTGGAAAAGGCCGCCACCACCAAGGCGTTCTACGACGAGTATTTCGCCGTACTCGATCTCACCGCCGAGTTTTATCTTGAAACGGTGCGCATCATTTTCCAGGAATACGCGCTGCCGCTCGGCAAGCTCGAATGGCACGGCCAGCGGGTCGATCCGGCGGCGATCCGGCGCACCATGTTGCTGACGGTCGAGGGCGAGCGCGACGATATCTGTGCCGTCGGCCAGACCGTCGCCGCGCATGACATGTGCACCAAGCTGCGGCCCTATCTGCGGCGGCATCATATGCAGCCCGGTGTCGGTCACTATGGCGTGTTTTCCGGCAAGCGCTGGGAAAACCAGATCTATCCGATTTTGAAAAACGTCATTCTGTCGAGCGATTGAACGCGGCATCGGTACGGCGACCCCGTATCGTGCGCTCCGTAAAAACCAGCTAGTGTTCCGCTTCCGGACAACACCACAGGGACAGAAACGCCATGGCCACGAGCGTCAAGCAAATGATGGAAGCCGCCAACGCCGCGGTGCCGAAAATTACCGCGGCGCAGGCGAAAGAAATGATCGCCAAAGGCAATACGCTGATGGTCGATATCCGTGACGGCACGGAAGTTGCCGCGAGCGGCAAGGCCGCCGGCGCGCTTCACGTCTCGCGCGGCGTGCTGGAGTTCAAGGCGGATACCGAATTGCCGTCCCACGACAAGAGTTTTGCCAAGGACAAGAACATCATTCTTTATTGCGCTTCCGGCGGCCGGGCGGCGCTCGCCGGCAAGCTGCTCAAGGATCTCGGCTACGAGAAAGTCTTCAATATGGGTGGCTTCAAGGACTGGGCCGACTCGGGCGGCGCCGTCGAAAAATAACCGGAGTTGTTTAGTGGAGCATGATTTTATCGGAAACCCGGAAACCCACTTTTCCGGATCATGCTCTTAGCGCAGGAACTTTTTCTCGATCTCTCGCATCTGCGCGTCACCCTGCAGCGCGAACACATCCGCGACCGAGGCGATGTCGCTTTCGACCCCGGCAATGCCGCCCTCGGCCAGAATGCGGCGGAACACGTTGTGCATTGCCGCCGTCGCGGCGCGAATGGCGTGATTGCCACAGATGATCAGGCCGACTTTTCCCAGCGCGCCGATGTCGGCGAACGAAAGCTGCGGATAGCTGGTCGGCACCAACACCAGCGGCACGCGGCCGGTCCATGCCTTGCAGAAGGCCACGATTTCGTCCGGCGCTTTCTGCTTGCTGTGCACCAGCACCGCGTCGGCGCCGGCTTGCGCATAAGCTTCGCCGCGGCGCAACGCTTCGTCCTGGCCCGCGCCGGCGATCAGCGCTTCGGTTCGCGCGATGACGAGGACGCCGACGGTGGTTTTGGCTGCGGCGATCTTGCCCTGGAATTCCCCGATCGAAAGGAGTTCCTGGCGTCCGCCCGGCCGCAGGCTGGTGTCTTTGGGAAATGTCTTGTCCTCGATGACGACGGCCGCGACGCCGGCGGCGGCGTATTGCGGCACGACGTAGGCGACATTCACCGCGTTGCCGAAGCCGGTATCGAGATCGGCGATCACCGGCGCGTCCTGCGCCGCGGCGATGGCGCGCATCATGCTCAGGTGCGTATCCATCGACAGGATGCTGGCGTCGGGCACCGCGAACGAGGCCGACAGTTCGAAGCCGCTGCCCCAGATCGCGTCAAATCCAGCATTGGCCGCCAGCTTCGCGGCCAGCGGATTGTGCGCCGCCATGGCCAGGGCAGGGCAATGGACGTCAAGCCTCGCCCGCAGGAGGTTTGCGCTTTTGGCTTCAGCCGTCATGATCAGCGCATCGCCGCGGCGATGTTGCCGCCGTCGACTGTGGTGACGTCGGCGGTGGTTTTCAGTGCCAGTGCGTGATGCAAAAACGCCTGCGCGACATCGTCGGCGGTGACCTCGCGGCCGAGCAGGTTGCCGCTCATGTAATCTCTCTCACTCACGCCGCGCGCTTTGGATCGGGACGCGATCATGTCCTTGGTGAGCAGGCCGGAGCGGATGCGATCGGCATTGACCGCATTGGCGCGAATGCCTTCGGCGCCATAATCCAGCGCGTATTGTCGCATCAGCGCCAGCTCCGCGGCTTTCGGAATTCCATAAGGGCCGAAATTCGGTCCCGGGTTCACCGCCTGCTTGGAGACGTTGAAGAGCAGGCAGCCTCCGGTGGCTTGCGTCAGCATGATCTTCACGGCGGCCTGCGCCACGCGCTGGTGGCCATAGAAATTCAGCTCGAAGCTTTTGCGCATGGTGTCTTCGTCGACTTCGCCGATACGCCCTTGCCAGGCGGCGCCGGCATTCGACACCACGATATCGACGCCGCCGAACGCCGCGGCGACCGCATCAAACGCGGCACGCACGGCGGCGGCGCTGGTCACATCGCAAACCAGCGGCAGGGCCGTCGGGCCGATCGCTTTGGCTTGCTCGCTTACGGCAGCAAAATTCACATCGAGCAGTGCGACTTCGGCGCCAGCCAGCGCAAAGGCTTTGGCGGTTGCCGCGCCGATCGCGCCGGCAGCGCCGGTAATGACCGCGACCTGGCCCGCGAGCGGCAGCTCCTTGCGCGCCCCGAGCTTGGCCTGTTCAAGCGGCCAGTATTCGCAGTCGAACATGTCGGCTTCGGAGATCAATTCAAAGCGCCCGATGGCTTCGGCGCCGCTGACCCCTTCCACCCAGGCTTCAGCAATGTCGGCGGCGATCTCCGCGTCGCGTTTGGTGCGGCCGAGCCCGAACAGACCGAGGCCGGGAACGACGACGACGCGAGGCTGGGGATCGAGCTCATGCTTGATGCCGCCTGAGCGCGCATTGTGCTGCTGAAAATAAGCGTGATAGCGCTCGGCGAAACGGCTGGCCGCCTCGCGCGCCGCCTTCGCAAAGTCCGCAAGCTTGCCGGGTTCCGCCGGCGGCAACACCAGTGGCCAGTTCTTGGTGCGAATGGTGTGATCCGGCGTTACCACGCCGAGTTGGCTGATCCGCGCCAGATTGCGATTGTTGACGAAATTGAGCACCGCATCGGTGGCGCGAAATTCAAGAATGAGGCGGCGCCAGGCGCCTTCGAGCTTTTTGTCTTTCTCGCTACAGATGCCGCGGACAATCGGTGCGATCTCGGCAAGCTCCGCGTGCTTGCGCGGGGCGGCTGCCGCGACTGGCACGGCCTTGCGGCGGCTTGCGATAAAGGTCTCGGCAAGCGTCACCATCTCGATCATGCGCTCGTAAGCTTCGCGGCGCTGTCGCGCCGAACGTGACGATGCCATGCTTGGAGAGGATCAGCCCGTCGCTCGGCCTGGCGCGCTCGAAGACTTCGATAGCTTTCTTTGCCAGCCCGAAGCCCGGCATGATGTAAGGCACGAAGGCGAGGCGGCCGGCAAACACTTCGGCGCACTTCCGCTCGCCGTCGGGCTGGTCGATGACGCTGAGCACCGCAGTGGCGTGGGTGTGATCGATGAATTTGTGTGGCAGAAAGGCGTGCAACATGATCTCGACCGACGGATTGGGCGCCATCGGTTCGATCAAGCTGGCGCGCTCGACACCAACCAGCTCGTCGTCGTCAACTTCGGCGAGCTGATACAGCTTGCGCAACGGCGCGAGCCGCACCGCCGGCAATCCGGCAACATCGATCATACCCATGTCGGCGCCGGTTGCCTTGATGCGCAATATCTCGGCGTCCTCGCCGAAATGATCGCGCATGGTCTCTTTCAGGGAGGTATTGCCGCCGCCGTGCAAAACCAGCTTCGGATCGCGGCCGAGAAGCCGCGTCGTATAGATCCGAAGCGCAAAATCGCGGCTGATGCCGGCCTTCGCGCCCTGCGCGACGATCGTCTCGGCATCGCGGTCGACCCACCCGCTTTTCATGGCGCTCTCTCGGGCGGGTTAATCGCCTTGTCAGCCGTTGCCGAAACGGCGCGACCACCAGCCGGTCTTGCGCGGCCGATTGGGGTCTTCGGTCTCCGTGGTCTCGGCGGCCGGCTCAGGCACCGGCGCAGTCGACAGCGGCGCAGGTGAGGGCGGCATAAAGCTCTCGCTGCTCGAAACCGGCGCTGGCTCACGCACGGTGGAACGCCGGCGCCGCGATTCCGGCTCAGGCGCGGAGGCCGGTGTCTCGACGATTACCGGCACAGGTGACGGCGTTGTGTGGAACTCGGCTGCTGCATGGTGCGGCTCCGGCTCGTTCGCGTGCGGGGCCGCATAGTCGTCGCTCGGCGCGAATTCGCTTTGCGGCACCTGCGCGTCGTCGCGGTTGTGACGGCCTTCGCCGTTCCGGTCGCTGCCATTGCGGCTCATTACGGCTGCGGCCGCGGCCGCCGCGGCGTCCACGCCGCCGGCGCCGTCGTTCGCCGTCGTTCTGCTGCTCTTGCCGGTCACCATGGTATTCCGGCTGATTTTCGTCCCCGGTATCGCTCGGTTCGCCGGTATCTTCGCCGGCCATTCCGCCGGGCGCGAAATCGTCACCGGACGCCGCGGTCGGTTCGCCCGCAGGTTCGCCGCCGTCTCCGTTGATCGGTATTTGTTCGAACCGGCGCGGCCCGTCGTCCTGTCCGTCGCCACGTCCGTCGCTTTGTCCGTCGCTTTGTCCGTCGCTTTGGCCGCGACCGCGTCCACCGCGGCCACGCCGCCGGCGGCGCCGCCGTCCGTTGCCGCCTTCGCCCTCGGATTCCGGCTGGGTCTCTTCCGTCGCCTCGACGCTTGCCTCTTCGATCTCGTCGACAATGCTATCGCCTTCGAGATCGTCGTCTTCGTCCATCGGCGCCGCTGCGGCGGCGGCCTGATTCTGCTCGGCGAGCGCACGCGCCTGTTCGACCGAATGGATCTGTTCGCCGCGATCGACCACGAATGCCTGCGGCGGCACCACCGTCTCGTCGGCCAAAATCATGATGGTAATTGCAAAACGCTCCTCGAGCGCGCGCAGATGTGCGCGCTTCTGGTTGAGCACATACTCCGCCACGTCCCGCCGGGTGCGGGCGATGAGATTATGCGTGGCGCCCTTCATCAACTGTTCTTCAAGGGCGCGGAGCACTTGCAGCGCCAGTGAAGATACCGAGCGGACGTGACCGGAGCCGCCGCAATACGGGCATTTCTCGGTCGAGCTTTCCAGCACGCTGGTGCGGATGCGCTGCCGTGACATTTCGAGCAGGCCGAAGTGCGAAATGCGGCCGACCTGGATGCGCGCGCGGTCGTGTTTGAGGCATTCTTTCAGTTTGCGTTCGACCGAGCGGTTGTTGCGGTTCTCGTCCATATCGATGAAATCGATGACGATGAGACCGGCAAGGTCGCGCAGCCGAAGCTGGCGGGCAATTTCGTCCGATGCCTCGAGATTGGTCTTGAGTGCGGTGTCCTCGATGTGATGCTCGCGGGTGGCGCGGCCCGAGTTCACGTCGATCGCAACCAGCGCCTCGGCCTGATTGATGACGATGTAGCCGCCCGAGCGCAATTGCACGACCGGCGAGAACATCGCGTCGAGCTGGTTCTCGACGCCGTAGCGCGACAACAGCGGCTGGGTGTCGCTGTAGAACTTGACGCTCTTGGCATGGCCCGGCATGAGCATGCGCATGAAGTCTTTGGCTTCATGATAGCCGTCTTCGCCGGCGACGATGACTTCGTCGATTTCCTTGCCGTAGAGATCGCGGATCGAGCGCTTGACCAGCGAGCCTTCCTCGTAGACCAGCTTGGGCGCGGTGGATTTCAGGGTGAGGTCGCGGACCGTCTCCCACATCCGCAGCAGGTATTCGAAGTCGCGCTTGATCTCCGATCTTGGTGCGGCTGGCGCCCGCGGTGCGCAGGATGACGCCCATGCCCTCGGGCACTTCGAGTTCCGGCTGCAGCTTCCTTCAGCCGGGCGCGGTCTTCCGAACTGGTGATCTTGCGGCTGATGCCGCCGCCGCGCGCGGTATTCGGCATCAGCACCGAATAGCGGCCGGCGAACGAAAGGTACGTTGTGAGCGCCGCGCCCTTGGTGCCGCGCTCTTCCTTCACCACCTGCACCAGCATCACCTGCCGGCGCTTGATGACTTCCTGGATCTTGTACTGGCGGCGGTAGCGCGGCGCGCGATCCGGCACTTCCTCCATGGCGTCGGCGCCGCCGACCGATTCGACGTGCTCCGCCTCTTCGTCGTGGCCGTTGTCATGACCATTATCCTGGCCATTGCCGGCTGCGGCGACGTCCTCGCCATTGCTTTCGTCGGCCGGGTCGTGTCTCGGCGGTCTCTTCGCCGCCCGCTTCAGAGATCAGGCTCCGGTTCGCTCGCGCCTTCGGCGGAAGCCTCGACTGCTGTCAGTTCGATAGCCGGAAGTTCGATTTCCTCGGGCTCGGCAGTCGTGCTCGGCTTGCATCGCCATGCTCCGGCTCGGCGAGGCTTCGTGAGCGATGTCGCCGTGCGACTCTGCAGATTCCGCGTCGCGCTGGTCTGCGTCCTGTTCGCCTGACGTCTCGTTCCGGGTTTTCGACGATATCGTCCGCTGCTCTGATCGGGGCTGGCGAAATCGCCCGTCGGCGTTTCCGCTGTCTTCGCCACGCACGGCTTCGTCGTTGCGGCGCGCCGAGCGGCCGCGATGCCGGCGCGAACGGCGATCGACCTCGTCATCGGCGTCGCGTTGCGCGCGCTGTTCCTCGTCGATCAAGGCCTGCCGGTCGGCGACCGGGATTTGATAGTAGTCGGGATGGATTTCGCTGAAGGCGAGGAAGCCGTGGCGATTGCCGCCGTAGTCGACGAACGCGGCCTGGAGCGACGGCTCGACGCGCGTCACCTTCGCCAGATAGATGTTGCCACGAAGTTGTTTACGGTGTGCGGACTTCGAAGTCGAATTCCTCGACGCGATTGCCGCGCAGTACGACCACCCGGGTCTCCTCGGGATGGGTCGCGTCGATGAGCATTTTGTTGGCCATTAGGCAATCTCACGAAGGGCGGCCTGCCGTCCGCTCCGCGCCGTATCGGCGATGGGGAACGGGTGCCAGCCCAATTGTCGGTGAAGGGAACGGATTGGATACCCCGAACGCAGCCGGCATCGCTCGCACGGCCGGCAAACGTGCCGCGCGCATGCATCCGAACCTCGACTTCCCTTTGGAAGATTTGCGGGAAGACCTGCGTCTCGAACATGAACTCCAAACCGCGATGAGGGCGACGGCGGAGCCGTCGCAATTTCTTTCGATCGCTCACGGTATCGGCGCGACACGCGCTCCCGCAGCCTGTGGCCGCTGGGATACCCGCCACGCACGGGGTTCCGGCTGTCCTTTTCCTCAAGGGAATCGGCTTTGCTCGCTGGTCCGCCTTCGTCTGCGCGTTTCGGCGCCGAAGGGGGTCGAAAGCTTGATCCTCCCTGGGTCCCGTCCTTTTCTTGGGGAGCCATCTGGGGGCTGGCTTTCGACTAGCGTTCGCCGGATGCCCTAACGCGACACAACCGGAACCTGTCACCGTCAGCACATTCTTCTTAAAGCCCCGGACCGTGAATTGGCAAGCAGCATCTGAATTCGGTCTGATTTCAACCACTTTCCATGGTTTCCAATGGGCGGCCTTGAAGGATTTAAGATTTGCTTAACCGTCCGTCCTTAAGGGGTAGGATGGGCGCGATGGGGTTCGACCCGATGCATGTCCGGGCTGCGATCTGGGCTTTCCTCGGCGTCATGTTCGGCCGGAATTGTCTGCTGCCGCGGAGCGCCCGGCAACGGTGCCTGCGGCCGACTCATATCCGGTGGCGACCGAGGTTCGGCTTGGCGGCGACGATTCGCAGACCCGCTTCGTCATGGACTTGAGCCGCAAGATCGACCTGCACGCCTTCACGCTTGCCGACCCGTATCGGGTTGTCATCGATCTCCCCGAGGTGACGTTTCAGCTCGCGCCAAAAACCGGCGAAACCGGCCGTGGCCTGATCAAGGCATTCCGCTATGGGCTGATGATGCCGGGCGGTTCCCGCATGGTGTTCGATCTGACCAAGCCGGTCCGTATCGACAAGGCTTTCGTCGTCGACCCGACCGAAGGCGCTCCCGGCCCGCATGGTGCTCGAACTGGCGCCGACCGATCGCGAGAGCTTCCTCAAGAAAATCGCGCTCGAGAGCAAGGCCGCTCCGGCGGACACGCCGTCTTCAAGCGCGCCCGAGACCAACAAGAGCGACACGCGCCCGCTGGTGGCGCTGGATCCCGGCCACGGCGGCCCCGACACCGGCACCAAGGGACCGGCGGGGAACTGGAGAAAGATATCGTCCTCGACTTCGCTCAGCGGCTGCGGGATCGCATCGAGAAGGCCGGCAAATACCGCGTCTTGATGACGCGTTCTGACGATACTTTCATACCGCTGCCGGATCGTGTGCGCATGGCGCGCAACGCCGGGGCGTCGCTGTTTGTCTCCATTCACGCGGATTCGTTGCCGAAGAAGGAGGGCGACGCCCAGGGCGCGACCATCTACACGCTTGTCCGACACTGCGACCGACCCCGAAGCCGAACGGCTCGCCGAGCAGGAGAACAAGGCCGACGTGATTGCGGGTGTCGATCTCAGAGATGAGCCCGATGATGTTGCGGGTATCCTGCTCGATCTCGCCCAGCGTGAAACCAAGACCTTCTCATTGCAATTCGCCCACAAGCTTGTGGACGACTTGAAGGGCGCGACGCGGCTCTACAAGAAGCCGCTGAAATCGGCGGGGTTCCGCGTTCTGCGTGCGCCGGACGTGCCTTCGGTGCTGGTGGAACTCGGTTATGTGTCGAACAAGCAGGATTTGGCATCGCTCTTGTCCGACACTTGGCGCGATCACACCGCGGATGCGGTCGCTCATGCCATCGACGACTATTTTACCACTCATGTCGCCGGTGTCCGGGCGAACTAGCCACATTTAATGGCCTCAGTTTGAACAAAAAACCGGGCGACCACAGCGCGGCTCAAGGGTTCTGTGGCGGTCGGGCGCTAAAACTGCCAAACTGGGCGCGGCGAAGGGTGAATTGGCGCGGCGTTGGAGCCGGCCGAGCCACGGCGGAATGTTGCCAATGAGATTTGTGCTGAGACTACTCGGCTTCCTGTTTGCGGCAGGTACTATCGTATTCATCGTCGGTGTGGCCGGCGCTGCCGCTATGTTGTGGCATTACTCCAAGGATTTGCCGGACTATTCTCAGCTTCAGGATTATGAGCCGCCGGTGATGACGCGGGTCCACGCCGCGGACGGCTCGCTGCTGGCCGAATACGCCAACCAGCGCCGTCTCTACCTGCCGATCCAGGCGATACCGAAGCTGGTGACCAACGCGTTCGTGGCGGCCGAAGACAAGAACTTCTACCAGCACAACGGCATCGACTTTACGGCATGGCGCGCGCCGGGCTGTTCTATCGTCAGAATTACGGCACGGGCGCCGCCCGCAGGGCGCCTCGACCATCACCCAGCAGGTGGCCAAGAACTTCCTTTTGACCAACGAGGTGTCGTTCAGCGCAAGATCAAGGAAGCGCTGCTGGCGATGAAGATCGAGCGGACCTACTCGAAGGAGAAGATCCTCGAGCTCTATCTCAACGAGATCTATCTCGGCTTCGGCGCCTATGGCGTGGCCGCGGCCTCGCTCCTCTATTTCGACAAATCGGTCCACGAACTGACGATGCGGAAGCGGCCTATCTCGCGGCGCTGCCCAAGGGGCCGAACAACTACAATCCATTCGCCGCAAGGATGAGGCGATCGCGCGCCGCAATTACGTGATCGATCGCATGGTCGAGGATGGTTACATCACCTCGGCCGACGCCGAGCAGGCCAAGAACAAGCCGCTCGAGATCACGG
>CAVRQJ010000014.1:0-155000 GCA_963723335.1 uncultured Alphaproteobacteria bacterium | reverse complement strand
AATGCCGCAAGATTTGCCGCGTCGCACACGTCGCCCGCCGGCCGGCGGAATTCGGTCTTTCCGGGCAAGCCGCGCCCACTGGACGCCCCGCTTCATGCCCCACTTGGGCCACATTCCTCCGCCGTTCTTCGTACAGACGTGTTGGGACGCCGCGACAAGGGGTTAGGCGGCAAGACCTTTCAGCTTTAAGCCTTTCCACCCGGCCAGATTGACGGTCCGGGACCGGCGGGGCATCGTGACCGCAAGCGACATGCCGCGCGCGGCCGCGACTGCAAGTTACGTCGTCGGGGACGTATCAGGGGACGTGGTCTTGGACCAGGCTAGGCTGCGCGTCGCAAGAGACCATCGCAGATCTTATGCGGAGGCTATCGAACTCGGCAACGAGCCGCCGCTTTCGGTGGACGGCGGCGCCGGCTCCCTCGTCGACCGGCGCCGGATCTCGGTGCAATGGTTTTCGGGAACGATCCTGACCGGCCTGTGCGGCGCTGCTCTGATGGGCGGCGCCGTTTTTGCGTCGATGGACGGCGAAACCAATTTCGCTTCCGCGCCCGAACGCGTCGAGACGGCGCTGCGCGGCGCCATTACCAGCATCGGCGAACGCGTCGGCGCGATGCGCAAGACCGACCGGTTGCCGGCGCTGACCGAGCCGAGCGTCGCGCGCCAGATCATCCGCGTGCCGTCGTCGTCGCATGTGCGCGACCGCGAACTGGTGCGCATGCGTCCCTATGTGCGCGTCACCGGCAATCTTTCGCTCACCGTCACCGAACTTTCCGCCAACATCCCGCCGTTCAACCCGCAAAAGCTTCTCGCCGATTCCGTTGCCGGCGACGACCAGACGCCGGCGGCCGAGCCGGACGCCGAAGTCTCGTTCGTCACCTGCGATCTGGTGCCGCCGCCCAAGGGCGCCAAGATCACGCCCGCGGTCTGCGACCTCAATTCGCTCCTCGCCAAGGTCAAGCCGTCGACGCTGTTGCCGCTCGATAACGTGCTGTCGCGCGTGCACGACGTCGCGGCCAATCCCGGCACGGCGCCGACCTGGTCGATGAACGCCGACGGCACGCCCAATATCAAGATGAGCTACGCCTCCGACACCGATCAGGGCGCTTATTTCAGCTTCGTGCCGCGCGTGGTGCCGGAGAACGTCACGCTGTTGCCGAAGACCACGGCGCAGTTTAACGGCGGCGGCGACTGGAGCGAACACATGACCGTCGTCAAGCGCGGCGAGACGGTCGGCTCGATCCTGCGCGAGCTTGGCGCCGCGCCCGACGAGATCAAGGGCATCATTTCCGTGATCGGGCCGTCCGCGCTCGAAGGCGGACTCAAGGACGGCCAGAAGCTGCGCGTCCTGCAGACGCCGGCGGGGCTCGGCCACATGCAGCCGCTGCGCGTCATCGTCGCCGGCGATTCCGGCATCGTCGCCGCCGTCGCGCTGTCCGACCTCGGCAAATATGTCCCGGTCGATATCCGCAACATCGATACCGACGTGGCGGACTCCGGCGATGAGGCAAACGACGACGATTCAAGCGGCGTGCGGCTTTATCAGAGCCTTTACGAAACGGCGCTGCGCAACAACGTGCCGAACGCGGTGATCGAGGATCTGATCCGCATCTATTCCTACGACGTCGATTTCGAGCGCAAAGTGCAGCCGGGCGACAGTTTCGACGTGCTCTATGCCGACGACGAGGGCAGCGAAGGCAAGGACGAAGTGCGCTACGCGGCGCTCACTGTCGGCGGCGAGACCAAGAAATATTATCGCTACCAGACCGCGGACGACGGCATCTACGATTACTATGACGAGACCGGCAAGAGCGCGAAGAAATTCCTGGTGCGCAAACCCGTCGCCACCGGCCTTGTGACATCAGGCTTCGGCTGGCGCACCCATCCGATGCTGCACATCAGCGAATTGCACTCCGGCGTCGATTGGGGCGCGCCGTTCGGCACGCCGATCTTCGCCGCCGGCAACGGCGATATCGAGGAGATCGGGCTCAAGGGCGGCTACGGCAAATATGTCCGCGTCCGCCACGCCAACGGCTACGAGACCGCTTACGGCCACATGACCGCCTTCGCCAAGGGCCTCGATGTCGGCTCGAAGGTGCGTCAGGGCCAGATCATCGGCTTCGTCGGCTCGACCGGCCTCTCCACCGGCTCGCACGTGCATTTCGAGATCATCGTCAACGACCGCTTCGTCGATCCGATGCGCATCAAACTGCCGCGCGGCCGCGTGCTCGACGGGCCGACCCTTATCGGCTTCGACAAGGACCGCGATCAGCTCGATGCCGTGCTGTCGCATGGGCCGGCGTCCCCGCACGTCGCGCAGTCGCATTCCTGATAATGGACAGCGATCGCCTCGAAGTCAGTTCGAGCCGGTTCTGGGCGGTGTTTCATCTCAATTTGACGCGGTGGATTTTTCCCGCGCGCATGATCGCCGACACGATCGGCGTCTCGACCAATATCGTCCTCTACTGGCTGACGCCGTGGCGGCGCACCGACGAGCACCTGCCGCTGTCGCATGTCGCCGAGGTGACCCACATTCGCGGCTTCTTCTGGGATGCGATCAGCGTGGAATCCTCCGGCGGGCTTAATCCGCTGCGCGTCAGCGGCCTGCCGAAATCGCAGGCGCGCTATTTCGTCGAGCACGTGCGCGAGCGGCTCAACGCCACCAGCATCACCCCGCCGCAGCAGCCAGTTCAGCGGTAAAGATCATCCTGCCCCGCGATAGCGGGGAAGGGGGACCGCGCCCTTGCGCGGTGGAAGGGGCGCAGGCCGCGCAACGCGAAAGCCGCCGGAGGTCTCGCGCTGCAGTCCGGCTTGCTGCGTCCGCGCCGTCAAATCCTTCTGCGACAAAGAAGCCGAATCTCAGACGTCCCCTCCACCATGCTTCGCATGGTCCCCTCCCCCGCTTTCGCGGGGGAGGAAGCGGCGTTACGCCGCCGCCGCCGCAACTGCTGCGCCGTTGAAGTGGAGGCCGTCGCGGCCGGCGGAGATTTTTACTTTCTCGCCGTCCTTGATCTTGCCGGAGAGGATGAGTTCGGCGAGCGGGTCCTGCACCGCCTTCTGGATCACGCGCTTGAGCGGCCGCGCACCGTAGGCCGGATCGTAGCCCTTCTCCGCCAGCCACTCGCGCGCCTTGGCGTCGAGCGTGAGTGCGATCTTGCGATCCTCAAGGAGCTTTTGCAGCCGCTCGAACTGGATGTCGACGATGTGCGCCATCTGATCGCGTTTTAAGCGATGGAACAGGATGATCTCGTCGATGCGGTTGAGGAACTCAGGCCGGAAATGCGCCGCGCACCTCCGCCATCACCTGATCGCGCACCTTGTCGGAGTCTTCGCCATCGGCCTGCGCCACCAGATATTCGGCGCCGAGATTGGAGGTCATGATGATGAGCGTGTTGCGGAAGTCGACGGTGCGGCCCTGCCCGTCGGTCAGGCGGCCGTCGTCGAGCACCTGCAGGAGAACGTTGAAGACGTCCGGATGCGCCTTCTCGATCTCGTCGAACAAGACGACCTGATAGGGCCGCCGCCGCACCGCTTCGGTGAGCGCGCCACCTTCTTCGTAGCCGACATAACCGGGCGGCGCGCCGATGAGCCGCGCCACCGAATGCTTCTCCATATATTCCGACATGTCGATGCGGATCAACGCCGCCTCGTCGTCGAACAGGAACGACGCCAGCGCCTTGGTGAGTTCGGTCTTGCCGACGCCGGTCGGACCTAAGAACATGAACGAGCCGATCGGCCGGTTCGGATCCTGCAGGCCGGCGCGTGCGCGGCGCACCGCAGTCGACACCGATTTCACGGCTTCGGCCTGGCCGACGACGCGCTTGGCGATCTGCTCCTCCATCTTGAGAAGTTTTTCGCGCTCGCCTTCGAGCATGCGGTCGACCGGAATCCCGGTCCAGCGCGACACGACCTGGGCAATGTGATTGGCGGTCACAGCCTCTTCGGCCAAAACGCCCGCGCCGCCCGACGCCGCGCTCTCGGTCGTCTGCAACTGCGCCTCAAGTTGGGGAATGACACTATATTGCAACTCGCCCGCGCGCTGGTAATCGCCGCGGCGGATGGCGTCTGCCAGATCGTTCTTCGCAGTATCGAGCTGGGTCTGCAATTGCGCCGCCGAGGTCAGCTTGTCCTTCTCGGATTTCCACTTCGCCGTCAGTGCATCGGCCTTTTCCTGCAAGCCGGCGAGGTCCTTTTCCAGCCGCTTGAGCCGGTCCTTCGAGCCCGCATCGGTTTCCTTCTTCAAAGCCTCCTGCTCGATCTTCAGCCGCACGATTTCGCGGTCGAGATTGTCGAGCTCTTCGGGCTTTGAATCGATCTGCATGCGCAACCGCGCCGCCGCCTCGTCGACGAGGTCGATGGCCTTGTCGGGCAGGAAGCGGTTGGTGATGTAGCGGTTCGACAAGGTCGCTGCCGCCACCAGCGCCGCGTCCGCAACCCTCACCTTGTGGTGCGCCTCGTATTTCTCTTTGAGCCCGCGCAGGATCGAGATCGTGTCCTCGACGCTCGGCTCCTCGACATAGACCGGCTGGAACCGCCGCGCCAAGGCCGCGTCCTTCTCGATATATTTCTTGTATTCGTCGAGCGTGGTGGCGCCGACGCAATGCAATTCGCCGCGCGCCAGCGCCGGCTTAAAAGGTTCGACGCATCCATCGCGCCGTCGGCCTTGCCGGCGCCGATGATGGTATGCATCTCGTCGATGAAGAGAATGTAAGCGCCGGCCGAGCCGACGACTTCCTGCAGGATCGCCTTGAGCCGTTCCTCGAACTCGCCGCGGTATTTCGCGCCGGCGATGAGCGCGCCCATGTCGAGCGCTAGGAGCTTCTTGTCCTGCAGGCTTTCCGGCACGTCGCCATTGACGATGCGCAACGCCAGCCCTTCGACGATCGCGGTCTTGCCGACGCCCGGCTCGCCGATCAGCACTGGATTGTTCTTGGTGCGCCGCGAAAGAACTTGAATCGTTCGCCGGATTTCCTCGTCGCGCCCGATGACAGGATCGAGCTTGCCGTCGCGCGCCGCTTGCGTCAGGTCGCGGGCATATTTCTTCAGCGCATCATAGGCGTTCTCGGCGGACGCGGAGTCCGCGGTGCGGCCCTTGCGCAGCGCTTCGATCGCGGCATTGAGCGTTTGCGGCGTGACGCCGGCATCGGCCAAAATCTTGCCGGCCTCGCTGTTCTTCTCCAGCGCGAGCGCGAGCAAAAGACGTTCAACAGTGACAAAACTGTCGCCGGCCTTCTCGCCCGCCTTCTCGGCGGTGTCGAAGACGCGGCCGAGCGCCGGATCGAGATAGACTTGCCCCGCCCCGCCGCCGGAAATCTTCGGCCGCTTGGCCAGCGCCGCCTCGACGGCCTTGAGCGCCGCGCGCGAATTGCCGCCCGCGCGGTCAATGAGACCAGCCGCGAGCCCTTCGGGGTCGTCGAGCAGGACCTTCAGGAGATGTTCGGGGGCGAATTGCTGGTGTCCCTCGCGCTGGGCGAGCGACTGCGCAGACTGCACGAAACCGCGGCTGCGGTCGGTATACTTTTCAAAATCCACAGGAATTTCCTTCCTCGAAAGCGAAGGGTGATGACACTCTAGCCTGCGCCCATAACGGCACGCACAGCTTACCGGCCCCCGAAGGCGACCGGCGTTACATCATGTAGGGGTAGGATATAAGTTTAGAAGGGCTTGCAGCGCAAAAAAGACGGCAAGGAAGCGGCTTGCTCTTATAAATCCGTTTCCCCTGCGGGGAAAAAGTTGGGGTGAGGTACTCCGACCGCGAGGTCCGCGCTCTGTAGCCCCGATTGGTTGACGCAAAATCCGAAGGAATAAATCGACCGGCTGACAAGTCGTCGAACGTGTTTTCTGCTGCACCTAAGTGGGTTTGCCGGACCGCTCTGATTCAAGTAGAGCTTGCAAAAGGGATGGCAGTAACCTCCGCTATCGGACCAATAGTATGCGCCTTGATTGGAACGACGTCCGCGCGCGCCGCAAAATTTGCGGACGAGTGGAAGGACGCCCATTACGAAAGAGGTCAGACGTAGACTTTTTACAATGAGTTTTTTGAATTATTCGGCGTTACCCGCCGACGCGTTGCAAGTTTTGAACACGGTGTCGATTTACCAGAAAATAAACGGGGTTATCTAGACCTTTTCTGGAAAGGGAAGCTACTAGTCGAACAAAAGTCGATGGGGTCGCGACCTTAGGCCCGCGCGCAAACAAGCTCTTGGTTATTTTCCTGGCTTAAAGGAGCACGAACTCCCGCGCTACATTTTGGTTTCCGACTTCCAGTCTTTCGAACTTTACGATCTAGACATTGATCCCGACAAACCTGTTCGATTCCAGCTATCTGAGTTGGCGGATCACGTTCAAGACTTTGGATTTATAGTCGGCCAGGAACGCCGCATATTCCGGGATCAAGATCCGGCCAATATCCAAGCCTCAGAGATGATGGGTGCGTTGCATGATGCGCTCGAAGCCTCAGGCTACAAAGATCACGCTCTAGAACGCTTTCTTGTGCGTTTGCTGTTTTGCCTGTTTGCTGACGATACAGGAATCTTTCAGCCCCTCGGCATTTTTGAAGAATTTATAAAGAACACGCGCGAGGATGGTGCAGATGTCGGTGCAGCGCTCAGCCAGCTGTTTCAGGTACTGAATACGCCAGAAGGCGACCGACAAAAGACGATTACCGCCGAACTGAACGATTTTCCGTACGTCAACGGTGATTTGTTTAGAGAAATTCTGCCGCTGCCCCATTTCAATCGTGACATGAGAGACAAGCTGCTCAACGTCTGCGGCTTTAAATGGCAAATCATCTCACCCGCAATTTTTGGATCTTTGTTTCAATCTGTGATGAACAAGGAAGAACGCCGCAAGAAAGGCGGTCATTACACTTCTGAAAAAATATTTTGAAAGTGATAGAGCCGCTCTTTATGGATGATTTACGCGCAGAATTTTCTCGTCTGAAACTCAGGCGCGACACTGGAAGAAAGAAGGCGCTTGAAGATTTTCACGATAAGTTGAGTAGGCTGACTTTTTTCGATCCAGCCTGTGGCTGCGGAAACTTTCTTGTGATTGCCTATCGTGAATTACGCGATCTCGAAATTGGGGTTTTGTCGGAGCGCTTTGGAGAGGACAAAACTGTCCTGGATATTGGCTCATTATCAACGGTCAACGTCGATCAATTTTTTGGAATAGAGATTGAAGAGTTTTCCGGTTCGTATTGCCGAAGTTGCTATGTGGATGACGGATCACATTATGAACGTCAAATTATCTGCCACTTTCGGGAAGAGCTATCTTCGAATTCCACTCAAGAAATCGCCAAACATTCGGCATGACGACGCGCTCGAAATTGATTGGTCTAACGTACTGGCACCGGAGAATTGCTCCTATCTTTTCGGAAATCCGCCGTTTATCGGGGCGAAGTATCAAAGCAAAAAGCAGCGAGATCAAGTGAGACAGATCGCTTCGCTTGGTGGATCGGGTGGTTCACTTGACTACGTTTGCGCGTGGTTCATCAGGGCAGGCGAATATCTGCGGTGGTCGAAAGCAAAGATTGGGTTTGTCGCAACTAATTCCGTTACGCAGGGTGAACAGGTTGCGCAACTTTGGCCAATTCTATTTGAACGCCATAAGCTTGAAATTGCATTTGCGCACCGAACATTTCAATGGCTTTCGGATGCAAAGGGTAAGGCCCATGTGCATTGTGTCATTATTGGCCTAGTAGCCCGCGATGATGAGCCAAAAGAAAAACGCCTATATTCTTATATTGAACTCGATGGAGACCCGGCAGAAAGCAAGCACTCCGCCCTGTCACCTTATCTTTTTGACGCCTCGAAGCTTTTGAATCGCCACTTAGTCGTCGAAGAAATTAACCGTCCTCTTAAGGACATCAAACGTACCATTATCGGCTCGAAACCAATTGATGGTGGCTATTTCATTTTCACTGAGGATGAGCGTACCGAGTTTTTGGCGGCCGAACCCGCCGCAGTTGAATACCTTCACCCGTATATCGGCGAAGACGAATTCATTAATGGAGATGTCCGCTACATTTTGGCGCTACAAAATGCTTCGCCGGCTACGCTTCGCAAGCTCCCGATAGTTGTCGACCGAATGAATTCGGTCGCACTCTATCGAAGAGGCGATATTCCGTCCAAAAAGGATGCGGCGAGTGGCAAGCCGGCGAAAAAGCGGGGCGTTGGCACAGTTGCTATGGCGGTGACGCCCACTAAATTTCATGTGACCGTCATACCTAGAGGGCCGTTTTTGGTAATTCCAGAATCTAGTTCTGAGCGTCGCGAGTACGTCCCCGTTGGGTGGCTTGAGCCTCCTACAATTCCTAGCAATCTCGTTCGTATAATTCCAAATGCCAACCTTTGGGATTTTGCCCTTATTACATCACGCATGCACATGGCTTGGCTCCGCAACATCGGCGGTAGATTGAAAAGCGATTACCGCTATTCTATTGGCATCGTTTACAATCCATTTCCTTGGCCCGACGCGGACGAGAAAACTCACGAAAAGATTAGTATCCTTGCACAAGCGATTCTTGATGCCCGTCAGAACCATCCTGAGTCAAACCTCGCCGATCTTTACGACCCTGCTGTGATGCCGCTCGATTTGCGGAAGGCGCACACCATATTGGATCACGCCGTCGATCGACTTTACCGCAAGGAGCCGTTTCTTAGTGACCGCGAGCGCGTCGAGCATCTGTTTGCGCTTTATGAAAAGCTCATTACGCCAGTACTCGCGGCCCTTGCTCCTGCCGTTAAGTCGGCTAAACGACGCCGTTTTTCCTAGGGGGCTTACCGACGATCCGCGAGACATTTATTGGCTTTCATCAATATTTGTACGAGTAGGTAGATGAGCCGAAGCACGTCTCGTTGCATTTCTTCGCGAGGCCCCCTAGATTCGGTCGGGCGGGCTGGTCACTGCGTCGCGGGGACAGGCCCGTTTCGACTCCACCGCCACCTCGCTGAGATGCCGCCATGAGCGCCAGCCTTGGGAGAACCGCCGCAAGCGACCGAGATACCGCAGCCTATAGGCTGGCCGAAGCAGCGCGCTATTTGCGCCTGCCGTCTGCAACGCTGCGATCATGGGTGCTCGGCCGCGAGTATCCGACTGCGGAGGGCGGCCGCAAGTTTCCGCCGCTGATCCGACCCGCCTCAAAGCGGCCGCCGCTCCTTTCTTTCTCGAACCTGATCGAAGCCCACGTGCTGCGATCGCTGCGGGCTGTACACGAGGTGCCCGTCAAGGCGCTGCGCGACGCCCTGACCTATGCCGAAAAGGAACTGTCGATTGATCGCCTGCTGCTTCGGCCGGAGCTACGTGCGGAGGCGGGTAAAGTCTTTCTTGATCGCTACGGCCAATTGATCGAACTCACCGCTTCCGGTCAGCTTGCGATGCGCCAATTCTTTGATGAGCATTTGAAACGCATCGAATGGGACGGATCCAAATTGCCAGTGCGGCTTTATCCATTTCTGTCCGCCGCTACACCGAGCGAAGCGCGCCCGATCGTCATCAATCCGCGTATTGCGTTCGGCCGGCCGGTTGTGGAGAGCAAGGGTATCTCTACATCTGCAATCGTCGAACGCATTGATGCCGGCGAGAGCGTCGAAGATGTCGCCAATGATTACGATCTCGGTAAATCCGAAATCGAACAGGCGATCCTCTACGAGCGGGCGGCTTGAGCTCTGTCTATTTCACCGATCGCGATCTCGGCAAACGATTCCCTGAGATTCTGAATGCCGGCGGCCTGACCGTCGAGCGGCACGCGGATCATTTTACGCATGATATGCCGGATGAGAAATGGCTGGCGGAGGTTGGAAAGCGCGACTGGATCGCCCTCACCGCCGCATGACCGCGGCAGGCACCCTTCCGCGCTGCGTCACAAGCCAAATGAACTGCCGCTGCGGTCATGGCCATCTCCGGCCGATCGTTCGGCGGGGATCGGCACCAGGCCGAATTGAGCTGACCCGTAGTGAATGACGATTGGCGCAGAATAGGTCGTCACTCTTCCATTGACAACTGTCTCTGCTTTAGTTACATACGGTCATCTCGCTCGTCGACGGGACGCTTCTCGAGACGATCCTTGAAGTGGAGCGAGTGCGGTTCCTGCGGGCGGGGCTCGTAACCTCGCTCCCGGGCGGTCCAGGCATCGACCCTGCCGGCATGATGACCGGTGCGCGAGGTGCTTCGCTTAAGCGCGTTCGATGGCGCGGGTGAAAGCCTTCGCCCTCCCGATCGCGTGAAGCGCGGCCTGGGCTGAGGCAACGCGTTCAGTCGCCGCGCCAAGCGCCGCCGCGGAGCGCCGAGAGGCGAGCGCGCCCGAAGCGCGGACGGCTGGCAACATCCGTTCGTGTGGCGCGCAATCGCGCCCCCCTCCCAACCCTCCCCCGCAAGCGGGAGAGGGAGAAGAGAAATGGGGCGCGGACATTGGAAGATGCGCCTGTCGGCGCTCCGCTTCCCTTTTTTGGGGAGGCACGAAGGGCTTTCTTGCAGTGGCTTTGGCAAAACTCTGACGCGTGAGCGCAGCGAGAACGAATATCCGTGCCGTCATCGCCAGCTTGTCCCGGCGATCTCGATGCCGTCGGCACGGCATTGTCATGTCCATCGGGATGACCGGGACAAGCCCGGTCATGACGGTGGGGAAAAGCTGGGATGCATCTGCACCGCGAGAATGCGGTTGCCTGCGTCATAGGAGCGCTTTGGCGACATCCGATTGACAAGCACCGCCGCATGTAAACAGGATTCCGGCGCAATCCCGTTGCCGGGAAACAGAGGGAGAGAACGCCATGACCGAAGCCGATATTGCAATGGATCTGAGCGAACAGACCGTGCTCGCCATCGAGGTTTCCGATGAGGCGATCGAAGCCGCCGCCTGCGCCGGGCCGCACTGCGCCAAGGCGTTTTCGATTTCGTTCTGCACGGGCTCGGAGGTTTGCCCGTATTGATTTGCGGCTTCCAAGGGTGGCGATGCTGGCGCGCGTTTTGAGGTATCAAGTTCAAGCGCTGGGCCCCCACCCTGCCCTCCCCCGCAAGCGGGAGAGGGACAGCAAAGCGGGTTTCACGTCATTCCAGGCGCCGCGTCGGCATCTGGAATGACGGGCTACATTTTCAGAATCCGCTTGGCGTTGCCGGAGAGGATTTTGGCCTTGTCCTCGTCGCAGAGCGGCACGGTTTCCATCCATTGCGTCGCCGGCGGGTTCGGCACGAAGGGCCAGTCGACGGCGAAGAGGATGTGGTCGACGCCCATTTCCTGGACGCAGCACAGCAGCGCCGGATCGGAGAAATTGCCGCTGGTCGTGACGTAGAAATTGTTGCAGAAAATGTCGCGGAAGCTCATGCCCTTCTGGCCCGGCCGCTTCAACGTCATGTCGATGCGCCAGACCAGAAACGGCAGTGTCTCGCCGAGATGGCCGAGGATGATCTTCAGCTTCGGATATTTCTCGAACAGGCCGGACAGCACCATGCGGATGGCGAGCGTCGCGGTCTCCACCGTATAGCCCCAGGTGGCGCGGGTGATCATCGGGAAATCCTTGACGTAGTCGTCGTAATAGATTTTGCGCACATCGGCCTGCGGCAGCGACGGATGCATGTAGATCGGCAGGTCGAGCTTTTCGGCGCGCTCGTAGATCGGCCAGAAGCGCTTGTCGTCGAGGAACACCTCGTTGGCGAGGCCGTGCAGCATGGCGCCCTTGAAGCCGAGCTTTGCGGTGCGTTCGAGTTCGTCGGCGGCGGCCTCGGGCACCGCGGTGGGGAGCGCGGCGAATGCAGCGAAGCGCGCCGGATTGGCTTTGACCACGGCGGCGAGGCGGTCGTTGACGCGGCGGGTGAGATCGGCGGCGGTCGCCGCGGGAAGTTTCTGCGTCGACGGCGCGCCGTGCGAAAGCACCTGGATGTCGATGCCGGCCTCATCCATGTCCTTGATGCGCAGCGCGCCGAGATCGTGCAGTTGCGTCGATTGCAGACCGGGGCGACTTGCTTCGGAGCCGGTGAACGTCCTGGCCAGTTCCTCGTCCCAGTAATGCTCCTCGAGCGCGATCACCGGGCAATGCGGTTTCTTGAACATCCGTGTTTCCTCACCTCTTGGGTATTTCGTTGGCCGTGCGTCGTAGCAATTTGCTGCCGTCTGGTCACGATTGTTCGCCTGCCGTCATGCCCGGCCTTGTGCCGGGCATCCCGACTGGAAGGACACCGTGCCTTTTCTGATCGGGATGGCCGGGACAAGCCCGGCCATGACAAAACCTGCGTGAACACCAGTTGCTCAGGCGCCAACCGGATGACGCCGGTAATAATCCGCGTCTTCGGCGCTTTGCTTGAAACCGTCGCGGCCGCGCCAGTCGAGATGGCGTGCAGCCATGTCGGTGCCGTAGCGGACGCGGAACAGCAGCGTGCGCTTGTCTCCGTTTTCGTATTCGTGCACTTCGCCGGGCGGATGGACGACGAAGGCGCCAGGCACGACGTCGATCGTTTCGCGCGGCGTGCGCATTACGCCGCCGCCCTCGAAACAGAAATAGATTTCGGTCGCGTGCGGGTGGCAGTGATAGGGGCTGATCTGGCCGGGCTCCCAGCATGCCACCGTGACGTCGCCGTCCCCGATCTTGCCGAGGATTTTTTCGACGTGTTTTTTCGGATTGAACTCGGCCTCGCCGACCACGCTGAAGGCATGCATCGCAACGCTCCCTGGAAACTCCCTGGACCGAAAAGCGCCTTGCGCGGCGGCAAGAACGATGGCGAGCGCTTTCTGGCATGTTATTTGTATCGTTTCGCCGCAAGGTTACGGCAAACCGGCTGGGCTGGCGACGGATTTTGTTTGTTTATTCGGCGGTTACGCGGCAAGCCACGCGACTCTTGCAAAGCTGACCTGCCGTGGCGCACGATACTGAAGCATTGAGTCGGTTGTTTAATAGGCACAGTTAAGAGACTTGGGAGGGTGGCGCTAAGCGGGGGCAGCGAACGGCTGCCAAAGGACGACGACTATGGTCCATCGCATGGCTCATCTCGCCGACAAGGCGCATCTCGATCGACACACGCTGGGGCGGGTGAATTCGGCGCTGATGCTCGGGCTCATCGGCGGCGGGCTTTTGGCCTGCGCGCTGGGCGCCTTCATTTACGACCTGGAGCGGCTCATTTCGGCCTGGTGAGGCGGGCGGTTTCAAGCCACGCCTGCTGCAGCAATACCCTCAGAAACATGGGGCTTTTGACCCATTCCCATCAGTAAGACGCCATGAAGTGCCGCAGTGTAAATTCGCGTTTATATCTGTGCCATTTCGAGGGCGACGATGGGCGAACGCCGCAATTCCAGACGGTCGAAGAGTTTCCTGCGCGGCTTCGTCTATGTCAGCCGCGAGCGCGGCGCGCTGGCCTGCCTGGTGCGCGACCTCTCCGAAAAAGGCGCGCGGATCATCTTCTCCGACAATGTGACGCTGCCCGACGTGCTGGAACTGCACATCCCGCAGCGCAAGCTGACGCTGCGCGCGCGGGTGACCTGGCGGCGCAACGACGAGATCGGGCTCGATTTTGTCGAAGGCGCGGCCGCTGTTCCGGCCGCCGCGCAACCGTCCGCCGCCGAAGTGGCGGAGCGCGTCGCGCTGCTGGAGACCGAGATCGCTTCGCTGCGCTCGCTCCTCAAGAAGCTCAAGCGCGACAATACCAGAACCGACGACGAAGCCGCGGCGTAAGGCTGCGACGCATTCGCTGGCGCGGCCTCGCTTTCCGGGCCGCGAGCCTGATAGTCTCCCCGCCTCAAACACGACTTAAGGGAGATGGTCATGGCCAAAGCCTATTGGATTGCGACCTATTTCAAGGTTTCCGACCCGAACGCGCTTGCCGAATACGCAAAGCTTGCTGGACCGGCGATTGCCGGCGGCGGCGGCAAATTCCTCGCCCGCGGCACCGCGGCAAAGGCTTACGAGAAGGGCCTGCAGCAGCGCGTCGTGCTCATCGAGTTCGACAGCGTCGAGAAGGCCGCGGCCGCCCATGACAGCCCCGGCTACCAGGCTGCGCTAAAGGTTCTCGGCAACGCCGTCGAGCGGGATTTGCGCATCGTCGAAGGCGTCGCGTAGGCGGAGCAACCCGGACGCGGAGCAGGAATGCGCGCCGCCCTCCTCGGCCTCTGCGCACTGGCGGCGCTGGTCACGGCCGCCGGCGCGCAGTTTTCCGTCCCCGGCGTCACCGACAGCGTCAATCCCTTTCCGGTGTTCGGCGTTCCACTCGACGAGGGCCATAACGACGATACTTACCGGAAGCTCCCGGTCCACGAGCTGACAAGCACCATCCACATCGTTGTCGGCGCGGATCTCCTTTACGACTTCCGCGGCGGCGTGGTGCGCGCGAGTGCGTCGGACCTTTTGCAGCAGGCGGCGAACCTGATCTATACGCGCGCCAAGTCGCCGGTGCGTGTCGAATGTAATTCCGACCGCACGCCGGCCGCTGTGGTGCAGAAGCTCACGCAGGCCTGCGCAACAGCGATCGTGCAATATCTGGTGACGCAGGAGAAAGTCACCACGGTGAAATTCACCAGCGTCGGCGTCAGCCTGCCGCCGCCGCCACCGCCCGACCGGAACGATCCGCTCGCGCCGCTGCCGGTCCACCAGAGCAACGTCGTCATCGACTTCGCCAAGAAATAACTAGCCGAATATCTTGTCGCCTTGCAGGTCGATGATCTGCCGCGCCTTGTTGACGGTGAAGCTGACCGCGTCGTCATAGGCGGCGTAGGCGTCGGCACGGATGAAGCGGTGCTCTTTGCGCTCGCCTTTGATGTCGCGTTCGATGGTGCCGGCGGTCTGGTATTGGCCGTTGTTCTTAAACGGCGCGGCGCGGATGACGTAGCCTTTATAGTCGACCGGGTCGGCGGCCTTCGCCGGCTTTGCGCCGCCACCGAACAGCGTGCGCAGAAATGACATGAGCAATCTCCGGTAGACGTTTCCGTTGGCTGACCGCCTAAGTCTAGCAGCCTTTCGCCCGCCGCGTGCGATGAACCCGATACCACGCCGGCCCGACTTATAGTGGCGATGACACCGACACCGGCCGGAAATTCACGCACCTACGACGTTTATTTCACCGTCTCCGGCGGTTCGCGTTTCTTTTGGCGCAACCCCAATCACGGCATCGCGATCAGCGACAGGGGGCTCATCTGGACGATAGACGGCGCCGCGCACGAAGCGGCCTTTGCCGACATCGCGGCGATCCATTTGCAGACCGCGGCGCTCGGCAATGCCAACAGCGTCGTCGACCAGTGCCGGATCGAGTTTGTGAACGGAAACGCCATGACCGTCAGCAATGGCTCCGCCACCGGCCTGCCGGACGCAACGCAGACACCGGCCTACCGCGACTTCGTGCGCGACTTGCACAACCATATCGCCGTGCACGCCGATCATCCGATCAGCTTCACGGCCGGCATGTCGCAAGGGCGCTACCGCGGCCTGCAGGTCGCCCTGACCGCCGCGGGTCTATTTTTTGTCGCCACGCCGGTCGTGCTTGCGGCCGTGGCCGGCGACTTCCGGATTTTGACCGTCGCGGCCGGCGGGGTGTTCTTTTGCCTGCCGTTCGTGAAGCTTCTCAGGAACAATGTTCCGCGCGACTACACGCCGAGCCAATTGCCCGAAGAGCTGTTGTCGTAGCGCCCGCCGTCGGGCAATCTCGCGCCTCGTCCGGCAAAAACGGCCGCCAGGGAGTGCGTCATGCCTAAGGGTTACTGGGTCACCTGCTATCGCTCGATCTCCGATCCGCAAAAAGTCGCGGCCTATGCCAAGCTGGCGCCGCTCGCGACGCAGCCGTTCGGCTGCAAATATATCGCGCGCGGCACCGCCATGGAGGCCTTCGAAGTCGGCCAGAAAGAGCGCATTGTGATCTCGGAATTCCCCAGCGTCGAAAAAGCCATCGCCGCCTACAAGAGTCCCGCCTATCAGGATGCGCTCAAGGCGCTCGGCAACGGTGCGGTACGCGACATCCGCATCGTCGAAGGCACCGACTGACTAGCGCATGATCGGCGCCGGCGCCGCATAAGGCGAGAAATTCTGCGCCTTGGCGACCTGGTAGTAGCCGCTCGCATAGAGCGCGACCGCGCGGTTCTCATTGCCGCGGGCGGCGCGATAGGCGCCGGCGAGGTAGCGCACCGCGTAAGTCATGTTGGTCGAGGGATCGAGCAGGCCTTCGGCCGAGCCCGAATATCCCATGGCGCGCGCGGTGCCGAGCCGGATCTGCATCAATCCGTAATTGCCGCGGCTGACGGCGCGGGCATTGCCGCGGCTCTCGCGCATGATGACGCGATTGACGAGGGAGACCGGGACGCCGTTGGCGGCGGCCTGCTGCGCGGCCATGCCGTCATAGGCCGTGGACGACCCCGCGCGTGGTCCGGCGTTCTGCGCAAAGCCCTGAAAGAAATTCAGCCCGAAGGAAAACAGGCCCGGCGGATTTTGCGGCTGCGCCTGCTCGACGCGATGCCGATGGCCATGATGCACATGGTCGCGCGCCGACGCGTCGGTCGCCGGCAGTGCGAGAGCGAGCATGGCAAGAACGGAACCGCAAGAGGTTGACGTCCGCATCCAGAGTCTCCGGTCTTCGCCCATCACCCGCGTGTTTTGTTGCGGGCGATTCGGGCGCGTGTCCGGCTGCACTGGGGCGGCAGGGGGTGATGTCGTGGCGGCGGAACAAAGTTCCACGCCGGCGAATCGAATCGCGCGCCACGAAAGCGGCGCGCAGCGCGCTCCGGTCAGAAGCCGCTGCGCGCGAAATGCTTGCGCAGGAGCGCGACGTTGCGGCGGTTGGCGCGGAAATAAATGTCGAAGGCATCGCCGGCGACCGGCACGGCGCCGACCGTGCCCTCGAGCAGCACGTTCGCCAGCATGCGCGCCATCAACAGACGCGGTACGCCGAGGCGGGAGGCCTCGTAGAGCAGATAGAACGACAACCCCGACGCCACGAAATCGCCGACGGCGGGCACCAGGCGCAAGATCGATTCGACGCCGAAGCGGACATTCGTTCCCGGCACGATGAAAGCGGTGTCGAAGGCCGTCGCAAGCCTGTCGATGCGGTCGAGCGCAGCGCGGCGCGACGCGACATCATAGGGGCCGGCGGCGCGGGCGTAGAACCCGGCAAAGTCGCTCGTGCGTGAAAAGGCCATCTGTCTTCCGCCAGTTCCTTGCGTCCGTTGCTCGCGTCCGTTGCTTGCAGCCCCGGTCAGATGGGATCACGACAGCCCGGCGCAAGTGCTACGCTGCGGTTCCACGCCATAAAAAAGGAGGCGCCATCATGCCGACCATCCAGATCCTCAATCCCGACGTGCTCGGCAAGCCGCTCGGGCAGTATTCGCAGATCACGCGGGTGAAGGCGTCTGAGTTTTTGTTCATCGCCGGACAGGTCGGCGCTGGCAAGGACGGCAAGGCGCCGGCGGATTTCGACGCGCAGTGCCAGCTCGTCTTCGCCAATATCGGCGCGGCGCTGTCGTCGCAGGGCGCGAGCTTCGCCAATCTCGTCGAGTTCACGACGTACCTGGTGCATTCGCAGGACATCCCGAAATTCATGGCCTACCGCACGCGCGAGTTCCCAAAACTGTTTGCCGGCGGCGCCTATCCGCCCAACACGCTATTGATGATCGACCGGCTGGTGCAGGAGCAGTTCTTGATCGAGGTCAGCGCCGTCGCCGCGCTCTAACGCCTTTTCATCACTGCGCTTTTTCCCCGATCGGGAGGAGACAGAAACCGTTAACGCTCCCGCATTTGGCGCGTCCTGCCGATTGCCAAAGCGGAACACTGTCTCTATATACGCGCCATTCGCGATTTAGCCTGACTTGCCTGGCTCCAAAAGAGCTCTTCCCAAGACAACGCAAAATCCGGATTTGGACTGTGTGAATTGTTCGCGCAGCCGCAAAAACGCATGATGCGTTTTCCAAAGGAGGGCCACATGGCTCAAGGTACCGTCAAGTTCTTCAACGCCCAAAAGGGCTACGGCTTCATCGTTCAGGACGCCGGCGGCCCGGATGTGTTCGTTCACATCTCCGCTGTCGAGCGCGCCGGACTGTCGACGCTGGTCGAAGGCCAGAAAGTGTCGTTCGACATCGAGGCCGACCGCCGCAGCGGCAAATCCGCCGCCGCCAATCTTCAAGCGGCCTAAGTCCGTACCTATATGAAGCGCCGGCGCCCCAAAAGCGCCGGCGTTTTTATTTAGGCGCACGGCCGCAACAAGCCGCAATAAGAAGACCGGAGCAAAGCCATGCCGAGAAAACCTGGAAAGAACTCCGAATTCGTCATGTTCGACGTCGTCTATGAAGACGGCACGCAACGCTCGAACCGCAAGGTGCCGCGCGAACTGATCGGCGGCTTTGAGGGCGACAAGCCCGCGCACGGCTTCCTCATCGAGCAGGATCGCGACATCGCCGAAAAATCCGGCCGCGCGCCGCTCAAGATCAAAAGCATTTCACGCGCCGGCGCGAAGAAGAAAGAGATGCGGGTCGATTGACCTTCGCTCGTCCTTCCGGGGCCGAGCGCAGCGAGGAGCCCGGAACCCATAACCCCTGAATTGCCGGCTCCATCGCCGAGCGTCGTCCTGCACCGATCGCGATTATGGATTCCGGGCTCGCGGGCAAAAGCCCGCGCCCCGGAATGACGGGGCTCCGGGTTTCTTTCAACGATAGTGGCGCGTTGAGTCAGACGCCCCCTCCACCGCACTTCGTGCGGTCCCCCTCCCCCGCTTTCGCGGGGGCGGATGCGAGCGGTTACGCTACGAATTTGTAGCCGTCGCCCCAGCGCCGCACGTGACCGGTCGAGGGTGACGGGAAATGCGTTGCGCACATCAGCGTTGAGCTCTCGCAGAAGCGGTCGAAGATTTTCCGCCGCGTCTGTCCGGCCTGCGCCGAATCGTAATCCGACATCATGCCGAATTCCGGATATTTGCCCTGCAGCGGCGAATGGATCATGTCGCCGGTGATCAGCGCGTCGTTGCCGGACGAGCCGACCAGCACCGAGTAATGATCGATGGTGTGGCCCGGCGACGGCAGAAACTGCATCGTCTCGCTGAAGGCATAATCGCTTTTGACGATCTCGGCGCGTTTCGCCGCGACAATGGGCAGAACAGAATCCGTGATCCACGGCGCCGACGACGGATCGTCCTTTTCCCGCTGCGTCCAGTAGGCGAGCTCGCGGTCGGCCATGATGTATTTCGCCTTGGGGAAGGTCGGCACCCAGCGGCCGTTTTCGAGTTTGGTGTTCCAGCCGACATGATCGGTGTGCAGGTGCGTGCACATCACATAGTCGATGTCGTTGACGCCGACGCCCGCGCTTGAAAGCCCCTTCTCGAAGCGGTCCGAATTCATCATGTGCCAGAACGGCCGCGTCGGGCGTTCCTTGTGATTGCCGACGCAGGAATCGATCAGGATGTTGTGGTGCTTGGTTTTCACCACGAAGGCCTGGATGCACAGGATGAGATTGTCCTTGGCGTCGACGAAGTCCGGCTGCAGCCAGCCGCGGTTTTCGTCGAGCACCTCTTTTGTGAGCGCCGGGAAGAAATTCAGGGCGGCGAAAAACGCGCAGTGCTCCTGCTCGATCACCGGGTGGATGGTGATGTCTTTCAGCGCGATCGGCTTGGTCATTGTCACGTCCCTTGTGGCGTTTCCAAAATCCGGTTCTTGGGGTGATGTTAGCTTTGGCGCAGGCCGCTGGGGAGAGGGCGTTCGCGGGCGCGTCCGATTTTCTCCGCTCGTCCCCGCGAAGGCGGGGACCCAGCTCGTAGGGTGGGTAAAATCGTCTGCCGCGGCAGCAACGCGTGGGCACCGCGCCGGTACGATTTTGCCCACGCGGCCCGGCCGCGCGCCGCGGTGCCCACCCCGCGATTCGCCGGCACACCGTTCGGGGCGTTAACGCCTTGGTAACCCCTGAGGCCGGTGGGCGGTACCCGGAGGCGCTTTAAGCGCCCAAAAGCGGCGGTTACCGCGGAACCTGCCTTTGCGGTCATATTGCGCTGCAACGTATGACCGGGGCGCATGGAATCCATGCAACATAAGGCGTAGTGACCCCGCGATCCGTGAGTATATTGCACTGCAACAGGAACAAGAGACTGTACGGGAGACGTGTTGCCTTTCGTTTTTCAGCTCTTCCGGAGACAGCGACCATGACCATCCTGACCCTCTCTTCCAGCCCGGCCCACGAAACCCGCGGTCTCGCCCGGATCGTCGCGGCCGTGACCTCCACGCTCGGATCGGTGGTCGAGGTTTTCGTCGAAGCCGGCGACCAATGCGCCGCCGCCCGCGACCGTTTCCCGCTGGCCGATTGAGATCCTCTCTGTCCTGCCCCGCGAAAGCGGGGAAGGGGGACCGCGCTCTTGCGCGGTGGAAGGGGCGCGGGCCTCAACGCGACGCCAACGCGGTCGGCAATCATCGAAGCGCGCTCCGTTTGTAAATGAGCGACCCACGCCGGGCGATCCTCCTCCAACGACAACGAAGCTGCATCTCAGTCGCCCCCTCCACCGCACTTCGTGCGGTCCCCCTCCCCCGCCGTCGCGGGGGCGGAAGCCCGGCCCATTCGCCATTGCGAGGAGCGGCATCGTTCCCACCGCGCCACCGCCGCTCCACCGCATCAATGAACGAAATTCGTCGCCGGAAAGCGGCGCAGTTCCTGTTCGGTGTGCGTCGCCGGCGGCAAGCGGCGCGGGCCGCCGGCCCTGACTGTCCGGTACGCCGCCTCCTGCAACGGCTCCGGGAGCAGCGGCCAGTGGCGCGCCAGACAGGCGCCCACGTCGCCGGTGCAGCACTTGTGGCGGCGGCAGAACCCGCGGGTGCAGGTGCGCCAAACCGGCAGCGTCTCGGCATAAAGCCGCTTGATTGCCGCGAATGCGATTTCGCGCTGCACGACCTGCTCATCGGGCGTGTAGCGCTTGTTGTAGAGGCTGCGCTGTTTCCGCTTCCTGCGCCGTTTAGCCATCGTCGTTCTCCCGTTCATCCTGTGCCGCGACAGCGGCCTCAACTTTCCTGCCCCGCGATAGCGGGGAAGGGGGACCGCGCATTTGCGCGGTGGATGGGGCGTCTGACTCGCCAATGCTCCTGCAACGAAAGCGAAGCGCTGAGTCACACGTCCCCTCCACCGCACTGCGTGCGGTCCCCCTCCCCCGCTATCGCGGTGGAGGACAAGTGAAAGCGTTCCCGCGATGCATCTGCATCCGGGTTTTGCCAAAGCCACTGCAAGAAAGCCCTTCGTGCCTCCCCAAAAAAGGGAAGCGGAGCGCCGACAGGCGCATCTTCCAATGTCCGCGCCCCATTTCTCTTCTCCCTCTCCCGCTTGCGGGGGAGGGTTGGGAGGGGGGCGCGATTGCGCGCCACACGAACGGATGTTGCCAGCCGTCCGCGCTTCGGGCGCGCTCGCCTCTCGGCGCTCCGCGGCGGCGCTTGGCGCGGCGACTGAACGCCTTGCCTCAGCCCAGGCCGCGCTTCACGCGATCGGGAGGGCGAAGGCTTTCACCCGCGCCATCGAACGCGCTTAAGCGCAGCACCTCGCGCACCGGTCATGATGCCGGCAGGGTCGATGCCTGGACCGCCCGGGAGCGGGGTTACGAGCCCCGCCCGCAGGAACCGCACTCGCTCCATCAGTCGGCCGTCACCGGTGACGCCCCTTGGTGAGCGAGATTCGGGAAATGTAACTTAAATAGTGACATTTGTCAACAGAGTCTCTTCTTCAGAGACAGAGGTCTCGCTTGTGTTCACTATATGTTCGCCCTACTATAGGTTGTTATCATTTACTTTTCGCGGAGCGAAGTGACCAAAGGCACATGACTTATGTCGATTGAGAAGATCAATCTTCGAAAACTCTTACGACTGTTTTTTGCAGACGATCGCTTACAACGCCGCCTGCTTCTAAGTGACATCCATAACGATCAGACAAAAGAATCTGGGGATCGCAAAGGTGGTAGCGATTTTTACGCTCCTTTTTGGTCAGACGTGAAAGATCATGCCGCAGGACGATCAGATTTAACTCAACAAACCGCGATACGCATTGCTGCAAATAAAGCACGCGATCGGCTGTACCCGCACTTGAGAGATTGTTTTCTCAGTATGTGGAATGAAAAAATTCGATGGCGTAACGAGCCGTTCGAATTCGCTCCAGAAAGCGTTAGTGCTCAACTTCCAATCAAAGAACTCAGGGCGATAGTAAAGGTTGAAAACATCGTAGTAATAAAAACACGGGACGGATCACACAGAGTCATCTATCCTTATTTTAGCGAGACGCCGACGTTACCCGAAGAAGGTGCAAGGCTTGGCTTTTGGGCTCTAAACGAAGCGCTTCGTGACTACCAACTAAACAACTTTCGGATTGTCGACATACAACATCGCGCTTACTTCAGGCCAATAGATATTGGCATGAAGGGCGATGAAGGAATGAGATTTGTGCAAAGATATGGGGCGGTCTTAAGAAGGTGGCGCAAGCTTCGAGATGAACGATAAGTGGTGGGACAATAGTAGCCTACGAGTAAGATTTCGATTTTCGCCAGAAATAAATTGCGAAAAAAGTTGAGAATGACCTCCGCAAGCGAACGAGCGCGTTTTTCAATGAGTGTTAAAATCGTTGTAAGGCGCCCTCAACGCGACTGCACAGTAGATTTCGAGCAGTACCTGCTTGGTTTGATCTTTCTCCTCCACAAATCGCAAGTTCATATTTCGAATGCGTTCTTTTGCCTGCGTAAATGCATCGACAAAGACGGGATTCTTCATCAACCCATCACGGCTTTTGTCATCTCGTTTGTAGCTGGGTTTCAAGAACCCAGTCGCCTCCCGAGCCAACCGAAATGCGAATGCCGCCATCCGATGCGTTCCACAATGGCGACGCGGCCGCTTATTCAACTTATTTGAACGTCCAACATACAAATGCCGTTTGCCTTCCGAGAACAGGTAAACACCTTGTATCGGCATATCTCTCGGCATGGATGCGATGGTAACTGGCTTCATCTTCATCAATGCTTCGAAAGATGCGTCGAGTGATTCAGCGGCTTTCGACAACCTCGGATGCATTGCTTTTCCCGTTAGTTTTGAATCTCAACTCTTGAATCGATTATCGTTGTGCCAGATCAAGGCCGATTTATTCGGCCACCGCTTAGAATCCTCTGGCAGCTGAATACTGTTTCCATGCAGCGCGTAATAGTGACGTCCATTCTCATATTCTTCTTTGATTTTTTTGCTCACCTCGAATTTCATATCAGGCGAAATCGTAACGTATCCCAAGTCAAACAAGCTATGTATGTCGCGACGTAACAAGACGCCGTTTGAAACTTCGTGCGGGCCACCCTCGGCATACGGCCTAATGTGCGCGGCATCGAGCGCTGGGAGGGTACGCTCGCCTGATACAGCACACTGCCGTCTATAGTTATCTGTCACCAGTATGCGAAACGCTCCTTGCCCAAGACGGGGTCGAACTAAGACCAGTTCACCGTATCGGGGGGCATCTCCATAGGGGGCCTGTGAAGTGTCTGACATACCCTCATGGCCAAATGAAAGTCTGTCCTGCACCGCTCCCCACAGTTTTCGACCCTCGAGATTGTCGGTTGAATAGGTTTTGAATGTCACTGTATTGAGGGCAAAACTCTTTGGAACAGGCAGCCACTGAGATTGCTCAAGGAAGAACGGTTGTGTGAGAACACGGCAACCGATGATGAAATCTTCCCGATCATCCGGTTTGACTCTCCGATATTTGGCTATGCGACCTTTCATTTGTACGAGCGACGTCGCTCCATTCGACTGTCCGAAAGCCTCCCATGCCAAGGAACAGGGCATGGAGTTGGCGTGAGCAAATACTCCTCCACCGGCAATAAAATTGTTTGGAGAATGCAGTTTGAAAAGAAACAATTCACCCGATTGGAGAGCGCGGAAATTCGAGTCGGATGGCGACCAGAAATTTACTTCGGTCAAATTTTGCAATTGGCGAAGTTGATCAAACCAGTCGCCATCCGTCACCGCAACTATGAGCCGGACGGTCATATGCCCTCGGCAATTCGTCGCCTAAGGGTAGTTGCCATCTGAAATCGCTGCAAGCAAAACGGGGCCATTTTCCTGCAGTCCTCTTCCAAAGAAGCCTCGGGTGTCGCGGGGACGAGCGGATGGAACGACTGATTGTCATGGCCGGGCTTGTCCCGGCCATCCCGATACACGGGGCAATACATTGCCATGTTAAACGAGATCGCCGGGACAAGCCCGGCGATGACGGCGTGAGGAGTATTCCAATCACCGCTCATTCCCGCGTATGCGGGAATCCAGCCTGGGTCCCCGCTTCCGCGGGGATAAGCGCAAACAAAAACCCCGGCTTTCTCGCCGGGGTTTTGATTTTCTTGAAGCTGGATCCCCGCCCGCGCGGTGATAACGCCCTTCGAGGCCCGCGCTTCGCGCGGGCACCTCAGGGTGAGGGCTTAATTATCGAGGAACGACCGCAGCTTCCGTGACCGCGACGGATGCTTCATCCCCGGGTCAAGCCCGGGGACTAAAGGCGTCAGTTGTCCAGAAAACTTCGCAGTTTTCTGGAGCGCGAAGGGTGCTTTAATTTTCTAAGCGCCTTGGCCTCGATCTGCCTAATGCGCTCGCGGGTCACCGAGAACTGCTGGCCGACTTCTTCCAGCGTGTGGTCGGTGTTCATGCCGATGCCGAAGCGCATGCGCAGCACGCGCTCTTCGCGCGGGGTGAGCGAGGCGAGCACCCGGGTCGTGGTTTCGCGCAGGTTCGACTGGATCGCGGCGTCGATCGGCAGGATGGCGTTCTTGTCCTCGATGAAATCGCCGAGATGCGAATCTTCTTCATCACCGATCGGCGTTTCGAGCGACAGCGGCTCCTTGGCGATTTTGAGGACCTTGCGGACCTTCTCCAGAGGCATGCCGAGCTTTTCGGCCAGTTCCTCCGGCGTCGGCTCGCGGCCGATCTCGTTGAGCATCTGGCGCGAGGTGCGCACGATCTTGTTGATGGTCTCGATCATGTGCACGGGGATGCGGATGGTGCGGGCCTGGTCGGCGATCGAGCGCGTGATCGCCTGGCGGATCCACCATGTCGCATAGGTCGAGAACTTGTAGCCGCGGCGGTATTCGAACTTATCGACCGCCTTCATCAGGCCGATATTGCCTTCCTGGATCAGGTCGAGGAATTGCAGGCCGCGGTTGGTGTATTTCTTGGCGATGGAGATGACGAGGCGGAGGTTGGCCTCGACCATTTCCTTCTTGGCCTGGCGCGCTTCGCGCTCGCCCTTCTGCACCATGTGCACGAGCTTGCGGAATTCGCCGATTTCAAGCCCGGTCTCCGACGCCAGCGTGTGGATGTTGGTGCGCAGTTCCTTGATGCGGTCCTTGTCGCGGGCGACGAAATTCTTCCAGCCCTTGGCCGAGAGTTTCGAGACGCGGTTGAGCCAGCGCGGATCGAGCTCGGAGCCCTGATAGTTCTTGCAGGAATTCCTCGCGGGTGACGCCGTGGCTTTCCGACAGCCGCATCAGCCGGCCTTCGTGGCCGACCAGGCGCTTGTTGATGTCGTAGAGCTGCTCGACCAGCGCATCGATGCGCGCCTGGTTCAGCCGGAGCGACTTCACCTCCGGCGATGATGTCTTCCTTGAGCTTCTTCGACTTTCGTTCCTGCGCGGGCGACAGCGTCTCGTTCTTGAGCTTGCCCTGGATGTCGAGTTCCTGCAGGCGGCGCAGCCGCTTGAAGGCGTCGGCGATGTTGTCGAAGGTCTCGAGCACTTTCGGCTTGAGCTCGGCCTCGATCGCGGCAAGCGACATCGAATTCTCGAGATCGTCCTCGTCGAGATCGGATTCCGGAATCTGGCCCTCGGCGCCTTCCTCGCCGTCGGCGGCGGGCGCGCCCGGCTGCTGGCGGAACGAGGCGGGGGTCGGCGCCTTGAACGGCGTCGGGGCGGGCGGCGCCGAAGGCGGCGCCTGCATCGGCTGCCGGCGATGTAACCCGGGGTGCCCGGCACGCCGTTCGCACCCATCGCGGACGGATCGCCGCCCGGCGCCATCGCCGGCGCCACCTGCTTGGCGTCGGGGCCGGCATAGGTCGCTTCGAGATCGATGATGTCGCGGAGGAAGACTTTCCCTTCGTTGAGTTCGTCGCGCCAGATGATGACGGCCTGGAACGACAGCGGGCTTTCGCAAAGGCCGGCGATCATCGCCTCGCGGCCGGCCTCGATGCGCTTGGCGATGGCGATTTCGCCCTCGCGGGACAGAAGCTCGACCGAGCCCATTTCGCGCAGATACATGCGCACCGGATCGTCGGTGCGCTCGGAGGGCTCCTTGGTTTCGGATTTGGCGACCGGCTTCGGCGTGACTTCGACGAGTTCGCCGCCCTCGGCCTCCTCTTCCTCTTCTCGTGCCTCCTCGCTCGTCGGCCTCGGCTTCCTCGTTCTCGACGACGTTGATGCCCATCTCGTTCATCATCGCCAGCATGTCTTCGATCTTCTCGGAGGTGACCTCCTCGGACGGCATGACGGCGTTGAGCTGCTCGTAGGTGACGTAGCCGCGCTTCTTCGCCTGCTTGATCATCTTCTTGACGGCGGCATCGGAGAGATCGAGCAGCGGCAGCGGGGCATCGGCGTTTCCGCGCCGTCCTTCTCCGGCGTCTCGGCATCCTTCGGCTGGGCGGCCTTCGGCGGCCTGCCCGGAACCGGTTTGCCGGGGGCGGTTTTGGTGGCGGCGCTCTTCGTTGCCATGCTTGCGGTCTCCAGATACTTCCAACGCCTCGGGACGCTGCACGTCCCCTACCCTATGGTGTGAGTCTCGATCCCGAGTCTCGCACCTGATTCTGGCACCCCCGCAACACGGGGAAACCGGACGCCGGGGCCCGAAAGACCCGGACTCCGCGCCTTCACAACCGCCGGATTCCGCCAAAAAGCGGCCCTAACGGCCAAAAGGGCAGTGCAAACCGGGGAAATCCCCGCCGCACCGCCCGAATCGGGGCTCAATCTGTCGGAACTCCGTTAAGCTCCGACTAACCACAACAGCGCGGCGACCCCTTATTCCGGCGCCATTTCCGAACCTTGCCGGCTTCCTCCCCGATTCCGGGGAGGACCGGAGCGGCCCTACATCGATTTTGACGCCCGGCCGGACGATGCGCCGAACCCTTCGATCAGGGCCTCGGTACCGTCAAGCGAGGACAGCCGGGTTTTGACATCGCGCAACCGCGCATAGTTCGCCTCGGTATTGTCGAGGCCGAGCGCCGTTTCCGCGTCCTTAAGTTCCCGAGATAGGGAATGCCATTGCCGATGCAAGGCGACAAGCTGCTTCCAGGTCTGCAAAACATCGTCGGCTGCGGCATCCGGACCCGCGCCCCAGACCGACGGCGTGGTGATGGTGCGGCCGATGCGGGCCAGGAGTTCGGTAAAACCGCGCTTTTCAAGCTCCTGCGCAAGCTCGGCGCGCTCGGCGTCGGGGCCGCCATCGAATTTCTCGGCAAAGCGGTCGGCGAACACGTCGATCAGCGCGCCTTTGAGCTTTTGCGTATCGGCGTGGCGGAACTCGGCCGCGGCGAGTTCCTCCAGATGGTCGTGCAACAGCCAGGGATAATTGATCGCGGCCTGCAGGATCAGCGCCTCGCGACGCGGGATGGCGGCGCGATGGCCGCGATGCACGGGACTTGCCGCAAGCTGCGGGCTTGCCGCGACATAGGCGTCCTCGCTGAGCTGCGCCCGCGGCGTCGGCGCCCGCCGCGCCGCGTTGCCGCGCGCGCCTTGCGTGAAGCTGAAGTCGCCGGCGTTGAAATTGCGGTCGCTGTAATTGCGGTCGCCAAAATTGCGCCGCCGCGTCTGCGCCTGGACCGGCGCGAACATCTTGCGCAGCCGGTCGGAGAAATCCTGCCGGTAATAGCGGCGCACCGATCTCATCGCCGATCGCCGACGTCACCTCGGTGATGCGCGCTTCGAGCGCGGCGCGGCGTTCCGGCGTATCGAACGGGCCGGCCTCGGTTTCGCGCGACCACAGCACATGCGCCAGCGGGCGCGCGGCGCCAAGCACGTCCTCGATCGCGTCGCGGCCGCCGGAGCGGGCGAGATCGTCGGGATCCTGGCCGTCGGGCAGCGTCGCGATCTTGAGGCTCTTGCCGGGTTTCAACAGCGGCAGCGCCAGATCGAGCGAGCGATAGGCGGCGCGGCGGCCGGCCTCGTCGCCGTCGAAACAAAGTATCGGCTCGTCCGCCATGCGCCACATCAGGCCGAGCTGATCGGTGGTAAGCGCGGTGCCGAGCGGCGCAACCGTCGCCTCGAAGCCCGCGGTGACCATGGCGATGACGTCGACATAGCCCTCGACCGCGATCACGCGCGCGCCGTCATGCGCGGCCTTTCGCGCATCGGCGATGTTGTAGAGCGTGCCGCCCTTGTGAAAGAGCGGCGTCTCCGGCGAATTGAGGTATTTCGCCGACACCTCCTTGTCGAGCGCGCGGCCGCCAAAGGCGATGACCTTGCCGCGCCAGTCGCTGATCGGAAACATCACGCGGTCGCGGAAGCGGTCGTAAGGCACGGCAATGTCTTCGCCGGTGACGACGAGGCCTGCCTCCGCCATGTCCTCGACGGAAATCTTCGCCGCGCCGAGATGCTCCTTCAGCGCATATTGATCGCCGGTCGCATAGCCGAGCCGGAATTTAAGCTGCGTCGCCGCATGCACGCCGCGGTCGAGCAGATAGCCGCGGCCGCGCGCGCCGTTTCTGGAAGCGAGCGTCGCCTCGAAAATATTTCGCGGCGATCTCGACGATGTCGTTGAGCGTCTTGCGGCGTTCCTCATGCGCGGCCGCCTCGCGCGTCATCACCGGCAGCGGCACGCCCGCCTCGTTGGCGAGCCGCTCGACGGCTTCCGGGAAGCTCACGCCCTCGGTCATCATCAGGAAATCGAAAATGTTGCCGTTCTTGCCGGAGGAGAAGTCGAACCACATCGCCTTCTGGTCATTGACGAAGAACGACGGCGTCTTTTCCTGGTTGAACGGCGACAGGCCTTTCCACTCGCGGCCCGCCTTGCGCAATTTCACGCGCCGGCCCACGACTTCCGAAACCGGAAGCCGCGCGCGCAGCTCGTCGAGGAATTGCGGCGTAAAACGCATGGTGATTCGCAACGTTAGCGGGTACCGGCCCTAAATATAGGGCGGGGCTGCACCATGCTCCGGCCGGGGCTGTTTGTCCCGGTTATCCACAGGCCAATAGAGGCGGCGCAAACCGGTTATTCCGGCCCCATGCCGGCCTGCTTGACCACCTGCTCCGCGACGACGCGATCGTCGGCGATGAGTTTGGTGAACTCGTCCGGCGTATCGGTGGCGCCGACGAGGCTGCGGTCCGTCGAGCTGCTTCTGCGCGAAATCCGGATCGGCGACGATGGCCGCGACCTCTTTGGCGATGCGGTCGACGATCGGCTTTGGCGTGCCGGCCGGCGCGAACAACCCATACCAGCCGCGCGACGGCGGGCCGCTATAGCCGGAACTCCTTAAGCGTCGGCACCTTCGGGAAATTCGGCGAGTGGATGTTGTTCATCATCACGAGCGGCGTCATGGTGCCGGCCCTGATCTGGCCGATGACATTGCCCTCGCCGATCAGCGCGATCGGCGTCGTGCCGCTCATCACCGCGTTGACGGCTTCGCCGCCGCCCTTGAACGGCACGCGCACCCAGTCGGCGCCGCGCTCGTTCTTGAGCGTCTCCATGTAGAGCACCATCGGCGCGCCGGGCGTGACGATAGCTCATCGTTCCGGGTTTCGCCTTCGACAGCGCCACGAGCTCGTCGACGTTCTTCACCTTGAGATCTGAATTCACCACCAGCACGTGGATCAGATCGAACACTTTCGTGATCGGCTGCAGGCCGTGCTCCGGATCGAACGGCATGCTCCTTGATCAGGAACTGGTTGTAGATGATCGGATCGGCATTGATGATGCAGATCGTGTAGCCGTCGGGCGCGGCATCCTGGCAGGCGCGCGCGCCGACATTCTGCATGCCGCCCGGCCGGTTCTCGACCACGATCGGCTGGCCGAGTTTCGGCCCGAGCTTGTCGCCGAGCGCGCGCATGAAGACGTCGCTGATGCCGCCTGCGCTCGCGGTGGTAAGAACGCGGATCGGCCGCGTCGGCCAGGAATCCTGCGCGGTGGCACAGGCTGTCGACGCGGCGAAAGCGACAAGCGTTGCGGAGAGCGTCAGCGATGAACGGCGCACGGATGAACCTCCCTTAAAAGAACGACCGCGTCATTGCGAGCGCAGCGAAGCAATCCAGTACTGCGGCACGGCCTAGATTGCTTCGTCGCTACGCTCCTCGCAATGACGAATCAAGTGAGGCGGTCGCCGTCTCCGGTAAAGCCGAACAGCCGCTGCACCCGATAATAGCGCGCCGAGCGCGGCTGCGTGATGCCCCATTGGTCGGAGCGGCCCGGCGCATATTTCCAGTAGGTGGAAGGGCGCGGCTGGTAGCTGTCGTCGACCTGCAGCACTTCGGCGGTGTATTCGAGCGGCACTTCGTCCGGCCCGCAGAAATAGGCGAAGACATTATCGCCCGGCCCATGGCGGCCCGGACCCCATTCGATCGGATAGCCGGCGTCCTTCATGCGGCCCATGCCGCGCATCACCGAATTGAAGTCCGGCATGTCGAAGGCGATGTGGTTGAGCGTCGGCAGATTGGTCTTGGCCAGCACGACCGAAGCGTGATCGGTGTTGCCGCAATGCAGGAACCACAGCGGCGCATTGTCGTCGATGACGCGAAAGCCGAGCGCATCGGTGAAGAACGCGAGGCTGGCGTCGAAATCGCGGGCGTTGAGATTGACGTGGACGATCTTGCGCGGCCGGTCGGGCTGGTCGGCGTCATCGGCGTGATCGGCCGCCTCGCAGACGAACGCGAGATTGCGGCCGTCGGGATCCTTGCAGGCAAAGCCATAACCGCCGCCGGCGCCGCCAAGTTTCGCCGGCGTGCCGGGCTTGCCGCCGGCTGCGGAGATTTTCTGGTGCAGTTCGCCGAGCGCCGCGCGGTCGGCGACATCGAACACGATGCGCACCACCGCCGGCTGCGCGCCCGGCATGCAGCCCGATCAGGTGGTGATAGCGCGCGGTGCCGCGGAAATAGCGGGCCCCCGCATTGTCTCCGGCAGGCGAAGCCACAGCGGCGAGATTCCACACACTTTCATAGAAGCGCGCACGCCTCGTCGAGATTGGTGGCGGCCAGTTCGACGCTGCGCACGCCGCGGACGAGATAGGAGGACGTGACTTCCGCCGCAGTCATGCGCCGCCGAGAAGTTTCTTCACCAGCGCTCCGGCATGGGCGAAATCCATCTGCCCGGAAAAGCGCTGCTTGAGCGCCGCCATGGTGCGGCCCATGTCCTTGAGCGTCTCGGCTTCGATTTCCTTGATCATCGACGAAATCACATGCGCCGCCTCGATGTCGGACATCTTCTTCGGCAGATACGCCGAAATGATCGCGATCTCCTCGCGCTCCTGCGCGGCAAGTTCGGTGCGGCCGGCTTTCTCATAAATGTCGAACGATTCCTGGCGCTGCTTCACCATCTTGCCCATGACGTCGAGAATATCGGCGTCCGACAGCGTGATGCGTTCCGCGCCCTTGGTCTCGCGTTCGAGGATGGCCGCATTGATGAGGCGGAGCGTCGAAACCCGGAGCGGCTGCCCGGCTTTCATCGCCTCTTTCAAGGCGCTGTTGATATCGTCGCGCAACACGGCTAAGGCCCCTCGCAATTGACGCGGGATCGGCCCATCCCGTGAGGGCCGGCGCGCGTTGCGAATGATTTAGGCCGTTGCCGATGCCGATACAACCGCAGTCTCCAAAGTCCCCGGCCCAGTGGGACGACCCGAAGCCGACGGCGCTGCTCGTCCTTGCCGACGGCACCGTGCTCGAAGGCTTCGGCTTCGGCGCGATCGGCCATGCCGTGGGCGAGGTCTGCTTCAATACGGCGATGACCGGCTATGAGGAAATCCTCACCGACCCGTCCTATGCCGGGCAGATCATCACCTTCACGTTTCCCCATATCGGCAATGTCGGCACCAACGAAGAAGACATCGAGACCGTCAATCTCGCGGCGACGCCCGGCGCCCGCGGCATCATCCTGCACTCCGCCATCACCCAGCCGTCGAACTACCGCTCGACGCGCCATCTCGACGACTGGCTGAAAAGCCGCGGCGTCATCGGGCTCGCCGGCATCGACACCCGCGCGCTCACCGCCCTGATCCGCGCAGAAGGGCATGCCCAACGCCGTCATCGCGCATGAACCCTCCGGGCGCTTCGACCTCGACGCGCTCAAGCGCGAGGCCAAGGCGTGGCCCGGCCTCGTCGGCATGGATCTCGTGCCGATGGTGACGACGGCGCAGCGCTTCACCTGGGATGAGACGCCGTGGCAATGGGGCGACGGCTACGGCCGGCAGGAAAATGCGGAGTTCAACGTCGTCGCCATCGACTACGGCATCAAGCGCAACATTTTGCGCCAGCTCGCCGGCAATGCCTGCAAGGTGACGGTGGTGCCGGCGACGACATCGGCCGAAGACATATTGGCGCTAAAGCCCGATGGCATCTTTCTCTCCAACGGCCCGGGCGATCCGGCCGCGACCGGCGAATATGCCGTGCCGGTGATCCGCAAGCTGATCGAGAAGAAACCGGTCTTCGGAATATGTCTCGGTCACCAGATGCTGGGGCTCGCAGTCGGCGCCAAGACCATGAAAATGCATCAGGGCCATCACGGCGCCAATCATCCGGTGAAGGACCTCACCACCGGCAAGGTCGAGATCACGTCGATGAACCACGGCTTTGCGGTGGACCGCGCGACATTGCCCGGCCACGCCGTCGAAACCCATGTCTCGTTGTTCGACGGCTCCAATTGCGGGTTGGCGCTCAAGGATCGGCCGGTGTTCTCGGTGCAGTATCATCCGGAAGCCTCGCCCGGCCCGCGCGACAGCCATCTGTTGTTCGATCGCTTTGTCGGGATGATGCGGGAATTCAAGCGGGCCTGACGCGCCACGTTGACACCCTTGGGGTTACAGTCTACATTGCGGTATGATCCGCAGTTTTCGGCATCGCGGACTGAAACGCCTCTACGAGCGTGACGACGCGTCGCAAATTCACGCAGCCTTTCGGAAGAAGATAGCCCGAATTCTCGCCGCTCTGGATTCTGCGCGAATGCCACGGGACATGGATTTCCCCGGCCTGCGGCTGCACCCGCTCACCGGCGGCCTGAAGGGCTTCTGGAGCGTGACCGTTTCCGGGAACTGGCGGATCGTTTTTCGTTTCGATGACATTGATGTCGTCGATGTTGATCTGGTCGACTACCATTGAGGACCTGACATGCCCATGCTCAATCCGCCACATCCCGGAGAAAACCTGCGCGAAGATGTATTGGCGCCGCTTGGACTATCGGTCACGGAAACCGCAAAGGCGCTCGGCATCAGCCGCAAGACTCTTTCCGAGGTCGTGAACGGGAAGGCGTCGATCACGCCGGACATCGCGGTGCGGCTGGAACGCGCCTTCTCGGCTCCGCCTGCCGAGATGTGGCTCAGGCTGCAGGCCGCTTACGATCTGCGCCGCGCCGTCCGGCGGCTCAAGAACACCCCGGTGCGCCGACTAAGATCGCTGACCGGAAAGAAACGCGCGGCATGAATCAGCCGGCTCCCATCACCCACACTTTCGCCGACGACGGCAGGATTCCGAACAATCCGAGATTGCCACTCATTCTCTATCGCGGCGGCATCAACCTTGCCGGTTCGCCCAATCCGGAAGACGTGATCGAGAAAGCATTCGCGGCAAACGGCTGGGGCAATATGTGGCGCAACGGGATTTATCCCTACGCGCACTATCACACGATGATCCATGAAGCGATGGGCGTCGCGCGCGGCCGCGCAACGGTCCGCTTCGGCGGCGAGAAGGGGCAGGAGATCGAGATCGCGCCGGGGGACGTCGTCATCCTGCCGGCTGGCACCGGCCACCAATGCCTGACGCAGACGCCGACGCTTGTCGTCATCGGCGCTTATCCGAAGAACGGCACATATAATCTCTGCCGCGCCAGCAAGGCCGAACACGCCAAGGCCCTTGTCACCATCCCCAAAGTGCCGCTGCCGGCGACCGACCCGGCGTTCGGGCCGCAGGGGCCGCTGATGACGCTGTGGCGGCCGTGACTGCCACTCGTAAAGCTGCTTCCTGTTTGCGATTATCGCGGCGATGAACCGAAAGCAGCGCCGCGCGAATGTAAAACATGCCGGCCGGCCGCCGTCTCCGGCAACGTCTTCCCGGCTGCAGCCGCCCGCGGCGATCGAGGATTTTTACGCAGCCGCCACGGCCGATTACCGCAGGGGCGATCTCGCGTCGGCCGAACGGCTGTGCCGCGCCGCGCTCGAGCGGAACCCGCGGCATGTGCCAAGCCTCGTCCTTCTCGGCGACCTGGTGCAACAGGGCGGCCGCAACAAATTGGCGGTGAAATTGCTCGGACCAGGCGCTCGCGCTTGATCCCTACGACGTCGCCGCACATGACAACATCGCGATGGCCTATCAGGCGCTCAGCCGCCGTGACGAAGCCGTGCAGCATTTTACGCAAGCCGTGGCGCTGGGGCTGCGCGATCCCGAAATGCTGATCAGGCACGGCGCCGCCATAGGAGCCTCGATGCAGCGTCACGCTGCCGCGTGGCCGAGACAGTTGCAGCTTTCCGAATTGCTCGAAGCGCCAGGCGCGGGTCGTGTCACGGGAGAGGCTTTGCTGGTGGCGCTGCTGCAATCCAAACCGGTCAGCGATTTCGGACTCGAGTCATGGCTGACGGCGATTCGCCGCGAACTGCTCCGGCATGTCGCCGAGAACGATCCCGGTATCGTGGAAGCCGAAACGCTCGCGTTCTTCTCCGCGCTGGCGCAGCAATGCTTCATCAATGAATATGTCTTCGCGCTCGGCGATACCGAACGCGTGCAATTGGAGAAAGTTCGAGGCCGTATCCGTGATGCGCTCGCGGCCGCTGCCGACATTGCGCCGCTCGATCTGGTGGCGCTCGCAAGCTACCTGCCGCTGCACAAATTGCCGGAGGCATCTTCGCTTCTCGGCCGCCGCTGGCCGGACGACATCGAGCGGCTGTTGACGCAGCAGATCCGCGAACCGCTCGAGGAAGCATCGGACTGCGACACCATCCCGAAACTGACATCCATCGACGACGGCACATCGCTGCAGGTCCAGAACCAGTATGAGGAGAATCCCTATCCGCGATGGACCACGCTGCAGCGGGTCAAATCCGCCACCGTCACTGATTTCCTGCGGGAGAAGCTCGGCGTCCCGCCCGCATCGTGGTCGAAGACTCCCGGCGAGACCGACATTCTGATCGCCGGCTGCGGCACCGGAATCCACTCGATCGAGACCGCACAGCGATTTCCGCAATCGCGGCTGCTGGCGATCGACATCAGCCGCGCCAGCCTGGCCTATGCGCGGCGGAAGACCCGGGCTTTGGGTTTGACCAATATCGAATACGGTCAGGCCGATATCCTGAAATTTGCGTCGCGCGACGTGAGCTTCGACGTCATCGAAGTGGCCGGCGTGCTGCACCACCTTTCCGATCCGGAGGAAGCGTGGCGGCTGCTGTTGTCGCTGCTGCGCCCCAATGGCCTGATGCTCGTCGGCCTCTACAGTGCGCTGGCGCGGCGCTTCGTTACCGCCGCGCGGGCTTTCATCGCGGAACGCGGGTATCGCGCCACGGCCGACGATATCAGGACTTGCCGGCAAGAACTCATCAAACGCGGCAGCGTGCCGCCGTCCAAGGATTTCTCCAGCACCAGCGGCTGCCGCGACCTTCTGTTCAATGTCATGGAACACCAGTTCACGATCCCGCGGATCGCCGCATTTCTCGAGGCCAATCGTCTGACCTTCCTGGGCTTCGAGCAGCTCTCATCCGATGTGCATGAGCAGTTTCGAAAAGAATTTCCGGACGCTGCCGCCGCACGCGACCTCGCGCGCTGGCATGAATTTGAACTGAAGCACCCGCATACTTTCATCGGCATGTATTTGTTTTGGGTGCAAACGCAGCCGAAATGATTTCCCCGGCGCCGCCAGCGACACGGACAATATAACGGGTCGCTGTGCGGCGATTGCCGTGCAATGATCATTCGGGGCTGTCAGACCGCTTGGCTTCAAGGCCGCCAAAAAAACCGTGAAGGAGGCCTACCGTGAAATTCGTTATCAGCTGGCGTGAGCGTCCGGCAGCGTCTTCCCGAGAATATGAAGCGGCGCACGAACGTGTATTGCAAATCTTAAAAACTTGGCAAATGCCCGCGAGTTTCAAGATTCAGCAATTTGTCGTCCGGGTCGGCGACTACGGCGGTTACATGGTCGTCGAGACGGACAAGCCAACAGACATCCATTATCTCACCAGCACTTTTGCGGCCTTCGCATTCAAGGTCGAGCCGGTCATCGACGTGATGGAAGCGGTAGCGGTCGAAGTTCAAGCCATCGAATATCACAAGAAAAACGTTGCCTGAGCGGCACGCGGAATTTCCGCTTTCGGAATTAGAGCGGACACCAGCTCGTGTCGCAAAATAGAATTTCGCGATATTCGGCTCAGATCATTCAGGCTTGATGCCCGCAAATTTCACCACCTTCGCCCACTTGGCCGTCTCTGCGGCGATGTAGCCTGCGAAGGTTTCGGGTGAACTCGCAAACACTTCACCGCCGAGATCGGCAAGGCGCGCCTTGTTCCCAGGATCGGCAAGAATGGCATTGATCTCCTGGTTGAGCTTGCCGACAATTCCGGCCGGCGTGTCTTTTGGCGCACCAATCCCGAACCAGGCAGCCGCCTCATAGCCCGGCACGAATTCACTCACTGCCGGGACATCCGGCAGAACCTCCTGGCGCCTGGCAGTCGTTACGGCTAACGCGCGCAGCTTGCCGGATCTTATGAAATCGAGCGACGCCGGCATTGGATTAAATGTCACCTGAACCTGACCGCCGAGCAGATCGGGAAATTGGCTGCCGCGGTATGGCACGTGAACCAGATCGACACCGGCCATCATCTTGAACAGTTCACCTGCCACATGATTCACGCTTCCGATGCCTGGCGAAGACATGTTGATCTTGCCGGGATTGGCCTTGGCGTAGGCAATGAACTCGGGGAGTGTTTTGGCGGGAACCGATGGATTGACCATCATGACGACCGGGACGCGAAGAATGCTCGCGACCGGCTGAATGTCGCGAATGAAATCGAAATTGAGCGTGCTGTAAGCGGTCGCATTGATTGCGTTGGTTTGCGTGACCCAAAGAAGCGAGTAACCGTCGGGTTGCGCATGCGCAACCGATTCAGCGGCAATATTGGTGCCCGCACCCGGCCTGTCGTCCACGATGAATTGCTGGCCGAGCCGCTCCGACAGCCATTGTCCGATCAGCCTGGCAACGATGTCGGACGAGGTGCCGGCGGGAAAGCCGACGACGATATGCACCGGCCGCGCCGGATAGGATTGCGCCCATGCGATGCGCGAATGAGCCGCAGTCGCGAAAGAGCCCGCTGCCAGATGCAGGATTTGTCTGCGGTGGAACGTCATCGCAATACTCCGCCAGCTTGAGCGCCTTCCGCACACGCAGGACGGCGTCCGCGCACCAAATCCGATTTATTCCTTCGGATCACTCGCCCGCGGGAGGCACTGTCGCCACCTTCAGTTTTACGGAAGGTCGGCACATCCCGTTGGCGGCTCGACGACAATGCTACACTAATTCCATGGGCTCGACTCCCATTCGCTCAGACTCCCATGGGCTCGACTCCCATGAGCTCGATTTCCACTGGCTCAATATGGCGCACCTCTCAACTTAATCGGGGAATGTCCGCTTTTGGGGGTAGAGGGGACATGAGCCCTTGACTTGGAGCAATTTTCTTGTCGGCAATCTAATCCCAGTGATGACAGGCAACATCATCGGCGGATCGGCGGCATCCATCGTCAAATAAGCGGCAACGGAGTGTCGACGCCGCGGCGGCAGCAAATATTCATTTCCGGGCGCCTGGAGAAACGTTCAGATGGTACGGCAATTGATTTTCGGAAGCGCCGTCAGTCTCGGCAACATCGCAATTCATGCATTGGTGATGGTGATCATTCTTGGCGCGCGGAGAATTGTGCACGCCCATGTTCCGTCGAAGCCCACTTTCCGATTGACCTGGATCATGATCGCGGTGGTCGCAATGTTGATGGCCGCACATCTCTGCGAAGTCGCCGTTTGGTCGATCGCATACGCGATCGTTGACGCGGCCCCGCAGGGTACGGATCTATTATATTTTGCCTTCGTCAATTATACGACGCTCGGCTACGGCGACATCGTTCCGACAGAGAACTGGCGCCTGCTTGGACCGATGACAGCCATGAACGGCATCATGCTCTTTGGCTGGTCGACCGCGGTCATATTCAATGTCTTGTGGACCACAATTTCGTCGGATGACTTCCGGCGCACCTATCACTGATATAACGAAGACCATTGCGTAGTCGTGCGCTGTGGTCGGGCCGTCGAACGGCTCTCTCCGGTCATCGCAAAGGTCCCGATCAGCCAGCCGCTTCATGCGATCACCGCAGCAATTGTTCGAATGTTACCAGCCCGGCGACCCGTACTGGGCCGGCTTCATTATGATGGTCGAAGACCTCAAGACGTCCGGTAAACGCTTATGAGCATTGCCGATATCCGCTTTTAGCACTCAGCGAAGCGAGTCCCGGGGCGTTGTATCGAATAGCGCGTCAGACTATGTTTGCCGCATAGAGTTTTTACGATTGAGCGATGTCGGGCTTATCAATGTCATTCGCGTTGAGTATTCCTATCTCGGGCGACGAATTGGCCGAGCTGAAGTCATGAAGGCTCTTTCAGCGGTCCATAATGAATTTGAATCCGTCGAATATCTTCCTCTTCGAATTCTCGTCGAGGACGAAACCGCCGGGTTGATCGTCTCAATCCATCTTACCCAGCGGAATACCAAGCGTCTTATTCGGCTTTTTTCCGCCCACTTTCTCCGGTTCCGAAATAATCGAATTGTAGAATATCGAGCGTTTCTGGATTCATTTGAAGCTGCTCAACAGGTGCTTGGACGGGAGTTTGATGCGACAAAGTAACCGTTGACGCGGGCGACCGCGCGCAATGCTGATGCACTCGACGATTACATTCTGAAATTCCGGGCCGCCCGGCCGAGCGCGATCGTCGACAGCGACACCCGGACCGCAAGAGGCTTTAGGCGGAGCTGCGTCAAGATCACGTTGGGAGAAACATGAATGGCAATGCTCCGGCGGCATTTCGTTTTGGGTCTCATTTCGGTACCGCTCGCAACCCATACCGGACAGGCCTTTGCCATCGATCTGACTGAAATCAAGTCGCTCAAACACGGCGAATTCATCTGGCGGCCCGAACAGTCGCCGCGCGGCCCGGTCGTTATCCTGGTTTCGCTGCCTCATCAGATTGTTCACGTATTCAGGAACGGATTGGCCATCGCCGCCTCGACGTGCTCGACCGGAGCGCGTGGGCACGCGACGCCGACTGGAGTCTTCACGATTTTACAGAAGCACAAGGACCACTATTCAAGCACCTACAACAACGCGCCGATGCCCAACATGCAGCGGCTGACGTGGCGAGGCATTGCGCTGCATGCGGGACACCTGCCGGGCTACCCTGCTTCGCACGGTTGCGTACGGTTGCCGGTGCGTTTTTCCGAGTTGCTCTACACCGTGACCCAGCACGGCACGCCGGTGATCATTGCCGACAACGACTCGCCGCATAGTTCAGCTTTGGAGGCAGGTCTGGTGCTGCCGCAAGGTGTCGCCACTGACGCCGATGCGGCGAAACGCAAGGCGGGCTCTTCCAGGAAGACGAAGGACAACCCCGACGAAGTTGTGTCGTCCATCCTCGTTTCTGGCGCTGATCGCAAGGCCTATCTCATGATCGATGGCGTGAAGACGTTTGAAACGCTGATCAACGTCCACGACCCGGAAAAACCGCTCGGCACTGAATTGTTCTCGCTTATCGGTCCTTCGGCCGATGGGCATTTTCTGCAATGGACGGCGTTTGGTCTCGGTGGCAATCCGGATGCCGGCGTGCCGGCCGATGTCTGGTCGAATTCGGTGCTTGCACGCATCGACTATCTCGATGCCGCGGCGATAACCCGCATTGAGAAAACACTACGCCCCGGCACGACAATGGTGATCACCGATTATTCGGCCGGACCGGCAACCCGCACCGGGCCGGGCATCACCGTGATCGCCGAAGACCTCAAGACGACGGGTAAACGCCTATGAGCATTCCCGATGTCCGCTTTCGGAGACAAAGCAGACATGGTTCAGACGCCTCGCGATGTCTGCAAATGATCCAAAGCGGAAATCGACATCTCCACCCACGGGTTGTAAGACTGCTGCAACACCTCTCTGACTAGTCCGTAGTAATTCGATATTCCGGTCGCGTCATGCGGATTTGACTCTTGAGGGTCATATGCAACTCAATCAATTGAAACGGCGCGAATTCCTCACGCTTCTCGGCGGCGCTGGAGTCGCACTCGGAAGTATGACGCGGCCGATCTTTGCCGAAGAAGCAACAAGAACCTATCGCCTCGGCGTCGTGTCCGGGGCCGGCCATGACGCTGAGATTTTCAAAGCCTTTTTCGACGAACTGCATCAATTCGGTGTCACCGAAGGCCAGAACATCACGGTCCTTCCGGGCGGATTCGGACTTAGAGGCGAACAGTTTGAAACGGCGGTAGCAACAATTGTTAAAGCTGAACCAGATGCAATCGTTGTCAGCGGGGATCCTGCAGCCCGCCTAGTTCAACAGGCCACTCGGGCGATTCCGATCGTGGCAACCAGCGACGATATGATCGGCGCGGGTCTAGTGAGATCGCTCGCTCGCCCCGGAGGCAATATCACCGGCGTCAGTATTCTCGCGCCAGAACTTAACGGTAAGCGGCAGGACCTTCTGATGGAGGCCGTGCCCGGCGTGCGGCGTATCGCGGTTCTGATTGATCCCGCCAACAACCGACCAGAGGAAGTGCAGGCGCTTCGGGATGGCGCTCGGGCGCGCAGTGTCGAACTCGTCGTGTTTTCAGCGGGAGCGCCTGATCAGATCGCCCCGACCATCGACAAGGCCAAGGCGTCCGGCGCCACGGCACTCAACGTGCTGGCGACGCCGCTGTTTTCCTTTAACCGCCGTATTGTCATCGACCAGGCAACTGCGACACGCCTTCCGGCAATTCATGCATGGCCCGAAATAGCGGAAGAAGGCGGTCTCATCGGATACGGCCCGCGCCTTACCATTATTTACCGTCAGATCGCTCGACAGCTCGTTAAGGTGTTACGGGGAGTGAAGCCCGCCGACATCCCAGTCGAACAACCCACTAACTTCGAGATGATCATTAATTTGCAGGCCGCCAAGGCGATCGGTCTGATTGTCCCCGCCCTTCTTGTGGCGCGCGCGGACAAAGTGATCGAATGAGGATGGCCGACTTCCGCTTTTGGCACTGAGCGGACATTGACTGGCATCCGGCGAATGTCCGCTTTCGGGAGCAAAGCAGACTTTGCGGCGCGCAACGGTGAGAGACGCCGCTTGATACCGGGTGTGATGCCGGTCACGCGGCGGCCCGGGCACGGTCATTCCGCCTTGATGTTGGCCGTGCGAATGACTTTGCCCCATTTCTCCGTTTCGTCGGCGACGAACTTGCCGAAATCGGCGGGAGAGCCCGCAAGCGCGGTGGCGCCCCACTCGGCGAGGCGGGCCGCCACCTTGGGATCCGCCAGGCCCGCATTGACCGCTTTGTTGAGCGTGCCGACGATCTCGGGCGGCAGGCCTTTCGGCGCCGCCATGCCGGTCCAGAAGCTCGCCTCGTATCCCGGCACGGACGCGGCCACCGTCGGGACGTCCGGCAATGCGGCCTGGCGGGTCTTGGTCGCGACCCCGAGCGCGCGCAGCTTGCCGGCTTTGACGTATTGGAGCGATGCCGACATGGTGTTGAACATGACCTGCACTTGTCCGCCCATCAGATCGACCATCGCGGGGCCGGCGCCGCGATAGGGCACGTGCACGAGATCGATGCCGGCCATCATCTTGAACATCTCGCCGGAAAGGTGGTTGCCCGAGCCGATCCCGCCCGACCCCATATTGACCTTGCCGGGATGCGCCTTGGCATAGGCGATGAGTTCCGGGATCGTTTTCACCGGCAACGAGGGAGTCACCTGCAGCACGAAAGGGTCGAGCGCGATGCCCGCGACCGGTGTGGTGTCACGGATGAAATTGAACTTGAGATTGTCGTAGAGCGTCGCGTTGCCGGCATTGGCAAGGCTGGCCGCCAGCAGCGTGTAGCCGTCCGGTGTTGAATTCACGACGGCCTCAGTGGCGATATTGGTCCCGGCGCCGGGCCGGTTCTCGATGACGATTTGCTGGCCAAGCCGCTCCGACAGTACCGGCTGCAGGAGGCGCGCCATGACATCGGTGCCGCCGCCGGGTGCGAAGCCGATGAGGAGCTGTATCGGGCGCGACGGATACGCTTGCGCGCTCGCGGCCCGTGACATCACCGATAGCGCCGCGCCGCTCGCCGCCAGCCGAAGAACTTGCCGCCGATGAAGAACTTGCCACCGATGAAGGCCATTCATTCTTTTCTTCTCCCGTCATAGCGCTCGTGCATAACGATCTGGCGCCTGGCTGACGCCAGAAACTAGCACAAGGCATGCGCCGATGAAGGGATTGAGCCGCGGCTGACGGCCGCGCCTGGCACTCGGCGGACATCGCAGTTCTTCGGTCCCACTTCCGCCAATGCACCCGCGGCATGGCGAGCCGAACGCGACACCGGTTAGTGGCGACACCGGCTAGTGGCTTTGCGCGCTTCTGGGAGTGAGATAGCGCGGAACGACGATACGGTCGCCCTCGCTCAGCGTGGCATGCTCGGATTTCTGGTTGAGCTGGACCACCGCCCAGAGCGGCACGTGATATGTCGTTGCGATCGATTGCAGCGTGTCTCCCGCGTGCGCCGTAACGGGCATGCCGCTATCCCAAAGTTCGAGCGATCCCGCGGCCGGCGGCACCATGCGCAGCGGCACGGCTTCACCCTCGCCGCGCGCGGGGGTCGCCGCGAGCGATCTGATTTTGGCGGCCAATTGTTCCTGGATCCGGTCGAACTTATCGAGATTGATGTGGATGATTTCGGGGCGGTCTTTCAGGTTGAAGCTCGCATAGTGGCCGTGAAAGCCCGAGCCCTGCGTGAGGTCGCCGCCGCCGAGAAAGTTGGAGGACTGATAGAGGTTGATGTAGCGCTCAACATTGCCCGGCACTTTGCCGGCCATCCGCGTCGGATCATAGGTGATCATCAGGCTCACCGGGACATGCGCGGCGCCGAGGCGTTCGGCAAATTGCACGGCGGAATCGCCGCCGATGGAATGGCCGATGACGGTGATCGGCGCGGGTTCGCGGTGGTAATCGGCAATGGCCTGATCGGCAGCGGAGTGCCAGGTCTGATAGCCGTCGATGGTCGCGGTGACGCCGCTGCGGTTGATGCGCGCCGCAAGCTGGTCCATGCCCCAATCGATTGCCCCGATCAGGCCGCGAAACAGATAGGCATGGCCGCGCGAATTGAGCGCGGCCTTGTCGGGAGCGCCCGGCGTTTGCGCGTGGCCTGCGCCGGCAAGGCACAATGCGATCACAAACGCGGCGATGGGCCCGGCTCGAAATATGGACGCTTGAAACAGGGTCCTGGCTTAAATCATGTCATTTCCCGATAATATCCGAATACCGCGCCAGCCACGGTCACCGTAACAGAAATCGGCGACGTTGGCGCGGCGCGCACGATGTGCCGAAATGGCCGCGCCGTGGCAGTTTCAGCGAATCCGCGTGGAGAATTTAAGGCAAGCCCATCGCAATCGCGAACTTCCATCTGCCGCGCCGTCCAGCTTCTGCTAATGTCGAATCCATGAAATTCCTTGCGCGATTGGCTGCCGGCGACGTCGCTCTGTGGCGCGCGTTCTGGCTGATTGGAACTCCGCTCGCCCTGGTTTGGGATCTCAGCGGGCTGAGCATGATCACTGGATTTGGCGTCGGAGAACCGCTTATCGCGGGGTTCCTGATTGTGCTGTTCTCGTTGTCGTGCGTCGCCATCGTATTTGTCGCGGTCGCCATTTGGCGAAGCTCGTCGCGCTATCCGCGAGACCTGTGGTGGCAAACGCCTCTCGCTATCGGCGCCAAACTCTGCGCGGTCCTGTCGGGGCTTGCGGCGGCAATCAGCTTTTTGATCGTCATGTATCTGCTCTTTGATTTCATCTACGCAGCCGTCGCCCTTTCCTGATCCGCGGCCCGCGCCCGGCTGGAAAGCCGGACGCTGCTCCATTTCCGGCACGATCCGGAATATCGCGAACGGCCCGTTACCGCGCCTCATCCGCCTTGCCATCAAGGCCAGGACCAAAGACACTCGCTTTGGGCCGCATCGCGAGGCGATCACAAACAATCTGTTTGATCAGCCGCGATGTCCGGCGTCCGTAACAACGAAATCTCGGGAGGTAGCAATGGCGAAAAACAAAGAGAACGGAGTCTACAGGATTGTAGATGTCGTCGGTGTCAGCACCGTTTCCTGGGAAGACGCCGCCAAGCGCGCCGTCGAGACCGCGGCGAAATCCATCCGGGATCTGCGCATTGCCGAGGTCACCAAGATGGACATCACCGTCAAGAACGGAAAGGTGTCGGCGTTCCGGACCAGGGTCGCTCTTTCCTTCAAATACGAAAAGTAGCTGTCCGGCCTTCGCGTTACAGGCGCATTACCGTCAATGCGATTTAATCCGCGTCGCGCAGGCGCGGAGCGGGGTCTGATCTGTGTCCACAGTGCACCTTAAAGCGGATAGGCCGCAGGCCTTATGAGTTATCCGTTTTTGACCAGAACGGATTAGGACACGCGGGCGTTGAGCCTGTGGCAATGAACCGCTTGCTCGTCCGGGGAGAAAAATGACGGATGCCGTAGAACGATACGCGGCCAAGGTTCCGGAAGTCACGCTGGTCTTCTGGATCATCAAGATCGCCGCAACGACGCTCGGCGAGACTGGCGGCGACACCGTCACGATGACGCTGAACTGGGGCTATCTCCTCGGCACGGCGCTGTTTCTTTCTTTGCTGGTCGTCTTCGTCATTCTCCAGATCGCAGCCAGGACATTCCATCCATACCTGTATTGGGCGACGATCGTTGCCTCCACCACGGCCGGCACCACAATGGCCGATTTTGCCGATCGCTCCCTGGGCATCGGCTATGCGGGAGGATCGTCGCTTTTGTTCGTCTGCCTCATGGCCACGCTTGGCGTCTGGTATTGGTCGCTTGGTTCTATATCGGTCGCTACGGTCAACACGCCGAAGGTGGAAGCGTTCTACTGGGTGGCCATTACCTTCTCGCAAACATTGGGAACGGCGCTCGGCGACTGGACGGCGGACGACACCGGCCTCGGCTATGACGGCGGAGCGCTCGTGTTTGCCGCCGGATTGGCGGCGCTTGCGGCGCTCTATTTCTTCACCAATGTCTCGCGCGTATTTCTGTTCTGGGCCGCCTTCATCTTGACGCGGCCGCTCGGCGCGACGGTCGGTGACTTTCTCGATAAGCCCGTCAGCGATGGCGGATTGGCGCTGAGCCGGCCGATCGCTTCTGCCGTCATCGGCGTTTTCATTATCGGCTGTCTTCTCGTCCTGCCGCAAAGGGCAGGCCAGCATCCGGGACAATCTGAAACAGCGCACTGACGGCGGCCGCCGCGTGCCCGTGCGGCACTAAAGGCGAGTCACTCGCCTTTCTTCTTCCGCACGACGCACGCTCTCACATCCATATACTTGGCGTGCTTGCCCAATTCGGCCCGGCAGGCTTCGACCGCCTGAACCGTCGTCATCTTGTCGCCCGGATCGGCCCGGACGGCTGGAACCGAAAAAGTCACGAGTGCCGTTGCCGCCGCCGCCGGAACGATCACGTACAGAAGAATGACTTGCCGAAGAATGATTTGCCGAAGCATGGTTTGCCTCTCGCTGACTTTGTGCCGGCGTGCCGCGGCATCCTTTAAGGCCTGCCGCCGGCTCCGCGCCGACGCAATATCCTACCACGTAATTTGGGGTTGGTGAGGGACGAAGGCCAGCATCCGGACCCGTGTCGCGTCACTGTTTGATTTGCAGATGAAAGTCGTTGACGCCTTTCGTGTATCGCGCGAGGTCGCCCTGCATGAATTTGACGTAAGCCGCGGTGCCGTTTTCCTGCATATGCATGCCGAGCGATTTCATCCGCTGCGCCATTTCCGGCTCACGAAGCGCTTTGGCGACCGCCGACTTGCAGTTTCGCAATGATGCCGGGCGCGACGCCGGCGGAGGTCTGCAAGCCGAGCATGCGTGGCGACATCGAAACCCTTGTAGCCGAGCTCGTCGCAGGTCGGCACGTCCGGAAGGGATTCGTCGCGTTTGAGCACGCTGAGGCACAGCGCGCGAAGTTTCCCGGTCTGGATCAGGGACAGCACGTTCGGGATGCCGGACCAGCCGGCATCGACTTCCCCGGTCAGGAGCGCGTTCACGAGGCCGGTGCCGCCGCGATAGGGCACATGCAGGAGCTGAATTTCCGCCCGCTGTTCGAAGATGACCATCGTGAGCTGATGGATCGACCCGGTGCCCGCCGAGCCGAAGGTCATCGTGCCGGGTTTTGATTTGGCCAGCGCCACGAATTCGGCCAGCGTGTTTGCCGGCACCGAAGGCTTGATGACCAGCACGGTCGGCAAGGTCGCCAGCGCCGTGATCGGCGTGAAATCCTTGAGCGTGTAATTGACGTCGGGATTCATCGCGATGCTGATGCGCGAGAGAGCCGGAATCGTTGAGCCACGAGCGTATAGCCGTCCGGCGGCGCTGCCGCCGTCTGCTTGGCGGCGATCACGCCGCCGACGCCGGCCACGTCTTCGACGACAAACGGGTTGTTGAATATTTCGCTTAATCGGGCCGAGAGGAGTCGCGCCAGCACGTCGGGATTACCGCCCGCTGCAGAAGCAGCCAGCATGCGGACGGGATGTGTCGGATAGCCGGCGTCCTGGGCGGCCGCGGGAAAGACCGGTGCCAAGATAAGGATCAAGACAAGGACCAAGCCAAGAATCGAGACAAGGACAATAGATGCAAGGCCGATCGCCGCCGCGCGCGCACTCCGTCCGAATGATCCGACCGGCATGGCTTCCTCCCCTCCCTCTCTATGTTTCGCTCCAGACGTCGCGCGCCAGGTCGCACACGAGTTCAAGCTTGCGTTTTTGCGCCTCCGCCGTCACCGGATTGCCGGTATCGACGCTGGCGAAGCCGCATTGCGGACTGACGGCGAGCCTGTCCAGCGTCACGAATTTGGCCGCATCGTCGAACCGGCGCCGTAGCGACGGCTTGTCCTCAAGCTCCGTCACTTTGGTCGAGACGAGACCAAGCACCACCGCCTTGTGCTTCGGGACAAAGCGAAGCGGCGTGAAACTGCCGGCGCGCGGCGTATCGTATTCGAGAAAGTAAAACGGTATGTCGAGCGCGTTGAACAGCCGCTCCGCCACCTCCTCATAACTGCCTTCGGCATGCCAGTGACCGCCGCGATTGCCGCGGCACAGATGCATGCCGATGTGGAGTTCGGCCGGCGCGGCGTTCAGGATCCGGTTGGTCACGCCGATATAAGTGTCGATGAGGCTGCTCCAATCGTCACCGCGCGCCGACAGCATGGCTTGAACATCGGGATCGCCGAATTTGGCGAAGGCCGTCTCGTCGATCTGCACGTAACGGCAGCCGGCGGCCGCAAGCGCTGACAGCTCCTTGGTGAAGGCCTCGACAATGTCCGCCCAGAACAGGTCAGTGTCCTTGTAGGCCAAGGCGGTCACGGCGGCATCGCCGCCGCGAAAATGCAGCGCGCAGGGACCCGGGATGGTGACCTTCGGCAAGACTTTCGAATTCGCCTTGAGGAACGCAACGTCGCCGGCATTGATCGGATGCGTCCATTGCACGCGGCTTGCGATCCGCGCCAGCGGCTGCGCGCCGCGGCCGCCGCCCTGCCCCTCACCCTTCTCGGTGCCGACCGCATCGGCTGCCGCCGATCGTATCGATGCTGATATTGCCGAGCTGACTATAGAAGAAGCTGTGATAGGAGCGGCGGCGGAATTCGCCGTCGGTGACAAATTTGAAGCCGAGGTCTTCCTGCAGCCGGATGACGCCGCGGATCGCCTCGTCTTCCGCCGCGGTCAACGCGGCCTGATCGATCTCGCCACGCGCGAACCGGGCGCGCTGCTGCATCAAATCCGCGGGCCGCAACAGGCTGCCGATATGCTCGGCGCGAAACGGCGGCTTGGACGCAACCACGCTGGCGCGAACGTTCATGACGTGACACTCCCCTGTGAACTTAATTCTTGCCCCGAACTTAATTCTTGCGCTGCCTGTCTGCCCATAAGGCTAGGACCGGCGGGCGGCGGAAGGAAGTGCCGCTGACGCATGGGCATATCGCCCGGCTGCACGACGCTCAAAGACAAGGTGAACGAGGAACTGCTCGCCTTCATCAAATCCTGAAAAAGACGGCCTGTGCCGATCGGGCGCGGCGCGCTTGTCCACGGCGCGGCCGGCTAATCCCGGCCGGCCTTCCCTCGGCGGCGAATCTGGTCTAAGAGCCGTTCCGCGCGGGGCCGGGCCCCGGCGCCGGCCCAAGGACGCGCACAAAGCGCGCCCTTTTTTTGTACCTATATGCCAAAGCGATGCCCAAACGGACCGACATCTCCTCGATCCTGATCATTGGCGCGGGCCCGATCGTCATCGGCCAGGCCTGCGAATTCGATTATTCCGGCACGCAGGCCTGCAAGGCGCTCAAGGACGAGGGCTATCGGGTCGTCCTCGTCAATTCCAATCCGGCGACGATCATGACCGATCCGGATCTGGCCGACGCAACCTATATCGAGCCGATCACGCCGGAGATCGTCGCCAAGATCATCGAGAAGGAACGCGCCCGGACGCTGCTGCTGCCGACCATGGGCGGGCAGACCGCGCTCAACACCGCGCTGTCGCTGCGCAAGATGGGCGTGCTCGACAAGTTCGACGTCACCGATGATCGGCGCCACCGCCGACGCCATCGACAAGGCCGAGGACCGCAAGCTGTTCCGCGACGCGATGACCAAGATCGGGCTGGCGACGCCGCGCTCGCATCAGATCAAGACGCTGATCCAGGCGCTCGAAGCGCTCGACGACATCGGGCTGCCGGCCATCATCCGCCCGTCGTTCACGCTCGGCGGCACCGGCGGCGGCATCGCCTACAACAAGGCCGAGTTCATCGAGATCGTCGAGCGCGGCATCGACGCCTCGCCGACCTCCGAAGTGCTGATCGAGGAATCGGTGCTCGGCTGGAAAGAATTCGAGATGGAGGTGGTGCGCGACAAGAACGACAACTGCATCATCATCTGCTCGATCGAGAATATCGATCCGATGGGCGTGCATACCGGCGATTCGATCACCGTCGCGCCGGCGCTGACGCTGACCGACAAGGAATACCAGATCATGCGCGACGCCTCGATCGCGGTGCTGCGCGAGATCGGCGTCGAGACCGGCGGCTCCAATGTGCAGTTCGCGGTCAATCCGGCCGACGGCCGGCTGGTCGTCATCGAAATGAATCCGCGCGTGTCGCGCTCGTCGGCGCTGGCGTCGAAGGCGACCGGCTTTCCGATCGCCAAGGTCGCCGCCAAGCTCGCGGTCGGCTACACGCTCGACGAGATCGCCAACGACATCACCGGCGGCGCCACGCCGGCCTCGTTCGAGCCGACGATCGATTACATCGTCACCAAGATCCCGCGCTTTGCCTTCGAGAAATTTCCCGGCGCCGAGCCGGTGCTGACCACGTCGATGAAATCGGTCGGCGAGGCGATGGCGATCGGCCGCACGTTCCAGGAGAGCCTGCAGAAGGCGCTGCGCTCGCTCGAAACCGGCCTCACCGGCCTCGACGAGATCGCCATCCCGGGCCTCGGCCAGGGCGACGACAAGAACGCCATCCGCGCCGCGCTCGGCACGCCGTCGCCCGACGGCCTGCTCAAGGTCGCGCAGGCGATGCGGCTCGGCATGAGCGACGCCGACATTCACAATGCCTGCAAGATCGATCCGTGGTTTCTCGCGCAAATCCGCGGCATCATCGAGATGGAAGCCGAAATCCGCGCCAAGGGCCTGCCGGCGACGCCGGCCACGCTGCGCCGGCTCAAGGCCATGGGCTTTTCCGACGCGCGGCTCGGCCAGCTCACCGGACTCTCGACCGAAGAAGTTTCGCAGCACCGCCGCGCGCTCGGCGTGCGGCCGATCTTCAAGCGCATCGATACCTGCGCCGCCGAATTCGCCTCGCCGACCGCCTATATGTATTCGACCTACGAGACGCCGTTCGCCGGCCAGGCCGCCGACGAGGCGGCGCCGTCGGACAAGAAGAAAGTCATCATTCTCGGCGGCGGCCCGAACCGCATCGGCCAGGGCATCGAGTTCGATTATTGCTGCTGCCATGCCTGCTTCGCGCTCAAGGACGCCGGCTACGAAACCATCATGATCAATTGCAATCCGGAGACGGTGTCGACCGATTACGACACCTCGGACCGGCTCTATTTCGAGCCGCTCACCGCCGAGGACGTGATCGAGATCATCGATACCGAGCGCACGCAACGGCACGCTGCACGGCGTCATCGTGCAGTTCGGCGGCCAGACGCCGCTGAAACTCGCCGAGGCGCTGGAGAAGGCCAACGTGCCGATCCTCGGCACCTCGCCCGACGCCATCGATCTCGCCGAGGACCGCGACCGCTTCAAGCAAGCTGCTCGAGCAGCTCAAGCTGCGCCAGCCGCAAAAGCGGCATCGCCACCACGCCGGAGAAGGCGCGCGCCATCGCCGAATCGATCGGCTATCCGATCGTGATCCGGCCGTCCTATGTGCTCGGCGGCCGCGCCATGGAGATCGTGCACGACACCCACCAGCTCGACCGCTATGTCGCGCGGCTCAACGCCGATCTCGACCGGCCGTCGGAGCTCGCGGTGTCGGACGAAGCGGCCGCTTCTCATCGACCGCTATCTCACCGACGCCATCGAGGTCGATGTCGATTGCCTCGCCGACGGCAAGGACACCTATATCGCCGGCATCATGGAGCATATCGAGGAGGCCGGCATTCATTCCGGCGACAGCGCCTGCTCGCTGCCGCCGCACAACCTTTCGGCCGAGGCGATCGCCGAACTCGACCGGCAAACCCGCGCGCTGGCGCTTGCGCTCAAGGTCGGCGGGCTGATGAACGTGCAATACGCCATCAAGGACGGCGACATCTACGTGCTCGAAGTCAATCCGCGCGCGTCGCGCACGGTGCCCTTCGTCGCCAAGGTGATCGGCATTCCCGCCGCCAAGATCGCAGCGCGCATCATGGCGGGCGAGAACGCTCGCAAGCTTCGCGCTCGAGCCGCAGCATTTCGAGCCCGGCGCGGCGCGCCATGTCGGCGTCAAGGAAGCGGTATTCCCGTTCGCGCGGTTCGGCGACAAGGTCGACACCGTGCTCGGCCCGGAGATGAAATCGACCGGCGAGGTCATGGGCATCGACCGCGATTACAATGTCGCCTTCGCCAAAAGCCAGCTCGGCGGCGGCACGCGGCTGCCGAAAATCGGGCACGGTTTTCGTCTCGGTCCGGGACGCCGACAAGCCGCGCATCCTGGAATCGACGCGGCTCCTCTCCGGGCTGGGTTTCCGGGTCGTGGCGACGTCGGGCACGCAGCGCTACCTCGCCGAAAACGGCATCCCCGCGCTCAAGATCAACAAGGTGGCCGAGGGCCGCCCGCATATCGTCGACGCCATAAAAAACGGCGAAGTTCAGCTGGTTTTCAACACCACGGAGGGGGCAACGGCGCTGAACGATAGCCGTTCGCTCCGGCGTGCTGCCCTCTTGCATAAAGTGCCGTACTACACCACTCTTTCAGGGGCCGTCGCCGCAGCGCAGGGCATCAGGGCTTATCTCGGGGGCGACCTCGAAGTGTGTGCGCTGCAAAGCTATTTCGGGGCCGGTTCTGATCAAGCATCGGGGCGGCCTCAGCGTCGGCACGTGTAGAGCCAGTTTTTCCTGTCGCGTGGCCGGGCCATGCTCGGCCCGCGGCCGGTTTTTTTGACTCTCTGCGGCTAAGGGAGATTGGCGAGTGGTAGAAAAGATTCCGATGACGGCAGCGGGTATTCGGTTCTCGGAGCCGAACTCAAACATTGCCAGCAGGTCGAGCGGCCGCGGATCATCCAGCAGATCGCCGACGCGCGCACCCATGGCGATCTCTCGGAGAACGCCGAATATCATGCGGCGAAGGAATCGCAGTCGCTCAACGAGGGCCGCATCGCCGACCTTGAAGACAAGCTGGCGCGCGCCGAAATCATTGATGTTTCGAAACTTTCCGGAGACACCATCACGTTTGGCGCAACCGTGACCCTGGTTGACGAGGACACCGACAAAAAAGCGGTGTGGCAGATCGTCGGCGAGCCGGAAGCCGACGCCAAGAAGGGCAAGATTTCCATCACCTCGCCGCTCGCCCGCGCGCTTGTCGGCAAGAAGAAGGGCGCGCAGGTCGAGGTGGTCACGCCCGGCGGCGCCAAGGCCTACGAGGTCATGAAGGTGGAGTGGAAGTAACGCCCCGCCGCGTGCCCTGCCCCGCAGCCTGGAAGCATTCCGAATAATGGGTGACGAATAGCGAATAGGGCTGGGAAAGCCCTATTCGGCACTCGCTATTTGCCATTCACGCCCCCGCTTCAGGCCCTGCTTCGCCCCTGTGGGAAGAGGGGGTTGCGTATCTTGCATAGCTCGGGGGAATCCCTAAATAAAAGGCGCGGCTGCGCGGCAGCCGGGTCAGCCGTTTTCGCGGGGGAATTCAGGCAGGCCAGTCGCCCCTCCCTGCCGCATTGATCGAGATAGGCCGGTGTCGAATACCACTCACGCCAAGGTCGTGATCATCGGATCCGGGCCTGCCGGCTACACGGCGGCGATCTATGCCGCCCGCGCCATGCTCGATCCGATCCTGATCCAGGGTATCGCGCCGGGCGGCCAGCTCACCGTCACCACCGACGTCGAAAACTATCCGGGCTTTGCCGACGTGATCCAGGGCCCCTGGCTCATGGAGCAGATGCAGAAGCAGGCGGCCCATGTCGGCACCAGGATGGTCGCCGACCACGTCAACAAGCTCGATCTGACGCGCCGCCCGTTCCGGCTCGATTGCGATTCCGGCGATGTCTATTTCGCCGACGCGCTGATCCTTGCGACCGGCGCGCAAGCGCGCTGGCTCGATCTGCCCGGCGAACAGAAATTCCGCGGCTATGGCGTTTCCGCCTGCGCCACCTGCGACGGCTTCTTCTATCGCAACAAGGAAGTGCTCGTGATCGGCGGCGGCAATACCGCGGTCGAGGAAGCGCTGTTCCTGACCAATTTCGCCATCGAAGGTCACGCTGGTGCACCGGCGCGATCACCTGCGCGCCGAGCGCATTTTGCAGGAGCGGCTTTATCAGAATCCGAAAATCTCGGTGCTGTGGAACACCGTGCTGCACGACGTCGCCGGCGACGAAAACCCGACCAAGGTCAGAGCCGCCGTGCTGCGCGACGTCAAGACCGACGAGATCAGCACGCATCCGATCGACGGCATTTTCATCGCCATCGGTCATTCGCCGTCAACCGAGCTGGTGGCGGGCCGCGTCGAGATGAAGCCATCGGGCTACATCAAGACCGCGCCGCATTCCACCGCGACCTCGGTATCCGGCCTGTTCGCGGCAGGCGACGTTGCCGACGACATCTATCGCCAGGCCGTGACCGCGGCCGGACTCGGCTGCATGGCGGCGCTTGAAGCCGAGAAATTTTTAGCAGCCCACGGCGAGGCCGAACCGCGCGTTGCGGCAGAATGAATTTCGCCTCTCCCGTCATGGGAGAGGAAGAAAGCATGTAACCGATGGATTGGGACAAGCTCAAAGTCTTTCATGCCGCCGCCGAGGCCGGCAGCTTCACCCATGCCGGTGAGCATCTCGGGCTGTCGCAATCGGCGGTGTCGCGCCAGGTCAGCGCTCTCGAGCAGGAACTGACGGTCTCGCTGTTTCACCGCCACGCCCGCGGCTTGATCCTGACCGAACAGGGCGAGCTTCTGTTATCGTACCGCGCACGACGTCTTCATGAAACTCGAAGCCGCGCGCGCCAAGCTCACCGACAGCCGCGAGCGGCCGAACGGCGACCTGCGCGTAACGACGACGCCGGGTATCGGCGTCCAGTGGCTCACGCCGCGGCTCGGTGAATTCATCGATCTCTATCCCGAAGTCCACATCACGCTGCTCACCACCGACGAGGAGCTCGACCTCGCGATGCGCGAGGCCGACGTCGCTATCCGCCTGCGCCAGCCGACGCAGCCGGACCTGATCCAGCGCAAGCTGTTCTCGGTGCATTTCCACGTCTACGCATCGCCCGAATACCTCAAGAAATTCGGCACCCCGCGCGCGCTCGGAGGATCTCGACAGCCATCGGGTGCTGGTGCTTGGCGGCAACATACCGACTTACCTCCAGAGTTCGCGCTGGCTGATCGAGGTCGCGCGCGACGGCAAGGGGCCGCGGCAGCCGCACATCGTCATCAACAATATTCTCGGCATATTGCGCGCCTGCCAGCGCGGGCTCGGTATCGCGATGCTGCCGGATTATCTCGTCGAGGAGAACGGCGGCCTTGTGCAACTCTTCGGCGAGACCGACGCCATCGCGCTCGATGCCTATTTTGTTTATCCGGAAGAACTGAAATCGGTCGCCCGCGTGCAGGCCTTCCGCGACTTCCTTGTCGCCAACGCACAGCGCTGGAATTTCTAGCTCTCGCGCGATCGCTTCGTAGAACACGCGCCCTGCGCGCGACAACTTGACGCGTGAATTATCCTCAGGCCGCTGAGGAAAAGCGCACCGCTGACGGCGGCGATAATTGCGGTGATTTATGCGGTAGTTATGAAGGCCTGCGCTTCGTGCGATGACTGCATGGCTGACATGTCTGCAGCCGCGTTGCCGGTGCGGGCCTCGAATCGCATAATCCGCTCGTTGCTGCGACGCACCGGTTGCCGCCATCCTCCCAGATCGGTGACCTCAGTGCGCGCAGCTGTTCCCCTCTGGAAGGTGTCGTCAGCGCCCCCACGCTGACGAACTAGACCGGGCCCGTAAGGGCCCGGTTTCTTTTTGGGCGAATGGCGGTCTGACGATTGGCGCGCTACTATTCGCCATCCGCTGCTCTCCATCTCCCGCCCGGCGCATGAAAATCTCGATCCTCGACGACTATCACGACACGCTCCGCACGCTGCCGTGTTTCGGCAAGCTCGCCGGGCACGACGTCACGATCTGGAACGATCACGTGCAGGACGTCGACACGCTTGCCGGGCGGCTGCGCGATACCCAGGCGCTGGTGCTGTTCCGTGAACGCACGCAAATCCGCACCGCTCTGCTTGAACGCCTGCCCCGGCTCAGGCTGATCAGCCAGCGCAGCGTCTATCCCCATATCGACGTCGATACCTGTACGCGGCTCGGTATCGTCCTGTCGTCGAGCCAGCATCCGGGCACGCCTTCGACCGCGACGGCCGAATTCACCTGGGGTCTCGTGCTCGCCGCGATGCGCCAGATCCCGCAGCAAGCCGCGGCGCTCAAGACAGGCAAATGGCAAATCAGCGTGGGTTCAACGATCCACGGCAAAACGCTCGGCATCTACGGCTATGGCCGGATCGGCCGCGTCGTCGCCGGCTACGGGAAGGCGTTCGGCATGAACGTCGTCGTCTGGGCGCGGCCGCAAACGCTCGCCACCGCGCGCGCCGAGGGTTACGCGACGGCGTCGAGCAAGGAAGCATTCTTCGCCGATTGCGACGTCATCTCGCTCCACATGCGGCTCGTCGATGCGACACGCCATATCGTCACCGCCGCCGATCTCGGCCGGATGAAGCCGACAGCGCTTCTCGTCAATACCAGCCGCGCGCCGCTGATCGCGCCGGGCGCGCTCGTTGCCGCGCTGCGCGCGGGTCGCCCAGGCATGGCCGCGGTCGATGTCTATGAGGAAGAGCCGGTGACGGACCCGCTCTATCCGCTCCTCGCCATGAACAATGTCATCGCCACGCCGCACATCGGTTACGTGACCCGTGAGGAATACCAGACGCAATTTACCGACATCTTCGATCAGATCATCGCCTTTGCGGCAGGCTCCCCGATCAACGTCATCAATCCCGAAGCGCTGAAAAGCGCGCGGCGGTGAAGCAGAAAGTCGTTACCGTCAACGACAGGATGCAGCGCGGCTATCGCTACGTGCTGAGCGCGCCCGCCGGACGCGGCTTCGATCCCGAATTTCGCCCGCAACTTGCGCCCGCGGACATGCTGCGGCTCGGCGTGTTCGGCGGCAAATACATGACCGACTGCCGCAAGGAGTTTCCAAAAAGCTGGTTCGCGCACGCAAAACTCGCAGGCAAGCACCGCGACCGCACGCTCAATTATTTCGGCGTCGATGCGAGCCAGCCGCTCTCGGTGTGGCGCAAGAAAGGATGGATTTTTCGCGACGATCCGCGCGGCTGGTTTCAGTGGTATTGCCGCTACTATATGGGGCGGCGCATCCCCGATGAGGACGCGCGCCAAATCAAGCGCTGGAAGGCCATCCGCCGCCATGTGCGGCAGATCGGGCGCAATTGCGAACCGGGCGATGTCATGTGCCGGCCGCGGCAACGCCAGGCGTTGCTGCATTGGGCCTACGACAGCCGGAAAATCTAAACCGGGTCGAGGCCCTTTGCCTTGATGACGCTCTTCGCGGCGGCCGTGGTGAGGAGCGCGATCACGGCGCGGCCGGCTTCCGGATGAGGGGCATTGGCCGGAATAGCGGCGGTGAACACGGTGAGACTTTGCAATTCGGGCGGCAGCGGGCCGACCACGTCGATGCCGGGCACCGCCATCAGTTCCGCCATCTGCTGAATGCCGATTTCGGCCTCGCCGCGTTCGACGACGAGCGCGGCAAGCCCGCCGGCGCCGCCCGCGCCATACTTCGTCTTCGCTTGCATCGCGTCCGTGATGCCGAGACCTTCGAACACCTTGGCCATATGCACGCCGCTCGCGCCGCCGCCGACCGGCTTGCTCATCGCCACCGATTTGGCGGCGAGCATGGTCCGCTTGAACGCGTCGGCGGTGGAAATGTCCGGCTTCGCCGCACCCTTTGCAACGCAGATGCCGATCGGCGAGCGGGCAATGTCGGCAGCGCCCGCGGCCGCCAGCATCCCGCGCGCGATCAGGCTTTTGGCGCCGGCATCGGTGACGATCGCGACATCGGCTGCCTCGCCCTCGCCGAGGCGCTTTTCCAGCACCAGGGACGGGCCGAGCGTGACGGCAAGGTGGTTGCCGGTCTCGCGCTCGAAGCGCGGCGCGATTTCCTCGAACACCATCTTCATGGCGGTCGTGCTCAAAACCCTGATCTCGATCGGCAATGTCACGCGGCCCCCTGTTGTCCTGCGATGTCCGTCGAGCCTATCAACTCTGTGTGAGGTTTTCGCTATCCGGCATCAAATCGTCCCCGGGCGTGAAATTCTTCGGCGAAATACGTTATATTGAGGACAAATCAGACGCGCGGCGCGCGCGGCCAAACTCCGCTTAGAAGAGACGCGGTTGAGAAGGAACGGCCCATGATCACACGCAGACATGCTCTTTTCGCGGGCGCCGCCGGAGTGGCGCTGCTGATCGGCCGGCTGGCGCGGCCGCATGCCGCGACGGCGCCGGCACACCCTTACGAAGTCACGCATAGCGAAGACGAATGGCGCAAGCTGCTGACGCCTGCGCAATTCGACGTGCTGCGTGAAGAAGGCACCGAGCGGCCGTTCACCAGCGCACTCTTGAACGAGCATCGCAACGGAACCTTTTCCTGCACCGGCTGCGACCTGCCGAATTACTCGTCGAAGACGAAATTCGAAAGCGGGACCGGCTGGCCGAGTTTTTGGGCGCCACTCGACAATGCCGTCGACGAAACGACCGACCATACATTCGGCATGACCCGCACGGCAGTGTCGTGTCATCGCTGCGGCGGCCACCTCGGACACGTGTTTCCAGACGGGCCGAAGCCGACCGGGCTGCGCTACTGCATGAACGGCGTTGCGTTGAAATTCACGGCGGCTCCGGCAGGATCGAGCTAGGCAACGTTTCCGGGTTTCGCTTCGCTCAACCCGGGCTACGTCACGTCCCGACCTTCAGCTCCGACACCAGCCCGCGCAGTGTCGCGATCGCGCTCAGCGGCACGATGCGCCCGGTGCGCGGATTTTCTGATGGAATACCCTCGATCGCCATCGAGAAGCGCGCGGTATCCGCGTCGACTTCGATGCGATGCGTGTTGCGGGTGAGCGCCGGATCGGCCCAGATTTCAAGCCGCGTCTTGTCCGGCCCGATACCGGCAAGACTCAACGCGGCCGCGACATTGACGTTGGCGGGGAAGCCGCGCGCGCCTTCGCGCGCTGTGCCGTCGAAGATTTTCAGCGGTGACTTGAGGTCTTTGAGCGAAATACCACGCTCGACCAGATAGGGCGCGCCTTCGAGGCCGTTCGGCGGCTTGCGCGTGATCATGGTGACGGAATTGATCGTGCCTTCGGCGGCGGCGCGCACGGCGTCGAGTCCGATCAGCGCGCCGGTCGGCACCAGGATGCGCGCGCCGCTCGCCTTGGCGCGCTCGACCAGATCCCAGTTCTCCAGAAGCTGGCCGACCGACAGCGGCATGAAAATCTTGCCGGCATCGATGACGGAGATCGCCACGCCGCGAAACAGCTCCGGCGGCAGGCCTTCGACAACAACATCGCAGGATTTTGCCAGCTCTTCGGCGGCGACAATCGGAATGCGCGTCCCGGCGTCCGGCAGATTGCACCGCGCCTTGTCCCTGTCCCGCACGGCAACGGCTGCAAGGACAAGGCCGGGAATGCCGGCCTCAAGCCGCCGCGCCACGCCGAGCCCGACCGCGCCAAGGCCCGCCAATCCGATTTTGAGGGGCTTTCGCTCCACCGCCTGTCCCGCTCTGGCAGCCGCCCGTCCGGCCCGGTACATTCAGTCTCTATGCGCCAGCCACGCGGCGCGCAACCGGCCTGGTCCGACGCCCGCATGACCGACCTCAGCAAGAGATTATTCATGACCAACATCAATCCGAGCACCTTCACCACGCGGCCGGAGATCGAGGGCACGTTTGGCGTCGTCACCACGACACACTGGATCGCAACCGCCGTCGGCATGGGGATTCTGGAACGCGGCGGCAATGCCTTCGACGCCGGCGTGGCGGCGGCGTTCACGCTGCAGGTGGTCGAACCGCATCTCAACGGCCCCGGCGGCGACGTCCCGGTCATCGTTCACGACGTGCGGCGCGGCAAGCCGGAAGTGATCTGCGGGCAAGGCGTCGCGCCGGCCGGAGCGACGATCGCACATTACCGCGCCGAGGGCCTCGACCTGGTGCCCGGCACCGGGCTTCTCGCCGCTTGCGTCCCCGGCACGTTCGAAACCTGGATGATGCTCTTGCGCGACTACGGCACGATGTCGCTTGCCGAAGTTCTGGCGCCGGCGATCGGTTACGCGCAAAACGGCTATCCGCTGCTTGAGCGCACCAATGCCACGATCGGCACCGTGGCGCAGCTCTTCCGCGACTATTGGCCGACCTCGGCCGCGGTCTATCTGCCGAACGGCGAAGTCCCGGCAACCGGATCGCTGTTCACCAACACGGCGCTGGCGGCAACCTACAGCCGCATCATCAAGGAAGCGCAAAGCGCCGGCGGCGACCGTGTCGCGCAGATCGAACGCGCGCGCCAGTCCTGGTCGGGCGGCTTCGTCGCCGAAGCCATCGACCGGTTCTGCCGCACGCAGGAAATCATGGATACGAGCGGCGAGCGCCATCGCGGCGTGCTCACTGGCGACGACATGGCGCGCTGGACGCCGCATGTCGAAGCGCCGCTGACCTATAATTACGGCCGCTACACCGTGTGCAAGACCGGCCCGTGGGGCCAGGGCCCGGTGACGCTGCAGCAACTCGCATTGCTCAAGGGTTACGACTTCGACGGTCTCGATCCGGTCGGGCCGGATTTCATCCATCTCCTCGTCGAATGTTCCAAGCTCGCTTATGCCGACCGCGAGGCTTTTTACGGCGACCCCGATTTCGTCGAAGTGCCGATGGCGACGCTGTTGTCGGATGCGTACAACACCGAACGCCGCAAGCTGATCACCGACAAGGCCTCGCTCGAATTGCGCCCCGGTTCGATCGCGGGCTTTGGCGCCGTGGTGAAGCTGCGCCGCGAGACCGGTGCGACGGCGGCAGGCGCCGGCGAGCCGACCACCGGACGGCTCGGCGCCGGTGAACCGACCGTCGGCAAGCTTGGCACGATGCGCGGCGACACCGTGCATTTCGACATCATCGACCAGGCCGGCAACATGGTGTCGTCGACGCCATCGGGCGGCTGGCTACATTCCTCGCCGGTCATTCCGGAGCTTGGTTTCTGTCTCGGCACGCGCGCGCAGATGTTCTGGCTTGAAGAGGATCATCCCGCGGCGCTCGCGCCCGGCCGGCGTCCGCGCACCACGCTGTCACCCACCCTCGCGCTGCGCGACGGCGAATCCTATCTCGGCTGGGGCTCGCCCGGCGGCGACGGCCAGGATCAGTGGATCACGCAATTCTTCATGCGCCATGTCCACGCCGGGATGAACCTGCAGGAATCCATCGACGCGCCGGCCTGGCACTCCGAGCATTTCCCGAGCTCATTCTGGCCGCGCACCTCGCGGCCCGGCGTGCTGGTCGTCGAAGGCCGCGTGCCAAAAAAAACCGTCGAGGAATTGCTGCGCCGCGGTCACATCGTCGAGACCGGACCCGACTGGTCGGAAGGCCGCCTCACGGCCGCGTCACGCGAAGGCCGCCGCCGCCGCGCCGCCGCCAATGCGCGCGGCATGCAGGGATATGCGGCGGGACGGTAAGCAATTCTCCGACTCCTGCCGCACGCGGGAATTCGGATCATCGGCTACAGCCTTCCGGACATAGCTGAATAGCTATTTCGTATTGGACCGGCAGGATGCAGTTTCGGATAATCGGCGGCGATGGTGCCCGGAGTTCATGGCGTCCTGAACTAACGGCGTTCCGGGTTTCTAAAGGCCGATCCGCTTAAGCCGGGGACGCTTCAGTAATGCGTAAATCCGTTTTGAAGATCGTGACCGTGATCGCCTGCGTGCTGCTTGCCGCGACGACAGGCGCCAAAACCCAGAATGCCTATCCGACCAAACCGATCCGGTTGCTGGTGGGTTCCGAGCCGGGCGGAACGACCGATCTCGTCGCGCGCGTCATCAGCAAGAAGATGGGGGAATTGCTCGGCCAAGCTGTCGTTGTCGAGAACCGTCCGGGCGCCAATCAGACCATCGCTGCCGAACTTACCGCCAAGGCGCTGCCGGACGGATACGTCCTCTACATGGTCCCCGCGGGATTCGGCATTAACCCGGCGCTCTACAAGAAGTTGCCGTACGACTCGCTGAAGGAATTCACGCCGATCGCCGAGGTTGCCTTGGCGCCCAACGTCCTGGTGGTGAATCCATCGGTTCCGGCGCGGTCCGTCCAGGAACTGATCGCGCTCGCGCATGCGAAGCCGGGCACTCTGAACTACGGCTCCTCGGGTGTCGGCGCGCCCAGCCACCTGGCCGGTGCGTTATTTGCGCTCCTGACCAAGTCCGACATGCTGCATGTCGCCTACAAAGGATCGGGACCGGCGTTAACGGACCTGCTTGGCGGCAACATACAATTGTCGTTTCCTTCTATTCCCGGTGCCCTTCCCTTCATTACGTCGGGCCAGTTGATCGCGCTTGGAGTGACGACGCGGATACGCTCCTCAATGCTCAAAGAAGTACCGACGATCGAGGAAGCCGGAGTGCCGGGATATGATGTGGGAAGCTGGTACGGCATATCGGGGCCGGCGGCGCTGCCGGCGCCTGTGGTCGCGCGGCTCAACGGCGCGATCAACCTGGCGCTGAAGGATCCCGACCTGCGCCAATTACTAACGCACGAAGGCGCTGAGCCGCTGGGTGGCTCGCCCGAAGACTTCGCATCAGTCATCACGACCGACATAAAAAAATGGATCGAAGTGCTCAAGGCCACAAAAATCGAGCAGCAGTGAGGCTGCGACTACTGCCCGCTGGCATTTAGCGGTTTTCCGCATTCAAGGAGCGTTGCACCGATGCCTTACCTCGATCTGCCGCCCGATCTGAAGCTCTTCTATAAGATCGATGACTGGACCGATTCCTGGACGCGTCCTGAAACGATCTTGCTCGTTCACGGATTCACCGAAACAACCGAGGCTTGGCATGGCTGGATCCCGCACCTCGCCCGGCACTACCGCGTGATCAGGATCGACCTGCGCGGCTTTGGCCAGTCGGGACCGGTGCAGAAAGACTTCGTCTACACCAATGAAAGCTGGGTGGATGACCTCGTGCGCGTCATCAATCTGGTTGCCGGCGAGCCGGTTCATGTCATCGGGGCAAAGAGCGGCGGGATAAGCCTGGTCACGCTCGCCGTCGCGCGGCCCGATCTGGTCAAGTCGCTGACGCTGGTGTGTACGCCGATCCTGCCGACGGACGCGACCGGCTGGATCGACCACATGGAAAAACACGGCATGCGCAGCTGGGCGCGCAGCACCATGCGCGCGCGCATGGGTTCGAAAATGGATCCGCGGGGCATCGATTGGTGGGTCGAACTCATGGGCGCGACGGCGATCTCGACCGCCCATGCCTATTTGCGCTGGGTCGGCACGGTCGACATCGGGCCGGATCTGCCCAAGATCAAATGTCCTACACTGGTCATCGCCAACGACACGCCGCGCCGGCCGCGCAGCTATTTCGAGCAGTATCAATCGCAAATACCCGGCTCCGAACTCGTCATGATTCCGGTGGACGGATATCATCCGGGCGGTACCGATCCCGATGCGTGCGCGATCGCGACGCTGGATTTCCTTGCTGGAGCCAGCGGCAAGAACCACGCTTGATCTTGCAGCCCCACGCCTGACCCAAACCAGTATCGAATTGCAAAATGGCAGAACGCGCCCCACAACGTGTCGATTCCCAAAGCCTCGTCGACTTCGGCACCTCGGTTTACGCGAGCGTCGGCATGCCGGAGCCCGACGCGCGCCTCGTCGCCGATACGCTGGTGCAGGCGGACCTGTGGGGGCATCAGTCGCATGGCGTTCTGCGCCTCGGCTGGTACTACGATCGTGTCCGCAACGGCGTCATCAAACCGGTCACCACACCGGAATTCGTCACCGATGCCGGCAGCATCGCCATCATCGACGGCCATGACGGTGTCGGACATGTGCTGGCAATGCTGGCGACGCGTGAAGCGATCAGGCGGGCCAAGATTCACGGCATCGCCGTCGTCGGCGTCCGCAATTCCAATCATTTCGGCACATGCATGTACTACACCTTGACCGGCGCGCGCGAAGGCTGCGCGATGCAGCTCACCAGTAACGGCGGCCCGGCGATGGCGCCGTGGGGCGGCCGCAAGAAAATTATCGGGACCAATCCGTGGTCGGTTGCGGTACCCGCGGGCCGCCATGCGCCGCTGGTGATGGACATGGCGAATACCGGCGTGGCACGGGGGAAAATCTATCTTGCCCGGCAAAACCGCCAGCCCATCCCGCTCGGCTGGGCAATTACCGCGGAGGGCAAGCCCACGACCGATCCGCAGGCCGCGATCGACGGCATCATATTGCCGATGGCGGAGCACAAGGGTTACGTGATTGCCACGATCGTCGATGTCCTCTCGGGCGTGCTGACCGGCAGCGGCTTTCTTTCGCAGGTACACAGCCCCTACAAGACGGCGGAGAAGAGCAATTGCGGTCATCTCATTATCGCCATGGACATCGGGAAATTTCAGCCGCTCGAGGCGTTCAATGCCCGGATGGAGGACTACATCGCCGAGATCAAAGCCGTGCCGCTGGCGGAAGGCTTCGATGCGGTGCACTACCCCGGAGAGATGGAAGCCGGGAATGACGCTCGCAATCGCCGCGACGGATTGCTGTTTCCGGACGATACGCTCTCCGATCTGAAACGGATTGCCCGGGAAACGCGGTTGGAAGACAAACTGCCGTTTTAACCGGCAACGCGCTAATGCAGGAATTCCATTATCGCGGCGGAAAACGCCGCGGGCTGCTCCAGCGGCGACATATGTCCGCTGTCTTCGATGACCTTGAGCGAAGCGTTCGGGATGTTTTGCGCCAGCAAACGTGCCGCCTTGCTGCACGCGTAATCGTGTTGCCCGACGATGACGAGCGTCGGCGCCTGCACGGATTTGAGAAGGCCGGTCAGCCGGAACAGCGATTTACGCTTCGCCAACACCTCCGACAACGTAAAGCGCAAGCCGTCGATCGGCGTCGCGCGAATGAGCGCAGCCATATGTGCGCGGCAGCGCGCATTGCGCTTTGCGTACACCTTGAAGAGTTCACTGCGCAGCATGTCGCAAACGAGTTCATCGATTTCACCCTGCCCGATCAGCTTGATCCACCGCCGCGCCATCCACTCGGTTTTCAGCGGATCGTCGGCGCCGGCGCCGACATCGGCGAGCACCAGGCGGGACACTCTCTCCGGTTTGCTGGCGGCCAGCGCCAATGCCGGACCGCCGCCGAGCGAAAAGCCGACGATCGCCGCGCGTTCTATCTTGAGAGCGTCGAGAACGCCGACGAGATCCCGCGCGAGAAGAGCGGCGGAATAATCCGTCGCGACAGTTGGAGCATCGGTCAGGCCGTGGCCACGCTGATCGTAAGCGATGACACGGAAGCGGCCTTGCAGGGCCAGCGCCTGGTGAAACCACATGCGTTTGCCGCAGCCGAGCCCATGCAACAGCACGACGGGCGGGCCGGTGCCGGCAACGCTGACGGCAACAGCGAGGTCGCCGACCTGGATTCTATCCATGCGTCTCCCCAAACGCCCCCGGCCACAAACACGCTGATATGATCGGAAACGGCAACGGCGACAAGCTTCCGGACTTTTCCATGCCCGGAATCGGTCGACTTTTGTCGTATGGATTGGCCGCTCTGCGGGCAGGAACCGCGGCCTCTAGGCCGCCACGGTCCCCAAGAATTCCTCGACCTCGCTGCGCAGCTTCGCGGTCGCGTTTGCGACTTCCTCGGAGGCGGCCAGCATCGTTTCCGCGGAGCTTCGGGTCTGAGTCACGCCGCTGGCGACTTCGCCGAGCGCCGTGACGATGGCCTTGGCGGCGGACGCCGCACTCACGACATTGTGGGAGATTTCCCCCGTCGCCAATTCCTGCTGTTCGACGGAAATGGCGACCGCACTGGTATAGTCGTTGATGTCCGCCATCCGCCGCGTGATCTCGCGGATGGCCGTGACGGCCTTGGTGCTCGAGGTCTGCACCGACAGGATTTCCTGCGTGATCTCCTCGGTCGCCTTCGCGGTCTGCACCGCAAGCGATTTCACTTCCGAGGCGACGACGGCAAAGCCGCGCCCGGCCTCGCCGGCGCGCGCGGCCTCGATGGTGGCGTTGAGCGCCAGCAGATTGGTCTGGCCGGCAATATCCTGAATGAGCTTGACCACGTCGCCGATCTTCTGCGCGACATGGGCAAGCGCGGCGATGTCTTCGTTGGTCGCGCTGGCGGCCGCGGTCGCGCTGCGCACCACGTCATTGGCCTGGCCGAGCTGCCGGCTGATCTCCTTGATCGAGGACGACAGCTCGGTCGCGGCGCTGGCCGCGGTATCGACATTGACCGATGCTTCGTTGGAGCCATGCACCACGCCTTCGGCGCGTGTGAGCGTATGATCCGAGGTTTTCAGAAGCGATTCCGCCGCCGCCCTCATCGAAGTGGCGCTTTGACTGACGGTTTTCAGGACGCTCTCGACCCTGGCGCGGAACGACGAGATCGCCGCATCGATGTTACGGCGGCGTTCCTCGCGCAGGCGCAGCACGTCTCGCTCCGACTCCGCCGCCAGCCGTGCCGTGACGTCGAAATGCGTTGCTACCCAACCGCCGCCCTGCATCGGGCGGTTGACCAGAGCCATGACGCGGCCATCCTTGAGCGTGACCTTCTTGGATTCAGTTCGCCCTTCGGCGATCTGCTTGACGATCTCGGCCACATAGCTGTCAGGATCGCCGTCGAACGTGCTGGCGGACACCCGATATCCCAGGAGGTCGCGGAGCGATACGCCCGGCCGCACGCGATCGGGCGGCAAACGATACATTTCGATATAGCGATCGTTGCACAGCATCAGACGAGCCGCGCTGTCAAACATGCACAGGCCCTGTGTCATGTTGTTGAGTGCGGCACGCAACAGCCTTGCCTGCGCGCGCCGTCGGCCGGTCACAAACAATCCCGCCAGCGCCGCCGCGCCGAGACCGAACGGCAGCGCCATTACAATGCCGGACACCGGCGCCGGCGCCGCGGTCAGCGCCGTGACGACCCAATCGCAGCCGAGCAAGATGAAAGCCGCAATACCCACGGCGAAACCGGCAAAGCCCGCCATGACGACGAACTTCCAGTTGCGGCTGGCCTTGGCAAGGATTGCACCGCTGAGCATTGTGCGCGCCACGAATGAGGGGCCAAGCCTATTCGCGGACCGGTTGTTTTGAGGTTAAGGGACGATGGATTATTGCTTAACAAAGCCTGAGCGCGGGAAACGCGGCAGCGGCCGGGGAGAAACGTTATGCCCGACATCGATCGCCGGACGCTATGCCTCCTCGGCCTCGCCGCGCTGCCCCTGTCCGCGCCATATGCGCTGGCGCAGGACGCCTATCCGTCACGCCCAATCCACCTGATCGTCGGCTTCCCGCCGGGCGCCGCCGCCGATATCACCGGGCGCATGCTGGCCAACGGCTTGAGCGGGATCCTCGTGCAGCAGGTGGTGGTCGAGAACAAGCCGGGCGCGGGGTCAAGCATCGCCGCCGACTATGCGGCACATGCCGCGAACGACGGTTACACCCTCTTCCTCGGCTCTTCGGCGAATGTCACCAATCAGGCCATCAACCCCGCCCTGACGTTCGACATGGTCAGAGATTTCGAGCCGATCGCACTCGCCACCACCGCCGCCGTCGTGCTCGTCGTCAACCCATCGACAAATGTTCATTCCGTCGCCGAGCTTATTGCGCTTGCCAAGGCGAAGCCTGGCGCCGTGCTCTATGCATCGACCGGCGTCGGCGCGGCGCCGCATCTTGCCGCCGAACTGTTTTCGCAACGCGCCGGCATCAAGCTCGTGCATGTGCCGTACCAGGGTAGCCCGCAGGCGGTGGCGGACCTCATCGCCGGACGGACCATGATGATGTTCTCGCCCGCCTCCTCGGTGATCGGCCAGATCGAAGCCGGCAAACTCACGGCGCTCGCGTCCGCATCCAGCAAGCGGCCGAGCATCCTGCCCGACTTGCCGACGATGGCGGAGGCCGGCATGCCGGATTTCGATACCAGCATCTGGTTCGGCGTGATGGCGCCAAAGGGCACGCCACGCGCCGTGATCGACAGGCTCGCCGGTGCGGTCGCAAAAACCATGCAGGCGCCGGACGCGGTGGCGATGCTCGGCAAGCAGGGCGTCGATCCCCTCAAGGGCGGCCCGGACGACTTCAAGCGCTTCATTGCGTCGGAGCTTGCGCGCTGGTCGGACGTCGCGCGCGCCGCCGGATTAAAGAGCTAGCCTGGCGGGATCACCGGCAGCAGCAGATACGATTCCCTGTCGCCGCCGGCATGGATGGTGTTGGTGCCCGAATTATAATCGGCATGGTAATGCATGTAGTGCTCGCTGCCGGCGCCGTCGCGCGGCTGAATGTCGAGCCGGATGCGGTGGCCCTTCATGAACACCATCGAGGTCGGCCAGATTTCGACTTCAACGCGCACGATCTCGCCCGGCGTCAGATAGAGGCGGCGGACGTGACGATGATACGGCCGGTATGGCAGCGACAGTTCGGGATCGAGCTCGCGGTGCGAGACGCGCAGCCAGCCCTTCGCCACCGGAACCGGCCGGCCCTGCTGGCCGGTCTCCATGATCTCCTTGCCGTCGGGATCGATGTTGCGCAGCGTGAGGAACAAATCCATGTCTTCGCTGGCGCTCGACACCCACAGCACGGCGGCGAGCGGTCCGGTGATCTCGGTATCGACTGACAGATGCGTGGTTTCGAGCGAAACACCCATGCCGGGCTTGATGCCGCCGCCCATCACCTGCGACGCGGCAGCCGACGTCGATCCCATCGAGCCGAGACTCGACGCGGGGTATGTCCGTGAATTGGTCTTCACCGGATTTTTCACGTCGAGCGCGCCGGTGAGCGGCGCGCCATCGGCTGGAGGCTGCGACAGGTCGAGATAAAGTTTTGTCCAGCGCGTGCGCTTGAGCGGCCATTCGTGCTCGTTGCGCCATTCGAAGGCGTCGCCGCCCTTGCGGATCGCGAGCCTGACCGGCGGCTCGTCCATTACGCCGTTGTCGATACCCTTGAGCCAGTGATCGAAGAAACGGATCTGATCGCGCCTGCCGTCCTCGGTGTAGAACGGATGCACATGCGAGCCGAGATGGATGCGCAGCTTCTTGTGCGGCGTCGCCGCACGCATGAAGGCTTCGGTATTGCCGCGCAGATGCAGCCCCATGCCCGACCAGTTGCCGACGGAGAACATCGGCACGGTGATCTTGTCCCATTGCGCCTGCGAGCCGCGGAAGGCGCCGCTGTCGAGATTGTTGTGCAGCCAGAAATACAGCGTGTTGATCGCCCAGCCGTCGGGTAAATGCTGCGACGCGCGCCCGAGCGTGTGATGCAGCAGATGCGCCGTGTACCAATTGGTCATGAACAGCGAGAGGATGCCGCCGTGGTAGAGCGCGTCGCGGTAGAGATCGGCAAAGCCTTCCCAGGGAATGATCGCCTTCAATGACGGCGGCTGCAGATTGGCGGCGAACCACTGATTGATGGCGAAATAGGAAATGCCGTCGAGCCCGACATTGCCGTTGCACCACGGCTGCGCCGCCGCCCACTCGATCGCATCATAAAGATCGACGGCCTCCGCAAGCGACCACGGATCGTACTGGCCGGGAGATTTTCCCGTACCGCGGCCGTCGACGCGCACGGCGGCATAGCCGCGCGGCACCCACCATTCCGGATTGACGGTCTCCCAGTTCATCCAGTCGTTCGGCGCTTCGGCGAGCGTCTCGGGCACGACCCAGAGCTTGTCCTTCTGATAGGGTCCAAGATTGAGGATGGCGGGATATTTGCCGTCGCCGTAGGGACGGAAGACGTCCGCCTTCAGCCGTGCGCCGTCGCGCATCGGCACGTCGACATCCTTGTCGATGACGACGGGGTGGCTGGGAGACTCTGCTGCTTCGCTTTTCATGTCTCCGAACCCGCTCACGGCTTACGGCGTTTTTCTGTGTCTTCGCCGCGCCAGCGATGGTAGTGGAGGGCTTGCGGCAATGCCATAGTGCGACGAGCGGCGCGCCGCCGCCTCTTCACGGTTCGGTCACTTTTTTCGCCGCACAGTCGGATGTCGTTTTGGGATCGCGGGATTGGGGAACGCAATGATCCGGCCGTCTGCCGCGCTTCTCGCCTGCGGCCTTATATTGTCAGGTCTTGCAGCGCTGGGCCTTGCCGGCTGCGCCGACAACGCGCCGCCAAGCGGGCAGCCGACCTTCTACATCGACCTGGCGCAGCCCGGCGCCGTGCTCGACGCCAACGCCGCGCAATCCATGATCTCCGGCTATCGGAGCAATAACGGCCTCGGCGCGGTCACCATCGATCCCGAACTGATGCGTCTTGCCGGCGAGCAGGCCAGCACCATGGCCGCGCGCGACAAGCTCGATCACGGGGCCGGCAAGCCGTTCCAGGATCGCATCCGCAAATCCGGTTTCGACGCGGCAGTCGCGGTGGAGAATATTTCGGCCGGCTATCACACGCTCGCCGAGGCGTTTTCCGGCTGGCGCGATTCACCGCCGCATCGCGCCAATATGCTCAATGGCGCCGTGACAAAGATGGGCATCGCCGCGGTCTACACGCCAAAATCGAAATACAAGGTGTTTTGGGCGCTGATCCTCGCCGCGCCCGACGACCGGCATAGCTGATCGCCTGGACAGTAAAAAATATCACGGCCGGCATCGCCACAAACGAAATCCGGCTGACGGTACTACGATGTAGCCGCGCGGTCCGCGCAGCGAAAAGCAATCTGGAAAGTCTTCTTCGCCGTCATGATCCGAAGCACCGGGCTATTCCGCTCGGTGGCACTACGGCAGGCGATTGTGGCCGCATCCACGCCGGCAGCGTATCCAGACTTGCGAAATAACTCGTCATCGAAGCCCAACCGAAAAAGGGTGATTGCCGCCATGCCTCGACAAAATTGCATCGGCTAATCGTCAAGGGCGGCCTGATCAGGGCACGGCGGATTTCCATGGCGCCGGTGACGCCACCGATTAATAAAATCAGTGTTGCAAGGCTCGCCCATCCGGGGCTGCGGTGCATTGAAACAGTTTCAGCCAGTACGACTGCAAAATTCACTGCCAACAGCGCCAAAGCGGGAATTGACGCCCGCATGGCAAAATCGTTCGAGGCCCCGAGCGAATAGAACGGGATCAGCAGCAAACAGATTGTGACAAGCAGAAAGCTCGGCTCCCTGATGATCGCGGGCTTCATCACGGCCGTGAGGATCACGTAAGGAATGAACTCGACGCAGACGAATACGGGATAGATTTTCCAGAAGTCTGCCCGATAGAACAGATATTCTCGTGGGACCGATCCGCTGGCTTGAGAAAGATAGAGCAGCACCGGCAATGCCGGAAGAATAGCCAAGGTCGAAAGGACGAGGTCGGCGTGCCTGATTTTTCCGCCGAGCAGATCTGACGCCCCGGCATAAAACAGAAACGGCGCCGCTCCTATTGCTGCGAATGTCGACCAATACGCGAGATAGAAAAAAGCGATTCCCAAGACGCAAACTCGGATCTGTTGCCGCTGCCAAAGAAGATAAAGACAGGCGAAGGCCCATCCGGCGATGGCATGGTAAGGCACCCAGAAGAGCTGCGTGATGTGAGACGAATACTGGAACAGCCCCGCCCATGGCTCAAGATGATCCCTGGGCGTAATTCCAGCATGCATATGCTTGAAGAGCACGGGCAGCACGTCGAGACCGCTGAATATCGCGAATATCGAAATGATCGCGGCCGCACTTCGGAAGCTCAAGTTTACCGGCACGAAAAAATAGAAGAGGAGCCCGAATAAAAACATGTTTTGCGCGAGCAAAATGAGATGAGCCCCGTAGAGGTCGATGAATTTTCCGAGAAGCGCCGGCAAGATATACATCGCGAGCGGCGCACGCATGACGAAGTCCTGCTCGGGAAAACCCTGCGCGCCGATGCGATAAATGAACGGCCAGTGCTGCGACACCATGTCGTTGAGGATCGCGTCGCGGACCAGCCAATCGTCGTTAGCGTAGAAAAAACGGCCCTCGCCGCCGAGTAGACACAGCGCAAACGAGACGGCGAGGCCGAACAGCAAAATATCATAGCGAACGCGGCCGGACAGCGCCGGCGCCGAGCCGGCAATCCAGACCGCGAATAGGACGATGACCGCCGCGGCGACAGCGGCGGCAATCCCGCTTCCGGCAAAGCCTAAAAAAGGGAAGAGGCCTACAGCCGGCGCGCAGAGCAGAAACAGAAGAAGCGACAATAATCGCGCATTGGTCATGACGGGCACTGGTGCCGCGCCGGTTCAAATTCACCCGGCGGATATCCGCTTGCGGACACCAGTGGACATGCCGCGGTTTAAGATGGCGTTTACGGGCAGGCGCTCGATAAAACAGCGCGTTAATCAGTAGTCGCCGGCGTCCACGGTGTTGGCGTCATTGCTGCAGCAAACGACCAATATGCTGACGGTCGGCGCATTGGGGAACGAAAAGGCCGTACCGGGTAATGCGATCGCAGCGATCTCCAGCGCCGCATCGGAAACGTCGAAGCACAGGATTTCGTGTTCGCTCCGCTCGAGGGCCGCGATCATATCGGTCATGGCGCCAATCCATTCAGTCGTCATCTGAGTGACCATTATAATCGCCCGCCTCCGCGGTTGGAATACGGCGGGGCTAGATCATGCCGAACATCTTGCTGCCGTAGGTACTTTTGGCCTCCCCGAGCAGCGGCGCGACGGCGGTGCGGAATTGCTCGTGTTCGCCTGCGGTCAATTCGGCGATCTCGCAGCCGGCGGCCTCGATCGCGGCGCGCGCCTCGCGGTCTTCTTCGATGGCGAGATCGCGTTGGAACGCGACGGCGCGCTTGATCGCCTCGCGCATGGCCCGTTGCAGGTCTTCGGGCCAGCCGTCGAATTGCGTGCGATTGAGAAAAATCGGCCGCGAAATGTAGAAATGGTTCGTCACCGAGTGGAAACGATGGAATTTGTGCACGCCGTAGGTCACGGTGTTGGCGAACGGATTTTCCTGCGCGTCGAGCGTTTCCGCCTTGATGCCGGCGATCGCCTCGGTCAGATCGCAGCGCACCGGCCTGGCGCCCAGAAGCGCGAAGGTTCTCGCCTGCACCTCGCTCGGCAACACGCGGATGCGCATGTCCTTGAGGTCCGCCGGCGCACGGATCGGGCGCAGCCGGTTCGAGATGTGCCGAAAGCCGTTCTCGAACCAGCCGAGGATACGATAATTCACGCGCCGCTCGATGGCGTCCGCGAGAAATCGGCCGAGCGCGCCGTCCATCGCTTTGCGCGCATCGTCGCGGCGGCTGAACAGGAAAGGCAGATCGACAAAACCGAGCTCGGGCACCCGATCGGTCAAATAGCTCGACGACTGATAGCCGAGCGAGAGCACACCGTCCTCGACCAGCCAAAGGATGTCCTCGGCGCGGTAACCGAAATCCATGATGTTCCAGACATACTTGACGTCGATCCGGCCGCCGAATTGGGCGATCAGCGCATCACCGATCAGTTTCAACGAGCGCGAGAACGATGTGGCCGGCGGACCGTAGCCGCCCATCCGGATTTTTATCGATTCAGTCATGCGGTCTTTCCCGTGAACGCCGAAATACGCGGGAATCGCACGCGAAAGTCAACGGTGCCGGAGAAATCCGTCGCGGACGGTCTTCGCCGCCGCGATGGCGGCGCCGCGCAGCTTTTCCAGCGCGCAGGCATACGCAAAAGGCGCCTCGGGCCGCACCGCGATCAGGCGATCGCATAACGCAAGCCGTTCGCTCCAGACGATCTCCATGGCGTTGCCCGGCGTGGCGCAGGAATCGGTGCGCGCAATCGCCGCGTTGCCCGCAAGGTCTTCCGTCAACGCCGCCGTCAGCAGCATGCCTGGCGCATGGCGCGCCAATTCCTCGTCATACGCGGTCTTCCAGTACCAGGCCGTGTCGCCGGAATAGAGCGTGATCGCGGCGGCGACGGCACGCCCGTCGAGGAGAATGCGGTTGATCGCGGCCTTGCCTTCCCGCGCGAGAGCCAGAAGCGCCGTCCTGACGAAGCTTTCAATGCCGTCATCGTAAGCCGCCGCGGACCCGGCTTTGCCTTTCCAGCCGCTCGCCTCGAGCGCAAAAAAGTCGTCGATAGCTTCGGCAATTGACGCCGGCTCCGAGACGGCGGTGAACATGACCGCACCCAAACCGGCCAGACGCCGCGCGTTGCGCCGCAGTTCGCGCTGCCGATGCGCCGAGAGCGCGTGTTCGAGATAGAACGGAGGGTTGTCGCCCGGCACGCATAAGGCGCGCTGATGTTGCGCGAAATCGGCGTGCGGCATTTGCGTGCGGCGCACGCACGCGCCGAGTGCCGACGCGAACGCGCCCTCCTCCGTCATCAGCGGCAGCACCACCAGCCCCGGCAGCGACGGATTGCCCGCGACATGCGCCAGCCACGCGGCGATCACGGGCTCGGCGGCATCGGGCTCGACAAGCGGCGTGCCGAGCGGAGCATAAGGATGCGTCCAGCCGGCCAGCACCGGCAACCGCACGCCATAGCGGCGTTCGTTCACCTGCGCCGGAAAGAAGCCAAGAAGCTTGCGCGGGCTCGTTCCCGACCAGACCAGCACCGCGCCGACGTCGCGCCCGAACACCGCCGCGGCGGCGAGCGCAAATCCGGGCTCGTAAAACACATTCGGTTCGAGCGCACGCGCAGCGAGTTCGCGCCAGGCATCGGCCACCGGAATGAGGTCGGCAAGCCATCGCCATTCAACCGAAAAAGAATTGATTGCGTAACGATCGGCGAGAACGGCGCGGCGCGCACTGGCAATGGCCGACGCGGTGCGATCGAGCGCAAAACGCGGCGCGAACTGCGAACCGGTCGATCCCACAAAAAACCCCAACGCCGCTATCGATAGCGAGGCGCAGGATTAGCAAGGAAGCGTTAACATTCGGTTGGAATAAATTAACAATTGCGGCGGAGACAAAGCGCGCTAGGCCGCGGCCATCTCCGCAACCTCGGCCAGCGCCGCGGCGACGATCGAGCGCTGCTCCTTGCCGAGAGGCTGCTGCGGCGGCAGCGGATCGCCCGCCTCGTAACCCTGGATTTCGAGCGCCGCCTTGATGCAGGCCGCGAGATTAAAGCGCGCGAAAATTTCGTTGATCCGCCACAGCTTGCGCTGCAGCGTCATCGCCTCCGGCCAGCGGCCGGCGCGGCACAGCTCGTAGAGGTTTACGCTTTGCCGCGGAATGACGCAGGCGGGGCCCGCCATCCAGCCGACACCGCCGATCAGCATGACGGCAGCAGGAATATGCGCGGACGCCGAAAACACTTTCAGGTGTGGCGAGCGGTTCACGATCGAGAGCAGCCGGCCGGTATTGGTCGAAGCGTCCTTGATGTAACGGATGCGCGGATGCTCGCTTAGGCGCGCGATGACGTCGAGCGACAGATCGGTGCGCTGGAATTGCGGATTGGTATAGAGCACGACCGGCACATCGACGGCGTCCGCAATGGCACGGAAATAAGCTTCGACCTGCGGCTCGGTGAGCGGAAAATAGGATTCAAGAATGGCAAGGATGCCGTCGGCGCCGAGCTTCCGATAGCTCCTCGCCTGGGCGACCGCGTCCGCCGTTGCGGTCGCGGCAACGCCGGCAATCACCGGCACGCGCCCCGCCGCGGCCTCGATCGTCACGCGCACCACATCGGCGCGCTGCTCATGGCCGAGATAGGCAAACTCGCCGGTCGAGCCGAGCGGGGTCAGCCCGTGCACACCCGCCTTGATGAGATCGCCGGCAAGCCGCCCGAGCACTGCGGTCTTGATGCGGCCGGCGCCGTCGACGGGCGAAACGAGATACGGAAAGACACCGCGGAATTCGGTCATGCCGGACGATGCTAGCGATCGGTCCTGCGCAGCGCCAGCGCGTCGCGCCAGACTTTTGTGCGATCGTCGTCGAAGACGAGTGCCAGATCTTCGGGGACCGTGACCCAGGCGCCTTGTGCAAGTTCATCCTCGAGCTGCGACGGCCCCCAGCCGGCATAGCCGAACACGACCAGGCTCTTTTTCGGCCCCTTGCCCTTGCCGATATCGGGCAAAACGTCTGCGGCATTGCTCAACGCGACACGGCCATCGATGTCGAGCGTGTCGTTGCGGTGGTAATCGGTGCTGTGCAGCACGAAAGCGGCATTCCGGCCGACCGGGCCGCCGAGAAAGACCCGCACAGTGTCGGTGACCCCGCTCGCATCCGCGCCAAGGGCCTTGAGCACACCAGCAATCGGACGGTTCGCAAGCGGGTGGTTGATGACGATGCCGAGCGCACCGTCGCGATTATGCTGCGCCAGGAATATCACTGCGTGATTGAACGGATCGCGCATCGCGGGTGAAGCAATCAGGAGCTGACCGGCGAACGAGGTGCGGCCGGACGTGTCCGGCTCCGTCGGCAACGCGGCATGCAACACCGTCGCCGACAAGACGAACGCCGCCGCGGCCAAAATCCAGTGTTTATGATCCCAAACCACCACAGCCGGCTCGTCAGCACTATCCCGGTGCAGCGGCTATGATCGCGCCGCCGCAGCGGATGATCAATACACTTTTCCGGGTACGCGTTCCGGCAGTTAGACGAATTGCAGCGCAATGCCGCCCAAGGCGCCGAAATCGGCGTGCAGCGTGTCGCCCTTGCGCGCGAACACCACGCGGGTGAACGAGCCCGCGAGCACGAGATGGCCGGGTTCGAGCGGCGTGCCGTGCTGGCCGAGCTTGTTGGCGAGCCAGGCGACGCCGAGGGCGGGGTGGCCGAGTACGCCCGCGGCGAGCCCGGTCTCCTCGATTTCGGCGTTGCGGTACATGATGCCGCCGACCCAGCGCAGGTCGACCTCGGTCGGTCCGACCGGCCGGCCGCCGACGACGAGGCCGGCCGCAGCGCCGTTATCGGACACCGTGTCGAAAATCTTGCGCTGGTCCTGCAGGCGCGCGTCGACGATTTCGAGCGCCGGCACGACATATTCGGTGGCGCGCAACACGTCGGTCAGTCCGACGCCGGGGCCGCGCAGTTCCTTGCCCATGACGAAAGCAAGTTCGACCTCGACCCGCGGCAGGCAAAAATTCTCATGCGCAACGCTGGCGCCGTCGGCGATCATCATGGTGTCGAGCAGATAGCCGAAGTCCGGCTCGTTGATCTGCGAGGAGCGCTGCATGGCCTTCGAGGTAAGGCCGACTTTATGACCGATCAGCTTCGCGCCGGCCTTGATCTTGCGATTGGCCACGAGCGTCGAGATCGCATAGGCGTCATCGATGGTGATGCCGGGCCAGGTCGTGGAGAGTTGAATGGCCTGCTTGCGCTGTTTTTCCGCCGCCATGAGAATATCGGCGGCTTTGTTGCGGTCGGCATCGGACATCATGACGGACAGGCTCCCCCGTTTATGCGGAGGTGAGACTTAGCACATTTGTGCTGAGCGAAACGCCCCCGCCGGGAGATGCCGTCTTACTGGCAGGCAGCGCGAAGCAGCATCGTCTCGACAGGGCAATCGGCGGTCGCCGGATTCTGTCCCGACACCCAGAGCGACGCGTTGCATTTTTCCGCGGTGCGGACATCGAGCGGCTGTCCGGTTTCGAACCCCTTGGCCTTGCAAGCTTTGGTCGCCGCCGTCGCGCAATCGGCCGCGCCGTTGCCGGCAATGGCGCAGACTTCATGCATCTCGACCATTTTCGAGGGCGTGAGCGCGCTCTTCATCGCCTGCTGGGTGGCGGCCGCGGCGTCCTTGGCGGCATCGGCCGATTTCTTGTTGAAGTCATCGAGCTTCGATTGCTGCTCTTTCATCTTGGCGTTGAAGTCGTCTGCCGACTTTTTCCACCAATCGCCGAATTCGCTCAGAAAGCCGCGTTTCTCCGCGGCAGGCGCGGGGAGTGCAGCGACCGGCGGCGGCTGGGGCGGCAGTGCGGAGTCGGACGACGGCGGTGTCTGCGCCGGAGCGGCCGGTCCGGCTTTATCTGACGGCGACGACGGCTGGGCGCTCGCCGTGCCGCCGGGCGGCGCGGCGGCAGGCGATGCCGCGGCCGGCGGAGCCTGATTGGTTTGGGACGACGCGATGTCCGGCATCGCCACCGACAAGACCGCCGCGGCGAGCCACCCGAAGGCCGCCGTTCGGCAAGTGACGATCTTGAGACTGCGTGAAGTCACGGCCACCCCAGTTATGGCCTCCAGCGGCCGGCACCAACCGGAACGCCGAGCGCCACTGTTCCGCAGGTACCAACAGGGCTTACAGGGACCAACAAAGCTCGCGGAGACCAGCAAAAACTGCTCGCCAAATTAGGCGTCAACAAGGTCAAAATAGACGCACTCTTCCGATAAGACCAATCACAAGAACGGCCGGTATGGCGGGGCCTGGCGCCGCACCGCCCGGCCACTATCATGATTTCGGCCGGCTCTCGCGCCACCTCGTCCAGACAAACCAGGCAAAGCCGGCCAGAAGGAGCGCAACAATTACGGCGTCGAATTCGTGGAAGACCCGGCGAAAAGCGGGGTCGCTGTCCCAGCGCGCCCCAAGCACATAGCCGATATAGGCGAGCGCGAAGCACCAGGGCCACGATCCGAGAAAGGTATAGATCTGGAATTTCATCATCGGCATGCGCGCCAGTCCCGCCGGAAAGGCGATAAAGGTGCGCACCACCGGGAGAAGACGGCCGATGAAAACCGTAATAGAGCCGTAGCGGGCAAAGAACTGGTCGGCGCGTGCAATCTCACGCGGGCTTATCAGCACATAGGAGCCCCAGCGTTCGAGCGCCGCCCGGCCTCCCTTGGCCGCGACCAGATAAGCAACAGTCGAACCGACGTTACAGCCGAGCGCGCCCATCGTGGCGGCACCGGCCAGGCTGAACCGGCCGGTCGACACGAGATAGCCCGCGAACGGCATGATGATTTCAGATGGCAGGGGAATGCATGCCGACTCGATCGCCATGAGAAGGACGACGCCAAGATAGCCGCCGGCGGAGATGACCTCGACGATCCAAGAAGCGAGCGCCGAGATAATCTGGTCAAGCATCGCGGATGCGGAATTGGCGAGGACGGATTAACGCCGCTTGCGGGCGCGGCGGCCTTCGAGCATGACGATTTTGCGACGCGGAAATTCTTCCGGCAATTTCTTGGGGACTTTCTCGGCGATGCCGAGAAGCCGTTCGCGGCGGTCCATCTCTTTCCAGACGTCGTCCGGGCGGATGCCGGTGGAGACCCACAGCACGACGAGGTTATAGAGGAGATCGGCGCTCTCCTTGACGACCGCGTCGCGGTCGCCATGCATGGCATCGATTACGACCTCGACCGCCTCTTCGGCGAGCTTTTTCGCCATCTTGCTGCGGCCCGAACGCAGGAGACGCGCCGTCCGCGACGTCGACGGATCGTCGTGCCGGCAGGCGAGCGTGGCCTGGTAGAGCCTGGAAATCGAATCAGCCATGGCCCATCAGGATAGCCCGATATTGTCGCAAGTGTGTTAATTCCACTGGGGAGCCAAAGGCTTCACCGGGCTACCGCGCCGATTTTTCACTCATCCTGCGCCAGAAGACCGGCATTACCCCCCGCCGCCGCCGTATTGACTGTAACCATCTGCTCGGTCGCGAAGCGGCGGAGGTAATTCGGGCCGCCGGCCTTGGGGCCGGTGCCGGACAGAAGTGTGCCGCCAAACGGCTGGGTGCCGACGACGGCGCCAATCATGTTGCGATTGACGTAGATGTTGCCATGCGGAAGGCGCGCGGCAATGCGCTCGACCGTCAGATCGATGCGGGAATGGACGCCGAGCGTGAGCGCGGTGCCGTCACTGGCGATCTCGCCAATAAGGGCATCGAGTTCGTCCGCCCGCCAGCGCACAACGTGGAGGACTGGGCCAAACACCTCGCGATCGAGTTCGCCCGCCCGATCGAGCTTGATGATGGCCGGGCCGACATAGGTCCCCTCGTTCGGCAGCGGCCGGCCGCGGTCCCAGCGGAAGAGCACGTGCCCGGCTTCCTCCATGATCCCGATCCAGCTTTCAAGATCGGCCTTCGCCGCGGCATCGATCACCGGCCCGACATGGGTGGCGATGTCCCGGGGATCGCCGACTTTCAGTTCGCGCGCGGCGCCGATAATCATGTCGAGCATCCCGTCGGCAACGTCCTCCTGCAGGCACAGGAGCCGCAGCGCCGAGCAGCGCTGGCCGGCGGAGCGGAAGGCCGACGCAATCACATCGTCGGCGACCTGCTCGGGCAGCGCGGTGGCGTCGACGATCATGGCGTTGATGCCACCGGTTTCGGCGATGAATGGCACGATCGGTCCACGTTTATCGGCGAGCACGCGATTGATTCTGTGGGCGACATCGGCCGATCCGGTAAAAGCGACTCCGGCGACCTGAAAATCCTCGACCAGTTTTTCGCCGGCTTCCCCGTCACCAAGAACGAACTGAAGCGCCTCTTTTGGCACGCCAGCTTGTTGCAGCAGCAGCACCGCGTGCATGGCGATGATCGGCGTCTGTTCGGCTGGTTTGGCGACGACGGTATTGCCGGCGGCCAGCGCCGCCGTCACCTGGCCGAGAAAAATCGCCAGCGGAAAATTCCACGGGCTTATGCAAATGAAGACCCCACGGCCGCGATAGCGCAGCACGTTGCTTTCACCGGTCGGCCCCGGCAGCGGCTGCGGAGAGAGCGTGGCGCGTGCTTGCGCAGCGTAATAACGGCAATAATCGACCGCCTCGCGAAATTCGGCGAGCGCGTCGTCGAGCGTCTTGCCGGCTTCGTATTGCAGAAGCCCCAGAAAGCGCCCGCGATTTTTCTCCAGGAGATCGGCCGCGCGCTCGAGCATGCGAGCGCGCTCGCCGACAGGAGTCGCCGACCAGGCCGGAAAGGCCGCCACCGCGGACGTCATGACCTGGTGCACGACCGTGTCGATGTGCGAATCGGAGAGCCAGCCAAACGTGCCGCCGTCGATCGGCGAAATTGCATGGCGGCTCAGCCCGCGGCAGGCTGCGCCGTCGATCACCGAAGCGCCTTGTGATCCGGTTGTTGGCGCGTTTTGAACTTCACGTATCAATGCCTCGAGGCTTGCACGGTCGCCAAATTCGACGCCAGTGGAATTCTCCCGTTCCGGCCGATAAAGATCGCGCGGCAGCGGAATTCTCCGATTGCGCGCGTCCTGAGGACTTGCGATCCAGCTTTGCGGGCGGCGCAGAATGTCGCCGATCGGCACGTTCGGATCGGCGGCAACCGATACGAAGGACGAGTTCGCGCCGTTCTCCAGAAGCCGCCGCACCAGATAGGCGAGGAGGTCGCGGTGCCCGCCGACCGGCGCGTAGATCCTGCAGGCGGCATCGGGAAATTCGGCGCGCAGCGCGTCATAAAGCGCCTCGCCCATGCCGTAGAGGCGCTGGAATTCGAAACCCTCGATGCCGCCGGCAGCCTCGATCACGCTCGCTACCGTCAGCGCGTTGTGGGTGGCGAATTGCGGAATCAGATGATTGCGCGCCGCGAGAAGCTTTTTCACGCAGGCCATGTAGCAGAGGTCGGTCATGGCCTTGCGGGTGAATACCGGATAGTCGGCAAGCCCGCGCTCCTGCGCGCGTTTGATCTCGGTGTCCCAGTAGGCGCCCTTGACCAGCCTGACGGTGATCATGCGGTTGCGCGCCGCCGCGGCCTCTTCGATCCAATCGATCACGGCCGTGGCCCGTTTCTGATAGGCCTGCACTGCAAGCCCAAAACCGTCCCAGCCGTCGAGCGACGGATCGGCGAGTGCCGCGCCGATGATCTCAAGCGACAGTTCGAGCCGGTCCGCTTCTTCGGCGTCGGCGGTAAACTGAAGGTCGTGCGCCTTGGCGAGCCGCGCCAGTTCGATCAGCCGTGGCGTCAGTTCGGCACTCACCCGCTCCCGCGAGATCGCTTCGTAGCGCGGATGCAGCGCCGACAGTTTCACCGAAATGCCGGGACGGCGCGGCAGCGCCGCGGTGCCGGCATTGGCGCCGATGGCGGCGATCGCCGCGGCATAGGCCTGAAAATATTTCTCGGCGTCGGCCACGGTGCGGGCGCCCTCGCCCAGCATGTCGAACGAATAGCGGGATTCGGCGTGCGCGCGGGCGCGCGCGAGTGCATCCTCGATGGTCTGGCCGATGACGAAATGCGAGCCGAGGAGCCGCATGGCCTGCCGCGTCGCCGCCCGCATCGCCGGCTGGCCGAGGCGGCGCACGATATTGTCGAGGATCGTTTCCGGCGTTTCGCCTGGATGAATGATCCGGGCGGCGATGCCCAGCGTCCAGGCCGAGGCCGACACCAGAAGCGCCGTCGAGTGCACATCGCCGTCGAGCCAGCGGCCGGCGGCGAGCTTGTCCTCGATCAGCCGGTCCGCGGTTGCCGCGTCGGGCACCCGAAGGAGCGCCTCCGCCAGCACCATCAGCGCCAGGCCCTCTTTGGTTGAGAGCGAATAAGCGTGCAGGAAATCCTCGACGCCGCCGAGGCCCGTCGCCTTCGCGCGGATCGCTTCAATGAGCCGGCGCGCACGGGCATCGACGCGGCCTTCCGCGGCATCGGAGAGAAGCGCCGCGGCCAGTTCATTGTCCGGCTGCGCATATGGCGCGTGAAACGTCGACAGCCTGGATTCAGGCGCGTCCATCGTTGCAATTTACTCTCTCCCGCGCGGACGCGGGAGAGGGATTATGTTGCACGCTTGAGCAATGTTTCGAGTTTGTCGATGCTCATCGTCCAGCCCATTTCCATGCCTTGCAGATAAGCGGCGGCGTAATCGACAAGCACTGTGCCGCGGGTGTGGAGCGTCAGCCTGGTCTTGCCGCCTTCGTCTGCGAAAGTCACCGTGGTGAGCCCATTGATGATGGGATTTCCCGCGGCATCGACGGCAATGTTGGTGAAGACGAGGCGCTCGGGCGGAACGATCTCGCGAACCTCACCCTTCATCGGATGCACATTTCCGTCGGGCGCGCGCATATGGATGCGGATGGCGCCGCCGACCCTCGGATCGAATTCGCAAACCGGATTGGTGAAGCCCTTCGGACCCCACCATTCCTTAAGTTGTGCCGGATCGATCCAGGCTTCGAACACGACCGCGCGCGGCGCATCGAAGACGCGCGTGATGGTGATCTCGCGCTCGGCAAATAGCTTCGTTTGCGCGGGGTCGGTCATGATTTTTGACCGGCGAGATAGGCATCAAGGCGCTCGAACGTGCCGGTCCAGCCGCCGTTCATGCTGTCGCGCATCGCGTCGAAGGTCTTTCGCTCTTCATCGGCCGCATCGAGCGGCGACCAGCGCAGCGTGAGACTGGTCTTGCCGCCCGGCGCGTCCGCCAACGTCACCGTCGTCAAGAGAGCGTGAGCGGCCAGGTCGGCGCCAACGGATGGCGCGTCACGCCGCCCGCTTCATCCGAGAACGAGTGTTCCCAAACCAGCCGTTCCGGCGCGGCGATGTCGCGGTAGATGAATTTGGCCCACATGACGGTGCCGGACGGATCGCGCATGGCGCCGTGATAGGTTCCGCCGACACGAAAATCCATTTTCGAGGCGACGATGGCGGAGTCCTTTGGACCCCACCATTCCTTCATGCGTTCGGGCTCGGTGAACGCCTTCCACACCAGTTCGCGCGGCGCATCGAACACGCGCGAGATGACGAAGTCGGCGTTTTTGATATCGGCATTCATGACGCTCTCTCTCCCGATACGCCGTGGACGCGCGCTTACGGCGCGACGATAACCATCCAGGCGACGCCGAATTTGTCGGCGAGCATGCCGAACTTCCGCGAGAAGAAAGTCTTGGCGAGCGGCATCGTCACCTGACCGCCCTCGCCCAGCGCCGCGAACAGCTTGTCGGCGTCGGCCTCGTCCCTGGCATAGACTGTCAGCGCAAAGCCCTGGAAATTCGGCTTGCCGAGACACCGCCCGTCGGACATCAGCACCGTCGTGTCGCCGATTTTGACCTGCCCATGCATGACTTTGTTCTCGGAACCGGGCGAGATCATGGATCGATCCGGCGCATCCTTGAAACGCATCAGCATGGTTGGCTCGGCACCAAGGGTTTTCTTGTAGAACTCAAGCGCCTCATCGCAACGGCCGTCGAAAAACAGATACGGTTGAACGTGCATGGAACCCTCCTTTGCTTACAAGTTACCGCGCTACACCACCTTCGCAACGTAATCGGCGAGCCGCGCCATCGTCTGCGCCAATCCCTTGTCGGCGCCGAAGTCCTTGATCACGCGATCGCGTTCCGCGGCCGTTGGGAATTCGTGGCGCCAGACGATACGGGTTCGGCCGCCAAGGTCCTCGAATATCACCGTCGTTTTGAACTGCACCGGCTCGACGTCTTCGCCGCCGCCATGGCGATAGACGATGCGCTCGGGCGGCACGATCTCGTCGAAAGTGACCCTGTTCTGATAATCGCGGCCATCCGGGCCGTGCATCACGAAACGCCAGACGCCGCCCGACCGAAATTCAAATCGCGACGTCGTCGTGGTGAAACCATCCGGCCCCCACCACTGCGCCAGATGCTTGGCATCGGTCCAAGCCGAAAAGACGAGTTCGCACGGCGCATCGCATTCACGAATGCCGGCAATCACCCGCGGATCGATGTCGAGGTCGATGTTACTTTTCGCCGCCATCTTTCCGGTCCTTTGACGCTTTGACTTGCAGATCGCTAGCTTGCGGATTCTTGGCCTGGATTTTCTTCAGATAGTCGCCGAGGCGGTCGAGGCTGCCCTCGAAGAAGCGCCGATAGCTTTCCAGCCATTCATCAATGTCTTTCAGCGCGTGTGGTTCGATGCGGCAGGGCCGCCATTGTGCCGCGCGGCCGCGGGCGATGAGGCCTGCGCGTTCGAGCACTTTCAGATGCTTCGAAACCGCCGGCATGCTCATGGCGAACGGCTTTGCCAGTTCGGTAACCGAGGTTTCGCCCAGAGCAAGCCGCGCCAGGATGGCGCGGCGGGTGGGGTCGGCAAGAGCAGAGAAAGTGGCGTCGAGGGACAATTTAACCGTCCGATTAAATAACCGAATGGTTCAATACATTGCGTTTCCGCGCCTGTCAAGCGGACGGGCGTGGTCCGCTAAGCCCTTAAAGGGCTGCGCCAGGCCGGATTCCACTGCTAGAACCGCGTCATGTCCTTCATCCGCATCTATCTCCGCGTTCTCGGCGTGCTGCGGTCGGACGCGAGACTCGCCATCACGCTGGCGCTGGCGAACATTGCACTCGCAGGCGCGCAATTCGTCGAACCGGTGCTGTTCGGCCGCATCGTCGATGCACTATCCGGAACGCTGCCTCAGAGCCTCGAAGCCGCGGCCTGGGCGCTCGCTCCACTCGTCGGCACCTGGGTCGCGTTCGGCCTGTTCATTATTCTTGCCGGCACGATCGTCGCCTGGTTCGCCGATCGCCTCGCGCACCAGCGCCGCAACCTGGTGCTGGCGGATTATTTCGAACACGTGCTGCAACTGCCGCTCGCCTACCATTCCGGCGAACATTCCGGCCGGCAGATGAAGATCATGCTCTCGGGCACCGACACGCTGTGGTACCTGTGGGTGTCGTTCTTCCGCGAGCATTTCGCCGCCTTCGTCTTCATCGCGATCCTCTTGCCGGCGACACTGTTCCTGAACTGGCGCCTGGCGCTGCCGCTGATCGGCTTGTGCCTCGCATTTACGGTGCTGACCGCGGTGATCATGCGCACCGCCTCCTCGATGCAGCGCGAAGTCGAGCGGCATTATTCCGATCTTGCCGAAACCGCCGCCGATACGCTCGGCAATGTCGCCGTGGTGCAGAGCTACGCGCGCGTCGAGATCGAGGTCTCCGGCCTGAAAAGCCTCGTCAATTCGCTCTTGCGCGCACAAATGCCGGTGCTCTCGTGGTGGGCGGTGGCCGCGGTGCTGACCAAGGCCGGCACCACGCTCACGCTGCTCATTATTCTCCTGGTCGGCACCTATCTGAAACTCGTCGGGCTGGCGACAGTCGGTGAGATCGTCAGCTTCATGAGCATCGCCGCGCTCCTGATCGCGCGGCTTGAGCAGACGGTCAGCTTTGCCAACCGCCTGTTCATCGACGCGCCGCGGCTGGCCGACTTCTTCGGCGTTCTCGACACCGTGCCTGCCGTGCGCGACCGGCCCGGTGCGATCGATCCCGGCCGCGTACGCGGCCTTGTCGAATTCCAGGACGTGTCGTTCTCCTACGACGGCAAACGCTCGGTCGCGAGCGACCTGACCTTCACCGCGTTGCCGGGAGAACGCGTCGCCCTCGTCGGTCCGACCGGCAGCGGCAAATCGACGGCGCTGGCGCTCCTGCATCGCGCGTTCGATCCGCAGTCGGGCGCCATCAAGATCGACGGCATCGACATCCGCGAATACACGCTCGCGGGGCTGCGCCGCAATATCGGTGTCGTCTTCCAGGAGACGCTGCTGTTCAACCGCTCCATCGCGGAGAATTTGCGTGTCGGCAAGCCCGACGCCACCGTGGAAGAAATGCGCGAGGCGGCGGCACGGGCGCAGGCGCTCGAATTCATCGACCGCAATCCGGAGGGTTTTGAAGCCCGCATCGGCGAACGAGGACGCTTGCTGTCGGGCGGCGAGCGCCAACGGCTCGCCATCGCGCGTGCGATCCTCAAGGATCCGCCAATCCTGATCCTCGATGAAGCGACCAGTGCGCTCGATCCGGTCACCGAGGCAAAGGTGAGCCTCGCGCTCGACGAAGTGATGAAGGGCCGCACCACTTTCGTCATTGCGCACCGGCTCGCCACCGTGCGCGACGCCACAAAAATCCTGGTGTTCCAGAACGGCCACATCGCCGAGACTGGCGCATTCAACGAGCTTGTTGCGCGCGGCGGTTTTTTTGCCGAGCTCGTGCACGCGCAGTTTGGGCCGGCCCTCGAAACCGCCGTTGCGAACGCAGCGAAACAAACAAGTCCTTAGCGCGAATGCCGGATTGCTTCGTCGCTTCGCTCCTCGCAATGACGGTTAGCGCAGCCGCTCCAGAATACTGACGTAATTGGCAACCGCGGCGCCGCCCATATTGAAAATGCCGCCGAGCTTTGCGTTCTTGACCTGCATGTCGCCGGCCGTACCGGTGAGTTGCATGGCGGTGATCGCATGCATCGACACGCCGGTGGCGCCGATCGGATGGCCTTTGGACTTGAGCCCGCCCGACGGATTGATCGGCAATGCCCCATCCTTCGACACGGTGCCTTCCGCGATCACGCGCGCGCCCTGCCCTTCCGGCGCGAGCCCCATCGCCTCGTACTCGATCAGTTCGGCGATCGTGAAGCAGTCATGCACTTCGGCGAATGAAAGATCCTTCAGCGCCACGCCGGCTTCCGTGAATGCGCGCTGCCACGCCACCGAACAGCCCTCGAATTTGAGAATGTCGCGTTTCGACATCGGCAAAAAATCCTGCACATGCTGCGCGGCGCGGAACACGATCGCCTTGTCGAGCGACAGCGCTGTCTCGACGTCAGCCAGCACGAGGGCCGCGGCGCCGTCTGACACCAGCGAGCAGTCGGTGCGCTTGAGCGGGCCGGCGACCAGCGGATTCTTCTCGCTTTCGGCACGGCAGAAATCGTAGCCGAGGTCTTTCCTGATCTGCGCATAAGGATTGCCGACGCCGTTCTTGTGGTTCTTCGCGGCGATCCGGGCGAGCGCATCCGACTGGTCGCCCCAGCGCTGGAAATAAAGTCCGGCGATTTTGCCGAAAATGCCGGCGAAGCCACCGTCGATATTGGCTTCCTCGCGCACATAGGACGCCTTGAGCAGATTGCGGCCGATCTCCGCAGGCGGCGTCGTGGTCATCTGCTCGACCCCGACCACCAGAACGATCCGCGCGGAGCGCGCGGCGATCGATTTCAATCCCTGATGGACGGCGGCGGAACCCGTGGCGCAGGCATTCTCGACGCGTGTGGCCCGCTTGAAGCGCAAATCGGGCGAAGCTTGCAGGACCAGCGAAGCGGTAAAATCCTGCTCCGAGAATCCGGCGTTGAAATGACCGAGCACGATCTCGTCGACGTCTTTTGCCGCAATCCCGGCATCGGCGAGCGCTTCGCCGGCGACCCGCACAATAAGGCTTTCGACGGTTTCACCGGCAAGCTTGCCGAAGGGCGTGTGCGCCCAACCCACGATGCAACCGGTCATAATTGTCGCTCCCTGTCCCGATGCCGAATTTTCGTCGCTTTTCCTTGGCTTAGGGTCTATTCGAAATTTACTTCGCCCATAAGGATACCGGTATTCGGCTTTGCCTTCGAGCCCGGCTTTGTTTAGATAGGCACGCGCCCACGCTTCGTGAACCTTCCGTGTAACCTGCGCGGCCCCATGGACCGCAATGCTGGGCCCGATCAACCGAACGGACCGCGACACGTGCATTGTATGAGATTCCTCCGGGCGCCGGCATTTGGTCTTGCCCTTGGTTCCATCCTGCTTTCGTTTCTGGTTGCGACACCGGCGCGATCGTCGTCGTCGATCTTGATCGACGCCGCGAGCGGCAAGGTCTTGCGCGCCGAGAACGCGACCTATCCGTGGTATCCGGCGTCAACGACAAAGCTGATGACGCTCTACATGACGCTGAGCGCCATCCGCGACCATCGCATCACCTTCGACACGCTGTTTACCGTTTCACCCAACGCCAGTTCGCAGGCGCCCACCAAGATGGGCTTCCCGGTCGGCACGCAGGTGACCGTCGATAACGCACTCAAGATGATGATGGTGAAGTCGGCGAACGACATGGCGGTGCTGCTTGCCGAAGGCATCGGCGGCTCGGTCGACGATTTTGCCCAGCAAATGACCGACACCGCCCATCGCCTCGGCATGTCGGAATCGAATTTCGTCAATCCCAACGGATTGCCGGCCGACGGCCAAATCATGTCGGCGCGCGATCTCGCCATGCTGGCCCGCGCACTCATCCGCGATTTCCCCGAAAATAATTTTTACTGGCACATTCCGGCGATCAAATGGGGCCGGCGCGTGGTGCACAACTACAATCCGCTGATCGGCCGCTATCCGGGCGCCGATGGCATGAAGACCGGCTTTATTTGCGCGTCGGGCTTCAACCTCGTCGCCACGGCGACGCGAAACAACAAACAACTGATCGCGGTCGTGCTTGGCGCACCGTCGTCCTCGGCGCGCGCGATCAAGGCCGCGGAGCTTCTCGAGAACGGCTTCAATCAAAACCCGCTGTCCTGGCTGACGCCGGCGCTCGGGACGGTGGATGCGCTCACGCCGATCGACGCGACGCCGCCCAACCTGAAAGACGAAATGTGCGGGCCGCATCGCAAGCGGCCGGCCACCGAGGAAGACGACCCGGACGCCAGCAACGACAATGGCAGCGGCGGCGTTGGCAGTCAGCAAATGTCGTTCCTGATGACCGCGCTGCGCTCGCCGATCTCCAAGGACCTGCTGTCGGACGGCGCCCCGGTAACGCCGGTCGTCGTCTATACCGGCCCGACCCGGACCGACGCGCAGATTTCGGCGCTTGCCGCCGTTCCGGAGGCGGCCGACCCGCCGGCCAAAAAGAAGGGCAAGCACAAGGCGGCAAAGAAAGCCGACGGCAAGAAGGCCGATGCCACTCCGGCCGCAACGCCGGCGGCGGCAAAGCCCGCGGATGGCGTTGCCAAAACCGGCAAGCCTACCGGCAGCGCGGTCCATTGGACGCCGACGTCTTCGGCGTCGCTCGCATCGAGCCCGCCGCCCGAACTCAAGCCATCCGCTCCCGCCGCACTGGTAAAAAAGCCGGTCAAGCCGATGCCGGCTGCCTCTACATCCACCTCCACGCAATAATCGACCGCAGGCATTTTTTCGGTCATCTTTCGCGGGCTCTCCCAGTCGAAGCCGGGGGCGTGGCTTGAGAATGATGGACTTCGCATGACCGCCAGGATGACCATTTCGGCGCTGCAGGCGATGAAGCGTGACGGCAAAAAGAGCGTCGGCGTCGTCGCCTGGGATTTTCAGCTTGCGCGCATCGCCGACCGCGCCGGATTCGATTTCGTCTCGGTCGGCGATTCCGTCGGCGTCAATCTGTGGGGCCGCACCGATGTGCTCGACGTCACGCTCGATGAGATGCTGATCTGCTGCAAGGCGGTGCGGCGCGGCGTCGAGCGCGCGCTGGTGAGCTGCGACATGCCCTACGGTCCGGTGCAGCAGGGCACCGCGGCCGCACTCGTTGCCGCGTCGCGCCTCATGAGCGAAGGCGGCGCCGACATGATCAAGGTCGATGCCGCCGCTGATTTTCCCGACGTGGTGCGCGCGCTCGTGCGCGAAGGCATTCCGGTCTTCGCGCAATTCGGCCTGACGCCGCAGACCGCCGCCAAATACGGCATTCCTTATAGCGCGCAGAATTCGCCGGCCGCGGTGGCCAGTGGCGAAGCCGCGGCGAAGCTCATCGCCGAGGCAAAGCTTCTCGAAGATACCGGCGCCTGCCTGCTCGATTTCACCAATTCCGGCCCCGTTGCCGGCGCAGCCGTCGTCAAGGCGGTGAAGATTCCGGTGATCGGCGGTTTCGGCGGCGGTCCCTGGCTCGACGGCCGCGTGCGGCTCGCGCATACCGCGATGGGCTACGGCGAGAAGTGGCTCGACGCCAAAACCGATACTTACGCGAACACCGCACGCGCCACGCTCGATGCCTTTAGCGCGCTGATCGCGGATGCCCGCGCCGGCCGCCAGATCAAGGGTTGATCATGCCAAGCGTGCTCATCGACGGCATCGAAACACGCTACGAGATCGCGGGCTCCGGCCCGCCGCTCCTGATGTATGCGCCGGGCGGGTTCAACGCCGTGGTCGAAGCGTGGTCGACGCTCGGCATCTACGCCAAGATCAAGACTCCTCGGCCATCTGACGAAGACATTTACCTGCATCATGTTTGACCGCCGCGAATGCGGACAATCCGGCGGGCGTGTCGAGAGCGTGACCTGGGCGCATTACGTCGCGCAGGGTAAAGGCCTTCTCGACCATCTCGGCATCGCCCGCGCGCATCTCATGGGAGGCTGCATGGGTTGCGCGCCGGTTGCGGCCTTCGCTGTGGCCCATCCTGAAAGGGTTGCGCGCATGGTCCTGTTCTGGCCGGTCGGCGGCGCCAAATACCGCATGTCGAGCCATCAGCGGTTTGCCGACCATCTCGGCTTCGTAAGGAGCGACGGCCTCGATAGCGTCGTGGCCCTCGTTCGCCAGGACGGCAAGCCGTTCGGCGCCGATCCGCGCGGCGGACCGTGGGCATCGGTGATCAAGCGCGACCCCGGTTTTGCGGCGGCCTATGCGGAGGAAGACCCGGAACGCTACGCGCAGATCTGCGCCGGCATGCGCGACGCCTTGTTCGACCGCGATACCGCGCCGGGCGCCACGCCGGAAGACCTCATGCGCACCGAGATACCGGCATTGATCGTGCCCGGCCACGATGCGGCGCATGCGACCTCGGCGGCGCGCTATCTTGAGGAATGCCTGCCGCAATCGCATTATTGGGACGGGCCGGTGGAGCAACAGACCGAGGACGCGACCAGCGTGCGCGTGCTAGAATTTCTGGGGAGAGGCAACGCCTAAATATCAAACGATGGTCGACTATTATTCGATCCTGTTGCGTGCGGTAACTGCGCCTGGCGCCGGCGACGAGCGCTGGCGGCGCAATATCTATGACCGTTCGCGGCAAATGCTGGCAAACCGCATGCGCGGGCTGCAGCCGCCGGCGCCGCTGCAGGCGATCGCCACGGAAGAAGCCGCGCTCGAAGCCGCGATTGAACGCATCGAAGCGGAACTGGCCTGGACCGAGCACGGCAGCGTTGCGCCCGGCGACGCGGACGACCTGGCCATCCAGCCGGATCGGGGACCGCTGCCATCCGAATCCCGGATGGGCGGCGGAATGAAATTCATCCTCGCGCTCGTGGCCGTTGCCGCGCTTGGCGTGGGCGGACTGATCTACTGGGTGGAAAGAGTCCCACAGCCGAAGCAGGCGCCGGCAGCGGTCAAAGCCGAGACAAAAACCGCAGCGCCGCAGGCCACGCCGGTCCGCGCCGCCGCGAAGGACGGCGATCTCGCTCCCGGCATCGACGGCGGCACGGCGGATCCCGACATGCCCTATGTGTACCGGCGACAGCCGACTTTCTATCGCACGCTGCAGCCGGTCGGCACGATCATCGTCGATAAGCTGCAACACTTTCTATATTTGATTCAGCCGAACAACGTCGCGCTGCGCTACGGCATCGCCGTCGGCGCGCAATGCGCGGACGTCGCCGGGCTGCGTCATGTCGCGAGCAAGGCGGAATGGCCGGCCTGGCAGCCGCCGCCGGAAATGCTCAACCACAATCCGGGTACGATGGCCGGCGGTCCCGGAAATCCGCTCGGCGCACGCATGTTGCAGCTCGACGACAATGCCTCGCGCATCAACGGCACCAACGCGCCGAAGACCATCGGCAATCCGGTCAGCTTCGGCTGCATCCGCCTCGACAACGACGACGTCGTCGACCTGTACAATCGCGTAAAGGTGTCGACGCCGGTGCTGGTGAACTAGCGCGGCTTAAACCTTGACCTTCTCGTCCTCGACGACGCGGCCGACCGCCGGCCGCTTGACCATGCGGTCCTTCCAGGCGGTGTAGTTTTTCAGTTCGCCCATCGGCAGTTCGCGGCGCAGGCCCCACGTGTAGAAAACAAAGCCGTAGGGATCGAGTACCGAATAGGCATCGCCGAACCATTCGCGGCCCGCCAGTTTGCCGTCGATCTGCTTCAGGTAAGTGTGGAACGTCTTGAGCCCCATTTCCTTGATGCCGGGATACGCCGACGTATCGGCGGTGTAGCGTTCCGGCCGGCTGACATGGGCATGCGCAGGATGCACGTTGGTCGCGAAATAGCCGATTAGCGACAGCGCCTTCGCCTCTCCCGCAGCGTCTTTCGGCCACAGGCCGAAACGCTTGCCGAGATACGGCAGGATGGCGGTGTTCTCGGTCAGCGGCTGGCCGTCTTCCAGACCCAGCACCGGCACGCGCCCGAGCGGATTGATCTTCATATAGGCTTCGGTGCGCTGCTCACCGCCGGCGAGGTCGACTTTCTTCGGCTCGTACTTCTCGCCGCTCTCCTCGAGAACGATATGCGCGGCCATCGAGCAGGCACCGGGCGCGTAATAAAGCTTCAGCATTTCAAATTTCTCCCTGAACTCAACTTGGACGAACCTAGACAGAGCGATCGAGCAGTTCGATCGACACGCCTTCGGGTGCGCGAATGAAGCAGATGCGCACACCCGGCCGGACGGTGGTCGGCTCCTTGGTGAATTCGACGCCCTTCGCCTTGAGATCGGCCGCGATGGCATCGATGCCAGTCACCGACAGCCCGAAGTGATCGAGGCCGCGATAAGGAATGGTCGGAGCGGAGTGCGTGCCGTCGCCCTCGGCTACCGGCGCAATGAAGATATTGGCGCCGCCGAGTTTCATGTCGATGCGCGGCTTGCCCTGCTGCATGGTGCGGATGATTTCGGCGCCCATCCTGGTCTCGAACCACTGCGCCATCGCTTCGGGGTTGGCGGTGCGGAGATGAATGTGATCCCAAGTGTAGTTGGCCATGGCGCGTTTTTCCCTGTTCAGACGCTATTGTAAAAGCTCACTTGCCATTATGACGGCACGCCAGACGGCGTACAACCACCCGGCGCGCGCACCCATCATGCGCGACCTTTATCGGCTTTCGCGCTTCCGGATCGTGCGTCAGTGGCGTGCCGGCGCCGGATCGGGCATGGCCGCTGAAGAAGGCGCCTGCGGTTTAACCGGCGCGGCGAACCAGCCGGCTTTCGCGGCGACGCCCTGCAGCATTTGCAGAATACGCTGCAGCTCGTTGCGTTTGAGCATGCCCGCCGCACCTTCCCCGCTCTGCCCAAGCAGTTCGAAGCGGAAGCCGTCGGCCTGCTGCGCGATCTGCAGCCGGTCGGCGAGTTCCGCCTTGATCGTGCTCGACTTGAGAATTTCAGGCGGCGTTTGCGACATCGATTGCGCAGTCGTGGCGATGGCGGCTTCGCGCTCGAAGGCGATCGTGTCGCTGCGCATCTCCGCCGGAACGCGCTGCGCCAGTTCCGAGGTACTGGTCAGATATTCACTTGCGCGTTCGAGCAAGGCGAGCGCGATCCGCCGCGTCAGCCAGCACGACCACGCGTCGGGCTGGCCGGGATTGATGGCAGCGGCAATCCGGTCTTCCTGCGGCACATAGACGAACGTTACGGACTTCAGCGCGCGCAACATCGGTTGCCTCGAAAGAATGAATCCATCACTGGATCAGTTCCGGCCACGGCACGATCGTCGACTTCACCGTTTTCATCGCCATCGCATCGGCGACCGCCCGGCCGATGCCATCCTCGGAAAACGGATAGAGCGTCTGCATGTCGAGCCAGGGATATTTGGCACGGGTGCGATAGAGCATATCGACCCCGAGCGGCAGATCGTTGCCGGTAAATCCCCAGGAGCCTAGCACGATCAGGTCCTTCGCGCAGATGCGATGCCACGACGTCATGATCGAGCCGGCATCGGTGAACTGACCCATTTCGACATAGGCGCCGCCGTCGCGCAGGAATTCGATCCCTTCCGGGCCCGCGCTCGGATGACCCGAGCAGTCCACCACCAGGTCGGCGCCGAAACCGCCGACGATGTCGCGCACGCGCTTGATCCGCGCTTCCGGCGTCCTGAATTCCTCGATGTTCACCGTCGCTTCGGCGCCGAAACGCCGCGCCAATTCGAGCCGCGGCGTCTCCGGCGCGCCGACGCAGATCACCCGGCCGGCGCCCATTTCCTGCGCCGCCGCCACCGCGAGAATTCCGATCGGACCGGAGCCCTGAATAACGACGGTATCGCCCCAGGTGAAACCGCCGGCGCGGGTCGCGCGATTGAAGGCGCGGATGCACGACGTCAGCGGCTCAGACAGCGCGCCGAGCCGCAGCGACATGTCGTCGGGCAGTTTGTAGATCTTGGTGCCGGGCAGCATGTCGAGATCGACATAGACATATTCCGCCCAGCCGCCCCACAGGTGGGGCGCTTTGTCGAAGCCGAGATAGCGGCCGTAATAGACTGGCGTCAGGCACTTGTTGGCGCTTTGCGGATAATGGATGCAGTAATAGCAATGGCCGCACGGCATTAGCGGCGGGATCATGACCTTCGATCCGACCGTAAGCGGCTTTGCCATAAAATCTTCTTTGAACTGCGAACCGACCTCGACCAGCACGCCGCCAAGCTCGTGTCCGAGCGTGAACGGCCAGGGCAGTTGCTTCGGCCAATGACCTTTAAGGATATGCAGATCGGTGCCGCACACGCCGCACGCGCCGATCTTGATGAGGGCCGCGTTGCCCGAAATTTTCGGCCACGGCACGCTGCGCATCACCGGCCTGGCGCCGGGACCGTCGAACGTCGAGACGCGAATCTGTTCCATGCGGATGCCTTAGGCGCTTGCCATGCGCAGCGGCGCGTCGGTCACTTTTTGCAAGCCGGCGAGGGTCAGCCCGGGCACCATCTCGCGAACCGCAAAGCCAGTCATCCGTGATGTCGAGCACCGCGAGATTGGTATAGACGCGCTTGACCACGCCGATTGCGGTAAGCGGATAGGTGCAGCGGCGAACCAGCCGGCTCTCGCCGGTTTTGGTCGTATGCTCCATCACCACCCAGAGCTGCCGCGCGCCGGCGGCGAGATCCATGGCGCCGCCGACCGCGGGCGCGGTGTCATTGTCGGAGATCGACCAGTTGGCGACATCGCCGTTCTCGGCGACCTGGAAAGCGCCAAGCACGCAAAGATCGAGATGGCCGCCGCGGATGAGCGCGAAACTGTCGGCGTGGTGCATGTAGGAGCCGCCGGTGCGCAGCGTGATGTATTGCTTGCCGGCATTGATGAGCCAGCGATTGATCTGGTCCGGCGCCGGCGCCGGGCCCATGCCGAGCACGCCGTTCTCCGAATGAAAAATGACTTCGCGATCCACCGGAACGTGATCGGCGACTTGCAGCGGCGCGCCGATGCCGAGATTGACATACCAGCCCTCAGGAATGTCGCGCGCCAGGCGCGCGGCCATTTCGGTGCGTGTCAGCGGTTTGCACTCTGCCGGCGCGTTCACGATGTCCCTCACGTCACCTTTGGTTCGCCATAAGGCACGTGCACCACGCGATTGACGTAGATGCCCGGCGTGCCGATCTGTTCCGGATCGAGCGCGCCAAGCTCCACGATGTGCTGCGCTTGCGCGATGGTCAACTTCGCCGCCGTCGCCATCACCGGATTGAAATTGCGCGCCGACGACTTGTAGGTCAGGTTGCCCCAGCGATCCGCTTCCCACGCCTCGATCAGCGCCACGTCGCCTTCGAGCGCCTCTTCCAGCAAATAGCGGCGGCCTTTGATCTCACGCTCCTCCTTGCCCGCCGCAAGCTTGGTGCCGACGGCCGTGGCCGTATAGAAGGCCGGAATGCCGGCGCCCGCCGCGCGCATCCGCTCCGACATGGTGCCCTGGGGCACGATTTCAAGCTCGATCTTGCCGGCGCGATAGACTTCTTCGAACACCACCGAATTGGCGCTGCGCGGATAGGAGCAGATGATCTTGCGCACGCGGCCAAGCTCGATCAGCCGCGCCAGCCCGAAGCGTCCGGTGCCGGCATTGTTGGAAACGACAACCAGGTCCTTCGCGCCCTGCTCGATCAGGCCCTCGATCAGCGCATCGGGCTGGCCGATGCTGCCGAAGCCGCCGAGCAGCACGAGGGCGCCATCGCTGATCCCGGCCACCGCTTCGGCCACGCTTTGCACGATTTTGTTGATCATCGGAGTGAGGTTGTTTCCGCTCGTCCCCGCGAAAGCGGGGACCCAGAAGGTTTCATCGCATGAATTCAATCTTGCCCTGGATTCCCGCTTGTGCGGGAATGAGCGGAGCTAGGATTATCCCACCACCTTCGCACGCGATTCATCCGTAAAGGCCGGCATCACCTCGCGGGCGAAACGGCGCAAGCTGTCCTGCGCCGGACCGCCGCCGTTGAGCAGGATATAGCCGACGCCGCAGGCGCGCAGCTTTTCGAGTTTCCGCGCGATCTCGTCCGGCGTGCCGTAGAGCGCGCTCTCCTCGCTCGCTTCGCGCGTGTCGGAGAAAGCCATGATGCTCGACCGGTTCTTGGTGCCGTCAGGCGCATTCGAGATCACGGCGAGGCGGCGCTGCGCTTCGAGCCGCCGCTCCAGCGCCGCGTCCTTGTCGGCCTGATCCTTCGCAACGAAATAAGCGCGCGCGACGCCGACATCCATCGGATTGAACACCCGGCCGCGCTCTTCGACCGCGGCCTTGAAGATGGCGATGCGCTCGGCGACCGCTTCGAACGAGGCGAATTGATCGAGCAGCAGATTGTTGCCGCGCGCCGCGACCTGCCGGATCGAATCCGGGCTACCGGCGCCCATCCACATCGGCGGATGCGGCTTTTGCGCGGTCGGCGGCTCGACGATGATGTCCTCGAACTGCCAGTATTTGCCGTGATGCGAGAAACGCTGCTTCGCGGTCCAGGATTTCACGATGACGTCGAGTGATTCATTAAAGCGCGCATCGGCCTCCTCGATCGGCACGCAGAAGCCTACGAACTCGTTGTGGCGATAACCCTTGCCGACGCCGAAATCGAGCCGGCCGCCCGAGAGGAGATCGATCGTCGCCGCCTGTTCGGCGACCAGCACCGGATTGTGCCAGGGCAAAACCAGCACCGCCGTACCGAGCCGCAGCGTCTTTGTTTTCGCCGCCACCCAGGTCAGAAGCGACAGGCTCGCCGACACCTGGCCGAAGCCGGTGAAATGATGCTCGACCAGGAACGTGGCGTGATAGCCGAGCGCCTCGGCTTCGACATTATAGTCGACGAACTGCCGGTAGCCCTGGCCGGAATCGACATCCGGCCCGCCGTGACGGGCTGTCGCGCTGCCAAATAGACCGAACCGCATGAGCGGGCTCCCAGGCTGTGGGGCCAATGTAGCGCATGCCCCGCGCCCGGAGCTATAGTGGCGCGGGGAGGAATTCAGCATGAATCGTGTCGTTCGCGCGGGGCTTGCGGCAATCGCATGTCTCGCGGCTTTGTTTGGTGCAACCCTACGTCCGGCAGCCGCGCAGGATTATCCCAATCATCCGATCACCATGATCGTGCCATATCCGGCAGGCGGCGGCGTCGACGCCATGGGCCGCATCGTCGGACAGAAGCTTTCGGAAGCGCTCGGCCAGCAGGTCGTGATCGAAAACAGAGGCGGCGCCGGCGGCATGATCGGCACGCGCGACGCCGCCAAGTCGCCGTCGGACGGCTACACCATCGTCATGCTGCTGACCGGCATCAGCCTCGGCGCCAATACCGGCTACGACGTCACCAAGGATTTCGCGCCGATCGGTCTTGTTGCATCGACGCCGATCATCGTCGATTCCAATCCGGCGCTCCCGGCGGCATCGCTCACCGACGTGATCGCGCTGGCGAAGAAGGATCCCGGCAAATATTCCGCCGGCACGCCGCCGGCGCCGACGCTCAATTATTTTGCGGCGCTGTTGTTCAACATGCTGGCCGGGACCGACATCACGGTCGTCACCTACAAGGGCACAGGTCCGCTCACGACCGATCTGCTCGGCAATCACGTGCCGCTCGGCTTCAACACGATTCCCGCTTCGGTCAGCCAGATCACGGCGGGACAATTGCGCGGACTTGCAGTCTCCGCGGCCAAGCGGTCGCCGGCGCTGCCGAATGTGCCGACAGCCGCGGAATCCGGACTGCCCGGCTTTGAAGCGGTGCAGTATTACGGGCTCGCGGCGCCGGCCGGCACGCCCCGCCCGATCGTCGAGCGGCTCAACAAGGAACTCCGCGCGCTGCTTTCAACCGACGAGATGAAACAGCGTATGCTCAAGGAAGGCAGCGAGCCGACGCCGGGCACGCCTGAGGACTACGCCGCCAATATCGCGCACGAAGAGGGCAAGTGGGCGGCCCTGATCAAGAAGCTGGGATTGAAACTGGAATAAACGCGCAGCGTCGAAAAATACGACAGGGAATCGCCAAAAATGGAAATGGGACTGAAAGGCAAGATCGCGCTCGTCACCGGATCGAGCCGCGGCATCGGCCGCGGCATCGCGCTCGGTCTGGCGGCGGAGGGCTGCGACGTGATGCTCACCGGCCGCGACGCGGCAGCACTCGACGAGACGGCCAATGCCGTCCGCGCCAAGGGACGCCGCGCCGCAATCGCGGTGACGGATTTGCGCGAGAAGGACGCGCCGGAGAAACTGATCGCGCAGGTCAAGCGCGAGTTCGGCGCGCTCGACATCCTCGTCAACAATGCCGGCGCCACCAAGCGCGGCGATTTTCTGGCTTTGACGGATGCCGACTGGGAAGACGGTTACGCCCTGAAATTCTTCGGCCACATGCGGCTCGCCCGCGCCGCATGGCCGCTGTTGCAGGAGCGGCATGGCTCTCTGATTTCGATCGGGGGCACCGGCGCCCGCAAGCCGACCGCGCAGTTCACCATCGGTAGCTCCGTGAATGCGGCGGTCGCGGCCTTCACCAAATGCCTCGCCGATCGCGGCAAGACCGACGGCGTTCAGGTCAACTGCATCCATCCGAGCGTGGTCGAGACCGACCGGACACGGCGGCGGATCAAGGCCGAGGTCGAGCGCACCGGCAAATCGGCGGAACAGGTCCGCGAGGAGATTTTCAAGGAGTTCAACACGATCCGGTTCGGCACGGTCGAGGACGTGGCCGATCTCGTCACCTTCATCGTGTCGCCGCGCGGAAGCTGGCTGCAAGGCGCCACCATCGATCTCGACGGCGGCGAGATTCCGGTATTGTGACCAACGTACTTCTTACCCCGGCGCATATCGGCCCCGTCGAAATCAAAAACCGCATCGTCATGCCGCCGATGACGACGCGCACGGCGGACGCGGAGGGTTTCGTCACCGAGGATTCGATCGCCTATTACATGGCGCGCGTGCACGGCGGCACCGCGCTGATCACGGTTGAAATGGCGTCGCCGGAAAAATGCGGCCGCCATCGCCGCCACGAAATCGGAATTTACGACGACCGTTTCATTCCCGGCCTGACCCGGCTGGTGGCTGCGATCCATCAAGGCGGCGCCAAAGCTTCGATCCAGCTCGGCCACGGCGGCGGCCACACCCGCGTGGACATTTGCGGCGAAACACCGATCGCGCCGTCTGCAATCCCGCATCCGGTTTATGAGACGACGTTCGAGACCATCATCCCGGAGGCGATGACGAAAGCGCGCATCGCCGAGACTACCACGGCCTATGTGGCCGCCGCTCGGCGCGCTGAGAAAGCGGGCTTCGACTGCGTCGAAGTCCACGCCGCACACGGCTACCTGATTTCGCAATTCCATGCGCCGTTCGAAAACCGGCGCACCGACGAATATGGCGGCAGCCTGGAAAACCGCGCCCGTTTTGGGCTGGACGTGTTGCGCGCGGTGAAGGCCGCCGTACCCGGCCTCGGCGTCATCTATCGGCTTTCGGTCGAGGATTATTTCGCCGGCGGCCTGCCCTATGCCGAAGGCAAGCAGATCGCGATCTGGGCCGCCGCGGGCGGTGCCGACGCAGTGCATGTCACGGCAGGGCATTACCGCTCGCTCCCCTCGGCGCAGATCGTGCTGCCGCCGATGAGTTTTCCGGACGCGATCTTTCTCGATTACGCGGCCGACGTGAAGAGACACATTTCCGTTCCGGTGATCGCGGTCGGCCGGCTCGGCGATCCCGCGACCGCGGAGACGGCTGTGTCGGACGGCAAGACGGATTTCATCGCGCTCGGCCGCACGCTGGTCGCCGATCCGCAATGGGTCGATAAAGTCACGCGCGGCGAGCCGATCCGGCGCTGCCTGGCGTGCAATACCTGCATCAACGAAATGCGCGGCGGCGCGCGTATCGGCTGCGTCGTCAATGGCGCCGCCGGCCGCGAAACCCTGTTCGCCGAAGCGCAGCCGCCGCGCGGCAAGCGCATTGCCGTGATCGGCGCCGGACCGGCGGGACTCACCTATGCGTCGCTCGTCGCCGATGGAAATGCCGTCACCATATTCGAGAAAACGCCGCGCGCCGGCGGCAGCTTCCGCTATGCCGGCAAAGCACCCCTGTTCCAGGAGGTTGAAGCGAACGAGAAGAGCTTCGAGCGCTATGTCGCCGACATGGCGGCGGCCTGCGCGATGAAAGGCGTCGTATTCCGCTACGGCGCGGACGTGAGCTCGGCTCCGGATCTGCTCGCGCCGTTCGACAGCATCGTCGTCGCGAGCGGCGCTGATTATCGCTTCGGCCTCGGCGGGATCGTAACCTGGATGCTCGACCGCGGCGTGGCGCGCGCGCCGGGCTTCGCGCGGCTGTTCTCATCACCGTCATTGCGCGATTGGTTCTATTATCGCGCGCGGCGCGGCACGGGCCGCCGTTTAGAACGCCTGGCGCGGCCCGGCCAGACCGTCACGGTAATCGGCGACGCGGTGAGCGCGGGAAAGAGCAAGCAGGCCATCGCATCCGCCTTCGAGGCGGCATTGCTGGGCGGGAACGCCTAGACCGGCTTCTCGGTGCGATAAGCAGTGCGCAGAAGACGGCCGAAGGACAGCCCCTGCACGACAATCGTGAAGATGACGATTGCGTAAGTCACGACGAGGAATTGGGTGCGCCACGGCGTATCCGGCAGCGTCAAGGCGAGCGCGATCGAAATGCCGCCGCGCAATCCGGCCCAGGTCAGTACTGTCGCGGCGCGCATTTTCTCGCGGGCGCTTTCGCGCGTCAGTGCCAAAGGCACGGCGACGCTGACAAACCGCGAGGCGATCGCGAGCGGGATGGCGAAGAGAACAGGCAACAGCTCGATAGGCGCGACGATCAGCCCAAGGATCTGCAAACCCATCAGCAGAAACAGCATGATGTTCAAGAGCTGATTGAGGAGCGACCAGAATCCGCTCAGCACCCGGCGCGTGTCGGGCGTCATGCCGAAATCCGGCGACGGCGACGACAGGCACAGACCGGCTGCGACCACGGCGATCGGCCCGGACAGATCGGCGACGAGCGCAAGGCGATAGATCCCGAGCACCAGCGCCAACGAGATCAGGAGTTGCAAGCCATGGTCGGCGATCTGCCGCAGCAGCATGGCCGTCAGCCGGCCGGCGACGACCCCGAGCAAGGCACCGCCGGCGATCTCGCGCGCCAGTGCCGCGAGCACGTGGCCGTGGCCGATATGAACGACGTCACCCTGTGTCACGCCAAGCGCGACCAGGAACAGCACGACGCCGGCGCCGTCGTTGAACAGACTCTCGCCGACGATAGCGGCACGCACGCCCGCCGGCAGAACGATCTTGCTGAGAAGATTTTCGACCACGACCGCGTCGGTCGGGGCGAGGATCGCGCCGAGCACGAAGCACCAGATGCGCGGGATCGCCGCGCCGATCAGGCCGAACGACAGCCACATGCCAAAGCCGAATATCAGCGTCGACAGAATCACGCTGACGGTCGCGAGGAGAAGAATGACCCAGCGCCGCCGTTCGAGCTCCGCAGCGTCGACATGCAGGCTGCCGGCGAACAGCAACAGCGCCAATACGCCATCGAGGAAGAATTGCGGCAGGTCGGCCGCACCAAGCGTGCCGCGAAACCAGTGCATGATGTGGAGATGCAAAACATGATCGCTGGAAACGATCAGAGCCGCGATGATCAGCGAACCCAGCAGCATGCCGATCGCGGGCGGCAGGTGCACCCACATGGCGTTGATGCAGCCGATGAGCGCCGCCAGCACGAGGACGATGGCGAAGAGATCGACCGGCTCCATCGTTCGCTTTCAGTCCGGCGCAGGCTGGCAAAAAAAGATGAGCGCAAAGCCGCCGCGCAGGAACGGCTTTGGTGAAGTTCTAATGGCAGCTTTCTGCGCTGCGCGAAAGCGGGCAGCGGCCGGTATGGCGCTCTATTTGAGGGCCGACGAGATGGTCGAGAACGTCGTCTTGAGGTGGGTGCCAATACCCGTGATCACCGGAATGATTGCGAGCGCAATCCCGGTGGCAATAAGGCCGTATTCGATCGCGGTTGCGCCGCTTTCGTCCTTCAAGAACTGGATGACCAGACGCATTCTGATACTCCCTAGCGCTCCTGATCGTTATGGCTGAATCCTTAACGAAGCGCTTAGAGACAGTTCGGAAGTGGGACGCTGCGGCATTTTGCAGGTTCGCTAAACAAGGTTTTACCATCCTGTGACATGCTCCCCCCGCCTGAAAGGTTGGGAGAGCCTGATGTTGCGTGCACCAAACATTGCCTTGTTCGTTATTGCCGGCTGCCTGGCGATGATCGGCATCCTTGCATCACTGCCGATTTCGCTGCCGATTCCCGGCCTCACCGGAAATTCGTCGTGGTACATTTTCGCCGCATGGTTCCTGCTCTCTGCCGGCAGCATTGCACGGCCGGAAGCGAATTCCGCGAACAAATAGATCGTTCCGCCCGCGGGATGGCAGTGGGCAGCGTCCACGCGCTTCCCGCTTCGGTAAATTTTTCGGAACACGGCAAGCGCTGATTGCGCTACGCTGATCCGGCAACGAAACGGCGCCTCGCCGGGAGGTGAACCGTTCGAGCCGGAGGACCAGTCATGGCCAGGGAGCTACGCCGGGTAAAGATCGCACCCAAGGGCATGGGCCTTAACGATTTTGTTGCCATGCAGGAAGGTTATTTCGCCGCCGAGGGGCTTGACGTCGAATTCGACTGGAAAACATTCCGCGGCACGCAGTCGAGCTGGAAAAATCTCGACTATCTGCATCGCCCGCAGGACCGGCCCTATACCGAAGACAAGGTCGAGGTCATCCAGGGCGCCTGCGTCTGGGGTAGCATCTGCAATGCCAGCGCCGGGATGGGCCGCTTCGTCGCCGACGCTTACGGCGTATCGCCCTGGGCGATCTTCGTGCGGCCCGACTCCCGCATCCGCGCGCCGCAAGATCTTAAGGACATTCCGATCTCGGTCGGCATGCGCGCGGGCAGCCACTTCAATGTGCCGTACCGCCTCGAGAAATATTTGCCGCTCGAAAACATCAAGACCGTCAACACCGGCGGCTTCGGCGCGCGGCTCAAAGCGCTGCTCGACGGTGAAGTCGAGGCCGCAAGCCTGTTGCCGCCGCAGATCGCGATGGCCGAACAGCTCGGGCTGCGCGAGATCATTGCCGACACGTTCCATACGCTGTGGTGGGTGCCGGAGGGTTCGCCGCCGGACAACGTGACCGGCTATCTGCGCGCGCTCGATCGCGCGGAAAAGGCGCTGGATGCCGATCTCGATAAATACCTGCCGCTGTGGAAGCTTGCGGTCCCGGCCGAATTCGAGAACGCGCATGCATGGGATTTCTCCCGCTTCGGCCGCGGCGAGCATTTCGTCTATGAAACGATCCCGCGCGCGGAATTCGACGAGGTGATGAATCAGGTCAAGCGCTGGGGACTTGACGATTACCTCAAGGACAAGAATTTCGAGACGCTGACGGCCGAGGTGGCGCGCTAGTTCTTTTGCCCTCCCCCGCAAGCGGGGGAGGGATGCACACGCCGCTTAGCGTCCCACGAGTTTACGCGCCGCTTCGTAGTGGCCGTAGCTTTGCACCGGCGCGCACATCAGGAAGCGATAGCCTTCCTTGACGATCCGCTCGGCATTGTGCGCTTCGACATGCGGGTGGCCGACGACGACATTGTGCTTCTTGCAGGTGTCGACCACGCGCTTCATCCATTCGAGCACGGTTTTATGCTCGTATTGCCGCGGATAACCCAGTTCCTGCGACAGGTCGCCCTCGCCGATCAGGATGCAGCCAATGCCCGGCACGTTCTTGAGCATGTCGTCGAGGTTCTCGACGCCGTGCGTATCCTCGATCTGCAAAATGCAGAAAATCTCGCCTTGCGGATTGAGCGGCCAGACATCTGCCTTCTGGTAGTAGTCCTGCTGGCTTAAGCCCCAATAACGCGCCGCGGTTGTGGGACCGTCGCCGCGGATCCCGGCGGGCTCGAAATTTGCCGCGCTCTTGAGGCGGGGATACCGGCAGGCGCCGACGGCATTGGCGGCTTCCTCCACGGTCGAAATGTGCGGGAACACGATGCCGTAGCAGCCCATATCGAGCGCCTGCTTGGCGTGCCATTGCGCCATTTCGACGCCGTTCACCGGAATGCGAACCATCGGCGTTACGCCCGGCACCACGGAGGCAGCCTTGGCGATCTGCGCGCGGTTGAGCATGTATTGCAGGCAGTCCCGCAACAGCCGGCCGTCCCACGGATTGTGCTCCATCTCGAACACGCAGCCGTCGAATTTGGACGTGCTCATCGCAATCGCGCTGTTGAGCTCGGCAGGCGCGAAACAGGTCAGCGTATGCTGGCCCGCCTCGAGCGCGCGGATGACGCCGTTGAGCCGCGGTAGATCAGCCATTCCCAGCCTCCTCGGACAATAAAAGGCACCTTATCGGACAGTCGTGCCGGTTTGACAATCGCGCCGTGCGCCGTAGCATCCGGGCTGTCACAACCAGCATGGCGCAAACATGATCATCGATTGCCACGGCCATTACACCACCGAGCCCAAGGACCTGCACCGTTTCCGCAAAGAACAGACCGCGGCCGCCAATGCCAGGGACAAGGCGGCCATGCCGTCGCGCGCCGCGCTGAAAATGTCCGACGACGAGATCCGCGAGAGCATCGAGCAGAACCAACTCAAGTTCCAGCGCGAACGCGGCACCGACGTGACGATCTTCTCGCCGCGCGCCTCCGGCATGGGTCATCACGTCGGCGACGAGAGCGTAAGCCTCGAATGGTCGCAGATTTGCAATGACCTGATCGCGCGCGTCGTCTCGCTGTATCCGAAAAATTTCATCGCGGTTTGCCAGTTGCCGCAATCGCCCGGCGCGCCGCCGCAACATTCCATTGCCGAGCTCGAGCGCTGCGTGAAGATGGGCTTCGTCGGCTGCAACCTCAATCCGGATCCATCCGGCGGTTACTTCAATTCGCCGCCGATGACCGACAAGTCATGGTTTCCGCTCTACGAGAAGATGATCGAGCTCGACGTGCCCTGCATGATCCACGTCTCCGGATGCTGCAATCCGGCGATGCACACCACCGGCTCATACTATCTCAATGCCGACACCATGGTATTCATGCAGGTTCTGCTGTCCGATCTGTTCAAGACCTTCCCCAAGCTGAAATTCATCATTCCGCATGGTGGCGGCGCCGTGCCGTTCCATTGGGGCCGCTTCCGCGGCATCGCGCTCAACAACGGCAAGCCCGAGCTTGCCGAGATCATGGGCGACAACATTTTTTTCGACACTTGCGTCTATCACCAGCCCGGCATCGACCTACTCACCAAGGTCGTGCCGATCGAGAACATTCTGTTTGCTTCGGAGATGGTCGGCGCGGTGAAGGGCAACGATCCGAGAACCGGCTTCGGCTTTGACGACACCAAGCGTTACGTCGACAAGGCGCCGATCAGCGACGCCGACCGCAAGAAAATTTTCGAAGACAACGCGCGCCGCGTCTATCCGAGGATCAAAACGCTCGCCGCGGCGATAGCATAAGGCGTCCCGTTGGCGAAAAACCCGGACCCGATTGCTTCGAAAGATCAGCGCAAGACGCACGTCGTCCGGATCGGTGACCGCGAAGTCGAGACCCGCGGGCTGGCCGACGGATTCTGGACCGATCTCTATCACCGCTCGATGACCGTTTACTGGCCGGTGTTTTTTGCCAGCGCGGCGGCGATCTTCTTTATCCTCAATGCAATTTTCGCATTTCTTTATTGGCTCGGAGATTCGCCGATTGCCAATATGGCCGAGAATCTGCCGCAGCCGCTGAGCCTGCTCTATTTCTCGATCGAGACGCTGGCCACGGTGGGCTATGGCGATATGCATCCGCAGACCAATTACGGGCACATCATCGCGACAATCGAGATCTTCACCGGCATGTGCCTGCTCGCGGTGATGACGGGCCTGATCTTCGCCCGTTTCTCGCGCCCGCGCGCGCGCTTCCTGTTCGCCGAGAACCCGGTGGTCACGACGCATCAGCGCCAGCCGACGCTGATGTTCCGCGTCGCCAATGCACGGCACAACACCATTTCGCAGGCCACCGCCCGGCTATGGCTGTTACGCCAGGAACGAACGGCGGAAGGGTATATGCTCCGCCGTTTCCACGAACTCGTTGTCGATCGCCGCGAGCATCCGATGTTCACGCTGAGCTGGACGATCTTTCACACGATCGACGAGACGAGCCCGCTCTACCGGCTGACCCCGCGGGATTTTTCCGATGCCGATGCGTCCTTGATCCTCAATGTCAGCGGCGTCGATGACAGTTCTGCGCAGCAGCTATTCGCGCGGCGCATCTATTCGCATGAAGATATTCGCTGGAACCACCGCTATCGGGACATCACCGTCGTGTCGCCGGAAGGCCGGCTGTTGATCGATTATAGTCTGTTCCATCAGATCACGCCCGAATTGGCGCACGAAGGGCCATAGAGCTTTCATGATCGACAGGCTCGAATTCATCATCGCGCTCGCCCGCGAGGAGCATTTCGGCCGCGCTGCCGAAACCTGCCGCGTCAGCCAGCCGACGCTGTCCGCCGGCATCAAATATCTCGAGGATATGTTTGGCGTTTTGCTCGTTCAGCGCGGCTCGCGCTTTCACGGCTTCACGCCTGAAGGCGAACGCGTGCTGGAATGGGCGCGCCGCATCGTCGGCGACACGCGCGCCATGCGGCAGGACATCGACGCGCTCAAGCGCGGTCTCGCGGGGCATATCAGGATTGCGGCGATTCCGACCGCGCTCGCCATGACCGCGATGCTGACGACGCCTTACCGCGCCAAGCATCCGGAGGTGCGCTTCAGCATCGTTTCCAAAACCTCCATCGACGTCCTCCGCCTGCTCGACGACCTGGAGGTCGATGCCGGCCTCACCTATCTCGACAACGAGCCGGTCGGCCGGGTGAATACGGTGCCGCTTTATCTGGAAGAGTACCGGCTTCTGACGTCTTCGTCGGGCGAACTCGGCAATCGCGACAGTGTGACCTGGGCCGAGGTCGGCAAGGTTCCGCTCTGCCTGCTCACGCCCGACATGCAGAACCGGCGGATCATCGACAGCCTCCTGCGCTCGGCCGGGCAGGAGCCGTCGCCCACGCTGGAATCCAATTCGATGATCGTCCTGTTCGCGCATGTGCGGACCGGCAAGTGGGCGAGCATCATGCCGGCAAAGCTCGCCGAAACCTTGGGCCTGACCGACAACGTCCGTTCCATCCCGATCGTCGAGCCTGCGGCAACGCACGCCGTCGGTCTCGTCGTCCCGCATCGCGAGCCTATGACGCCCCTGATCGCAGCGCTGGTCACCGAGGCGCGCGCGCTCGCAAAGCTCCTGAACCTGACGTCGTCCGCCGCCAAAAAACCGGCCGCGGGCAAGTCCTCGCCCGCGCAGGACAACCGCGGAATGGCCGCCGGGAAACCGGGCTTGCCGGCCGGCGGCGCTGACGGCGTTCGATCAGAATTCCTGATCGAGCCACCGGTCAGCTTTATTGATTCCGCGCAGTTATTCCATATTTTGTAATGGTTCCAATATCTTGGAGAGCGCCTCGAACCGCATGCCGGTTTTGACGAGGCGCGGCAATGTGTGCCGAATTACGAACCATGGAGCGCGGATCGAACCGCGCAAATTATCGCCGAGCATCGGGGCCTCGAAGGGCCGCTGTTACCTATTCTGCACGCCTTGCAGGAGACCTTCGGCTACATCGACCAGGCCGCAGAGCCGATGATCGCCGAAGCGCTGAACATCTCGCGCGCCGAGGTTCATGGCGTCTTTACCTTTTATCACGATTTCCGCAGCGAGCCCGCGGGCCGCCATGTGCTCAAACTTTGCCGCGCCGAAGCCTGCCAGGCCGCCGGCGGCGATGCGCTTGCCGCGCGCGCGGAGGCGCGGCTTGGCATTCAATTTGGCGGTACGACGGCCGACGGACGGCGTGACGCTCGAGCCGGTCTATTGTCTCGGCCTGTGCTCGGTATCGCCGTCGGCCATGATCGACGGCAGGATTGTCGGCCGCCTCGACGACAAGAAGCTCGATGCGCTCGTCGCGGAGACCGACCGATGAGCGCGCTTCGCATTTACGTTCCGGGCGACGCTGTCGCTGTTGCATGCGGTGCCGATGAAATCGCAGCCGCAATCGCCGCGGCGGCGACGAAGCGCAAGATCGATATCGAAATCGTGCGCAACGGCTCGCGCGGCCTGCATTGGCTCGAGCCGATGCTCGAGGTCGCGACGGCGAAAGGCCGCATCGCCTATGGGCCGGTCGAGCTTGCCGATGCCGAGAGCGTACTCGATGCCGATGGCCGCCGGCGGCGGCGATCACAAATTGCGCGTCGGCGTGCCGGAAGACCATCCCTTCCTCAAGAAGCAGACGCGCCTCACCTTCGCGCGCTGCGGCATCGTCGATCCGCGTTCGCTTGATGATTACCAGGCGCACGACGGCTACAAGGGTCTCGCCAAGGCGCTGGCCAATCCCGCGGGCATCGTCGAGGAAATCACCCAGTCCGGCCTGCGCGGCCGCGGCGGCGCCGGCTTCCCGACCGGCATCAAATGGAAGACGGTCGCCGACGCCAAGGCCGACCGGAAATACATCGTCTGCAACGCCGACGAAGGCGACAGCGGCACCTTCGCCGACCGCATGATCATGGAAGGCGACCCGTTCGTCCTGATCGAGGGCATGACGATCGCCGGCATCGCCGTCGGCGCCACCAAAGGCTACATCTATATCCGCTCGGAATATCCGCACGCCATCGCGGCGATGAGCGATGCGATCGCGCGTCGCGCGGCGCGGCGGCATGCTCGGCCACGCCGTCGCCGGCTCGGCCTTCGCCTTCGATCTCGAAGTCCGCGACGGCGCCGGCGCCTATGTCTGCGGCGAGGAGACCTCGCTGCTCGAAAGCCTCGAAGGCAAGCGCGGCGTCGTGCGCGCCAAGCCGCCGCTGCCGGCGCACAAGGGCCTGTTCGGCAAGCCGACCGTCATCAACAACGTGCTCTCGCTCGCGACCGTCCCGGTCATCCTGGCCAAGGGCGCGGCGTTCTATAAGGACTTCGGCATCGGCCGCTCGCGCGGCACGATGCCGATCCAGCTGGCCGGCAACCTCCAATATGGCGGCCTGTTCGAAACCGCCTTCGGCATCACCCTCGGCGAGCTGGTCGACGACATCGGCGGCGGCACGCTTCACCGGCCGCCCAGTGCGGGCCGTGCAGGTCGGCGGCCCGCTCGGCGCTTATTTCCCGCGCGCGCTGTTCGACACGCCGTTCGACTACGAAGCCTTCGCCGAGCGGGACGGCCTGATCGGCCACGGCGGCATCGTCGTCTTCGACGACACCGTGGACATGGCCAAGCAGGCGCGGTTCGCCATGGAATTCTGCGCGATCGAATCCTGCGGCAAATGCACACCCTGCCGTATCGGCTCGACGCGCGGCGTCGAGACGATCGACCGCATCATGCAAGGCGAAGAGCGCGAGAAGAACCTCGCCCTGCTGACCGACCTCTGCAACACCATGAAATTCGGATCGCTCTGCGCGCTCGGCGGCTTCACGCCCTATCCGGTGATGAGCGCGCTCACCCATTTCCCCGACGATTTCGATGCCGCGCCGCGCTTGCAGGCCGCGGAATAAGGAGAAGGCGCCATGTCACTCGTGCACGAGATCGACTACGGCACACCGAAATCAAAAGCGGAGAAGACTGGTCACGCTGACCATCGACGGCCAGCAGGTCACGGTGCCCGAAGGCACCTCGATCATGCGCGCGGCGATGGAGCTCGGCACGCAGATCCCGAAACTCTGCGCCACCGACATGGTGGACGCTTTCGGCTCCTGCCGCCTCTGCCTCGTCGAAATCGAGGGCCGCGCCGGGACACCGGCCTCGTGCACCACGCCGGTCGCGCCCGGCATCGTTGTGAAGACGCAAACCGAACGGCTCAAGACGATCCGCAAAGGCGTGATGGAGCTTTACATCTCCGACCACCCGCTCGATTGCCTGACCTGCTCGGCGAACGGCGATTGCGAATTGCAGGACATGGCGGGCGCAGTGGGCCTGCGCGACGTGCGCTACGGCTACCAGGGCGAAAATCACGTCTTCGCCAAAGCCGATAGCGCGGCAAACCCGAACTGGCTGCCGAAGGACGAGTCCAATCCCTATTTCACCTACGACCCGTCGAAGTGCATCGTCTGCTCGCGCTGCGTGCGCGCCTGCGAGGAAGTGCAGGGCACCTTCGCGCTGACCATCGCCGGCCGCGGTTTCGGCAGCCGCGTGTCGCCCGGCATGGAGGAATCGTTCCTGTCCTCCGAATGCGTGTCCTGCGGCGCCTGCGTGCAGGCCTGCCCGACCGCGACGCTCAACGAAAAGAAGATCGTCGAGATCGGCACAGCCGGAGCATTCCGTGGTGACGACCTGCGCCTATTGCGGCGTCGGCTGCTCGTTCAAGGCCGAAATGCGCGGCGACGAGCTGGTGCGCATGGTGCCCTACAAGGACGGCGAGGCGAACCGCGGCCATTCCTGCGTCAAAGGCCGCTTCGCCTGGGGTTACGCGACCCACAGGGAGCGCATCCTCAAGCCGATGATCCGCGCCAAGGTCACCGATGACGTGGCAGCGAAGTCAGCTGGGAAGAGGCCATCAGCCACGCCGCCTCCGAGTTCAAGCGCATCCAGGCCAAGTACGGCAAGAATTCCGTCGGCGGCATCACCTCGTCGCGCTGCACCAATGAAGAAACCTTCCTGGTGCAGAAGCTGATCCGCGCCGGCTTCGGCAACAACAACGTCGACACCTGCGCCCGCGTCTGCCATTCGCCGACCGGCTATGGCCTCGGCCAGACCTATGGCACCTCCGCCGGCACGCAGAACTTCGATTCCGTCGAGGACACCGATGTCATCGTCGTCATCGGCGCCAATCCGGCCGCCGCGCATCCGGTGTTCGCCTCGCGGATGAAGAAGCGGCTGCGGCAGGGCGCCAAGCTCATCGTCATCGATCCGCGCCGCACCGAGATGGTGCAAGTCGGCGCACATCGAGGCTGCGCATCATCTGGCGCTGAAGCCCGGCACCAATGTCGCCATCCTCACCGCGCTGGCGCACGTCGTCGTGACGGAAAAGCTCTACAACGAGACGTTCGTCCGCGAGCGCTGCGACTGGGATGCGTTCCAGGACTGGGCCGCGTTCGTTTCGCTGCCGCAGCAACAGTCCGGAAGAGGTCGCCAAGATTTCCGGCGTTCCCGCGCAGACGATCCGCGGCGCCGCGCGGCTTTACGCCACCGGCGGCAACGGCGCGATCTACTACGGTCTCGGCGTCACCGAACACAGCCAGGGCTCGACCACCGTCATAGCGATCGCCAATCTCGCCATGGCGACCGGCAATATCGGCCGTCCCGGCGTCGGCGTGAATCCGCTGCGCGGCCAGAACAACGTGCAGGGCTCCTGCGACATGGGCTCGTTCCCGCACGAGCTTTCGGGCTACCGGCACATATCGATCGATTCGACGCGCCAGCTGTTCGAGAGCGACTGGGGCGTGACGCTCGACAAGGAACCGGGCCTGCGCATCCCCAACATGCTCGATGCCGCCGTCGAAGGCGCGTTCAAGGGCATCTACATCCAGGGCGAGGACATCCTGCAGTCCGATCCCGACACCAAACACGTCATCGCAGGCCTCGAAGCGATGGAATGCGTCGTGGTGCAGGACCTGTTCCTCAACGAGACGGCACGCTTCGCCCACGTCTTCCTGCCCGGCTCGACCTTCCTCGAGAAGAACGGCACCTTCACCAATGCCGAGCGGCGCATCCAGCTGCGTGCGCAAGGTGATGGCGCCGAAGAACGGCTACGAGGATTGGGAGATCACCCTGCTGCTCTCCAAGGCCCTCGGCTACGAGATGCACTACGATCATCCGTCGCAGATCATGGATGAGATCGCCCGGCTTACGCCAGGCTTCGCGAATGTTATCCTTCGACATGCTCGACAAGAGAGGCTCGGTGCAGTGGCCTTGTAACGACAAGGCCCCCGAAGGCTCGCCGATCATGCACGTCAACGGCTTCGTGCGCGGCAAGGGCAGGTTCATCGTCACCGAATACGTGGCGACCGACGAAAAGGTCGGGCCGCGCTTCCCGCTCCTGCTCACGACCGGCCGCATCCTGTCGCAATACAATGTCGGTGCGCAGACCCGGCGCACCGCCAACTCGATCTGGCACTCCGAAGACGTGCTCGAAATCCATCCGCATGACGCCGAGCAGCGCGGCGTTCGCGATGGCGACTGGGTCAGATTGCAGAGCCGCTCGGGCGCGACGACGCTGCACGCGCTGATCACCGACCGCGTGGCGCCGGGCGTCGTCTATACGACCTTCCACCACCCCGACACCCAGGCCAACGTCATCACCACCGACTATTCCGACTGGGCGACCAATTGCCCGGAATACAAGGTCACGGCGGTGCAGATTTCGCCGTCGAACGGGCCGTCGCGCCTGGCAGGAGGAATACGAGGAGTTCTCCCGCCAGAGCCGCCGTATCGCGCCTTTGGAAGCCGCGGAGTAAAAGCGTGACGCCGCCGCTCGAACGGGTGAAACGCATCGCCTGGCAGCGGCACGGCCGCGCTGCCGGCGAGCGCGCGATCCCGGAGGAGACGGCGATCTCGTTCACCTATAACGGCGGCTCCTACGCCGTGATGATGGCGACGCCGCAGGATCTCGAAGACTTCGCGCTATGGCTTCAGCCTGACCGAAGGCATCGTGTCGTCGATCGACGAGATCGAGCGGCTGGATATTGTCGAGGAGGAACTCGGCATCGAGCTGCGCATGTGGCTCACCGAGCCGCGCGGCGCGGTTTATGGCGAGCGGCGAAGGCACCTTGCCGGACCGACCGGCTGCGGACTGTGTGGCATCGAAGTCCTGGCGGAAGCCATGCGGACACCGCGCAAGGTGGCGGGCACGGCGACGTTCCGGCCCGACGACATCATGAAGGCGCTCAATGCGCTCGCGCCGGCGCAGACGCTCAACCGCGAAACCCGCGCCGTCCATGCCGCGGCATTCTTTTTACCCGGCCAGCGGCTGATCGCCATCCGCGAGGACGTCGGCCGCCATAACGCGCTCGACAAGCTCGCGGGCGCATTGGCGCGGCGCCGTGTGGCGCCGCGGAAGGCTTCGTCGTGTTCACCAGCCGCGTTTCGGTCGAGATGATCCAGAAGTCAGCCGCGATCGGCGTGCCGCTTGCGGTCGCGGTATCCGCGCCGACGGCGCTTGCGGTGCGCATGGCGGAAGCGGCCGGGATCACGCTTGTCGCGGTCGCGCGCCACGACGGTTTCGAGATGTACACCCACGCCCATCGCATTGTGCAAGATGCGCCCGCCGAAAAGGTGCCCGCTCATGTCGCATGACGCTTCGCCCGACAAGCTCGTTTATATGGCGAACCAGATCGGCAAGTTCTTCGTGAGCCAGGGCGATGCCGTCGCGTCAAGGGCACCGCGGAGCACATCAAGAAATTCTGGGATCCGCGGATGCTCAGGGCGATCTTTGCCCATCTCGACAATGGCGGCGCGGGTCTGAATCCACCGCCCGTCAAGCCATCGAACAGTTGCAAAAGGCGGCTGCGAAAGTCTGACGGGCCGCCCGAATGAGGCCGCGGCCCGGGCTAGCCGGCGCGGCGGATCGACGATTGGGTGACGCGACCGATCCAGTTGCCCAGCGCCTTGACGAACACGTTGGGCCTATCCATCGCGATGACATGTTCGACCGTTGCGCCATCGGCACCGCGGCCGCGCCGCGCGCCGTTGCGCATCGACGCGCGGGATTTGCCCCGTGTTGCTTTCCGGACGCGATCGAGGGCGCTCGGGCCCACATGGGTCAGGAACACCTTCTCGTGCGGGCGCGACAGTGTATCGATGGCTTGGCGCAACGGCAGCCACTTCACCGCTTTGACATCGTCGGACAATTCGCCCGCCGGCGGCCCCTCGGCGCGCATCAGCCAGAACTGCACGATCTTGATCTTGCCTTCGACGGCATAGGACATCGAGCCGAGGAATTCGTGGACCGAGACGTCGTGGCCGGTCTCTTCCAGAACCTCGCGCTTGGCGGCATCGCGCGGATGCTCGCGCGGCATGAGCTTGCCCTTGGGCAAAACCCAAGCCTTCTCGCGCCGCAGCCGAACGACCGCGATGCGAGGTTTTGTCTTGCCGCGTATGACAATGCCGCCAGCAGCCAAAATCGGCGCGCGGCGCTTCGCCGAATCAGTCATGGGAAATTTATGCCGGAGGGATTCCTCAAGGGCAAGCCGGAAGCCCCGCAGATCAGCGATTTTACCGGCTTCACGATTTATGACACGGCGATGACGATCTTGCCGAAATGCTTGTTGGCGCGCATCAGCGCGAGCGCCTCGCCGATGTCGGCAACCTTGTATGTCCTGTAAATCGGCAGCGAAAGCTTGCCGGCCTCGATCGCTTCCCACAGGTCGGCGCGCATCAGGCGGTTGATCTCGCGCACCTCGTCCGGGCTGCGGGTGCGGAACGTCACCCCGATATAGTCGATGCGCTTGAGCGCATGCACGTCGAAATCGAACTCGCCCTTCATGCCGCCGAGGCGGCCGACATTGACGATGCGGCCAAGCAGCGCCGCCGATTCAAGGTTGCCGTCGGCGACGCCGGCAGACACAAGGTCGACGATCAGGTTGACGCCCTTGTCACCGGTCGCCTTCTTGACCTCCTTGGGCCAATTCGGATCGCTGGAATCGATGGCGAGATCGCAGCCGTATTCCTGAAGCCGCGACCGGCGTTCCGCATTCGTCGAGGTTCCCATCACCAGCGACGCGCCCATCAGCTTGGCGATCTGCATGCCCATCAGCCCGACGCCGGCGCTGGCACCCTGCATCAGCATGGTTTCGCCGCGTTTGAGCCGTCCGGCCGTCACGACCGCGTTGTGCATGGTTTGCAGCGCGACCGGGAAACACGCCGCCTGCTCGTAGGTCATGTTGTTGCCGGGAATGCGATGAACCCGGCCGGCATCGGTAACGACAAATTCGGCGAAGCCGCCGGGAGCCGAGCCCATGACGCGATCGCCGGCCTTGATGTCCCTTACTTCGCTACCGACCGCCTCGACCTCGCCGGAACATTCCAGCCCGATCCGGGCCCCGACGCCGCCGATGCTGCCGTGCTGATGGCCCAGGGCAACCAGGAGATCGGCGCGATTGAGGGTCGATGCCCGAACCTTGATCAAAACCTCGTTCGGCTTCGGTGTGGGCTTCGGCAGATCGCGGACCTCAACCTCTTTTTCCCCAACGACGGCGGCTCTCATGGCTCTCTCCCTGGCGCAGCTTCTTCGATGCCGGCGCAGGATATAGGCCGCATGCGCGCTTCGTCCATCGGGCTGCAGCCGTGACGGCGATCCATCATGGCTGACGGCAAAACCGGCAAGACCGGACTCCGGCGCTACTCATTCACGCTCGCGTTCCTGGCCTTCATCCTCAGTCTCTATTCGTATTTCAGCTTTGTTGCCTATGCCGGCTTTTGGGACGGATACATGTCCGAACAGGAACTCAGGCAGAATCCGCTTGCCCCCTATTTCGACTGGAGCAGTTTCGTCATGGGGTGCTGGTTCGTTTGCCTGGGAATTGCCGACGGCAGGATGAACGTCAGAAAAGCATTTATCGCGAGTGCGGCCATTTATCTGGTCATCGTTGCAACCGCAGCCTCAGTCGATGTCTATATTATCGCGAACTATACTGACAGTTCGGGCGGCTGAGCGATGGCTGCCGGCACGAGTGACAAGACAATTCTCCGGCGCTACCCATTTGCGCTGGCCTTCATTTGCTTCGTCTCGGTTATTTACCTCAACATTTTCTTTTTGATGCTGGCCGGATTTCCGGACGGGTTCCTGTCCGAGCTGGATCGCGCGGAGGTCCAGCTTGTTCAGATATTCAATCGGATCAGCGAGGCGATGGGGCTGTGGTGCATTTTTGTCGGCATCGTTGCAGGCCGCATGCGAATCAGAAAGCCGTTTTTCGTGAGCTGTGCGCTCTATTGCGCCGCAATAGCCGCTGCACTCCTGATCGACCTGTATTTTCGAAATACACTGATGGACAGCAGGGGCGGTTAAAGGTGCAACGCCTTCAATGACAGCAACACCTCCAATGACAGAAGGTTGGATATCGCGGGCGGTCTGGAAGTCGGCGTTGCGATTTGCACTTGTCGGACCGCTCGTCGGTCTCGCCATTGGCCTTTGCTTGGTGCTGGCGAATATCGCGAGACTGATTGTGCTCGGGCAGGCCCAGGAGATTGCACCGCCGGACGGATCGTCTGCGTACATCCTGCCGGAACTGCTGCTGTTTGTTCCCGCGATACTCGCCGCGGTTTATGTCGTCGGCGCACCGGGTGCCTTTGCCGCAGGAGCGACGATGCAAATCATGCGCGAACGCTCCTTCGCGACGGTCTGGATCGTTGCCGCGAATGCCCTGATCGGATTTGCGGTGAGCTTTCTGACATTCTACGCGGTCGACGAATATGTCCTGCCGCATCCTCATCTGGATCCGGCGCCGCAGTTTGGACCGTCAATCTGCGTCGCCATTGGCGCCGTCGGCGCCTTGTCGGCGGCCATCTGCACACTGGTAAAATCCCGTCAAATCACCGACACTGCCGAAGGCGCGGCGCCTGGACCATCGCACTGACCGGACGGCGCCATCGCCCAGGTCAAAATATGCGATTCAGATGAACCAGCTTGTCCGCCCGCGCATCGCCGCATCGGCCTGTCCGCACGACTGCCCGTCGACCTGTGCGCTCGAGATCGAGATTGTCGACGGACACACGATCGGGCGCGTCCGCGGCGCCGAGGACAACGCCTATACCGCCGGCGTGATCTGCGCCAAGGTCGCGCGCTACGCCGAGCGCGTGCATCATCCCGACCGCCTCACCCAGCCGCTGCGCCGTGTCGGCGCCAAGGACTCTGGCCAGTTCGTTCCGATCTCCTGGGACGATGCGCTCGATCTCGTCGCCGAACAGTTCGTGCGCGCCGAGCAGAAGTACGGTTCCGAGGCAGTCTGGCCTTATCTCTATGCCGGCACCATGGGCTACGTCATGCGCGACGGCATCCACCGCCTGCGCCACGCCAAGAAATATTCTGGTTTCTTCTCGACCATTTGCGTCAATCCCGCCTTCACCGGCTTTATTGCCGGTACCGGCAAGCTCGCCGGCTCCGATCCGCGCGAAATGGCGAAAGCCGATGTGGTCGTGATCTGGGGCACCAACGCCGCCAATACGCAGGTCAATGTGCTCACCCACGCGACGCGCGCCCGCAAGGAACGTGGCGCCAAGATCGTCGCCGTGGACGTTTATATGAATTCGACCATGCAGCAGGCCGACCTTGCGGTGCTGGTGCGGCCCGGTACCGACGGCGCGCTCGCCTGCGCGGTGATGCATTGCCTGTTCCGCGACGGCAAGGCCGACTGGGACTACCTCGAACGCTACACCGACGCGCCGCATGAACTCGCCGAGCATCTGCGCACGCGCGGTCCGGACTGGGCTTCAAAAATCACCGGCTGTCCGATCGAGACGATCGAGGAATTCGCGCGCCTCGTCGGCGACAACAAGCGCACATTCTTCCGTCTCGGCTACGGTTTCTCGCGCTCGCGCAACGGCGCCGTCAACATGCACGCCGCAAGCTGCATCGCCGCAGTCACCGGCGCATGGAAACTGGAGGGCGGCGGGACCTTCCACAACAACGGCGGCATTTTTCATCTGAACACCGTCCTGATCGACGGCGGCGACATCCGCGACCCGTCGATCCGCATGCTCGACCAGTCGCGCATCGGCCCGATCCTGACCGGCGACAAAGAGGCGCTTCTGGGCGGGCCGCCGGTGACGGCGATGCTGATCCAGAATACCAATCCAATTTCCGTCGCACCCGATCAGGAGATGGTCAAACGCGGCTTTGCCCGCGACGATCTCTTCGTCTGCGTGCACGAGCAGTTCATGACCGATACCGCCAAGATCGCAGATATCGTCCTACCCGCAACCATGTTCGTCGAGCACGACGACATCTACACGGCCGGCGGCAGCCAATACATTCTGCTCGGCCCGAAACTCATCGAGCCGCCGGGCGAGTGCCGCAACAATCACGAGGTGATCTGCGGCCTGGGCGAGCGGCTCGGCGCCGAACATCCGGGATTTGGCATGACGCCGCGCGACTTGATCGACGGCACATTGCGCAAATCCGGCTGGGGCACGCTTGCCGAAATCGAGGCCAACCGCTGGATCGATTGCCAGCCGGAATTCGCCACTGCACATTACCTTGAGGGTTTCGCCTATTCCGACGGCAAATTCCGCTTCAAGCCGGATTGGCCGACAGTGCCGTTCACGCGCTGGCACAGAACCTCGATCCCGCGCCCGATGCCGGGATTGCCGGACCATTGGGATGTGATCGAGGAAGCGGATGCCGAACATCCGTTCCGCCTCGCGACTTCGCCGGCGCGAGGCTTTCTCAATTCGACTTTCACCGAGACACCGACTTCGCTGGGGCGGGAACGGCGGCCCGAAGTGATGATCCACCCGGAGGATGCCAAATCGCTGGCAGTCGCGAATGGCGACATGGTCACGCTCGGCAATCGCCGGGGCATGGTGCGCCTGCACGCAAGACTATTCGACGGCGTGCGCCGCGGCGTGCTGATTGCGGAATTGATCTGGCCCAACAGTGCCTATGCCGACGGCCGCGGCATCAATACGCTCACTGGCTCCGACTCGATTGCGCCATTCGGCGGCGCGGCCTTCCATGACAACCGGGTATGGCTGCGCAAGCCGGCGCATTAAAGCGCGGCGTCAAAACCTAATTCGCTTGCTTCCACGTCAATTTGACGCCGCCCAGCGGGCCGTTCGTCTTGGCGCTGCCGATGATCAGGTTACCGATGCTGAAGCTTACGAGACGCTTTTGATCGCGGCCGACGGCGCCGGGGCGATTGCTGCTGTCGATGTGCATCGTCAGCGTGCTGTCGGCATCATTGACCGTGTAAGTGCCGAAATAGGCAATGCTGCGGGCTTGGCCGGCGGTGTTGACGATCACCGAATAATGACCGCCGGCATCGAGGAACATCGCGCCTTGCGGTTTATCGCCATAGGGCGTCGTGCCGTTGACGCTGACTGAGACGAGCTGCCAATGGCCGACGAGTTGGTCCTTGAGCGATTGTGGCGGCGTTTGCGCCGTCGCCGCAAAGATCGGCACCAGGGCGGCGAGCACAATCGAGAGCGCGCCGCGCATCAAAGTCTTCATCCCGCGCACCTCTTGGCTGGCCACCGCCGACAATCGAAACACCGGAATTATAGGCAGTTTTGCGTCCCGTGCCGAGCGGCAATTAAACCGGCAGATGAGGAATTTGCCGCACCGCTTGGCGCTGTTATCATTGCCCGGACGTGAGGTCGTCCGGGGCCGAAAGTCCTGCGATACTGTGCGGGGGGATTGATGCGGGCTTTCTTTATGATCTGTGCCGTCGCAGCGAGCGCTGCGATACCGGGTCTGAGCGCGCCCGCCTCCGCTCAGATACTGCCCAACGTGGCTCCCGCCGAAGCGACGACCGGCAACCCGAGCGTGGCGCCGTTCAAATGGTCCGGTCTCCTGATCATTCCGGCCCCAACCCAAAAAGACTCCAACCGGGCAAGTCTCTGCACTGCGCAATTCATCGCGCCGACGGTGCTTCTGACCGCCGCCCACTGCATCAAGGATCTTGACGAGAGTCCCGACGGCCCGTGGCCCGATCCCACCAAAGGCACCTTCTGGCTGCAATATCAGAATGACAGTGGGACACCGTTCAAGATCGTCTGCGCCGCCACCAACGCGCTCTGGAAGATGCCGGCGAACTACGACTCGTTGACGTCCACGCAGAAGCACACCGCTTCGAACACCGCCTCCGAACATGATTTCGCGATGGTACTCGTTAATGGCACGAGCCCCACCGGGGTCATGCCCTACGCGCTCGACTGGAAAGGCAAATATACCTACGCCTACAGGATCGGTTATCCGGGCGACATCTTCGACGCCGCGATCATCCAGGAAGCGCCGGGTATCGTTTTCTTCGCCAACGACATTCCGACCGGCGAATGGTCCTCGCCTAATTTCGTGATGCAATGGGGACCGATTACGGACGCCACGCAGGGCATGAGCGGCGGCGCCTGGGTCGCGAATATCAGTCAGACCGAAGGCGCCGGCAAAAACGTCCTGATCGCGGTGACATCCTTCGGCGCAGAAACGTCGGAGGGAACACAGGTCTTTCCGGGCGGAACATTCGCTGCCTATCTGACCGCGGCGGAATTCAACCCGCTGCTCAGCTACGTCTCCAACGGCTGCAGATAGCGAATGTCAGCGCGCCGGGCTGCGCGGCATTGGCGTGGCCACCGCATCAATCGGCACGATGACTTTGCCGATCGGCCACAGCGCAATGCCGGCAAGCTTCAGATGCGCCCAGGCGAACGGAATGCCGATGATGGTGATGGCAAAGCCGATGGCAGCGATGAGATGGCCGAGCGCCAGCCACCAGCCGGCCAGCACCAGCCAGATGATGTTGCCGAGCAGGCCGAACGGCCCGGTGCCGATGTCGTGGCCGGTAACTTCGGCGCGCGATACCGCCTTCCGGCCGAACGGGAATAGCGTATAGGACGCGATATTGAGGGCCGCCCAGGCCCAGGGCAGGCCGATAATGGTGATCGCCATGAGAATGGCGGCAATCACCCAGCCAATCGCCATCACCAGACCGCCAAGAGCGATCCAGAGCACGTTCAGGATGAGGGATACCGGCGACATGGCAGCTTTTATCTAGATGCGATCGGCGCTTCTTCAATAGGCGAAAGGCACTAATCGAACAGCGCCACCGCGCGGGTCCAGCCGGCCGAACCGGCTTTCAATTTGTACGGAAAGCACGCCACCGTGAAGCCATGGTCGGGAAGCTGATCGAGATTGGATAGCTTCTCCATGTGGCAGTACGGAATCTCGCGCCCGGCCTTGTGACCCTCCCAGATGATCGACGGATCGCGGGTCTCCAGCCAGCGTTTGCGCATATGCGCAAAGGGTGCGTCCCAGCCCCAGGCGTCGATGCCGGTAACGCGCACGCCGCGCGATGTCAGATAAAGCGTCGCCTCGCGCCCCATGCCACAGCCGGCAGTGAGATATTCGTCAGTGCCGATACAGCTCGAAGCCCGCGTGTTCACCAGCACGATGTCGAACGGTTTCAGCTCGTGACCGATACGCTTGAGCTCGGCCTCAACCTCGGCCGCGCTAATCACATGACCGTCCGGCACTTTGCGGAAATCGAATTTGACGCCGGGGCGGAAGAACCAGTCGAGCGGCACCTGGTCGATCGTCATCATCGGTTTGCCGTCGATCGATTTCGACTGAAAATGCACCGGCGCGTCCATGTGCGTGCCGTTATGCGTGGTCAGTTGCACCTGCTCGAACGCCCAACCCTCGCCGTCCGGCAAATCCTCACGCCGCAGCCCCGGAAAAATCTCCAGCAAGGTCGGCGCGGTATCCGCATTGCTGAGATACTGGATCTTCGGCCGCATGAAGGGATGATCGAGCACCGTGTCGTTGTCGAGCGATGACGACAGATCGACGATGCGGCTGGGCAGTTTCATGGTCCCCCGCTGGCGTAAATTCGCTGTTCTCGGATCACGCTATACCGGTTATTGGTGCCCTAGAAGAGGGTGCGCATGATCCTGGTCACTGGCGCCAGCGGCTTTCTCGGTTCGGCGGTTGCGCGACATCTCGCGCTGGCGGGCCGGGATGTTCGCGTGCTGGTCCGCCCGCCCGGAGCGCGCAAGAACCTCGCCGGGCTGCCGATCGAGATCGTCGAGGGCGATCTGCTCGATGCTGCTTCGATCGCGCGCGCCATGCAGGGCGTCCGGTTCGTGTTTCACGTCGCCGCCGATTACCGGCTGTGGGCGCGCAATCCCGGCGACATCGTGCACACGAATGTCGAAGGAACCCGCCTCGTCATGGAAGCCGCACGGCGAGCTAATGTCGAGCGCATCGTCTATACGTCGAGCGTTGCCACGCTCAAGGCACAGCCCGGCGGCACATCGAGCGACGAGACGCATCCGCTCGACGCCGCATCTGCCGTCGGTGGATACAAGCTGAGTAAAGTCCTCGCCGAGCGCATGGTTGACCAAATGGTCGCGGAGCAAAAACTGCGGGCCGTCATCGTCAACCCGTCGACTCCGATCGGGCCGGGAGACGTGCGGCCAACGCCGACCGGCAGGATCATTGTCGAGGCGGCAGCCGGTCGCATGCCCGCTTACGTCGATACCGGGCTCAATCTCGTCCATGTCGACGACGTCGCTGCCGGACACGTTCTGGCGCTGGAGAAGGGCCGTATCGGCGAGCGCTACATCCTTGGCGGGCAGGACGTCCTTCTGGGCAACATGCTGCGCGAGATCGCGCATGTAACCGGACGCAAGCCGCCGAAAGTGCGGCTGCCGCGGACGCTGATATTTCCCATTGCCTACGGCGCGGAAGCCATCGCGCATTTCACCGGCCGCGAACCGTTCGTGACGGTCACGGGGCTCCGGCTCTCCAAAGATCGCATGTTCTTTTCCTCGGCCAAGGCGGAGCGTGAACTCGGCTACCGCGCGCGTCCTCACGGCGAGGCTCTCGCCGAAGCGATCGCCTGGTTTCGGCAGAACGGATATCTGAAAACCTGAAAAGCCTACTGCGCCGTTTGCCGCCGGGCGCGCAGGAAGTGAAAGAACTCGATGCCTTCGCGCAGGCGGCGCACGAGCGCGTCGCGGCTGGTCAGCATCTCGCCCAGGATCTCTCCGATCTTGGACGGACGAAAATAAAACTTCTTGTAGAACTCTTCCACCGAATCGAAAATCTCGGTGTGGCCGAGATGCGGGTAGTTGAGCGGTGCGATCTGCGTACCGTCGTCCGTGAGCAGGTCGACGTCGGAGGCGAACCAGCCGTTTTCCTTCGCCTGCTTGTAGAGGAACGTGCCCGGATAGGGCGCGGCCAGCGACACTTGCAGCGTGCGCGGATTCACATCCTTGGCGAACTGGAGCGTCTCCTGGATGGTCTCGCGCGTCTCGCCCGGCAGGCCGAGAATGAATGTGCCGTGCACGATGATGCCGAGCTCGCGGCAGTCCTTGGAGAAACGGCGCGCCACGTCGACGAGGACGCCCTTCTTGATGTTGTGCAGGATTTTCTGGTTGCCGGATTCGTATCCGACGAGGAGGAGCCGCAGGCCGTTGGCCTTCATCACTTCGAGCGTCTTGCGCGGCACGTTGGCCTTGGCGTTGCATGACCAGGTGACGCCAAGCGGGCCGAGCGCCCCGGCGAGTGCTTCGACGCGCGGATGATCGTCGGTGAGCGTGTCGTCGTCGAAGAAGATTTCCTTCACCTGCGGAAATTCCTTCATGACGTATTTGACGTCCGCGGCCACGCGGTCGATCGACATGGCGCGGTATTTATGCCCGCCGATAGTCTGCGGCCAAAGGCAGAAGGTGCAGCGCGATTTGCAGCCGCGGCCGGTGTACCAGCTCATATAGGGGTGCTTGAGATAGCCGCCGAAATAGTTCTCCACCTTGAGCTGCTTGTAGATCGGGAGCACGGACGGAAGCTGGTCCATGTCCATCAAGACTTCGCGCTCGGGGTTGTGGACGATCTTGCCGTCCGGCGCGCGGTAAGAGAGGCCCTTGATAGTCGGCCAGTCAGCGCCCCCGGCGAGTTCCTTGATAGTGAATTCGTATTCGTTGCGGCAGACGAAATCGATCGCAGGTGCCGCTTCCAGACTTTCCTGCGGCTCGACCGCAACCTTGGCGCCGATGAAGCCGATCTTGGCCGCCGGGTTGAGCGCGCGGATCATGCCAGCCGTCTTCACGTCGGACTTGAAGCTCGGCGTCGAGGTGTGGATCACGATGAAGTCGTGCGATTTCACGTCGTCTTCGATGTCCTGGAAGGTCAGCCGGTGCGGCGGCGCGTCGATGATCTTGGAGCCCGGCACCATGGCGGCGGCCTGCGCCAGCCAGGTCGGGAACCAGTACGACGTCACCTCGCGCTTCATCTGGTAGCGCGCGCCGGCTCCGCCGTCGAAGCCGTCGAACGAAGGCGCCTGGAGAAACAGTGTGCGCATCACGATTTGACCTCACCGTAATAAACCAGCGAATTGTCCGCCCGCACGCCGTAGCGGCGGCCGCCCCACTCGACACCGCGGCCGAAAAAGCTCGCAACAAAAACCGCAAACGACACCATGTCGCGGACCGGCCCCATCCAGTAAAGGCCATCCCGCAGATGGAAGGCGCGATCGAGTTCCCGCTGGAGCAAAAGGCGGCACGCGAGCGCGACACCCACGACCGCCACGGCCGGCGTCATACCGCCGAGCAGCATGCCGAGCAAGGCCAGCGGCAAAGCGTGCGTGACCACGAGCCCGGCAAAGCCGGGCGTATCCACGGACCGGATGGTTCGCGACCAGCGCAGCTCATGGGTAAAAAGCTCATGCGCGGAGCCTTCGGAACAGACATGCGTCACCGCGTAACGCGGGATCGCTACCGCCAGGCCGGCGCGGCGCACCAGTGCGCCGAGCGCGTAATCGTCGGCAAGCTGGTCGGCTACCGCCTCGAAACCTCCGATTTCAGCGAGCGTTTGCCTGCGCAACGCAATCGTTGCGCCAAAGCACGGCGTTGCCAAACCGAGTTTCAGTCCGACCAGTGCGCTCGGCAGGAAATGATAATCGATCGCGGCGGCGGCGAGACGCGACCAGATGCCGTTCGCCGCGGCGCCCCGATAGAGACACGTCACCAGTCCCGCGCCGTCGAGCGCGGCGGTCACATGCCGCAGATAGTCGGGCGCGACGACGATGTCGCTGTCCGACATTACGAGCGCGTCGTAACGCGCTGCGTCGAGCATATTGATCAGGTTAGAGACCTTGCCGTTGACGCCGTGGCTTGCCGGGCTGACCATAAGCGAGAAGTCGACGCCTGGAAAATCGGCCATGAGCTTGCGCACAATGCCGATTGCCGGATCGGCGGCGTCGGCCACGCCAAATACGATCTGCACCGGACCGGGATAATCTTGCACGCAGAAGCCGGCCAAATTGCCGTAGAGCGTTGGTTGCGCGCCATGCAGCGGCTTGAGGATCGTGACGGCCGGGAAACTTGCCGCAGGTTGGTCAGGTGCGGCCCGGACAAAACTGCGGGCCGACCATGCCGTAAACAGCGCATAGCCGCATCCCAGCGCTGCTACCGCGTAGCAGATCACGGATACCAGATCGGCCAAATTGGCGAGAAACTCGCTCACGCCCACCACCCCACCCACACCCATTCAGGCCACGACATACTGCCCTACCGTGGCGTCACATGCATCCAAAAGAAACGGCGGAATTCAGGCCATTTCAGCGGACCTATTTGCCCGTGGACAAGGTTAATTGCGCCGGGACAGGAGCCTGTGCCCCTCAAGGGCCTGCCACGCCAGCAGTGACGGTATGCCCAGCACAAGGTCGGGGACCCGCTTGATCAGTGCCATGGCGAGCGCGACCTCGGCGGGAACTCCGAAAATCGCGCCGGCGGCAATCAAGGTTCCATCCTGCACACCCAATCCGCCAGGCAGCATGAAGGCAGCGGCGCGCGTGCCTTGCCCCAGGCTTTCGATGGCAATGGCCTCCATCGGCGTGACCGGGTAGCCCATGAACGCCAGCGCAATCCACACTTCGGTGGCGCCGAAGAAAACCGTGACGGTGTGAACGGCAAGCGAAACCGACAGCTTGCGATGATCGCGCCAGATCTGCTGAAGCCGGTCGCCGAGATCGGCGACGTGACTGAACGCCGCCCATTGGTGTTTCTCGCCAAACGCCACGATCCACCGGACGACGGGATCGAAGGCGCCAAAATTCAGCACCAGGAAGAAGCCGATGACCGCGGGCACCCCAATTGCGGCGATGACGAACGCCGTCACGGTGAGTTCGTGGCTGCCCGCCAGATTGAGGACGATGCAGATTCCGGCGAGCAAGAAGATCAGCAACGCCACAACCTGGAGAAAGATGTCGACCAGCACGCTGGCGATGGCCAAGTTCATGGCGAGGCCGAATTGCGCCAGAAGCCGCGCGCCGATCGCATCGCCGCCGACCACCGCAAACGGGATCAGCGTATTGATCGCGTCGCGAATGAACCGGAGTGCGACAAACGGGCGCGGGCCGGGCTTAAGCGGTATCAGTACGAGCCACCAGCCGATGCCCGCGCCGCATAGCGCAACGGCCCGCGCTACGACGACCAAAGCCGTCCCCCATCGCGAACTGGCCACCGCCTCCAGGACTGGAACCCAGCCATAATAGGCAATAAGGCCGGTCAGAAGCGCCAGACCGACGAGCCCGGCGATGGGGCGCTAATATCCGCATTTGGAGGTCATATTAGGAGGTTGGAGCAACCCTGCCCTTCACGGCTTGTGTGCAGTGCCAAATCGGGCATGCACTGTGTCTTTTCAGCACTAGTGAACGCTGGGGGTCCTTTCTATCTTGTCTTTTCGTTGTCACCACCAACTGGGGCGTCCCATGAAAAAGATCGCGGTCGGAACCGCTGTAGTTCTCGCAATTCTCAGCCTCGCCGGTTGTGCGAATACGGGCAAGGGCAAGGCGCCGCCTCCGGTGGTGACCAAGGGTTAGCTCATCGAGCAGTCGGCTGTTTCCGCTGCCGGCAGCTTTGTGGCGGAGATTGCCGACGGAGTCTTGGCATCTGATGTGTTGGGCATCTGATGCTCGAGATGGTGCTATTGATGTGCAAGCGGGGGCCACGTGATTATTGTCGTCGGACTTGCGTTTGAAGCGCGGATCGCCGCCGGCCCGGGTGTGCATGTGATCTGCAGTGGCGATGGCCGCAACCTGGCGGCCAAGCTCACGGCAGCGATCGCGGAAGCCCGCACACTGGTCCACGGCTGCCCTGGCATTATCAGTTTCGGCGTCGCCGGCGGATTGGCGCCGCATCTGCGTCCCGGAACCTGCGTCGTCGGCTCCGCGGTGATTTCCGGCTTGAACCGGATGCCGATAAGCGCGGAATGGTCGCAGAAACTTTTGCAGACAATTCCGGAATCGGTTTCGGGCGCCCTTCTCGGCGTGCCGGCGCCGATCGCCAATCCCGACGACAAGCGTGCGCTTTATCTGAAGACTGGCGCGATCGCGGTTGATATGGAATCACATATCGTCGCGGCCGTGGGTCACGCCCACGAATTGCCGGTGGCGGCAATTCGCGTCATCACCGATCCAGCCAGGCGCGCTCTGCCGGTTTCCGCGGTTGCCGCGATGCGCCCGAACGGCACGACCAATATCGGCGCCATGCTGCGGTCGGTGTTGAAACGGCCACGTGAACTGCCCGCGCTGTTCCAGACGGCGCTCGACGCACGCGCTGCGCGGGCGACGCTTGTGCGCGGCAGAAATTTGCTAGGTCCGGCATTCACGTTGCCCCAGACGACTTGAGAGGCGCCTTGCCATGTTCAAGTCCGCAGCGGATGAAATAGGCCATTGGGCGGATCAATGCCGCCGTTGGGCGCGCAGCGCCCGAACACGCGAACAGCGCGTGACGTTGCTCAGCCTGGAAATGCTGTTGAGCCAGGCCGCGGCGGAGGCGGAAGACAGCCTCGATTGCACAACGCGCCAGCCGCTACCGACAAAATCCTGACAGGCTCCGTGTCGTAGCGCGGCCTCCGTCATCCGTGTAAAAGGATGGCAAAGAGGCCGTCATGGTTTCGCAGGCACCAATTCCGCAGACACTGGCTCCGCAAGCTCTGGGTTATGTCGGTGTCCGCGCCAGGGAACTGGGCGATTGGGCGAGTTATGGTTCAGGCCTGCTCGGCCTGCAGCGCATCGATAAATCACGCTCCACGCTCGCCTTCCGCATGGACGACCGCAAGCAGCGGATAATCGTCAACGCCGACGGCGGCACAGGCATCGGTTTCTTCGGCTGGGAGGTTGCAGGCGCGGCCGTGCTCGATGCGCTTGCCGCGCATCTCGAAAAGAACGAGATCAAGGTCGCGCGCGGCGCCCGCGCGCTTGCCGACGAGCGGCACGTCAAGGATCTGATCGTGCTCGACGATCCGGCCGGCAATCGGCTTGAAATCTTCCACGGCGCCGCAACGACTGCGGAACCGTTCAAGCCCGGCCGCTCGATCTCCGGATTCCGCACGGGTCCGCTGGGCCTCGGCCACGTCGTGCTCAACGCCGACACGCCGGCAACCATCGACCGGCTGATGGCGTTCTATCGCGACACGCTCGGTTTTCGGCTGACCGACTATTACTCGGAACCCTTCGTCGCCCGCTTCCTGCACCTCAATCCGCGCCATCACAGCATCGCCTTCATCCAGACCGGCAAAAATGCCGTCCACCACATTATGATGGAGCTTTTCAGCTTCGACGATGTCGGCCAGGGTTACGATCTGGCGCTCGCCGAGAAGGACCGCGTCGCCGTCACGCTCGGCCGCCACACCAGCGATTTCATCACATCGTTCTACAGCCGGACGCCGTCCGGCTTCATGGTCGAATACGGCTGGGGCGCACGTTCGATCGATGTCGAGACCTGGCAGGCCCATGAGCGCAAGGAAGGGCCGAGCATGTGGGGCCATGACCGGTCCTGGCTGTCGGCGGAGGACAACGCCAAGGCCCGGGCGCTGCGGCTCAAGAACGCCGCCGACGGTTTTCGCCGGCCGGTGCAGGTGATCGACGGCAATTACGAGACCATGTCCGGCGTCTGTCCCTGGTGGGACAGCGTCAAGTCTCGCGCTGCGCAATAATCCACGCATGGACGCCCGCGCCGACAACGTTCACACCCGCAAGATCGCCGAATTCGTTTCGGGGCTGACCTACGAACAGATTCCTGGCGACGTCCGCGAGCGGATAAAGCTTCTCGTTCTCGATTCGATCGGTTGCGCCATCTACGGCGCCGATCTCGAATGGTGCCGCATCCTGCGGCAAACGCTTGAGGGGCTCGATTCGACGCGCACGACTTCGATCTGGGGGACCGATCGAAAACTCTCTTCGCCGCATGCCGCTCTTGTCAACGGCACGCAAATCCAGGGTTTTGAACTCGACGATGTGCATCGCCAGGGCGTGCTCCATGTCGGAGCAGTCACGTTGCCGGCGCTGATCGCCGTCGCCGAAAGTCACGCACGCCTCTCCGGGGCCGAATTCCTGACCGCTGCCGTCGCCGGTTACGAGATCGGCCCGCGTGTCGGGCTGTGCATGGGCCAGGAGCATATCGGCCAGGGCTGGCATTCCGGCGCAACCGTCGGCGTATTCTCCGCTGCTGCCGGCGCTGCCCGCGCACTGAAATTATCGCCCGGCGCGACCGTGCACGCCCTTGGCATCGCCGGCACGCAATCGTCCGGCCTGATGGCGGCGCAATATGGCGCGATGGTCAAACGCATGCATGCCGGCCGCGCCGCGCAAAGCGGACTTTATGGAGCGCTGCTCGCAAGCCAGGGTTTCACCGGCATCGCCGATGTTTTTGAAGCGCCTTATGGCGGCTTCTGCAGCACATTTTCCCGGTCGCAGGACCGCTTCGACCTCTCCCGCTTGAGCGCGGGACTCGGCAAGGACTTCGAGACGATGCGGATAGCGCTCAAGTTCTATTCCTGCGTCGGCAGCAATCACACCACACTTGACGCGTTACGCGACATCCAGGCGCGGCACCCGTTCAAGCCCGGCGATGTCGAGAGCATCACCGTGCATGCGTCGCAGGTCACGGTCGATCATGCCGGCTGGCCGTACAAGCCCGACGGACTGACGGGCGCGCAGCTCAATCTGCCATTCTGCATTGCGACGCTCCTGATCGAGGGCGACGTATTCGTGGAGCAATTCCCGTCCGCCTGCGTCGACGATCCGGAACGGATCGCGTTGTCGCGCAAGGTCAAGGTCGTCGAGGATCCCGCGATCACGGCGCTCGGCGCGGCGCAGCGGCACAAGGTGCGCGTCGAGGTCCGCTTGCGTGACGGATCGATGGAGCAAGAGAGCCGCGAGGCCGCACGCGGCAGCGAGCGATCCTTCGCCAGCAGCGACGACATCGCCGCAAAATTCCGCAAACTGACGCGCGGTATCATCGCACCGGCGCAGCAGGACGCCCTCGTCAGCATGATCCTCAACATTGACGATCTGCCGGACAGCCGGGCGCTGATAGAACTCATGTGCCGGCAATAATCGATCAAAAGCATTGAGGGACACGAAAAGATGGCGAGCACGGCGGAAAAACGGCGCTCTGACGTGTTAAAGGCCGAGCGCAGATCGAAGCTGCGGGCCGATAGCGGCAATCTCTGGGGCTGTTTTGCCCTTTTCGTACTGGCTGTCACAAGCGTAACGCAGGCGCGGGCACAGCATTATCCGGATCGCCCCGTGCACGTGCTGGTCGGCTTCGCCGCCGGCAGCGGACCCGATGTCGTGGCGCGCGCCGTCGCCGGCCAGCTCGGCAACGATCTCGGCCAGAATTTCGTCGTCGAGGACCGGCCCGGCGCAAACGGCACGATTGCCACTAACGCCCTCGTGCAATCGGCACCCGATGGTTACACGCTGCTCTTTACCAGCGATTCGATCGCGCCGACGCCATTCGTGTACAAGAACCTGCCCTATGACGTATTTCGCGATCTTTCGCCGATCGCGACCGTCGGCGTCCTCGACGGGATTCTGATGCTGGTCAGCGGGTCATCGCCGATCCACAGCGTCGATGACTTGATCGCCTATGCGAAAAAGAATCGCGTTCTGTACGGCTCACCGGGCATCGGCAACGGCATGCATCTTGCCGCGGCCCTGTTCAACAAGACGACCGGATTGACCATGGAGCATGTGCCGTTCAAGGGCGCGTCCGAAGTCACCGCGGCGCTTTTGGGCGGCAATATCGATGTGATGTTCCTGACACCGCCATCTGTCCTCGGCCTGGTCAAAGACGGCAAGCTGCGCGCCATCGCCTTCACCGGCAGCAAACCCTTTCCGGAATTGCCCGATGTGCCGCTGATGAAGACGTCAGTGCCGGCCTATCCGCCCGTCGTGGCCTGGGGCATGTTCTTCGCGCCGGCAAAGACGCCGCCGGAGATCGTCGATAAATTGAACACGGCAATCCGGCGCGCTCTGCTGGAGCCGGCTGTCGCCAACGTGGTGCGGAAGTCAGGCTACATCCCCGACGAGCGCAATCCGGCCGAAACCGCCCAGTTCTTCCGCCAGCAAGTCGAGGGCGCCGAAAAGGCCGTTCAGGCTGCCGGAATTGAGCCGAATTGATCGTCGGGAGACGATGACCGTGAAGAAACGCCTTGCCGCGCTCCTGGTGCTGGCCTGCTTGGGCGGCGCCGGCGCGGCGCGTGCCGCTTATCCGGATCGCCCGATCACCATCATCGTTACCGCAGCCGCGGGCGGCGTGACCGACGTCGCGGCGCGCGCCTTCGGTGCGGAATTGTCCAAGGCTTGGGGCCAGCCCGTCGTGATCGAGAACCGCGGCGGCGCGGCCCATATTCTCGGCGCCGAGGCCGTCGCCAAGGCGGCACCCGATGGCTACACGCTGATGGTCGCCGAGGCCGGCACGTTCACGGTCAATCCAACCGTCTATGACAAGGACAAGCTGCCCTACGATACCGACCGGGATTTTGTGCCGATCAGCGGGCTCGTGCGCATCAACCAGGCATTGCTCGCCGGCAAATCGCTGCCGGTGAAGAATGCCGCAGACCTGATCGCGCTGGCAAAACAGAAGCCCGGCCAGTTGACCTATGGCACCGCCGGCATTGGCTCGGCGCCGCACATGAACATGGCGCTGTTTGAGACGATGGCGGGCGTCAAGCTCGTTCCGGTGCATTATCGCGGCGCGGCGCCTGCACTCAACGATCTCATCGGCGGTTCGATCAGCCTGATGTCGATCAGCGTCAGCCTCGCGTTGCTGCCGTTCCGTGCGGGACGGGCGAATATTCTCGGCATCGGCAGCGACAAGCGGCTGGCGCAGGCGCCGGATATTCCGACCGTCGCCGAGAGCGGCCTTCCAGGTTATCAGGCGGTCACGTGGTTCGGCCTGTTCGGCACTACGGGCACGCCGCGCGACGTCGTTCTCAAGCTCAATGCGGAAGTGAGACGGATCTTCAGTGATCCGGAATTCCGCGCACGGTTCCTCGAGCCGCAGATGTTCGAAGCCATGCCAGCAACGCCGGAGGAATTCTCGGCCTACATCAAGGCCGAACGCGAGAAGTGGTCCAAGGTCGTCCGCGCGGACGGTATCAAGCTGGAGTGACGCGCGAAACCTTCTCCGTTCATTCCCGCGCAAGCGGGAATCCAGCTGGGTCCCCGCTTCCGCGGGGACGAGCGGAATGTGATCGTGATCGCGTCTCTATTCCGGCGGTGTGCCGTTGAGGGCCAATACCTCACCGGCGAGATAGAGTGAGCCGGTAATCAGGATGCGCGGCGCCGGGTGCAGGTCGAGCTTGCCGGCCACATCGATCGCGCTTTCGAGATCGTCGCGCGTCAAAGCCGGGATACCGACGCTCTCGGCCACGTCGGCCAGCGCGGCTGCCGGCACCGCCTTGTCCTGATGCATCGGTACCGCGATGACGCGGCGGGCCAGGCCGGAAAAATTCTTGAGAAAGCCGGCGCAATCCTTGGTCGACAGCATGCCGACGATCAGGACGAGCGGCCGCGGTACCCGCTCTTCGAGATCGGCAAGGGCCGCGGCAATCGCCTGGCCGCCGTCGGCATTGTGGCCGCCGTCGAGCCAGAGTTCGCTGTCGGGCGGCGCCAGGCCGGCAAGGCGGCCGTGCGAGAGCCGCTGCATGCGCGCCGGCCAATCGACCCGCGTCATGCCGGCCTCGAAGGCCGACCCGGGCAGTTTCAGCCCGCTCACCCGCAGGGCGGCGATCGCGGCGCCGGCATTTTCGAACTGATGCCGGCCATAGAGTTTTGGCGGCGGCAGATCGAGCAGACCGTCACCGTCCTGGTAGACCAACCGGCCGCGCTCTTCGGTTGCGGTCCAGTGCTCGCCGGCAATGGACAGCGGTGCGTGCAGCCGCGCCGCTTGTCGCTCGATGACGGCGAGCGCCTCGCGCGCCTGTCCGGTCACTACGGCCGGTACGTTCTTTTTGAGAATGCCGGCCTTCTCGGCGGCAATTCCGACAAGCGTGTCGCCGAGAAAATCGCGGTGATCGAGCGATAGCCGCGTGATGACGCTCGCCAGCGGGCGTTCGACGACATTGGTGGCGTCAAGCCTGCCACCGAGGCCGACTTCGAGCAGAACGAGGTCCGCCGCATGCCGTGCGAATAGGACAAATGCCGCGGCGGTCTCCATCTCGAACACGGTGATCGGCACGCCGGCGTTCTTCGCCTCGCATTCGGCAAGCACGTCGCCAAGCTCGGCGTCGCCGACAAATTTTCCGCCGCCGTCGCGGCCGATGCGAAACCGCTCATTGAGGCGAACGAGGTTCGGCGAGGTATAGGCGTGCACGCGCTTGCCAGCCGCTTCCAGGATGGCGCGCATGAAAGCGACGGTCGAACCCTTGCCGTTGGTGCCGGCGACGTGGATGACCGGCGGCAGGCGACGCTCCGGATGATCGAGCGCGGCAAGGAGCCGTTCGATGCGATCGAGCGAGAGGTCGATGCGTTTGGGATGCAGCGCCAATAGCCGCGCCAGCATGGCGTCGATCGGCGCTGCGCTGGACGCCGCCGCGCTCACGCCGTTGCCGGTACCGGCGCCGGAAGCACGCGCGGCGGCGGCGCGCCGGCGGGCGCCTTGGTCAGGACCCGGCATAATTTCGCAATGGTCGCGCGCAATTCGTGGCGATGCACCACCATATCGACCATGCCGTGGTCGCGCAGATATTCAGCCCGCTGAAAACCCTCGGGAAGCTTTTCACGGATGGTCTGCTCGATGACGCGGGGGCCGGCGAAACCGATCAGCGCTCCGGGCTCGGCAATATGGACGTCGCCGAGCATTGCATAAGAGGCGGTGACGCCGCCGGTGGTCGGATTGGTCAGCACGACGATATAGGGCTTGCGTGATTCGCGCAGCCGCTGCACCGCGATGGTGGTGCGCGGCAACTGCATCAGCGAGAGAATGCCTTCCTGCATGCGCGCTCCGCCCGACGCCGCGAACAGTACGAACGGACACCCCTTCTCCACGGCGGTATCGAGGCCCCGCATCACCGCCTCGCCCGCGGCCATGCCGAGCGAGCCGCCCATGAAATCGAAATCCTGCGCGGCGATCACCACGGCGAAGCCATCGAGTTTGCCGTAGCCGAGCTTCACCGCGTCGTTCATCCCGGTCTTGCTGCGCGCATCCTTCAGCCGGTCGGCGTACCGCCGTTCGTCGCGAAATTTGAGCGGATCGGCCGGGACTTCCGGCACGGAAATGTCGAACCAGGTCTCGTTATCGAACATCGATTTCAGGCGCACGGCCGCGCCCATGCGCATGTGATAGTTCGAGCCGGGTATGACGAATTGATTGGCCTCGACGTCCTTGTAGAACACGAGCTGGCCGGTTTCCGGACACTTGATCCAGAGATTTTCCGGCACCTCGCGCCGCAGGATGCTGCGGATTTTCGGCCGTACGACGTTGGAAATCCAGTTCATAGCCACATTCACCCTACGCGAACGCAAAAAGGCTTCGCCGCACATTATATAGCATCGTCCCGGCGTCCTGCCCGGGAACCGGCGGGGTCACCGGGGCGTTATCCTGCCGCCTTCGAGGCGCCCCGGGGCCGGCACAATTTCGCCTTTCTGGTCAATAGAGTAGCAGGTGGCGGCGACGACGCTTCGGGCTTTAACCATACCGGTAAGCCGGGGGTAACGAAATTCTGCGTAGAGTCGGAAGCGGCGAACGGCGGCCTATGAAGACGCCGACGCCAGTGAGGCCGAATACCATGATGAAGAAGTTTGTCGCCGGATGCTTCATGCTTGGCGCGATCGTGGCTGCGCAAAGCGCGACCGCGGCCGATCTGTCGGTTGCGCCGCTGTACAAGGCGCCGCCGGCCCAGGTGGCTACGCCGGCCTATAACTGGAGCGGCTTCTATCTCGGCGCCAATGGCGGCGGCGGCTGGGGTCATTCGTGGTGGCAGGCCAATTCGACCGGCGTAAATCTTTCCGGCGGCCAGGTTGGTGGCACCGCCGGCTACAATTGGCAATTCGGCAACGCCGTGCTCGGCGTCGAAGGCGACCTCGACTGGTCCGGCCTCAAAGGCACATCAACCTCCGCGCTTTGCCCGTTCGGCTGCACAACGAGCGACACCTGGCTGTCGACCGTGCGCGGCCGCGCCGGCTATGCCTTCGGGGGCGTCATGCCCTATCTGACCGGCGGTCTTGCCGTCGGCGACATCCGCGCCAACGTGCCCGGCTTCGCCGTAGCAAGCACCACCAATGCCGGCTGGACCGTTGGCGGCGGCGTCGAAGTCGCGCTGCCCGGCAACTGGAGCGCCAAGGCGGAATATCTCCACGTCGATCTCGGCAAGTTCAATTGCGGCATCGACTGTGGCGCTGCAGGCGTAGACAATGTGTCGCTGCACGAGGACGTGGTCCGGGCCGGACTAAATTACCGGTTCGGCTGGGGCAAGTAAGCTCCTCCTTCCTTTCACCGGCCCCATTATATCCACGATATCTACTCGTCATGACGCCTAATCGACGTCATGACGCGCCGATTTTCGGTGTCTTCTCAGAGCAACGTTCAGCGATCCATATCTCGGTTTGGGTTCGTTCTGCCAAATCGCTACCGCGTGGGTTCGTTCTGCCAAATAAGCGTTTGCAAGCGAAGGTTACGAAGCAGGAGCAACTATTGGCCACTTATTTGAGAACTTAATCTCGAGAAACATCTCGATACTTCGCCGTCGTTGCGACAAAGCTCGTCTTTCATACCGAGCCAGCTTCTCCAAGTCCGGCATTGCCTCCTCGAGAGAATCAATCTCGCCCCTGTCATTCGGTTTTAAAAATGGACCAGAATGATATTCGACTGTGATGTTCTCCACCTGCTCACTTTGCGAGTTTTGGTTGTTACCTAGTTCAAATTCTCTCTTCAATCTCTCATATTCATCGTACGCGCGGCGGCCTTGTTCAGCTCTCGCCTGCGCAACTTGCAGACTATTGTCTCCCTTTGCGAGTGCAACTGCGGTCGGGTCGCGCAAGCGTTCAATCGCGGCGATTTTTTTATGAGCGACGAGTTGCAGTAAAGCCTCGCACTTTGCAATCACGAGCGCCTGCTCGAATAGAATTGGATCACTGTCGGTTCCGACGATGGCTTTAGCCAGGCCTTCGATTTTGCGTGAAGACACCGAGCAGGGGTGGGCAATCGCTGCTAATCCGTGTCTTAGTGCATTGCGGCTGGCAATGGATTTGCCAGCCGCTGTGCGCGGGCCGCGGCTTTTTCGACCATTACGCCGATTTGCCTCGATCTTGCGCACCGATGTCATAAACCCACCTCATCGGCTTGGTTGGCGGGAACAATCGTTGGTGCTTCGATGGTTTCGCTTGGCAAGGAAACGACGATCTCGTTTGGATCATTTATCACATTCTTTGCGACGCGATGGCGATCGCCACAGGTGGTCGTGTCCGCTTTGGGTCATTAGCTGCCGCGACCGCTGACGGCGACCGTGTCCGCTTTACCCTAAAAAGTGGACATTCGATGCGACTGTCCGCTTGTCCGCTAAGGACCAACAGCAGACGTTGGGAAACGATGGCCTACTTCGCGCTCCCGAAATACCGATGGCAACCATTATTCCAGAACAACCCCCTCGATCTGGGCGACGGCTCAGTCGAGGATGATAAGTGGGATGTTCCTGGAGACGCGATTTAAAGCGAAATGTGCGACAGCGGTGGCGTCATTATCGGTCCCGGTCTTCGAGGCGGTCTTACGATGACAGCGAAGACGGTATTGCATTCGCTGAGATAGGGACAGGTTCTAATGAAGAAGGTGCCCCGACTGGGCCATGTGCTGGATCTGCCCTGGTGTCGGCCCGATCGGCGCGAGGATATCGTTGTGGATGAGCTCGAAAACCGCTTGGGAATGTGGGTCGGGCGTAATGAGCGACGCGAGCTGCTGGGCCAGTTGCATGTCAGGATGATAGTCGGTCTCGTGGCTTTCCGTTTGCGGCATGGGACCAGGCTCGGCGCCGAGCTCGTGATGGAAGTCGAAGGTGTCGTTGCCGTTATTCTGCACCACCAGGGCCAGCTTGGCGTCGCTCTGGCCTTCGGATTGAACTTTCGGCGCGTCGCCGCCGAGTTCGATCCTATCGTGGTCGAACGTCATGCCCAGATCGGACGCCGCGTGCGCTGCGGGGCCGGACGAGACAGGCCCAGGCGGATCGGTGATCAGCGTGCCGCCGTTGCCGTCGGATGTGAAATCAAGCGTGGCGTTGAAGTCGTCGAACGTAATATCCGCGCTATGGGTGCCGTCGGTGATCGAGAGGAGACCGGTCACGGAATTATAAGTCTCGGCGAAGTGCGCGGAATTAAAATCCATGCCGACGAGATCGACCGTGTCCGAATGAGCCGCGTCGGGCGCGGTTCCGGTGAAGCCGACGATCTGTCCGGTGTAGCTCTCCGGGTCGTTGAGGACGAGCGAGCCCGTCCCGCCGGTGAAATTCACGTTTTCACTGGACGACGTGTCAATGTCGAGGCTCGCACCGTTGACGATTGTCGCAACCGGCGCAGGTGGCGGATCGGCAATGTTGAACCCCCCGTGGGTATCGCTCGTGACGGTCCAAGTATCTCCGGAATAGTCATTCTGCAATGTAAGGAATATGGTGGCGGTGTGCCCCGCGGTTACATCGCTCACCGTTAACGTCGTGTCAGTTCCGTTAAAGCTGCCGGCGCCGGTAGTTGCGTGGATCGTATCGGATCCGGAGGCAAACCCCCGGAGATCCAGAACGTCGCTGCTTCCCAAGGTCCCGGTCGCGGAAATTACACCATTAAAATTCGACGGCGTAAGAAGGAGGAGCGTGCCGGACGCGCCTTCGAACGTGACGTTCGCGCCGGAGGCGACTGAACTATCGAATTCGAGCGTAGCGGTACTGCTGGACGTACCGATCTGGTACCCGCCTGCCCCAGTGGCGGCGTTGGTTATATCCAGCGCTCCGGTTTGGACTTCTACCGTTCCGGTATTCTGGAACGTTGTAAGATCAAGGAATTGCGTCGTCGCCGTCGTCGCCGACTGAATGATCGTGCCTTCATTGGTAAAGACGCCGGTGCCAGTACTGCCTCGGTCGTAGACAGCCAAGTTAGTGCTGCCAAGCTCGATGTCGAGCGTTGCGCCCGATGCATTATCGAGCTTACCACCGCCAACGCTGGTTCCGTATTCATTGTAACCGATATAGATATCGCCGCCTGTCCAGGTGATGGTGCCCTGGTTCTGCAGCTCCCACCCGGCATCAAGGCCGACACTTTCGGCGATCACGTGCTGCCCTGCAGCACCATTTCACCGCTGCCGGTCATAAGGTTTTCAAAGCCGCCATTGGCGAAGGTGGCCGTGCCGGTCACGGTGAATATACCAGAACCGGAAAGTATGCCTGTGTCTTCTTCGAACTGACTTACCGTAACGTTGTTAGCGCCGACGCTCACAGTTGCGCCAGTAATCGCAAATGTGCCGGTACCCGCGAGAGTACCGCCGCTGATCAGCGTGAAAGTATCGGCACCCAAGGCGTCGCTGTTGCCGCTAAAGGCGAGTATCGCGCCTGATGAGATGTTGAAAGCCGACAGCGCCGACGAGCCGCCGCCATCGATCTCGAGCGTTCCGCTCTGTACATTGATCGATCCGGTGTTGAGGAAAGGAACTTCGATTTTCGAAGTGTCTCCACTCGTCATGGACTCGGTGACAGTGCCCTCGTTACTGAATTCCGTCCGCGCCCTTCTCGAAGTGGATCGTTTGGTTGCTGCTGCCCTGGATCTGGAACGTCCCGACCGATGCATTGTCGAGGGCCCCCCCCCGGCACTCGAACCCTGGCTCGCTCCGTTGTAGCCGAGCGTAATGTTATCGCCGCCGGTCCAGGTCGTGGTACCCTGATTGGAAATTTCGCGTCCCCCGTCAAGATCAATGATTGAAGTGAGCGTTGACGTTCCCTGCATATCGTTTCGCCGGCTCCGGTTTCGACATTGGGACTCCGCCAACCCAAGTCGCCGACCCTGTAACTGTAAGCGTGCCGTTACCGGACAGGATACCGCGCTGTTGGGTGAAGGTACCGGTTGTGAGATTTTCCGAACCGAGCGCGAGTGTGGTGCCATTGCTGGTTAAACACCGAACTCGAACTACTGAGCGTGCCGCTGGCACCGGCCAAGCTCAGCGAGCCGCCGCTGACTGACACCGCGCCGAGGCCATTCACTGTGCCGTCAAGATTTAACGCGCCGCTGCTAACCGTTGTTGAGCCGCTACATTGTAGGTGCCGTTGTCGGTGACCGTGGCGCTGGCGACCTCGACATTGGACGTGGTGATGCCGGAATTGTTGTCGAGGGTACGGGCGCCTCCGGCGAACTCGATCGTCCCCGAACCGCTGTAACTGGTGGAAGTATCGCTTCTGGTCGCGCTGGACGTAAAGTCAGGGTGCCCGTCGCGACCTGGACATGAGCGACATTGCCGGAAATCCCGGTGTTGACGAATGCGGCGTTGATGATGGTGGCTCCGGTGCCGACGGTCTTTTCAAAGGTGCCGTCGTTGGCGACCATGCCGGTCGTTCCGGCAATCGTCAGGTCGGTGGCGATGGTACCACCGCTCGCTTCGTCGAAAGTCGCGCCGCTGTCGATCTTTAGTGTGCCGGCTGTGCCAAGCGCGATCGTGCCGCCACCTGTGGTTCCGGTGACAGTGCTCATGCCCTGCAGTTCCAGCGTCCGCGACACTGTCAGGCTCAAACTGTTGCTGGCGGCGATAGAAGCTCCGCCCTCCATAAGCGTCGTACCGGTGCCGCTCTCCGTGCTGGTATTGGCAGTGAAGGTCGCCGCGCCTGTCACCGTCAGTTCGCCGGTACCGGTCATGTGCCGCCCGATCCCAGCGACACGGCCGTCGCCGTCGGAGATCAAGGTTCAACGCGCCGCCGCTGGCGGTGAGCGACAAAGCGCCAAGGTTAGCCGTCGCGATCTTCAAATCGCCTGTGCCGCCGTTCACCGTCGTGCTCGTGCCGACACTGTAGCTGCCGCCGTTGAGCGTCGTCGTGCCAGCGTTGAAGTCGACGTCGTGGTGATGCTGGAATTGGCGTCGAGTGTGCGCGTACCGCCGCCGAAGTAGATTGTTCCGGCGCCGCTATAGCTCGTAAACACGTCGGTGCCGCCGCCAGAGAGGTTTAGCGTGCCTGTTGCGACCTCCACATTGGCAAGAGCGGCTGCCGTGCCAGTGCTGTTGAAGGCAGCGCTTATGATCGCGGTGCCGTTGCCAACCGTCTTTTCCCAAGTGCCGTAATTTGCCACCGTGCCGGTGCCACTTATTGTTAAGCCGGTCCGGGCGGTGCCGCTCTCGTCATTGAAGGTCGCGCCACTGTCGATCCTTAATTGTCCGGCGCTAAAGAAGGTGATGTTACCGCCGGTGGTGCCGGTCGCGGTGCTGGTGCCCTGAAGCTCCAACGCCCGCGAATTGATCGTCATGTTGAGACTGTTGGTGGCGGTCAGCGACGCTCGCCCTCCACCAGTGTGGTGTCGGCTCCGCTCTCGGTGTAGGTGCTGGCATTGAACGTCGCCGTCCCCGTCACAGTTAGTTCGCCGGTACCGGTCAGCGTGCCGGTCAATTGCGATAGCGAAACCGCGGTGGCCGTCGCCGCCTCGAGGTTTAGCGTCCCACCGCCGGTCGTGAAAGACAGCGCGCCAAGACTAGCTGTCGCGATCTTCAGGCCGCCCGTACCGCCGCCGCTTACTGTCGTGCTTGTAGGCATTGTAGGTGCCCCCGTTCAGTGTCGTCGCGCCACCACCGAAGTCGACATTAGAAGTGGTGATACTGGAATTGGCGTCGAGCGTGCGCGTGCCGCCGCCGAAATCGATCGCACCGGCGCCACTGTAACTGGCGACACGTCTGCGCCGCCGCCGGCAGATCGAGCGTACCGGTCGCAACCTGGACATTGCCAGATTGCCAGACGTGCCAGTGTCGCTGAAAGCGGCGCTGATAGTCGTAGCTCCGGTGCCGACGGTCTTTTCAAAGGTGCCGTCGTTGGCGACCATGCCGGTCGTTCCGGCAATCGTCAGGTCGGTGGCGATGGTACCACCGCTCGCTTCGTCGAAAGTCGCGCCGCTGTCATCTTTAGTGTGCCGGCTGTGCCAAGCGCGATCGTGCCGCCACCTGTGGTTCCGGTGACAGTGCTCATGCCCTGCAGTTCCAGCGTCCGCGACACTGTCAGGCTCAAACTGTTGCTGGCGGCGATAGAAGCTCCGCCCTCCATAAGCGTCGTACCGGCGCCGCTCTCCGTGCTGGTATTGGCAGTGAAGGTCGCCGCGCCTGTCACCGTCAGTTCGCCGGTACCGGTCAAAGTGCCGCCCGATTGAAACAGAGAGGTCATAGTGTCGCTACTTGCGCCGACATCCAGCGTTCCGCTGCTTAATTGCAACGGGCCCGGCGCGGTATAATTCGTCACCGTCAAAGAACCTCCAGACCGTTGAGTGTGGCATTCGACGCACCGGTTAAACCGGCCACTGAGACGGTTCCAGTGTTGAATGTGACGGTGCCAGAGTCCAAAGAGGCGGTCTGGGTTGAAAGCGGCGAGGCGCCCAGGGACCAATCAGCAGTATTCGCTGTCCAATTGCCGGTGCCGTTCCAGTCATCGAAATTCGGGTTTGACTGCACTGTACCAGCAAGCGCCGTGACCTGATCGACCGCGCCACTGGCCTGGTCGAGGAAGCTCGCGATGACAATAAGCTTCTCGCCCACCTCGCCGCTGGTCGGCGTAAGGTTGTTGTTGCCTCCATTCTGAACGACTGTGCCGTTGAGAACCCAAGTGTAGCTGAGGTTACTCACACTGTCGCCGCCGTTCGTCGCGGTCACAGTGGCCGTGACCGCCTGCCCTACGGTGGCATTATTGCCGGCCAGTCCGGCGAGCGCCACTTGCGCAGGGCTCCAAATCACCTCCGGATGGCCAATACCGTCGTTGGTCAGCGCGAAATTGTCCGCACTGTAGGTTCCGGCGAAATTGAGCGTTTCCTGGAGCACCGGCGTAGTGCCGGTATAGATCGCAAGTGTGCCGGCGCTCCCGTTCCAGACGGCGGCCTCGCTTGACTGGTGGGTCAAGTCGCGCAGATCGAGCACGTCACCCGTATTGTAGACGCTGATCGTTTCACCAAAGCTCGCCGATTGTGCAAGCACAACATTACCGACGCCTGAGAACAGCAGGGTTCCAGATCCGCTGACAACATCATCAATGATCAACGTCGCGCCGCTCGTGACCTCAAGGGTACCAGTATTGGTAAGAGTGTTCTGAGTGTCGATTGTTAGAGTGCCTCCGGCAGCTACGATCGTCCCGGACGCGTTGTCCAGAGTCAGATAGTTGTCAGTACCGTCGCCGATCTGACTGTTCCCTGTCGATGTGATTGCGTTTCCGTTATTTTCGAACGTCTCGCCCCCCACTCCGGCGGCCTTGGTGATAAGCGTTCTAATCTCACCGCCACTGAGAGTTAGTGTTCCTGCCGTCGAGCCGTCATGCAGCACAAACGTCGAGCCAGGATTTCCGAAATCAGAGACCGACAGTACCCCGTCGACCTGGATGTTGCCGCTATTGTTGATCTGATTAGGGCCGATCTGCAGCGTTGCGCCTGTCGCAGCTTCTAGCGTGCCTGCATTATTGATGACGGAGGCAGTTATTATCGCCAGCGTTTTTGTGCCAAGAGCGAGAGCTTCGATCGAACCGCCGACCTTATTTGTTAGGTTAAGAACGTTTGGCGCGGAGATACCGATCGTGCCGTAGCCGGAAATCGTATTGTCCATGTTTACAAGGGCGTCGCCGCCATTCGCACCGGTCGAACTGATCGCGCCGCCCGCGAGCGTGACAGTTCCTCCGCCTGTCAACTGCAGCGTTCCCCCGTTAGCCGCCGGTTGACCGGCGACAAGGGTGCCGAACACCACGACCCCACCGGTTGTACCGTTAAACGTTCCGGTATTGTCAATCGAACCGTCGTTGATCTGTAGAAATGCTCCGGTTGCTGCCTCGAGCGTGCCGGCGTTAACGACGGCGTTACCATTTTTGATCGTCAACGTCCCGCCGACGGCCTCGATCGTCGCTCCCGGGGCGTTATCCACGCTCAAGATTATCCCGCTGGAACTGCCGCTGCCAATTGTACCGTTTCCAGAAATCGCGTTGCCGGCATTATCCAGCGTTTCGCCGGTTACAGTACCTACGATTGCTCCGCCGCTCAGAGAAACCGTGCCGCTGCCATCAAGCGTTAGAGTTCCATTGCTTGGTGCCGCCGCCGGAACATCGATCGAGAGCGTGCTTAGGACTTGGATGTTGCCGCTATTGTTGATTGTGCTGTCATCGATCTGCAAAAATGAGCCACTCGCTGCGCCGGCTTCCAACGTGGCTCCAGTATTATTGGTTATTGTATTGCTGCTCGCTATCGTCAGCGCTCCGCCGAGCGCCTCGATTGTCCCGGCATTGTTGTCCAGCATCAAATTACTAGTAATACCGTCGCCGATCTGACCCACGCCCGAAATAGTGTTGCCGTTGTTCTCGAACGTTTCGCTCGCGGCCAAGGCCGAGATCGTCGCACCGTTGAGCGACACGTCGCCGGCGCCCACGCCATCATTGAGCTCAAGCACGAATGCCGAGCCAATGAACGCGCTTGAGGTGCCGAGCTGCAGCGAAGTCCCGAGCGTGATCGTGCCGGCGTTCGTGAGAACGGCGGTGATGAGGCCGCTGCCGGTGCTGCCGCCGACAACTTCGACGCCGTTAAGCGCCAGCGTATTGCCCGTGCCGACATTGTAGCTCGCATTGGCGGCCTCACCCGTGAGGATGCCGCCGTTGACGGTATCGTCGTCCAGCGTGAACGTGCCCCCGGTCACCAGTTCGCCGTTGTTGGTGATAGTGGCGTTGTCGATCGCGCTGGTGCCGACGCCAACGATCTCGCCAGCCGAAGTCTGACCGCTGGCCGCGGCGGTATTGACGACGGCCGTACTGTTGCCGCTCCCTGTGGTGAGCGTGGCATTGTTTAGTTCGATCGTCGAACCCACTGCCGCTTTGATCGTAGCGGTGTTGACGCTGTTGTCTACGGTGTCGTCGAGGACCAACGTGCCGCCGTTGGTTGCCTCCAATTGGGCGAAATTGACGATCGTGTCCCCGGTATCGAGGATGAGCGATTGGCCGGAAACGCTGGCGTCGATAGTGCCGTCGGTGAAGTTGGTCAGGGTGAATAGGCCGGAGGCGTCGCCGATCTGACCGGCGCCTTCGATCACATCAGTATTGTCCAGGAACATGATGGTACCGGTATCGGTCGACGGCTCGGCGATGGCGCCGGAACCGCTGCCGTCGCCGAGCGAGACCACACCGCCGCCGCTGAAGTAGACCACGCCGGAGATCGCCAGCGTACCGCCGTCGTCGATTTGCAGCAGACCGCCGTCATTGACGAATAGACTGTCGAAGGTGGCGCTGCCGGCGATGTCGACCTCGCCTTGGCCACCGATCGTCAGCACACCCTCCGTTCCGCCCGAGATTGACGTGCCGCCGGTGAGCACGAGGTCGACCGAACCAGGATCCACCTGAATTCTGCCGTCGTCCGTAATGGTGACACCCTCGAGCATCGCGGCGCCCGTGCCTTCGGCTTCAAGCGCGCTGCTGAGATTTATGATGATCGAGCCGCCGGTGATCGATGCGCCGGCTTCAAGCGCCAGCGTATTGGAACTCGGCGTACCGAGGAGGCCGATCTCGATAACACCTTGCGAATTGACAATATCGGTCTCGACCTGCAGGACGCCACCGCCGTCGATCTCAATCGTGCCATCATTTTCGACAGCACCGACAAGCGTGCTCGAGACCAAGCCAAGAAGGATGAGTTTTTGACCGCTGGCGATATCGAGCGCGGCGTTTGAGGCGAGATACACGCCGCCTTCAGCATGGTCGGCCTCGACAGTGACGGTGTAGCTGCCCGCCGCGTTGATCAAGGCGAGATCGGTCGCGCCCGGGATACTTGTCGCCCAGTTCGTCGCATCGCCCCAATTGCCCGAAACGCCGCTCTGCCACTGATCGGCCCAAACCACCTCGGTTCCGGCGTTAGAGAATGTGCTATCGGGCGCGAGGGCAAAATCGCTCGCGGTGTAGGTGCCGTTGAGCTTGAAGTTCTCAGTGCCACCATTGTCGGTAATCGCCAGTGTGCCCGTGCCTTGTGTCCATGTCAGCGATTCCGTATGGCCCGGTCCTGAGAGGAGGTCCTGCAGATCGACAAGGTCGCCCCCGCCGAAGTGAGTAATCGTGCCGCTGTAAGATTCGGCCGCACCGAGTAACAGCGCGCCGACGCCGGCAAAAAGGACGTCCTCGGCGCTGGCGCTGTAGAAGTCGAAGGTTCCACCGTTTTCAATTTTCGCGGTTCCTCCCGTAAGGGAGCCGCCCTCGAAAGCGTTCACGTTTACCGCGCCACCGTCGGCCAGGACCGTGCCGGTGTTGTTGACCGGATCGTCGATAAAGAGCTTGCCGCCGCCGGTCGCTTCCATAAGACCCGCATTGGTAACGGGATTGCCGGTATCGATAGCGATACCCAAATTGGCGACGTTCGCATTGACCGTGCCATTGACCTCATTCTCGAAGAACAGCGACGCGTCCTGGACGCCAATCTCGCCGGTGCCCTCAATGGTGTTGTCGACATTGTCGAGCGTTCCGGCAGGCATTGCAGACGTACCGGAGGCCACCTGCTCGTTGTAGCCGCTGATGGTCGGCGAGCCTTGCTCGTCGCCCGGCTGGGGCAACAAGACCGTTCCACCGTCTTCGAGCGTAACCGTGCCACCGATAACCAGCGTGGTGCCCACGTCCACCTGAAGAGTTCCGGAATTCTCGACGGTTACGCCGTCGAGCGTCGGATTGCCGAAGATATCGCCGCTCGCTTCGACCGTGGCCGCATTTTCGATGGTGAGCGTGCCCCCGGTGATCGAGGTGTTTTCAAACAGCGTGAGCTGCGTGTTCGAGGTGGTCTCTCCGACCTCGATCGTGCCATTATTGGTGACGGTGATGTCGGCGAGATTCGTGCCCAAGGCATCGTTGTCGCCACCTTCGACGTCGAGTGTGCCGCCGGCTCCGATGGTCAACGTCGCGCTAACATCAGTGTTGTCGACGACTTGCGCGTTGTCGTTCAGGATGAGCGTGGCATTGTCGTCGATCTGAACGAGACCGTCGTTCGTCACATCGACGCCGTCGAGGGTGACGCCGCCATCGGTTCCGTGCTGGATTTCGACTTCGGCGCCCGCATTCACGACGAGCGTGCCGCCGGTGACCGTCGTGCCGTCCGTCAAGAGCAGATTGGACTGTAGCGTCGCGGCACCCACTTCGATCTCGTTGCCGTTCGAGACCGTGACGCCGTCGAACGTCACTGGCTTGTTGCTCGCGGTTTCGACATCGAGTATATCCGTGACGCCGATGGTCAGCGCGCTGTCGCTGATTGTCGTGCCACCGCTGAGCAATAGCGTCGCGTCCGCGACAGAATTGGCAAGAAAGCCAACCTGCGAACTATTACCCGTTTCGTAGAACCCGACGATCTGATTGTTGCCATTGATGGCGAGTGCTTCTCCATTAAAGCTTGTCAAGTCGTAATAGGCGCCGCTGACGCCACCGGTGTATAGGAAGGCATGCGGGTCTCCGCCGCTGTCGAGGTAGTAGCCAACCACCTCGCCGGTGTCGCTGAGGGACCGGGCGTACGTGGTGCTTCCGGCAGCGGCATTCGGATCGTTCAAGTCGGTGTAGTGGTAATCGCCTGACCCGTCCGGCGTGGCGACAAAGCCGTGATCAATGCCGTCTATGCCGGCGTAGTAGCCGATCACAGCGCCGGAATCATTCAGGCCTGTAATAACCGTACCAAGTCCGCCCACACCGCTATCGGCGTTCAGACTCGTATCGACGATCGTGGTGTAGGCGCCGTTCGCACCGCCGCTATAAACGAAACCGTATAAAGCGCCGTCATCCCCGAGATATGTGGCTGCGACCTGGCCTTCGTCGTTGATAAGGAGCGGCCCCCCCGCGCCGCCGGTCCCGCCGGCCGGACCGGCATGGACGCTGATCGAATCGGACGGACCGGTCAGATCCGTGAACGTCGTGCCGTCATAGAGGAAGCCTGTATCAAGACCATCAAGCGCGCTCTGGTAATAGCCGACGACGTCACCGGACGTGTCGATCGATGTGATAAAGGTGCCCGCGGCAAGATCGTTGCCGTTGCCGTCAACCGCATTCGGATCGTCGATCGTGGTGTAGCCCGCGCCCGTCGACCAGGTGAAGCCGTGCGCGCCGCCGTCGTTACTGTAGTAATAGCCCGCGACTGTCTGGGTGTCGTTGAGGCTGGTGGCAACCGTACCGGCCGCAGTCGCCTTCGGGTCATCGATCGCGGTATAGGTACCGTTGCTGTAGAAAAACGAGCGGTTGGCATCATCGACATCAACATAATTGCCGACCACGTCGCCGGCGCTATCGATGGCCACCGTCTGCAGACTGAACGCAATCGTCGCAGCCACGGCGGGATCGGTGAGCGCGACAAACGAGCCGGCGTCGATTGTGGTGGTGGATACGCCGACGCCGTCGAACGTGAGCACGGCGCCGCTGGCGAGCGCGACGGTTCCTCCGGACAACGAGATGCCGTCGCCGATGGTGCTGGTGCCACTGGCGTCGATCGTGCCGTTGTCGATGATCGCGCCGCCCGTGCTGTCGTTGAACGAACCGCCGCTTATATTGGCGCTCTCGAGGGTGAGGATCGCGGCACTGTCAATCCGTATAACGCCCTGATCACCCGACCCGTCCACGCCCAGCGTTACGGTAACGCCGTCGAGCGTGGCACTCCCATTAATGCCGGACTTGATTTCGATCGTACCAAAAGCACCAATCGATAGCGCGCCATTGTTCACAACCGTCCCGTCGGTCAATATAAGGTCGGCCACTGACGAGTTAGTCGCCGGATCCACCTGAATCGTACCAAAATTATTTACGGTCACGTCGTCCAATGCGGCGCCATAGCCATGCGAACCGAATTCGACGTCAAGGACATTCTCGCCGGTATTGGCGATCGTCAGTGTGCCGCCAAATATAATCGTGCCGTCATCGAGTGTGAGGACCGAGCCTGAGTTGACGTCGCCGATGTCGATTGCGCTGTCGTTGGAAGTTTCAACGGTCACTCCATCGAACGTAGAATTGGTTTCGACATCGATTTTGCTCTTGAAACCAAGACCTATCCACACCGTCCCGTCGGTCACCGTCGTGCCGTCCTCGGGCGTGAGGGTTGCACCTGACGCCACACCGACCTGGACCTCGCCGCCGCTGATTATCGTGAGTGCTACGTCGTTGAGCGAGAGATCGGAATCGATCGCCACAAAGGCGCCGCTGGCAACAGCCGCCTGATCGCCTTGGGTGGGCGGGGCGCCGGCGCTCCAGTTGGTGGCGGCGTCGTTTGTCCACTCGCCAGTGCCGGTCCAGGTATCGTTCGTCGACGACACCGGAGAAAGCACCAGCTCGTCGCCGTTGGCATTGTCGCTCTGTATCGCAAAGTAGTTTCCAGAAAGCGCACCGGCGACCTGATATGTTAGCGGCGTGCCGCTGCCCTGAACATTGACGGTCAGTGTCGAGCCGCTGATCGTCACGCCGGTGACCGTCGTGTTCGTCAGGTCGATGATGTCGCCGAGCGCGAGACCATCGATATTGCCGGTGAATGTTGCCGGCGTCGGATTGTCGAGCTTTAGCGTGCCGCTGCCGTTGAATGTGACGATTTGCGCGTCGGTAGACGCTAACTCCAGTGTACCGGCCGCGATCATTGCCGATCCGCTACCTGTAACGCCGTCATCGACCACCAGCGTGCCGCCGTTAGAGGCCTCAAGCGTACCGAGATTGGTGACCGTGTTGCCGGTGTCGATCGTCAACAGACCGGTAGTGTTAGTGTCGTTGATGGTGTTGACCTGCGCCTCGATGGTGCCGCCGTTTTCATTGTTCAAAGTGAGCGTGCGATCGCCCTGCCCGATCATGCCGCTGCCGATGATCGGGTCAAAATTATCGAGCGTTCCGCCACCGGCCGCCGCGGCGATCAGCTCCGGCTGAACGGTCGTACTTTCAAGGCTGAGCTGGCTGCCGCCATCGAGCGTCACCGTCCCGGCGATCGCAAGAGTTGCTGTGCCGGTCCCGCCTGGCGTACCCGAAGGAGGCGTGTTGCCGATCCCGATCGAACCATCGGCGTCCGTGAGGTGGATAGTCCCTTTGAGCTCGAGCTCCGACTGGCCGAAGACAACGACGCTGGCATCGACCGTCACGGCATTGGCTGAACCATCGAATACGGTCGTGCTGGCGCCGTTCGCGTCGGGTTGGATGGAAAAGCCGTCCTGCATGTCGTTTGCAATGCCCTGCGCCGAAAACAGGGTGCCGCCCTCAACCGTTGTGTTATTCAAACTTACAAATGAGTCGGCGAGACCGACCGCGCTTAGCGTGCCGCCGGCATTGTTGATGATGTCGTCATCAAGATGGAGGAAGGCGCCGCTCGCCTCTATGGTTCCCGCGTTGTTGATCGTCGCCCCGTCGATGGAATTGTCGTTGTGCGAGAGGTCCTGGACGGCGGTGGTGACGACACCCATGCTGCCGACCGTGACGGTGCCGCCGCTCAACGCCGCGCTGTCAAGGGTCAGCGTCTGCGTCGAGCCCACCGGATTGACCGCGACAGTGCCAAGGTTGGTGACGCCCATATCGACCAGCGTGGCGTTGCCGAAGCTCAGCGTCTGCTGAGCCTCAACTGTGACCTGGGTATCGGCAATACTGGCATTGCTGCCGATCGTGCTGGAGCCGGTCACATCAATTTCGCCGCTAATGGTACCATTGATGGCGCTGCCCGAAATCGTCACGGCATTAAGGGTAAGCCCCTCCACATGTGGAGCCGGAGCGGTGGCCAATTCGATCCCGGTATCGGCGCCGCCGACTTCGGAAATCCCGCCGTAGAACTTGATGACTCCGTTCTCGATAAGAAGACTGTTTATGGTCATGCCGGCCGGCAGAGTGACTGCACCTTCGATGGTGAAGTTCGTGCCGTCGGTCGTGATGCCGTAATAGCCGTTGCCGGAGCTGTCCGCGAAAGCCGCGACCAACGCGCCATTGCCGTCGATCGTCGTTAGTGCGGTCGCGAGAATAGTATATCCCGCCGGCGCATTGACCGGCGTGTCGTTCGAGAAATTGACGCCGTCCCTTGAAGTCGCGCTGTAAAGAACGCCGCCGTGGGTGTAGTAGGCGATATAATTTGGCGTGCCGCCGCCATCTTCGTTCACGTTCACTACGGCATCGAGCGCATAGCCGTTGCCTGCCGACCCGCTGCGAATGGGATTGGACCCGATCGTCCAATTGATACCGTCGCTGGATGTGGCATAGCCGAAGCCGATGCCATTGCCGTTGAAATAAAGCTGATATGTCCCGTTGCTGTAGAGCAGGCTGACCGGAATTTCGCTGGAAGAAGCCCAGGACGGACTGTCCGCATTGGTAATGACGGGGCTGGACGGGCTGATGTTCCAGGTGGTGCCGTTGGTCGAAGTCGCCAGCCCGATCTCTACACTATTTCCGACCGACTGCCCGCCGAACAGCATCGCGTATTGGCCGTCGACCACCGCGACGGCGGGATTGAATACCCGTGTGGCATCGAAGCCAGAACCGGTGAACTGCACCACCGTTCCCTGATCGGTGGCGGTGAGACTTGGCAGCGGAACATTGATCGCCACCTGACCGCCACTCAACGTGGTACCGGTGAGGGTACTTGGTCCACTGACGTTGAGGGCGCCGGAGTTACTAATCACACCGCCCGTAAGGGCGGCGCCGGAAATGGTCAGCGAGTCGCCGGAATCGACATGAAGCGTGCCGTTATCCGTTACCGCGACGTTGGTCAGGGTGACGTTAGCGAGCGTCAGCGTCGCGCCGCTCGCGATGGTGACGCCGCCATTGTCGATACTGACTCCACTAATCGTACTCGAAGTAAGCACATCAATGACGCCACCCGAGATGGCGGTGCCGTCGTTGATCGTTGCGCCCGTACCACCTGTAACGGTCGCGCCGTTAATCGCCAGTGTCGCGGTTGGGTCAATCGTCAACTGATCGCCAGCCCCAATGTTCAAATTGACGCCGGTAGCCCCTGTAACGATCGCGTTAAACCCCGCAACCTCAACCGTGCCGTTATCCGTGATCGTCCCGCCATAGACCCTGGTGTCGTCGAGCTTCAGAAGCTCGCTGCTCTCAACTTTCACCGTCCCGCCATTGTTGAACAGTGAATCGCTGCTCAGCGTAGCGGTTCCGGCAATATCCATCAGGCCGGCGTTGGTGATCTCCCCATTCGCGCCGGGGTTCGTGGTCGTCGGCAATGCAGGATTGCTGGTATTGATGCTTATCGTTCTAAATGCGGTGTCTCCCGACCCATCAGTGACGCTCAGCGTCAGCGTATTCGAGGAGCCCACGGGCGTATAAGTGATGCCGTTATCGAGCGCGTTGTCGACGTCAGTCTGATCTCCCACGATCGTCACTACGTCGCCGTTCTGGGTAACAGCCACGCCCGAACCCGATATCGCAGCAAACGAACCGCTGCTTGCCTGAATCGTCAGCGTCACCGACGGATTGGCGGCGGTGTTGAGATCGTTAGCCTCAACCAACGAAAACAGTACAGAATTGCCTGCTGCCGCCTGCGCAGGGCCGACGGAAAATGCGAACACACCACCGGTAAGTGTGTCTGTGCCCGCCAGCGTCAGCGTCTTGCCGCTGTCCACATTGATCGTGCCGGTCGTGGTTGTGGTACTGAGGCTGGTGATCGTAGCGCCAGCCACCGTCGTGCCGTCCAGCGTCAGCGTCACACCAGCAGCAACGGAGACGGCCCCGTTGTTGAGGCTGACCCCACTAAGCGTACTCGAAGCAAGCGCGTCGATGATGCCACCCGAGATGCTGGTGCCGTCGTTGATCGTCGCGCCCGTGCCCGTAATGGTCAGACCGCTAAGTGCCAGCGTTGCATTCGGGTCGATCGTCAACTGATCGCCAGCCCCAATGTTCAGGTTGGCACCGCTAGATATCGCACTGAAACCCGCAACCTCGACCGTGCCGTTATCCGTGATCGTCCCGCCATAGACCCTGGTGTCGTCGAGCTTCAGAAGTTCGCTGCTCTCAACTTTCACCGTCCCGCCATTGTTGAACAGTGAATCACTGCTCAGCGTAGCGGTTCCGGTAATATCCATCAGGCCGGCGTTGGTGATCTCCCCATTCGCGCCGGGGTTCGTGGTCGTCGGCAATGCAGGATTGCTGGTATTGATGCTTATCGTTCTAAATGCGGTGTCTCCCGACCCATCAGTGACGCTCAGCGTCAGCGTATTCGAGGTGCCCACGGGCGTATAAGTGATGCCGTTATCGAGCGCGTTGTCGACGTCGGTCAGATCTCCGACGATCGTGACCACGTCGCCGTTCTGGGTAACAGCCACGCCTGAACCCGATATCGCGGCAAACGAACCGCTGCTTGCCCGAATCGTCAGCGTCACAAATGGATTCGCGCCGGAGTTCAGATCGCCGATTTCAACCGGCGAAAAGAACACGGAACTGCCAGCGGCAGCCTGCGCAGGGCCGACGGAGAATGCGAGCACACCACCGGTAAGTGTGTCTGTGCCCGCCAGCGTCAACGTCTTGCCGCTATCCACATTGATCGTGCCGGTCGTGGTTGTGGTACTGAGGCTGGTGATCGTAGCACCGAAGATGGTTGTGCCGTCCAGCGTCAGCGTTGCCCCGCTGCCCACTGTCACACCACCGTTGTTAACGGTGGCGTTGTCGATGGCGGACGTGCCGCTGGCGACGAACTGACCCGCCGCGGTCGGACCGCTGGCAGTGGCGACGGTCACGGTCCCGCCGCTCACGGTTTCGTTTGACACAAGAACTTCCGATCCCGCTGCCGCCGTGATGCCGCCGGTATTCGTCACCGAGCCATTTTGAAGCTCCAGGGTGGCGCCATTGGTGGCTTCGAGCGTACCGGCATTGCTGATAATGCCGAAAGCCAGGACGTAGGTCTTTCCGGCAACGTCGGCATCGACCGTGCCTTGCGCCTCGTTAGTGAGCGTGGAGATGGCAAGACCCTGCGAACCGAAGCCGTCGAACGTATTGTCCACGTTCGTCAACAACGTTGTATTGAGATCCGATATGCCGCCACCATCGCGCGTCACCGTGCCCCCGCCCTCGAATGTCGAGGACGTGAAGGTGCCGGTGACAGTTCCGGTATAGATGACTTGTCCGCTATTGTCGTAAACGATGCTGCCGCTCGCACTACCGAGCGAATCACCACCGGCATAGGTCAGTGTCTGACCGACATCGATCTTGAGGATCCCATTATCAGTGATACCGACATTGTTCAGCGTGACGTTAGCGAGCGTCAGCGTCGCGCCGCTCGCGATGGTGACGCCGCCATTGTCGATACTGACTCCACTAATCGTACTCGAAGTAAGCACATCAATGACGCCACCCGAGATGGCGGTGCCGTCGTTGATCGTTGCGCCCGTACCACCTGTAACGGTCGCGCCGTTAATCGCCAGTGTCGCGGTTGGGTCAATCGTCAACTGATCGCCAGCCCCAATGTTCAAATTGACGCCGGTAGCCCCTGTAACGATCGCGTTAAACCCCGCAACCTCAACCGTGCCGTTATCCGTGATCGTCCCGCCATAGACCCTGGTGTCGTCGAGCTTCAGAAGCTCGCTGCTCTCAACTTTCACCGTCCCGCCATTGTTGAACAGTGAATCGCTGCTCAGCGTAGCGGTTCCGGCAATATCCATCAGGCCGGCGTTGGTGATCTCCCCATTCGCGCCGGGGTTCGTGGTCGTCGGCAATGCAGGATTGCTGGTATTGATGCTTATCGTTCTAAATGCGGTGTCTCCCGACCCATCAGTGACGCTCAGCGTCAGCGTATTCGAGGAGCCCACGGGCGTATAAGTGATGCCGTTATCGAGCGCGTTGTCGACGTCAGTCTGATCTCCCACGATCGTCACTACGTCGCCGTTCTGGGTAACAGCCACGCCCGAACCCGATATCGCAGCAAACGAACCGCTGCTTGCCTGAATCGTCAGCGTCACCGACGGATTGGCGGCGGTGTTGAGATCGTTAGCCTCAACCAACGAAAACAGTACAGAATTGCCTGCTGCCGCCTGCGCAGGGCCGACGGAAAATGCGAACACACCACCGGTAAGTGTGTCTGTGCCCGCCAGCGTCAGCGTCTTGCCGCTGTCCACATTGATCGTGCCGGTCGTGGTTGTGGTACTGAGGCTGGTGATCGTAGCGCCAGCCACCGTCGTGCCGTCCAGCGTCAGCGTCACACCAGCAGCAACGGAGACGGCCCCGTTGTTGAGGGTGGCGCTCTCGATGGCGCTTGAGCCGCTGACCGCAACCGTAGCGCCCGAGATGGCAGTGCCGTCGTTGATCGTGCCGCCGGTGATCGTGTTTCCAGCAAGACCGAGCGTATTGCCAGCATCGATTTGTAGAGTGCCGCCGGTGTTCGTAATCGGCTCGATGAGCGAAATACCGTTAGTAGCAAATTCGACCGTGCCCTGGTTCGTGAATGACGTTCCGCCAGTGAGAGCCTGATCGTTGGTAAAGACGATCTTTCCGGCGTCGACGGTTAGCGCGCCGTTGAGCACCAGCATGCCTTGATCTAGGACTGTTACATTGGCGTCGTTCAGCGTCAGCGATGCCGCGTTTGCCGTCGCGCCAGTCGGGATGGTGACGGTGTAGTTGCCGCCCTGGTCGATCGATACACTATCTAAACTGGTCGGCAGCGCACCGTCGCTCCAGTTGGTCGCCGCGTTCGTCGTATCGGTCCATGTTCCGCCGGCGGCATTAATCCAGTGTTCGGTTTCCGCTACCT
>CAVRQJ010000013.1:0-108503 GCA_963723335.1 uncultured Alphaproteobacteria bacterium | reverse complement strand
CGCCGAGCGACGCGAGCAGGCCGCGCCCGATCGCGATGTCATAGCTTCGCGCATCGAGCGCGACTTTGACAACACTTGGATCGGTGCGAACCGGCACAGTCATGAACCACTCCTTGCCAGCGTCTCAGGGCCGCCCAGGAAGGCGATAAGCTGCTTCATCATTTCCGTGACGATCGCCTCATGCGGCACTTCACGCGATTGCACGGTAAGATCGGCCTCCGCATAGACCGGCGCGCGTTCGGCGAGGAGCGCGCGCAGGGTCGCTGCCGGGTCCGCGGTTTGCAGCATCGGCCGATCGTTCTTGCGTTTGCTGATCCGCCGCATCAACACGTCAAAGTCGGCGGAGAGCCAGATCGAGACCCCCTTGGCCTTGATGCCGGCGCGCGTGTCCGGGTTCATGACGGCGCCGCCGCCGGTCGCCAAAACCTTCGGTCCGCCGTCAAGCAGGCGCGCGATCACGCGCGCTTCGCCGCTGCGGAAAGCGGTCTCACCATGGCGTGCAAAAATGTCCGCGATGCTCATGCCGGCGGCCGCCTCGATCTCGGTATCGGCATCGACGAAGGGAATTCCAAGCCGCGCGCCAAGACGCCGGCCGATCGACGATTTGCCGACCCCCATCATGCCGACCAGTACGATCGAGCGCTGGCCCAGCCGCGCCAGGATGTCGGCCGCGGAAACCAACCCTGCAATGTCATTTTCTACAGTAATATCAGTCATTTACATAAAGCCAATAGCCGGTCTGGCGGCGCTCCTGATCGCCGCCGCGAGCGCCCTCTTACCACGTTCAGCAATGCGTCAGATCACTTGCCAGTCCGACGCGAACATGATCGTACTCGGTCCCATTCGCCGGCACCAATGGGATGAGCGCGGGCACCTGACGATGCCGAGCCTGCTCCGATTACTCGCTGTCATCGCTGTCCTGGGCGGAGCCGTATATGGCGGCCTCTACGCGCTGTCGCATTTCGTGCAGCCGAAGTCGCGCGAGATGTCGGTGTCGATTCCGCCCGACAAGTTTTTCAAGAATCGCTGAGGACGGGGCATGGTTCGCGCAGCGACTCGTGCACAGGCCGGTACGGCGCGACAATCCGACGAGCGCCTCATTGCACTCTACCTCGACATGCTGGCGGCGGAACGCGGCGCCGGACGGAACACGCTCGCAGCCTACAGCCGCGATCTCGAAGATTTTTCGGCCTATCTCAAAGCTGCCGGCTGTTCCGTCGCCAAGGCGGCAACGGATGATCTGCGCGGCTATCTCGGCGCGCTGTCGCGGCGCGGCCTGCGGGTGGCGACAGTGGCGCGGCGCCTGTCGGCGATGCGGCAGCTCTATCGGTTCCTCTATGCGGAGGGTCAGCGCGGCGACGATCCCGCGGCCGTGCTTGAAGGCCCCAAGCGCGAGCGCGCGTTGCCGAAGACGCTTACGCTCGCGGAGGTCGATCATCTTCTTCGCGTCGCCGGCGCATGCGATCCGGCGGCACCGTTCGCGATGCGGCTGCGCGCGGTACGGCTCGCTTGCCTCGTCGAGATGCTCTACGCCACCGGGCTTCGCGTCTCCGAACTCGTGGCGCTGCCGGCGTCGGCCGCGCGCCAGGACGCGCGCGTCATCATGGTGCGCGGCAAGGGCAACAAGGAACGCCTCGTTCCGCTCAACGACGCCGCCAAGCGCGCCATGGCAAACTATCTCGCACTGCTGGGGCAATCGGAACGCGAGGCCCGATCCAAATGGCTGTTCCCGTCGTTCGGCGAAAGCGGCCATCTCACGCGGCAGCACCTGGCGCGCGAATTAAAAGCGCTGGCCGGGGCCGCGGGACTGCGTGCGGCGCAAGTCAGCCCGCATGTGCTGCGCCACGCTTTTGCCAGCCATCTCCTGCACAATGGGGCGGATTTGCGTGTCGTCCAGACGCTTCTCGGCCACGCCGATATTTCCACCACGCAGATCTATACCCATGTATTGGAAGAGCGCCTGAAAAGCCTGGTGCGCGATTTGCACCCGCTGGCGCAGGAATAATATGAACCCTGCCGCATTGCTTGACTTGGACGCGATGCGCGGGCGAGTTAGCCGCGGATGCGGCAATAGCCGTTCATCTTTTGGTGCAAGCTGACAGAACCTGATGCGTAGCTATCTCGATTTTGAAAAACCGGTGGCCGAGCTTGAGGCCAAGGCCGACGAATTGCGCGCGCTGCACAGCGACGGCGATGCGATCGGCGAGGAGATCGACCGCATCGAGGGCAAGGCAGCGACGGCGCTGAAGGAACTCTATGCCGGCCTGACGCCGTGGCAGAAAACGCAAGTTGCGCGTCATCCGCAACGCCCGCATTGCCTCAATTACATTGCGGCGCTGATCACCGATTTCGTGCCGCTCGCCGGCGACCGCAAGTACGGCGAGGATGAAGCAATCGTCGGCGGCTTCGGCCGCTTCCGCGGCGACAGCGTTTGCATCATCGGCCACGAGAAAGGTTCCGACACCGACAGCCGGCTGAAGCACAATTTCGGCATGGCGCGGCCGGAAGGCTACCGCAAGGCCGCGCGGCTGATGGGCATGGCCGACCACTTCGATGTTCCGGTCATCGCGCTGATCGACACCGCGGGCGCCTATCCCGGCATCGGCGCCGAGGAGCGCGGCCAGGCCGAAGCCATTGCGCGCTCAACGGAAGCCTGCCTCGAGATCGGCGTTCCGAATGTCGCGGCGATCATCGGCGAGGGTGGATCCGGGGGCGCCATCGCGATCGCCACGGCCAACCGCGTGCTGATGCTCGAACACGCCATCTACAGCGTGATTTCGCCCGAAGGCGCTGCATCGATCCTGTGGCGCGACACCGCCAAGGCGCAGGAGGCGGCGGCGAACATGAAGATCACCGCACAGGATCTGGTGCGGTTCGGTGTCGTCGACACCGTCGTTCCGGAACCAACAGGAGGGGCGCATCGCGAGCCGGCCGCGGCCATTGCCGCGATGGGTGAAGCGATCGGCGAAGCGCTTGGCGAATTGCGCGGTCTCGACCGCGCCACCATCGTGCGGCTGCGGCGCGAGAAGTTCACCGCGATCGGGCGCACGCTGAGCTGACCTCCGGCGCGGCGGCCCGGCGAAAACGCCAGGGAACCGGGCTTTGCCACAATCTCGCCGCGATTGCCCCGCCTGCGGTAAAGGTCATTAATTTCGTGGATTAACTGCTCAAATTTGCAGATAATTTACCATTCATTTATGAGCCGCATGTTCAACCGGAGACGGACGGCCGGTTGCCTTGCGAAAGCCACCTCTTGTGGGTAACGATTAGCAATTGATGGCACGGGGATGGTCCATCTGTCGGGGAATCCTGCATTGATCCGCGCCTGTTTTGTCCGCGCGCTTTCATCATGCGCGCTCAGTTTTCGCATGGTGCTGACATCGGCGGCGCTCGTCGCCGGTGCGTTGACGCTTGCCGGCTGCTACGGCGACGACGGCTATCAGCTTCCGACCAGGGCGATGAAGGAACTCTCGCCCGAGATGCAGACGCTCCTCGTCCAGAAAAACATGCCGAAGGATTCGCCGATCCTCGTCCGCATCTTCAAGGAGGAATCGGAACTCGAGGTCTGGAAGCAGGACACCAACGGCCAGTTCCAGGTGCTGAAGATTTATCCGATCTGCCGCTGGTCGGGCGAACTCGGACCAAAGAAAGTCCAGGGTGACCGCCAGGCGCCTGAGGGATTCTACTCGATCACGCCCGGGCTGATGAATCCCAACTCAAACTACTATCTCGCCATCAATATCGGCTTCCCCAACGCCTACGATAAAGCAAACAATTATAGCGGCGCGTTCCTGATGATCCACGGCGATTGCTCATCGGCCGGCTGCTACGCCATGACCGATGAGCAAATCGGCGAAATCTATTCGCTGGCGCGCGAATCCTTCCTCGGCGGCCAGAAGGAATTCCAGATCCAGGCCTACCCGTTTCGCTTGACGCCCGCGAACATGGCGCGGCATCGCAACAGCCCGAACATGCCGTTCTGGAAGATGATCAAGGAAGGCAGCGACCATTTCGAAGTGTCGCATCTCGAACCCAAGGTCGATGTCTGCGACCGGCATTACGTGTTCGACGCGCAGCCGCCGGCGAGTTCCGGCAGAGCACTATCGTTCAGCCCGACAGGCCGTTGCCCCGCCTACGAAGTGCCGCAGGAAATCGCCGGACCGGCGCTGGAGAAGGAACGCAATGAGGACTATCAGGTCGCGGCACTGATCAAGGACAACGTCCCGGTAGCGCCGATCACGATGGGAACGGACGGCGGCATGAACAGGGTGTTCGCCGCCAAACTCCAGACCACCGACGTGTTTTACGACAACGAAGGCCATGCGCACGCGCCGCCGATCCATCCCGGCATGCCGGCGCCGACGCTGAGCCAGCCGCGCGCCGAGCCGGCCGATGTCGCTGCCGGCAACAGCAAACCGCGCGGCCTGTTCGCCGGCCTGTTCGACGGCAAATCGAATGCACAGCCGGCCGCGGCGCAGCCGAGTCAGGTCGCGTCCGCGGACGCAAATACCAATGCGAATGCGCAGGACCATTCGGGTTTCTTCGGCAGCCTGTTCAAGCCGAAGAACGAAACGGCCGCCCAGCCTCCCGCCCCGCAAGGAGCAGTGCTGGCCGGATTGCGGCCTACCATGGAGCCGCGCAAGACGGAGACGCCGAAGAGCGAGCCGCAGACCGCCGAAGCGGCAAAACCCAAGGTCAAATCCCAGCCGGATAAGCCGCAACAGGACGCCACCGCCGCGTCACCGCCGGCGCCAGCAAACAACGGCAGTCTGATCAAGGGCGCGCAGCCCGTCGTACCGGCCGGATCGTTCGACGGACGGTGGGGCGGCCTTCAGAAATCGGTCAGCACGCAGTAATCAGATCGGCTTCGCGATCTGATTACCGGCATCAGCACGATGTCCGTCAGACGTAACGTCCGTGACAATGTTTGAATTTTTTGCCTGAGCCGCAGGGACACGACTCATTGCGGCCGACTTTGCCCCAGCTTTGCGGATCTTGCGGATTGCGTGCCAGGGCGGTGCCGGCGCCCAAGGCGGCGCCGAGACCAGCTGCGGAACCGGCACCCGGTCCGATGCCGTGACGCGCGAGCGTTTCGGCGCCGGCCATAGCCAGAGCCATCTCGTCCTCGCCGGTCGACGGATCGATCTTGTGCGCTTCCATGACGGGCAGCGCCGCGGGCTGTTGCGGCGGGGCGGCCTGGATTTCGACGCGCATCAGCTGCGCGGTCACCGCCTCGCGCAGGCTCTGACTCATCGCTTCAAAGAGACTGAAGGACTCCGCCTTGTATTCGTTGAGCGGATCGCGCTGGCCATAGCCGCGCAGCCCGATCACCTGACGCAAATGATCGAGCATCACGAGATGTTCGCGCCAGAGATGATCGAGCGTCTGCAGCAGGATCGACTTCTCGACGTAGCGGATGACGTCCGGGCCCCATTGCCCGACCTTCGCCGCCATGTGCTCGTCGCCACGGCGCTCGACGCGCGTGAAAATTTCCTCGTCGGCAATGCCCTCTTCCTTGGCCCAGTCGTCGACCGGCAGATCGAGGTCGAGCACCCGCTTGAGTTCTTCGCGTAAGCCCTTCGCATCCCACTGCTCCGGATAGGCATTTTCCGGGACATGCTTGCTGACCAGGTCGTCGATCACCGTGTGGCGCATATCGGAGACGACTTCGCCGACCGCCTGATCCTGCATCCATTCGACGCGCTGATCGAAGATGACCTTGCGCTGATCGTTCATCACGTCGTCGAATTTCAGGATGTTCTTGCGGATATCGAAATTGCGCGCCTCGACCTTCTGCTGCGCCTTTTCCAGCGCCTTGTTGATCCAGGGATGGATGATCGCTTCGTTTTCCTTCAAGCCGAGCTTGGTCAGCATGCCGTCGAGCTTGTCGGTGCCGAAGATGCGCATCAGATCGTCTTCGAGCGACAGGAAGAATTTCGAGTGTCCGGGATCGCCCTGGCGTCCGGACCGGCCGCGCAACTGGTTGTCGATGCGGCGGCTCTCGTGCCGTTCGGTGCCGAGCACGCACAATCCGCCGGCCGCGAGCGCCTTTTCCTTCAAACGCGTGACCTGGGCGCGGATTTCGTCGGCGCGCGCGCCCTTTTCCCGTTCGCGTGGATCCGCGATATCGGCCAGTTCCTGCCGGATGCGCATGTCGGCGTTGCCGCCGAGCTGAATGTCGGTGCCGCGGCCGGCCATGTTGGTTGCGATCGTGATGGCGCCCGGCACGCCGGCCTGCGAGACGATATAGGCCTCCTGCTCGTGATAGCGGGCGTTGAGGATGGCAAACACCTTGGCCTTGGTCGCGCCTTCGTCCCCGGTATAAAGCGCGGCGAATGCATTGGGGTCGGAGAAATCGTGCTGCTCCCAGCCCTGTTCGCGCAGCGTCTCCGCAAGACGCTCGGATTTTTCGATCGAGGTCGTGCCGACCAGAACCGGCTGGCCGCGCTTTTTGCAATCTTCGATCAGCGCCACGATGGCGCGGGTTTTCTCCGCCGACGTGCGATAGACCTCGTCGTCGTCGTCGAGGCGGATCATCGGCATATTGGTCGGGATTTCGAGGACCTCGAGGCCATAAATATCCTGGAACTCGTCCGCCTCGGTCAACGCCGTGCCGGTCATGCCGGCGAGCTTGTCGTACATCCGGAAATAGTTCTGGAACGTGATGGAGGCGAGTGTCTGGTTTTCCGGCTGGATCGGCTGGCGTTCCTTGGCTTCGAGCGCCTGGTGCAGGCCTTCCGAATAGCGGCGGCCCGGCATCATGCGGCCGGTGAACTCGTCGATAATGACGACCTCTCCGTTCCGCACGATGTAGTCCTTGTCGCGCTGGAACAGCTTGTGCGCGCGCAATGCCTGATTGATGTGATGAACGACGGAGACGTTCTCGACGTCGTAAAGCGAGTCCGATTTGAGCAGATTGGCGTCCTTGAGCGTCTGCTCCATCTTGCTCATGCCGTTTTCGCTCAGATTGACCGAGCGTTGCTTCTCATCGAGCTCGTAATCGGTCTTGTCCAGCGCGGGAATGAAAGTGTCGATGGTGTTGTAGAATTCAGAACGGTCGTCGAGCGGGCCGGAAATAATAAGCGGCGTGCGCGCTTCGTCGATCAGGATGGAGTCGACTTCGTCGACGATGGCGTAGGTGTGCCCGCGCTGCACCATGTCTTCGAGACGGTACTTCATGTTGTCGCGCAGATAGTCGAAGCCCAGCTCGTTATTGGTGCCGTAGGTGACGTCGCAGTCGTATTCCTTCTTGCGCGCCTCGTCATCGAGGCCATGAACGATGACGCCGACCGTCAAGCCGAGGAATTTATAAATCTGTCCCATCCATTCCGCGTCGCGCTTGGCGAGGTAGTCGTTGACGGTGACGACATGGACGCCGCGCCCGGAAAGCGCGTTGAGATAGACGGGAAGCGTGGCAACCAGCGTCTTGCCTTCGCCGGTCTTCATCTCGGCGATCTTGCCTTCGTGCAGCACCATGCCGCCGATCATCTGCATGTCGAAATGACGCTGGCCGAGCGTGCGCTTGCCGGCCTCGCGAACAGTGGCGAATGCCGGGACCAGGACGTCGTCGAGGGCCTTGCCCTCGGCCAGTTGTTTCTTGAAATCTTCAGTGCGCGCGCGCAGCGCCTCGTCAGAGAGCGCCGCAAGCTCCGTCTCGAGCGCATTGATTTCCTCGACGCGCGGCCGGTAGGAGCGGATACGGCGATCGTTGGACGAGCCGAACAGTTTGCGGGCGACAGCGCCGATCATCACATCATCCTTTTGGATTTCGGGCTCATCCGCCGAGCGGTCTGCAAGCGGCTTTGATCAAGGACGATCTTGCCCGGAAATCGGTTCCCCATGCTCGGATCATGCTGTCTCTGCGTTCGCCCGAGGCTCTGGTCCAACCTGCGGAAAATACGGCGCTATTCGGGCTTCAACAAGGCGACTGAACGTCCCAAACTCTGCTGGACAGATAGGAGGGGGTCGATTTTTTGTCAATGCGAGGCGCTTTTCACGCGGTCGTTAGGGGCGGTACCGATTCTGCCATTGCCAAGGGCGGTCGATTCGGCGAGTGTCCGCGCCGAATTCGGACCCTTATTTCGGGTCCGGCACCCTGCAGAACACGGCGCAGAACACGGCGACTGTCTACGCCTTGCCAAAGGATAGCGCTCTATGGCCACCCCCCACCCGCTCGTCGTTCGCGCATTCGGCGCCTTGGCGCTGGCGGCATTCCTTCTTGGACCAATCACCGCCCCGCGCGCGGAAGATTCCGACCCGGTCGTCGCCCGCGCCAACGGCGTCGATATCCGCCAGAGCGATCTCACGCTTGCCGAGGATGAAGTCGGCTCCAGCATGCCGCAGATGCCGCCGGAGCAGAAACGCGATTACCTGATCACCTATCTGGCCGACGTCATCCTCCTGTCGCAGGCCGCCGATCAGCAAAAGCTCGGCGACCGCGACGACGTCAAGCATCGGATCGCGCTCGAGCGCAACAAGGTGCTGATGGAAACGTTGCTGCAGGACACCGGCCACGCCGCCATCACCGACGATGCAATGCGCAAGGTGTACGACGAAGCCGTCAAGCAGATGCCGCCTGAGCAAGAGGTGCACGCGCGCCATATCCTGGTGCCGACGGAGGACGAGGCCAAGGCGATCGAAGCCCAGTTGAAGAAAGGCGCGGATTTCGCCGCGCTCGCCAAGGAGAAGTCGAAGGATCCGGGCGCTGCCGAGGGCGGTGATCTCGGCTGGTTCACCAAAGATCAGATGGTGCCTGAATTCGCCGAGGTCGCGTTCAAGCTCGACAAGGGACAAATCTCAGATCCGGTAAAGACGCAGTTCGGCTGGCATATCATCAAGGTCGAGGACAAGCGCACCAAACCGACCCCGACATTCGATGAGGTCAAGGGTCAGCTTGAGAATTATGTGGCGCATCGTGCTCAAGCCGATCTCGTGCAGAAGATCCGCAGCGCCGCGAATATCGAGCGCCTCGACAAGCCGCCGGCTCCGGCGACCGATCCGTCGGCGCTCAATCCCGCAGCGCCTGCGAAGAAGTGATCGCTTTCGCTTAAGCTCACGATCGTCACGCCCGGCTAAAAGGGGCATCCCGTGACTGGGGTACCGCCGTGCGGTTATGATCGGGATGGCCGGGGTAAGCCCGGTCATGATGAATGAATGAGCCTCGCTGTGTCCGCCATTTCCCCTCTCGCTCCGGAATCAATTCCCGACATGCCGGCAATCGCCGGCGTGCGCTTCGCGACCGCGGCTGCCGGTATCCGTTACCCCGACCGCACTGACGTGATGCTGGCCGTATTCGACGAAGGCACCAGCGTCGCCGGGGTATTCACGCGCTCCAAATGTCCATCGGCGCCGGTGGAATGGTGCCGGGCCCGGATCAAGGGCGTGCGGGCGCGTGCGCTTGTGGTCAATTCCGGCAACGCCAACGCCTTTACCGGCAAGAGCGGCCGGGTGGCTTGCGCATTTACGGCGAAGCTCGCGGCCGCCGCAGTCGGCTGCAAAACCTCGGAGGTCTTCCTCGCTTCGACCGGTGTCATCGGCGAGCCGCTGCCGGCGCAAGCCTTCGACGGCGTGATGACCAAGCTCGCCTCCACGGCCACGCCCGATGCTTATGAGGAAGCGGCGCGCGCAATCATGACCACCGACACGTTTCCGAAACTCGCCACCGCACGCGCGCGCATTGCCGGGACCGACGTCACCATCAGCGGCTTTGCCAAAGGCGCCGGCATGATCGCGCCCGACATGGCGACGATGCTTGCCTTTGTCTTCACCGACGCCCCGATCTCGGCGCCGGTCTTGCAGACCTTGTTGCGCGAGGGCGTCGTCGACACGTTCAATGCCGTCACGATCGACGGCGACACCTCGACCTCGGACACCGTGCTGGCGTTCGCCACCGGCGGCGCGACCGGGGCGCCGCGCATCACCCGTGCCCATGATCCGCGGCTCGTGCCTTTCCGCAAGGCATTCCAGGCCGTGCTCGCCAATCTCGCGGAACAGGTCGCGCGCGATGGCGAGGGCGCGCGCAAACTGGTGGAAATCGTGGTCGAAGGCGCGGTGTCGAAAGCTTCGGCGCGCCGTGTCGCGATGTCGATCGCCAATTCGCCGCTGGTCAAGACCGCGATCGCCGGCGAGGACGCCAATTGGGGCCGCGTGGTCATGGCGGTCGGCAAAGCCGGTGAGCCCGCCGATCGCGATCGGCTGTCGATCTGGTTCGGCGGCATCCGCGTCGCCCATAAAGGCGCACGCGACCCGGGCTACGACGAGGCCGCCGTTTCGGCCGCGATGAAGAAGCCGGAAATCGCGCTCAAGGTTGCACTCGGCCTCGGCAAGGGGCGCGACCGCGTGCTGACCTGCGACCTGACAAAGGAATACGTCGCCATCAACGGCGATTACCGCAGTTGAGCATCACCTGATGCCTGCCGCCCCAAAGCACATCCGCACCTCGACACTCGACATCGCCTACGAAGAAAGCGGCACGCCGGGCGGCATACCCGTCTTCCTGATGCACGGCTGGCCGTACGATCCGCGTTGCTATGACGATGTCGTCCCGGTGCTCGCGGGAGCCGGCTGCCGTATCATCGTGCCGTATCTGCGCGGTTTCGGTGCGACCCGCTTTCTGTCTGCCGCCACGCCGCGCTCGGGCCAGCAGGCAGCGCTCGGCCACGATCTGCGCGAGCTGATGGATGCGCTCGCGATCGAACGCGCGGTGCTGGCCGGCTACGATTGGGGTGGCCGCGCCGCCTGCATCGTCGCGGCGCTTTGGCCAGACCGTGTGCGGGCGCTCGTCACCGTCAACAGCTACAATCTTCAGAACATTCCCGCGTCCGGCAAGCCTGCTTCGCCCGAGCAGGAGCACCGTCTCTGGTATCAATATTATTTCCATTCGGAGCGCGGCCGCGCCGGGCTGGAAGCAAACCGGCGCGCGTTCTGCCGCCTGCTCTGGGAATTATGGTCGCCGGATTGGCGCTTTGACGACACCACATTCGAACGCAGCGCCGTGTCGTTCGACAATCCGGAATTCGTCGCGGTCACGATCCACTCGTATCGCCATCGCTTCGGCTACGCGCCGGGCGATCCGGCGCTTGAGCCGATCGAAGCACTCCTTGCCGCGCAGCCAAAGATCACGGTGCCGACCATCGCATTGCAGGGCGAGACCGACGGCGTGCACCCGCCGGAGACCTCGGAGAAGCACGGCGTCCATTTTACCGGGTCTTTCGCGCGCCGCGTGCTGCCGAAGGTCGGCCATAACCCGTTCCAGGAAGCACCCCAGGCAACCGCGGAGGCCGTGCTTGAAATGCTCCGCACGACGAAATCGTGACACACTGCCTAAGCGTCCGTTAACCAGCGCGGCGATTGCAGCAAAGTGTGTGGCCGGATTGAATATGCCTTTACCGTACCCTTTCTACACTGGGGGCAGGCCGTGAGCTTCAGACACGTTCTCGTCGCAGCCTGCGCGCTGATTGATCCCGATGGCCGCGTGCTGATCGCGCAGCGTCCGGAAGGAAAATCGATGGCCGGGTTATGGGAATTTCCCGGCGGCAAGGTCGAGCCCGGCGAACGGCCGGAGCAATGCCTGATCCGCGAGTTGAAGGAGGAACTGGGTATCGATGTCAAAGAAGAGTGTCTCGCGCCGCTGACTTTCGCGAGCCACGCCTATCCCGACTTCTACCTGCTCATGCCGCTCTATGTTTGCCGGCGCTGGGAAGGGTTCGTCGAAGGGCGGGAGGGACAAAAACTCAAATGGGTGCGGCCGAACGATTTACGCAACTATCCGATGCCGCCCGCCGACGAACCGCTGATTTCGCATCTTACGACGTTGATTTGATCCTGATGTCAGAAGGCTTAAGGACCATGTTCAAGTTACAGAGACAGGCGATCGTCCCATCCGTCGTCCGCTTTCTGCGTGACGAGAGCGGCGCGACCGCAATCGAATATGCCATTATTGCTTCAGGCGTTGCAGTTGCGATCGCCAGTACCATTGTCAGCCTTGGTTCGTCGGTGAAGGGCCTCTTCACCAGCGTCTCCTCGGCGATGAAATAATCGGCTTGCAGCGCGCGCTTGCACGCTAGGCGTCCCAGAGGTGGCTGAATTGTGAAGCCACCATGCGGTCGTAGGGGACCGGCTCCGCAATCAATCCATTAGCTTCGGCGAATCTGTTCAAACCGTCGACCGCGTCCGGCGGGATTTTTGCTTCGTAGAACGGCGCATCGCGCGCGACCAGGCCGGCAATCAGCACAGCTTCATCCGGCGGGAACAGGCGATGTCCGATTCCCGCGGCAAGCGAAGGATCCGCTTTCAGCGCCTTCTGGGTATTCACGATCGCGCGCACTGCCGCCGCGGCAACATCGGGCTGCTCGCTGACCAGCCGCTCCGTCGTCGCAAGGGCGGCAAAATTATAGCGGCGCGCGCCCGGCGGGCCGTCGCCGCGGCGAAGATCGAGATGGGTCTTGGCGACGCCGAGGCTCTCGCCGAGCGCGACGCGCATGCCGTTACCCCAATAGGCGTCGGCGAGACCTTGCTTGACGGCGTCGATACCGTCTCGGCCCCTCAAGCTTCCGTCTTTGTTCGTGAGCGACGTAGCGACGATCCGGACATTGTCGCGTTCGAGGTCGATCCCCGATTCAGCCAGGAGGTAGCGAAGGCCCATTTCGGGAAAGGCCGCCGACGATGAAATCGTCAGGCCTTTGACCGCGTTGACATCGCCGCGCTTGACGTCGAGATCGGCGCGCACCGCCATGAACCAGTAGGAATATTGCGAGAGCGCACAGAGGAGTTTTGCGCCTTGCCATGCCGGAAATGCACGGGTCGCGGCGTAAGCCGGACCGCCGAAGAAATCGAGCGTGCCGTCGCGCAGACGTTCTGGCCCATTTTTGGCGCCGAACTCGAACTGAAATTCGACGTCAAGGCCCTCCTGTTTGAAGAAGCCAAGCTCGACCGCCGCCGTCGCCACGAAATACGACGGTGAGTCCACGTCAGCAACAGAGAGACGATACATGGCGCTCCTTATCTGGACAGCGACAGGCCGGCGGCGTTGCGCGGCTGCCGTCGGTTTAGCAGTGGCGGATTATTTGTTTCGCGCCGCCGATTCCATGACCACATGAACTGCCTTGTTCAGATCCGGCTTGTCCTTCGAAAGGTCGTCGCCGATGCTAGAAATCTTGCCGTTCAATGTCGTCAATTCATCAGCCGGGAAACTGATCAGTTCGCCACCCTTGTCGGTCCATGCGTTGCTTTGCGCCGCGAAGAAGTCATTGGCAAACGGGATTATCTGCCTGGAGGCCGCGGCAGCGTCGTCATGAACGATCTTCTGCAAATCCGGCGGCAACGCTTCGAGCCATTTTTTGTTCATGACGACAATGATGTTCACGAAGGGCTGCCCGGTCTGGCTGAGATATTTGGCGGCGTCCTGGTAGTGGAAGGTCGTGAAGACGTTGATCGTGCCGAGCGCGCCGTCGATGGCACCTTGCTGAAGAGCCGGCAAGACGTCGCCCAGCGACATTGCCACTGGAGAGGCGTCCATACGCTTGACCATTTCGAGCTGGAACGGCGACGCCAGAACGCGAATCTTCGTGCCCTTGAAGTCGGCAATATGATGGATCGGCTTTTGCGTGACGATCGACGATGGGCCGATTTGAAAGAGCCCTACTCCGACAAGCCCCTTGTTGGCGCCGAGACCGAGCATCATGTCGTTGACCGGCGGATCGTTAAGTACGCGCACGTCCTGTTCCAGGGTCGTGATCACCGCCGGCGCGCTGAGCGCCTCATAGCGCGCATCGACGCCGACGAGGAATTCGGGCGGCCCGACCCAGCCCTGGATCGACCCGAACTGCGTACCTTCGATCTGCCGGGGAATCGAGCCGAGTTGGCTTGCCGGATAGAGTTCGCCTTTGATCCGGCCGCCGGAATCCTTCTCGACGGCTGCCGCGAAGCGCTTCATCCACTCGTGCTGGCTCTCGTTGATCGTGGCGGTACTCAGCTTCATCACGATGGGGCCGGCGTCTTCGGCGCGGCTTGCCGGGGGCAGCGCCAGCACCCCGAATACCGCGACGGCAATCGTGCGCCCCAAAACCATCATGGCTGAATGCCGGTTTGCGTGAACAGTCGCGCTTTGCTGAACTTGCCGCATGATCCTGCTCCTTGACGACCGATGATCGCCGTTGCTTGCATTCCGTCGATAACAATCTGGAACTTGCAATTTAAGGGCCACTATTTCCGCCTTCATCGGTATAAGCGTTCGCCTCTGAAAGCCCGAGTCATCTCTGTCTGCTTTCGAACCGTTATCCGCCCTAGCCGGGCTTCTCGCCCGTCGAAATTTCGCGCGTACCCAGCGCGTCGGCCAAGCGCGCCTTGGCCGAGCCCGGTTTGAGCGGCTGTTGCTGGTTTGGATGCGGCGCCCAGCCCGACAGCCATACGATCTCGAACGTCGCGCGAATACGCCCATCATCGTCGGCGAAACGTTGCGCATAAATTTCCGCCATGCGCATCAGCGTCGCGCGCCGCAGCGGCGTGCGGCGGCGGGCAATCAGCGCATTGGTCGCGCCCATGCGCCGCAAATCCTGCATCAAGCCGAAGACGGAAGCATAACGTACCGTAACGCGGTCGACGTCGGTCACCGGAAGCGCAAAACCCGCCCGCTGCAATAAGGCACCGAGTTCCCGAAGATCGGCGAACGGCGCGACGCGCGGCGAGACGCCGCCTTCGACCTCGCTTTCCGCCGCGGCGAAAGCCTGCCTCAGCTCTGTGAGAGTCTCGCCGCCAAGAAGCGCGGCGAGAAACAATCCGTCGGGCTTTAACGCGCGGCGGATTTGCACGAACACGCCCGGCAAATCGTTGGCGACTTGCAGCGCCAATGCCGACACGACGAGGTCGAGAGTGCCGGCGCCAAAAGGTAGTGCTTCGTCGTTGGCAACAACAAAGGGCGGATCGTGCGGCAAGGTATCGGCCGCCACGACGGAACCGACTGAGCCGGAGCGAAGAAGCGCATCCCGCACTGCTTCGCCATGACTGCCGAGGTCGAGTGCGAGCTCAAAACGGCGCAGTACCGCCGCGAGCCGGTCCGCAAGGTCGGCGGCGACGCGATCGATAAGAAACGTCGCCCCGCCCAGCGCAGCCGCGCGCCGGCGGCGATGGCGAATGAGCGCGCGGTCAAAAATCACGGGGCTCGGCGTTAGCGGGGCTTCGGCCATGGTTCGATAATCGCACGTCTTGAGGCGCAATTGCATGCCGCCGCCGATGACATCGCCGCAGCGGAGCGGTAGCGTAGCGTCATGTCCGCCTCGATCGGCCTTTCATTTCCTGCACAGATCCGGCGCGCCGCCGACGTGGTCCGCGTTGCGTTGCGCACGACGCTCGATATCGCCCTGCCGACGCTCTGCCCGGCCTGCCGGGAACCGGTCGAAGGCCGGGGCCTATGTCCGGCTTGCTGGTCGAATTATCGTTCATCACCCGGCCCTATTGCGAGCGGCTCGGCATTCCTTTCGTGTACGACCCGGGGCCGGGCATATTGTCGATGGAAGCGATTGCCGATCCGCCGGCCTATCGCCGCGCCCGCGCCGCGGTGCGGTTCGATGAGATTTCGCGGGCGCTGGTGCATGCTCTCAAATACGGCGACCGGCTCGATCTGGCGCCGATGATGGGCCGCTGGATCGGCCATGCCGGGCGCGAACTTCTCGCCGAGGCCGACGCGCTCGTCCCGGTGCCGCTGCACTGGCGGCGCTTGTGGGCGCGCCGCTTCAATCAATCCGCCATGCTCGCCGCCACCATTTCATCACAGACCGGCGTGCCGATCGCTGCCGGCGCGCTCAAGCGCGTCAAGCCGACCGTGCAACAGGTCGGATTATCCAGGCCGGAACGTGCCGCCAATGTTCAGGGCGCCTTTCGCGTGCCCCCGGATGGACGGGCCGCGGTGGCGGGGCGCCGCCTCATCCTGGTCGACGATGTGCTCACATCGGGGGCCACGGTCGACGGCTGCGCCCGGGCGCTCCTGCGTGCCGGCGCCGCCAACGTCGATGTCCTGATTTTTGCCAGGGTTGCCGACCCGATGCGAACGTCCATATAACAATTTGATAAACGTTAAGCACCATCATGGCCGCGATCGACATTTATACCATTCGCTACTGCCCCTATTGTCAGGACGCGAAGGACCTGTTCTCCCGCAAGGGCGTCAGCTTTCACGAGATCGATGTTTCCGCGAACCGGGACATACGCAAAGAGATGATTGAGCGCGCCAACGGCCGCAGCACCTTCCCGCAGATTTTTATCGGCGCGACGCATGTCGGCGGCTGTGATGATCTTTATGCGCTCGAGGAAGCGGGCAAGCTTGACCCGTTGCTCGACGCGGCGAAGGGATCGCCGGCATGACCGCGGCAAATGCCTCGACATTCAAGGCTGGCCTTATCCAGATGCGCTCGGGGCTCGATCCGGGCGCCAATCTGACCGCGACACTGGCATTGATCGACGAAGCCGGACGCGCCGGCGCCAATTACGTATTGACGCCCGAGATGACCAACATTCTCGCGCTCAAGCGCGAGCAGCTGTTCGCCAATATCGTCGCCGAAGAGCAAGACCCGACGCTTGCGACATTGCGCGAGGTGGCGCGCAAGCTTGGAATTTTCATCCATATCGGCTCGCTGGCGATCAAGGCATCTCCGGAAAAAGCCGTGAACCGCTCGTTCCTGATCGACCGCAAGGGCAATATCGAGGCCCGCTACGACAAGATTCACATGTTCGACGTCGATCTGGCGGGCGGTGAAAGCTACCGGGAATCCAACAATTATCGCGCCGGCGATCTTGCCGTTATTGCCGATCTGCCTTGGGGCCGCCTCGGTCTGACGGTCTGCTATGATCTGCGGTTCCCGGCGCTCTATCGCGCGCTCGCCGAGGCCGGTGCTTCGTTCCTCGCTATTCCGTCAGCCTTCACCCGGCAAACCGGCGAGGCGCATTGGCATGTCCTGCAACGGGCGCGCGCCATCGAGAACGGCTGCTTCGTGTTCGCCGCAGCCCAGGGCGGCAAGCACGAAAACGGGCGCGAGACGTATGGCCATTCACTGATCGTCGATCCGTGGGGCCGTATCCTGGCCGAAGGCGGGATCGAGCCGGGTGTCGTCATGGCGGAGATCAATCCGGCCGAGATTGCCGCGGCGCGAGGCAAAGTCCCGTCACTCAAGCACGGCCGCCGTTTCGAGCTGGTCGAGCCGATGGCCGAACCGACCTATCTCCACGTGGTGCGGGAGCCGACATGATCCGCTACACGCTAGTCTGCGAACAGCGCCACGAATTCGAAAGCTGGTTTGCCAATTCGGCCGCCTATGACAAACAGGCGAAGCGGTCGCTGGTGGCCTGCCCGATCTGCGGCTCCGCCAAAGTGGAAAAGGCGATTATGGCGCCGCGCCTGTCGAATGCCGATGCCGCTACACCCGAATTGCCGGCGCCGCCCGCGGCCGCTCCGCCGGTGCCCGCAAAGACTCCGGTGGCAATGATGTCGCCGCCCGAGCGCGAGCTGCGCCAAAAGCTGAAGGAATTGCGCGACCACATTACCAAGAACTCGAATTATGTCGGGCCACGTTTCCCGGAAGAGGCACGCAAGATTCATTACGGCGAGACCGAGCACCGCTCGATCTATGGCGAAGCCTCGCCGGAAGAAGCCAAGCAATTGCACGAGGAAGGAATCGAGTTTCATCCGATCCCGATTCTTCCGGACGACAAAAACTGATTTTTCAATAGGCGAGGATCAATAGCACGACGCCCGCTATGACGAGCGCCATGCCGATCGCCTCGCGCGCAGTGGTACGCTGACCGAAGGCAAAACGCGCGACGAGTTGCGCGAACAGGACCTCGATCAAGGCCAGCGTCCGCACGCTCGCGGCAGTGGCGATGGCAAAGGCCAGAAACCAGAATTGGGATGCCAGCGCGCCCATGAAACCCGCGAACAGCGACGGCTTCCAGGCGTGAACGATGGCGCGAAGCACCGAAGGCGCGCGCAGCAGAAGGTAGAGCGAAAGCACCACGGCCTGCATGGCAAGCCCGACCAGAAGCGTGAACGTCGCCGCCATGACGAAATTCGGCAGATCGAGACTGAGGATCGCTCCGCGGTAGCCGATCGCGGAAGCGGCAAACATCGCGCCGGAGCCGAGGCCCAGCAATGTCGGGCGCATTCCACCGACCATGCCGCCGGGCTTGGTCGACATGATGACGACGCCGGACGTGGCAACGACGATCGCAATCATCATCGGCCAGGTAACGGCATCGCCGAGAAAGAGGAGGCCGAATATCGCGACCTGGATCGGTTCGGTCTTGATATAGGCGATGGTGACGACGAACGACCGCTCGCCCATGGTGGCGAGCATCAGGGCCGTCGCGGCAATCTGGGTAAGAGCGCCGTCGACCACCCACAGCCAGAATTTAACCCCGGGCCGCGGCAGCGGCGCGCCGCTCGACCACAGCACGACCGCGAGGAAGACGATCACAAAGGGAAAGCCGAACAGGAAGCGGACATGCGTGGCACCCACGGTGCCGAGGCTGCCGGTGAGTTCCCGCTGCATCGCGTTGCGCACGGTCTGGGCCGCTGCGGCGATGACGGTAAAGACGATCCACAGCCAGGACGGGTAGGCAAAAGGCGCGTGCATTACGTGGCCATCTCCGCCGAGGTTTTTTCGGCAACGACCATGTAATTGACGTCCATGTCGGCGGTAAGCTGCCAGCGATCGGCGAGCAGATTGTACATCACGCCGGTCTCGCCGCTGATGTGCATGCCGCCCTGAGCCAGGGCGATCTCAAGCTCGTTCGGTGTCACGAACTTGTCCCATTGATGGGTGCCGCGCGGCAGCCAGCGCAGAATGTATTCGGCGCCGACGATCGCAAGCGCAAAGCTCTTCATGGTGCGATTGAGCGTCGCCATGAAAAGGAGACCGTCCGGCTTCACCATCTCGGCCGCGGTCGCGACAAACAGGCCGACATCGGCGACGTGCTCGACCACTTCCATGGCGAGGACCACGTCGAACGCCTCGCCGGCCTGCGCCAGCGCTTCGGCGCTGGTGTTGCGGTAATCGATCGCCAGCCCCGACTGCGCCGCGTGGTGTTGCGCCACCGCGATATTGGTGTCGGACGGATCGGCGCCGACAACGGAAGCGCCAAGCCGCGCCAGCGGCTCGGACAAAATGCCGCCGCCGCAGCCGATGTCCAGCATGCGCAGGCCCGAAAGGCTGTCTAGCCGCTTCGGATCACGGCCAAAATGCGCGGCGGCGCGGTCGCGGATATAGGCCAGCCGGACCGGGTTGAACTTGTGCAAAGCCGCCATCGGCCCGCGCGTATCCCACCACTGGCCGGACATGCGCGAAAATCGGGCGACTTCGTCCTGGTCGATCGTGGCTGCGGATGTCGGGGCCCGGTCCATGCGCAATCGGTCTTTCGGTCACTCTCGCAAGTTTCGCAGCCGGCCCCCCCCGGGGCCGCAGCCCACCCGCAGACTGCGTCAATAAACACGCGTTGCACTTCCGTTCAACCTGAACGAGGATGTGGCACAAAACCAATCTGAGCCTGACGCAAATTGGGAGGGGAACGATGCGTAAACCTGTGTTTGCCTTTGTTGGCGCGGTCTTATTGGCCGGGACCGGCGGTGCGAATGCGCAGAGCACGGTCAAAGTCGGGATGATTTCCGCATATTCGGGGCAATTTGCCGATACCGCCGCCGAGATCGACAATGGCGTCACACTCTACATGAAGCAGCACGGCGACACGGTCGCCGGCAAGAAGATCGAGCTGATCCGCAAGGACACCGGCGGCATCGCGCCCGACATCGCCAAGCGTTTGGCGCAGGAACTGGTCGTGCGCGACAATGCCGATATCTTTGGGGGCTTCGCATTGACGCCCAACGCGTTGGCCGCTGCCGACGTTTCCGCGGAAGCCAAGAAATTCATGGTGGTCATGAATGCGGCAACATCAATCATCACCACCAAGTCTCCCTATATCGCCCGGACATCGTCGACCACGCCGCAGCTCAACCAAACGCTGGGCACCTGGGCCGCGAAGCATGGGATCAAGCGGGTCTACACGATGGTGTCGGATTACGGCCCCGGCATCGACGCCGAAGGCGCGTTTCAGACCGGCTTCAAGGAGGCCGGCGGCGAGGTCATCGGCTCCGTCCGCTTCCCGGTCGCTAATCCCGACTTCTCCGCCTTCATCCAGCGCGCCAAGGACATGAACCCGGATGCTATCTACATCTGGATTCCCGGCGGCGCGCAGCCGGCCGCAGTCGGCAAGGCTCTGGCCGAGCGCGGTGTTGATACGTCCAAGATCAAAGTCCTGGGTCAGGACGCGCTCGCGGCCGAGACGGCGCTCAAAGCCATGGGCGATGCGGCCCTCGGCATCATCACCTGTGCGGATTACGAATACACTCATGACTCTCCGCTCAATCATGAATTCGTGAAAGCCTACAACGCCGATTTCAAGCGCAACCCGGACTTCTTCTCCGTCGGCGGCTATGACGGCATGCACCTCATCTACGAGTCCCTGAAGAAGACCGGCGGCAAGGCCGACGGCGATTCGCTGATCGCCGCCGCCAAAGGCATGAGCTGGGAGAGCCCCCGCGGCCCGATCAGCATCGATCCCGAGACGCGCGACATCATTCAGACGGTTTATATCCGTCGCGTCGAAAAACGCGGCGATCAACTGGTCAATATCGAGTTCGACAAGGTCGAGAACGTCAAGGATCCCGTCAAGGCGCGCATGAAGAACTGATGCGGAGCACAACACCGTAGGCGGCCCGCCATGCCCCCTGTCTTCGGCGTGCTGTTTGACGGCGTCGCCTACGGCATGTTGCTGTTCTTGCTGTCGGTCGGGCTGTCGGTCACGCTCGGGATGATGAATTTCGTCAACCTGGCGCACTGCAGTTTCGCGATGCTGGGCGGTTACGTCACCGTCACGCTGATGAACAATCTCGGCTGGCCATTTTTCGCGACGCTGCCGGTTGCGTTCATTGCCACCGCAATGGCAAGCGTCGTGCTTGAACGTATCTTCTTCCGACGCTTCTATCGATCGAGCGACCTCGAACAGTGCCTGCTCACCATCGGGATCGTCTTTGTCTCGATTGCCGGAGCGGCCTACATCTACGGCACGGACCAGCAGCCGTTGCAGCTTCCGTCCTACATGCGCGGCTCGATTGCGTTCGCAGGACTGAATTTCGCTATCTACCGGCTCTTTCTCGTCGGCACGGCCTTACTGATCACGATCGTGCTCATATTCACGGTCGAGAACACATCGTTCGGCGCAAAAGTACGTGCCGCGGTGGACAATCAGCGTATGGCGCGCGGGCTCGGCATCGACGTCGATCGCGTGTTTGCGATCACCTTCGCGCTCGGCTGCGGCCTTGCCGGCCTTGGCGGCGCGCTTGCCGTCGAGTTGGTTGGGCTCGATCCGTCGTTCGCCTTCACCTATCTCATCTATGTGCTGATTGTCGTATCGGTGGGCGGCCTCGGCTCGATTGCCGGCTCGTTCGCCGCGGCCATGCTGCTCGGCGTCAGCGACGTGGCCGGGAAGTATTACGTACCCGCAATCGGCGCCTTTCTCATCTACCTGGTGATGATCGCGCTGTTGATGTGGCGGCCGACCGGCTTGTTCGGGAGACGCTGAGCGTGACGATGCAGTCCGCCGCCGGTCCGCTTGGCTATATGCAGGCGCAGATTCGCTGGCGGTGGAGCGAGATTGCATTTTGGCTCGCGACTTTGCTGCCATTCGTGCTCACGCCGTCTTATCTGGTGCTGGCGTGCCAGATCGCGATCACTGCCATTTTCGCGCTGTCGCTCGATCTCATCTTGGGCTTTTCCGGAATCGTATCGCTTGGCCATGCCGCCTATTTCGGCGTCGGCGCCTACACTGCGGGACTACTTTCCAAATGGGGCTGGGGCGATCCGTTGCTCGGCTTGCTGGCGGCCGCCATCGCCGCGGGCATTTTCGGCTACCTCACGAGTTTCATCGTCGTGCGCTTCCGCCACCTCGCACTGATCATGATCACGCTCGGCATTGGCCTCGTGCTCCAGGAAGCGGCCAACAGCGCAAGCTGGCTCACCGGCGGCTCGGACGGTCTCCAGGGCATCCATACCCGGCCGCTCCTCGGCATTTTCCGCTTCGATCTTTACGGCTACACCGCCTATAGCTACGCGCTTGCCGGCCTGTTTCTGATTTTCCTCGTTGCGCGGCGGCTGATCCACTCCCCGTTTGGGCTGGCACTGCGCGGCATCCGCGAAAACGGCCAGCGGATGGCCGCCATCGGCGCGCCGACGCAAACGCATATGCGCACGATCTATACGATCGCAGCCCTCATCGCCGGGATTGCCGGCGCCATGCTCGCGCAAACGACCGAAACCGTTTCGCTCGAATCATTGGGCTTTCAGCGGTCCGCCGACGTATTGGTAATGCTTATCCTCGGCGGCACCGGCCGGCTCTATGGCGGCCTTCTTGGCGCCGCCGTCTACATGGTCGCGCGCGATCAATTCTCCGGTCTCAATCCGCAATTCTGGTACTTCTGGATCGGCCTTCTGCTGATCGCGGTGGTGATGCTGCTGCCGAACGGCCTCCTCGGCGGCCTCTCGCTCCTGGCCCGGCGTGCGAAGAACACGTCATGAGCGAGATCGCCCTTGCCACGCACGGATTGAACAAGAGCTTCGGTTCGCTCGTGGTGGCGGCGGATGTCGCGCTCACGCTGCCGGCTGGCGTGCGCTACGCGCTGATCGGCCCAAATGGCGCCGGCAAGACCACGCTGATCAACCTCATGACCGGAATATTGCGGCCGGATTCGGGCCGCATCGCTCTCGGCGATCAGGACATCACCGGGCTTGCGCCGGACGAGCGCGTGCGGCGCGGTCTCGTGCGCACCTTTCAGATCAATTCACTGTTCCCGCATCTGACCGCACTTGAGTCAGTGACGCTCGCGGTATGCGAACGCCGCGGCGTTGCGCAAACCTGGTGGCGGCGCCTCACCGGCTATCGGGACGAAATCGCCGAGGCTCACGATATTCTCGCGGCGCTGACGCTGGCGCCGGTATGCCACCGCCTGACGCGTGAATTGGCTTATGGGCAGCAGCGCCTGCTTGAGATCGCACTGGCGCTCGCGACCAAGCCTAAAGTGCTGCTGCTCGACGAACCGGCGGCCGGCGTACCGCGCGAGGAGAGCAAGGACCTTTTTGCCGCGATCGCGAACCTTTCACGCGACATTACGGTTTTGTTCATCGAGCACGACATGGACCTCGTCTTTCGCTTTGCCTCGCGCGTGATCGTGATGGTCGGCGGCCGCGTTCTTCTCGAGGGCACCCCGCAGGAAATCGCAGCCGACCCTCGCGTCCGCGCGGTCTATCTGGGGACGGCGCATCATGGCTGAGCCGCTCCTTAAGCTCCACGACGTGCGGGCAGGCTACGGCTCCGCCGTGGTTCTGGACGGCATTTCGCTCGAACTGCCGGAACGCGGCGGCCTCGCCGTGCTCGGCCGCAACGGCGTCGGCAAGTCGACGCTCCTTCTCACCATCATGGGCTATACGCGCGTCGGCCGGGGACAAATCGCCTGGCGCGGGAGCGACATCACGCACCAGGCGCCGCATCACCGCGCCCGCGCCGGCATCGGCTGGGTGGCGCAGGAGCGCGAGATTTTTCCGTCCCTGACGGTCGAGGAGAATCTCACGGTGGCCGCGCGCGCCGGCCGCTGGACTCTGGCCGAGGTTTACGATCTTTTTCCGCGGCTGGCCGAGCGCCGGCGCAATTTCGGCAACCAGCTTTCCGGCGGCGAGCAGCAGATGCTGGCGATCGCGCGCGCCCTGATGACCAACCCGGCGCTCCTTTTGCTCGACGAACCGCTGGAAGGCCTGGCTCCGATCGTCGTCGAAGAGCTCGCCGGCGCGATCCGGCGCATGACCAGCGACGGCTCCAATGCGCTTATCCTGGTCGAGCAGCATCTTGAGATCGCGCTATCATTGACACAGGAAGCAATCATTCTCGAGCGCGGCCGCGTCGTTCACAAAGGCCCCTCGCCGCAATTGCTCGCCGACCACGCGACGCTCGATCGCTATGTCGGGCTGCGGCTTGAGGCGTGATCAGCTCCCTTCGCCTGCACTCATGCGGGAGAGGACGAGAGCACGGGCGGCCGGATCGCGTGTTCCTTGGCGATTTCGCCCAATTCCTCCCAGAGTCTTGGCGGAATCGGGATACCGGATTTGCGGCGCGCCGCTTCCGTTCGTGTCGAACGCTCGCCAGGCAATGTGACTTCGTCAAAACCCGCTTGCCGCGGCAGCGCCTTGAGCATCGCGCTGAGCTCATCGGTGTCATGCGTAAAGTCGGCGAGCGAGCGGAAGGTTTCGATATCGACGACAAACATCGCGGTATTGCCGGTATTGCGCGTGCGCTTCTCCGGTCCGAGTGCACGCACCTGGATCGGCGCGCCGGCCGTGATGCTGGCCAGCATTTCGAACATCAAAGCGAGGCCGGATCCCTTTGGGCCGCCGAGCGGCAACAGGATTTCGGCCTGTCGCGGATCTGTCGTGGGCTCACCAGCAGCGGTCAGCACAGTCCCTGCCGGAAGTGCGGTGCCGGTATTGCGGGCCTGCAATATCTTGCCGTTCGAGATCGTGCTCGTCGCCATATCGAGGAGGATGGGGCCGTTGCTTCCGGGTACCGCGATGGCGATCGGGCTCGTTCCAAGGCTTGCGACCCGCACGCCGTGATAGGCCATCAGCGTCGGGCCCGCTCCCATGAGGACGGCAGCGCAGCCGCGCTCGGCAATCCATTGCGCATAGCGGCCGATCGCGCCGGTATGCGTCGTCTGGCGGATAAGCCCGAAGCAAACACCGAGCTTTTTTGCCCGCTCGACCGCAAGGGCTGCGGCCTGCATCGCCGCGACCGGCCCGAAGCCGTGGTCGCACTCGATCACGAAAGTGGCCCCGCGATCGTGGATGACACGCGGCTGCACTTTGGTATCGATCTCGCCGCGCGCGATCATCTTCAGGTAGCGCGGCAGCCGCGACACGCCATGACCGTCGCCGCCGCGGAGATTGGCCCAGACCAGTCCCTGCGCGACGGCGGCGGCGTCTTGTTCGCGCGCGCCGACCGCCACGATCGCGTCGCGGATGAAACGTCCGAGTTCTTCGTGACTCACCAGGATTTTGCCGGGGCTCACTTGCGCCTCATGTTTGATTTTTAGGGATGACTATAATCCGGAAGACAGGAATCCGCTCGTTCGGATCACGGCCGCGTGGCGGGAAAATAGGTATCGAGCCAGTTGCGCACCAGGCTCCAGACGCGCGTTGAATTTTCCGCAAACAGGAAATGATCGAGCCCGCTGAAGAGATGCAACTCGCTGGGCTGGCCGGCGCGCTTGAACATTTCGATCGATTGCTCCGTCGGCGTTACCGAATCGTTTGCCGCGTGGATCAGCAAAAGCGGACGCGGCGCGATCTTTCCGACAACGTCTTCGGCGCGGAAATCGAACATGCTCTGCGCGGTTTCCGCGGGGAACATTTCGACGGAATTCGGCGCCAGCATTCCGACCCTTTGCCGTTCGAGGTTTTCCCGCACATGGTTGGGGATCGGCACGATGTCGTAACGCGGCACCATCAGCGATTTCCCGGTGCGGGCGCGATGGGCACGGCCCTCTTCGAGCATTTTGGTGAATTTCGCCCAAGCCTCCGGCGTCGGATGCTGGCCGCGGAACTTGCGCTCACCGTGGCCCCAGCCGCCGTTCGAAATGACGGCAGCGAGGCGGGGATTGGTGCCGCCGGCATAGACAGCGACTGCGCCGCCAAAGCTTGAGCCGATGGCGCCGATGCGATCGGGATCGACCGCGGGATGCGTCGCGAGAAACGACAGCGCGTTACCTAGATCTTCGACCTGCTCCAGGCAGATGACGCGGCCGAACTCGCCTTCGCTTTTGCCGCAACCGCGCATATCGAAGCGCAGCGTGACATAGCCGAATTCGCTGAGTATGCGCGTCGGCTGCAGCACGTTGGAGCTCTCCGAATTCGAGCCGAAGCCGTGCAGCACCAGAAACGCCGCGCGCCGCTCCGACGGCTTCAAGTCCTCCGGCAGCCCCAGCACGCCATGCAGCCGCAGGCCCGCGGACTGAAATCCGATCGTCTCTTCTTTCATGTGCTTTTGATTATTCCAGGTAATCGTGCACGACTTTGCCGAGCCCGAGCGTCAGGTCGGCGATGATGTGGGTGCCGGACACGATTTCCAGCACCGGCAGTTCGGCAAGCGGCGCGAGCGCGTGGGAGATCAGGTTCAGCGCCGCCGGACCGGTCCAGGCACCCTTTAAGTTGACGTCGAGCAGCTGGTATTCGACAAGTTCGCAAATTCGCGGCGTCCCGTCCACATGCGGTATGATCTTAAGCAGAAAATTCGGCGCCAGAAGCGACGCCATGATCGCGTCATGGTCCGCGGCCTTGTGCTTGTAGCCCATGGTGCCGGTGGCAATCCGGACCGAACCGTATTCCAGCGTTCCCACCAGCGTGTCGATTTCCGGATGCAGGGTCGGCTTCGCCAGCTTTTTCGGAAAGCCCCATAGCTCGCGGCCGCCGGCAATCGGCGGGTGGTCGTCGAGGAACATGCAATGGGTGTAGCCGCCTTTGCGCCCCTGAAATGAAACCGGGATGACCTGGCCGCTTTCGGTGTAGTCGCCGAAGCCGGTCGAATCCGGCATGCGGATGAATTCGAATTTGACCAGCGGTTCGCCAACCTCGAGCGGCTCGGGAACGAGTTCCCGCAATTTCTGCGGATCAGTGCGGTACGTGATGATGAGAAATTCGCGATTGACGAAACGATACGGACCCATCGGATAGGCCGGACTGGTGAGCGGCATCGCGAACGCCCTCTGCCGCACGTCACTTTCCTTCATTATGGGCTCCCATGATCGTGACCGCCCGGCTGTCTAACCAGCTTCCGGCTGATCTTCGCCGAGATCGAAGGTGCGCACCCCTTCCAGCCGATCCGGAAGCTGCAGGACTTCCGGATTCGCCAGCGTGTGCTTGGCATTGTGGTAGCCGGTCTTCCAGTGTTCTTCCATCGTGCGGCGGGAAAATTCGAAATCCTTGGCGATGCCTTCGTATTTCTGCGAACGATAAATCAGATGCACGATATTGCACACCTTGTCATCGGCTTCCTGCTTGAGAAGCTTCACATCGTCGCTGTCTTGAAGCTGTGCCGGAAGCTGCCCGATGAGATTGGCGGCGGCAATGCGAAGCTTCTGCATTTTCTGATACTGATCGGTCGCAGCGCGGTTCCGGCTTGAATACACGATTTCCTTTTGGCGCACTTCGACCTCGATCAAATCTTTCGGCAGCTTGCCGCGGGCGCTCCAGAGATCAACCTGAAATGCCAGTGTGTCGCGCCGCGGCCGGCAATCGAGCACCCATTGCAGCGGCGTATTGGAAATCAGCCCGCCGTCCCAATAGTGCTGCCCGTCGATCTCGGTGGCCGGAAAGCCCGGCGGCAAAGATCCGCTGGCCATGATGTGCTCGACGCGAATGTGATGGGTCGTCGAGTCGAAATAAGTGAAGTTTCCGCTGCAGATGTCCACCGCGCCGACGCTAAAGCGCATCTGCCCGGCATTGATCCGGTCGAAATCGACGAGGCGCTCAAGCGTCGTCCGCAGCGGAGAATTGTCATAATAGCTCGCCTTGATCGCGCTGCCGCCAGGCCAGAGCATCGGCGGCGGCATGCGGGGAACGAAGAAATTCGGCGCACCGAACAACAGGATGCTCATCGCACGGGCTTGATTGACGATTTGATGATTCAATTCGTCTTTAAGCTCGAATGACTTGAAATAGGGAACTCCCAGCGGCGACGCGCTGACGGTTTCCCAAAATTGGCGCAGGCGGCCGACGCGCTCGTTCGGCGGATTGCCGGCGATGATCGCCGAATTGATGGCCCCGATCGAAATTCCCGCGACCCAATCCGGATGGAGACCGGCTTCGGCCAGGGCCTCATAGACTCCGGCCTGATAAGCGCCAAGCGCACCGCCGCCCTGCAGCAATAAGGCGATTTGTTCAAATGACGTGCGCCGGCTCGTTCCGGACTCTGCTGCGTGCATTTGCGACAAACCTGACCCTTACACTCGTCGCGACCTTACGGCGCATGTGACCGGCGTAGCAAGCCGCCGCTTGCGGCAGGCTTTGACGCCGATTTATGCACTACGCGCCGCAGCAGCCGGCGATGGCCAGCGCTCATGCGTGAGCGGGACCTGCATTTTCACCGAAAGGCCCTTGCGCGAGAATGTGCGGACCACCTCGCCGTTGAGCTGCCGCTGGATGACGAGATCGATCAGCCGCGTGCCGAAGCCGGTACGCCGCGGCCGCCGCGCCGGAGGTCCGTTTTTCTCCACCCATTCGAATATCAGCGTCATGCCGCGCTGCGTGCGGCCCACCGACCAGCGCAAGTCGAGTTGCCCTTTGGAGCGCGACAGGCTGCCATGCCTGATCGCATTGGCGGCAAGCTCGTGCAGCGCCGCGCTCAAATTGAAAACCGGATCCGGTTCGAGATCGATGTTAGGTCCATCGAGAGACACGCGATCGATGTAGGGGCCGAGCACGGCATAGAGCAGGTCCATGATCGGGATCGATTTCCAGCCGCCCTCGGTGATCAGGCGGTGCGCATTCGCCATAGCGAGCACCCGCGCCTGGTACTTGCTGGTGAGATCGGGAATGCTTTTCGAGGTTTTTGCGGTTTGCGAAAACAAGGCGAGCAACTGCGAAAACAGGTTTCCGGAGCGATGCCGCATGTCGCGGATCATCAATTCATGCCGTTGCTCAAGCTGACGGCGCTGAATGGCGCCGGCCAGGAGATTGCCGAGGGCGGCCAGGAACGAAATGTCCTGTGCGCTGAAATTCCGCATCTTGCCGCTGCAGACGCCAAGGATTCCAAAGGCGCGCCCATCACGGCCGGCGATGGCGACCGTCGCGCCGCTCGTGCATTTGTGGTCCTTCAAATATTCCGGGACCTCGAACCTCTTCTCGTCGGCGAAATCGGCGACAACAATCGGCACGGCGGAATTCAACGTATATCGGGCAAAGGTGTCCGGTTCAGTCGTCGTCAAAACCGTACCGATGAGATCGCTCTTCCAGCCAAACCCGGCGCGTAGCAGCAGTTCGGTGCCGCCGGGAAGGAGTTCCAGCACTTTGACGAAGTCGACAGACAAGGTCAGCGCGACCGTACTGACGGCATCGTTCAAGAGCCGATCAAGATCGGGTTCCGCGAGCGCCCGCTCGCCGAATTGGGCGAGCGCTTCCTGCTGCTTTGCGCGATTGCGTCGCTCGCTATCGAGATTGACCCGTTCGGCCACGTCGTAACAAAGGCCGAGCATGCGCCGTGACGTGCCATCTTTGGCGATAGCTTTGCCGCTCGCCTCGACCCACCGTTCATCGCGGCCATCTTTCTGCTGTGCCGCCGTCCGATAGCGTGCGCGGAAATCAGTTTTGGAGCGTTGCGCTTCATTGATCGCGGATTCGACGCGCTCCCGATCATCCTGATGAATGCAGTTGAAGAAGCACGCGAGAGTGCCATCAAAGCGTCCCGGAGTCATACCGTGAATGGATTCGAGATTGCGGGACCAGGTCACTTTTCCGGTGGCGAAGTCCCACGACCAGACGCCGATATGCGCAGCTTCCAGCGCGGCGCAAACACTCGAAAAATCGGGAAAGAACTCTGCAGAATTGCCCAGGTCCGGCAAATCCCGCAGGCTGAGGTCGCGCAGGCTGACATTTTCGGACGTGTTTTTATCAGGCATGTCCATGCCTTTAGAGTTCCACCTTACGGCATTGCCGTAAAGATCGTCACCAGAGTCGCTAATGAAAAGGGGCCGGAACTCGTTCCATCGAGTTCCAGCCCTTGAGACAAAGCGCCTTTGAATTTCGATTAGTTGGAACCGGACCTGACGGAATTTTGCGCCGTCATCGCACCAGTGCGGCCAAGATCGGCGGAAATACGCCCTTGATCGTTTGGCAGCACCACAACTCTGGTGCCGATTCCGACGCGCTCGTAGAGATCGGTGACATCCGCGTTTTGCAAGCGGATGCAGCCGCTCGAGACATGCTTGCCGATCGTGGCCGGATCGTTGGTGCCGTGGATGCGGTAATCGGTATTGCCGAGATAAAGCGCGCGGGCGCCAAGCGGATTGCCCGGACCGCCACCGACCCAGCGCGGCAGATAGGGTTGCCGCGCCACCATTTCAGCCGGCGGGATCCAGTCGGGCCACTCGGCCTTGCGCGAGATCGTCTCTGTCCCCGACCAGGTAAAACCCTGACGGCCGACGCCGATGCCGTAGCGCAACGCCTTGCCGTTGCCGAGCGTCAAATAAAGATACGTGTGCGGGGTATCGATGATGATGGTCCCGGGCGGCTGCGTCGTCTGATACGACACGATCTGACGGCGCAGCGGTGCGGGAAGCTCGTCCGACGCGACGGCCCCTTGTTGATTGTCCTGCCCTTGCTGATCGTCCTGCGGCGCATATTGCGGGAATGCCGGCTCATAACTCGGCGGCGCCAGATAAGACAGCACCTGTGCAGAAGCCGGCATAGCCGGGACCAAAAGCGCGCCCGCGAACAGGATAACGCCGCAAATGTGCCGTCGCCGGCGATTTTCTGACATGACCTGCTCCCGCGCTGAAATGCCGTTCTCTGCTGCTCTAATCACCGGTGAGGCTGGAAAGTTCCGCGCCCGCACATCCGGGTCTACGCCCGGCAAACAAACAAACGCCGAACCGCGACCGGCTCCTTGCGCGGCATCGCGCAAGTCGGTGTTAACTTTGTTTCTTGTTGGACGTGGTTTGTTGTGAGACCTAGTTTCTTGTGAGACTTGCGGTTGCGCGATCCGGTTCAGTGCGAACGCTTGACCGCCTGTCGCGAGCCGCCCCGATCAACAAGACCGTGCGTGCAGGCTCACACCCGCGCGCTTACGTCGTGCAGCGGCCGTAGATATACGCCAGTTGTGGCGCAGAAACGGGAGAGAACGAAGGGTCGCAGCCGACGGGAATCTCGCGTGCCGGTGCTTGTGACCGCGACTCGTTGCGCGAAATCGCCGAATTGATTTCCGAAGGAAGCGGAAGCCGATCGCCCTTGAGATCGCGATTTACTGAATAGGCCGGCTTGGCGGTGAGCCCCGCACCCGCACTCGGATCCGCGCTCAAAAATGGGATGAGGCCAACGAAGAAAACCGCAAGCGACGTTAGTCCCAACACGCCTGCGATGCGAGCAAACAGAAGCTTGGCCACCGGACTTCTCCGCCGCGCCGATCTGATCATTGTTGTCACGCTTGCGACCGATCAGATACACGAAAAGCCCCCAAGCCGATCACTGCACCGCAAATTCAACGTCAGCGATCACGGCAGGTTCCGGCATCAGCAGACAGTCACCGAGTCGTGATTGACGATCGATTGGCCTTTCATGCCGAAAGGCAAAGGGAAGCAACGCCTTGCACTTTCGGAACAAGCTCCGCGCAGGAACAAATATGGCGACCCGGATTTGTCATGGCGGACGGCCATCCTTTCCCCCTCCCCCGTGCTTGGCCGGCCACGTTGGGCGCAGCCGATATGCCGATCGGCTGCGCCCTAACCTTTTCCGGACAGATCTCTGAAATCACCGCCGTAGCCAAAATGATCATGGCCGGGACAAGCCCGGCCATGGATAGGCGCTCAAAAACGGAACTGCGTTGACCGATCCGCCTACAGCGTCGCCTGGGTCTCGCTTGGCTTGCGTTCGCGCTGACGCGCCTTGCGGCCGAAGAACAAGCGCCTGGCTGATGACCGCCGACACGACGGCAACCTGGAAGGGCTTTGCGATCAGGAAGGCCGGCTCCGGCCGCTGTCCGGTCAAGAAACGTTCCGGATAGGCGGTGATGAAGATCACCGGCACCTCAAACGACCCTAACAGTTCGTTGACCGCATCAAGACCCGAACTGCCGTCGGCGAGCTGAATGTCGGCGAGGATCAGTCCGGGCCGTTTCTGTTTCGCCAAGCGTCAGCGCCTCGCCATGCGTGCGGGCGATCCCGGTGACATTGTGGCCAAGACTTTCGACCAGGGCCTCTATGTCCATGGCGATGAATGTCTCATCCTCGATGATGAGCACATCGGTCGCGATCTCGGCGGCAAGCTCACGGCCTGATTCCTCGACAAGACCACGCAGCGTTTGCAGGTCGCAGTCGAGAACTTCCGCTGCGTCCTCCTCGGAAAAGCCCTCGAGCGCAACCAGCAAGAAGGCCTGGCGCGGCCGCGGCGTGATCTGGGTGAGATGCTGCTCCGGCGGCAGGATGATCTCGTTGGCATCGGCCGCGCCGTTCACCGCCACCGAATTCCAGATCTTGGTGAAAAGGCGATAGAGGCCGACACGGGAATTCGAACTCGCCTCCAGCATTTTTGGGCTGGCTATGAGCGATTCGACGGTGGCGACGACGTAGGCGTCGCCGGAGGCCTGGCTGCCGGTCAAGGCACGTGCATAGCGGCGCAGAGACGGCAGATGCTGGAGTACGGCTTGTGAAGTGGACAATACACCCTCCCCTTCCATAGTGCTGAGGTTACTGGCAAAAACGCCGCAGCGCAAAAAAAGTTCCATTACGGCTCCCCCGGACGGAACTACGGGGCGGCTCAGTGCGTTAGCGCACGTTGATGTGAGTTCCCAAGGCGGGTCGGCATGGGCGAACGGGGAAAAGATGACGCTATGAAGCACCGTAAGACCAACCTTGATGAGGTGGAGCCGGTCGCTGAGAAACCGGAGAGCCACGATCCTATGGCCACCACGACCACGACCCTCCACAAGCCGGAAGCGCGGCTAGGCCGGGAAGTTCAGGCCCGGATCGGCCAGCAGTTGCGCGCCATGTACAACGACGTGGTCAATCAGGGTGTGCCGCAGCATCTCGAAGATCTCGTTCGCCGCCTAAGCAATCAAGAGCAGGATTGATCGGTGGACACAGGCATGAAGCTAGATCCCGTCATTCGCGACCAAGTCCTCGCCACCGTGCCGAGTTTGCGCGCGTTCGCGATCTCGTTGTGCGGCAATATCGATCGCGCCGATGACTTGGTGCAGGAAACGTTGCTTCGCGCGCTCGCGCATATCGATTCCTTCGAGCCCGGCACCAACATGCCGGCATGGCTGTTCACCATCCTGCGCAACCTGTTCCGCTCCGAATACCGCAAGCGGCGCCGCGAAGTGGAAGATGCCGACGGCCGTTATGCCGAGACACTGAAATCGCATCCCGAGCAGACCGGACGCGTGGAGTTCGAAGAGTTCCGCACTGCGCTGGCCAAGTTGCCGTCCGATCAGCGCGAGGCGCTGATCCTGGTCGGCGCATCGGGCTTCTCCTATGATGACGCCGCCGCGATCTGCGGCTGCGCGGTCGGCACGATCAAAAGCCGCGTCAACCGCGCCCGGACCCGGCTCGCCGATATTCTTGCGATCGACAACGTCGACGATTTCGGCCCCGATCGCGCGACACGTGCGGTTCTCGCCGGCGGCGGACGCAGTTAACCCTGACATTGGCGCGTGGTCGCGGGCGCGCTCCGGCGCGTCCTTTTCACATGTGCAACGGCAATTACGGCTGCGACGGCAACCACGGCACCAGGATCCGAAAAGCGATCAAGACCGCGAGCCGGGCGTCACAGATACTTCGATGAAGTGTTTCGCGCGCACGCCGGCATTCAGAGACCTGCGTTGTACTGCGTGAGCGAAGCCAACAGCCCTTTCATGATGGCGCCGGGATCGCCGCCTGCTTTCTTGACATCCGCCGCCCACTTTTGCTTGAGCGGCTCAGCCGACTTCTTCCAATCGGCAAGCTGATCGTCGGTGATCTTGTAGACTTCCTGGCCCGGCTCGGCTTTGACCTGCTCCAGACCGGCATGCTCGAAGTCAGCCCACGGATCGGCGAATCTCGCGGCCCATTCGGTCGTGCAATGATCGTCGATCACTTTCTTTTGCGAAGCCGACATGGCGGTATAGGTGGCCGGGTTCATCACCCATTGGAACGTCGCCGTGCCGAGCGGCTCGTCCATGTGATACTTGGTCACCTTGTCGATGCCGAACAGCACCAGCGAGCCCCACGGGAAAGTAACGGCATCGGCAACGCCTTTGGCCAGCAGGTCGCGTACTTCCGGCGCGCCGGACTGAACATTGGTGCCGCCGAGCTGCGTCACCCAGGCAGCGATGGTGCCCTGGGCCGGCCTGACCTTCATGCCCTGGATGTCCGCCGGCAGCACGATCTTCTTGGTGCTGGAATGCCAGGCCAACGGATCGAGCACGAACGAGAAGCAGTAGTGCACGTCCTTCATTTCGGTCGCCGCGTATTTGCGGTACCAGGCGTCGATCGCGCGATTGCCGCCCTTGGCATGGCCGACGAGAAACGGCAGTTCGCCCGCCGCGATGATCGGGAAACGTCCCGGCTGATAGCCCGGATTGACGTAGGCGAAGTCGGTAATGCCGTCGCGCGCCATGTCGTAATGGTCGAACGCCTTGCCGAGTTGTTGCGCCGGATAGATTTTGGATTTGATCGTGCCGTTCGAGGCCTTCTCGACATCGGCGGCCCAATCCTCGATCGCCTTTTGCAGCGGATGCGACGGCGGCACCCAATGCGAGAGTTTAAGCTCGAAGGTCTTGTCCTGCGCGTGCGCGGCGCCAATCGACAGACAGGCAACAAGAATCCAATCGCGGCGAGGCCGCAGCGCTTTATGCGACGCAATTCCATGAAATCCCCCCAGATGGCATTCAGCTTTAGTTGCAGCCCCAACCTTCGCATTTAAGCGAAGGAAACCCGCATTGTAAAAGCATTTCAAACGCGGCCGCTAAAATTGTCGGCAATGCCGTAGCGGTCGCTACACGCTGTCTTGGAACCTTTGCCGCAGCAACCCTCGTCCTTAACCGGACCGCAGCAGCGGCCGCGTTATGGCGTCTTTGAACAAAAAGCCGGGACGACGCGCGTGTGCGCCGTACCTCGCCGTTCAGGGACGTCAAAATGTTCAGTCGCGTTGCGTCTTCAGGCATTGCCTGGGGTTTTGCGGTATTGCTCGTAGTCTGGCCGGTTCGTTCCGGCATCGATCACGGCACGCTCGACGAGTTCGCTGCAGCAGCGACGCCGCCCGCCGTGACGCAAGAGGCCGCCGTGGCGCTCGATCAAGCGCGACAAGACTCAAATTCAGAAATTGAATCGCGCACGAACATTGCTGCTCCCGAGCAAAAGGACCAGGAGCCGCCGCAAGCCGCCGCTCCCGCGCAGGTCGCGAGCCTCGAGCCGTTCGTCCCTGTAGCTCCGTCACCGCCAATCGCCGAACCGTTCGGCCTTGCCGCCGTGCCGGTCGCCAGAGGCGATATCCCGACGAAATGGAGCGGCGTTGAAGCCGACATCCGCGCCGGAAACGAAATCCTAGCCCAGTGCCGCAACAACGGGCCTTGTCCAAAGGCCGCGCGGAACTTCCTCGCCATCATCGCCGAAGGCCGCGCGCAGAACGGCCGCACCCGCATCGGCATCATCAACCGGGCGGTCAATCTTGCGATCGAGCCGACGAGCGATCTTGCCCAGTGGGGCGTCCCGGATAAATGGAGTGCGCCGCTCGAAACATTCGCGACCGGCAAGGGCGATTGCGAGGACTACGCGATCGCAAAATACGTCGCCCTGACGGCGGCCGGCGTTGCGGCCGAGGACGTCAAGCTTATCGTCGTCCGCAATACCGCGGCCAACGAGGATCACGCCGTCGTGGCCGTCCATGTCGACGGCCGCTGGATCGTGCTCGACAATCGCTGGCTCACTCTGGTCGAAGACCGCGAGATGCCGCAAGTCATTCCGCTTTTCGTGCTCGACGACGAGGGCGCGCGGCAATTTGCGCCTGTCGCGCTGACCGGCATGCGCCGGACATCGGCGCCCGGCTCGCTCGGTTTTTAGGTCACTTCGATTCGGCTTCGTATACACCGCCCCAATCCGGCGGCGGCGGGTCGATGCGGAATTTCTCGATGCGCTCCTGGAACATTTCGTAGAGGCCGGCGGCATCGAATCCGCCCGCTGCATCGCGGCAGCGCGCGATGAGCGCCAGCGCCGCGTCCCAATCCTGTTTACGGTAAAAGGCAAGGAACTCGTCGTTGAGGTCGCGCAACTCCCGGCAGCGGGCATCCTCCACGCCGCCGGCGCGGCCGAGCACCATATAGACCGCTTCCGGCTCGCTTTTGCCCTTCACCTTGATGCGATCGATTTCCATCGTGGCGAACTTTTCCTTGGTCGCTTCCGCGGTGCGTGAACCGATCACCAGCGGCAGGCGGTAATCCTTGGTGCGCGCTTCAAGGCGCGAGGCGACGTTGACGGTGTCGCCGAGCACCGAATAGTTGAAGCGAAAATCCGAGCCCATATTGCCGACGACGCAAGGGCCGGTATTCAAGCCGATGCCGATGCGCAGCGGCATGTATTTACCGCCATTGGCGTCGGCCTCGCGTTTGAGCTCGGCGTTGAGCGCCGTCGCGCGAGCCTGCATTTCGAGCGCCGCGTCGCAGGCGTTTGCTTCGTGCTCGACATCATCGACCGGCGCATTCCAGAACGCCATGATTGCGTCGCCGATATATTTATCGATCGTGCCCTTGCGTTCGATGATGGCGTTGGTCAGCGGCGTCAGAAAGCGGTTCATCAGCTTGGTGAGGCCCTGCGGATCGTCCTTGTAGTGTTCGGAGATGGTGGTGAAGCCGCGCACGTCGCTGAACAATATGGTCATGCGGCGCTCCTCACCGCCAAGCACGAGCTTTTCCGGTGAGCGCGCGAGCTGCTCGACCATGTGCGGCGAAAGATAAAAGCCGAAAGCCGACCGGATCTGTTGCCGCTGCTTTTGCTCGCGGAAGTAATTCACGAATGTCAGGACGAGATAGATCAGCCAGCTTGAGATCAGCGGATAGGTGAAGTCGATGAGCAGGTTGTGCTCTTCAAACAGATAGAGCGACAGGCCGACCAATCCGGCTACCAGACCGGCGCCGAGCAGGACAACAACGAACGCCGACAGCATCGGCGCGGCGACGATGATCGCGAGCCCGATGAGAACGGCTATCGATAGTTCTGCACCGATGGCGTAGTTCGGGTGGACCAGGAGCGATTTGGTCAACACGCTTTCGAGGATTTGCGCGTGCACTTCGACACCCGGAATGGCCGCATCGACCGGGGTTGTCTTGAGATCGAGGAGGCCGATTGCCGACGTGCCGATCAGCACGAGCTTGCCGCGCAACCGGTCCGGCGGGACGGTGCCTTGCAACACGTCCCTGGCGGACACGTAACGGGCCGGGTCGTGCTTGTTGAAATGAACCCAGAATTGGCCGTTGCGATCGGTGGGGACTTCGAGGCCCGGCACTGCGACGGCCAGCACGCCGGCCTCGTTCACCCGCACCAGGATGGCGCCGGCGTGGCTCGCGACCCGCAGCATTTCCATGGCCAGCGACGGCACCAGTGTTCCCTGCGCCTCCATGATGACAGGTACCCGGCGGACGATGCCGTCGGGCTCGGGATTGATCGAAAACAGTCCGCGGCCGGCAGCAGCTTCCTCGATCGGCAGCACGTTGCGCAGCAGGCCTGGGAACGTCACCAGATAGGGGGACGGGTCGGGCCCGCGGATGGCAAACCCGGTTTGCAGCACCATCTCTGCCTGGGATTTCGGCTCGGGCGCCGCCGCTCCGGCCTGTCCTACGACGACGCGCGACTGCTTGATCGCATCGGCCAAAACGTCATCGTTGCTCGGCAGGCTGTCGAGCTTTTTGCGCGTGTCGTCATCGATGCCGCGGAAACTGTGCTCGGCAATGGCCGGCGACATGCGGTCCGGTTCGGGGAAGATCACGTCGAAACCGATCGTGACGGCGCCGAGCTGGGTGATGCGGTTGATCAGGTCGGCAACGGTCGTCCGCGGCCACGGCCACTGCCCGATTGCCTTGAGGCTTTCCTCGTCGATATCGACGATGACGACCGGCCACGACTTTTGCTCGCGCGGCCGCAGCGACTGAAACAGATCGAAGGTGCGTACGCGCAGTTCCGCAAGCGGCCGCGGATCGGCAAGGCGCAGCGGCACCAGCGCGAACAGGAGCAGAAGGCATACCGCTCGCGCCACGCCGAATTGTCGTGCCCAGCGGGCAATCCTGTTCATGACCGGCAGATCCCCCGCGACCGAAGCTGAACCGCAAGCATGGTTATAGCGGCCTTATCCGCCGCCGCGAAGCACGACGCGTGGGGAGCGATGAGCTTACTTTTCGCGGAACGACCGCATGAGCTGATCATGCAGCGGCTTGACCAGATAGGACAGCATGGTGCGTTCGCCGGTCTGGATGAAGGCCTCGACCGGCATGCCCGGCGTCAGTTTCACATCGCCGAGGCGCTTGACCTCGTCCGCAGTCATCGAGATGCGGACGAGATAATAGCTCTGTCCGGTACGCTGGTCGGTTGTCGTATCGGCCGCGATGCGAACGACCGTGCCGTTGATCTCGGGCGTCGTGCGCGCATTGAACGATGAAAACCGCAACACGACGGGTTGCCCGAATTGGACCTGGTCGATGTCCTTGGGATCGACCTTGACCTCGACCAGAAGATTGTCGGTCTCCGGCACGATGAGCATGATCGGATCGCCGGCGGTGATCACGCCGCCGACTGTGTTCGCGGTCGACTGAAATACAATGCCGTCCTGCGGCGAACGGATATCGGTGCGTTTGAGCTGATCTTCCGCCGTGACTTTGCGCTCGACATATTCGCCGATCTTGCTGTCGGTTTCGCGCAATTCCTTGGCGACGTCGCTGGACAGGTCCTGATCGACCTGGAGGATTTGCAGCTGGATTTCGGCGATCTTGCCCTTGGCTTCGGCGGATTGCGCCACGAGCTGGCCGCGTTCGCCTTGCAGGCGGGCTTCCTCGCGCTCGAGCGACGTCAGCCGATTGAGCTGGACCAGGTTCCTCTGCCAAAGGTCGCGCACGCCTTGCAGTTCCTGCTCGATCAGCGCCGACTTCCTTGTCCTTGGCGTCCTGTTGCGCGACGAGCCCGGTGATCTGCTGCTGCAATTGCGCGATCCGTTCAAGGAGCTGCTGCTTCTGGCCGAGCCGGGACTGGCGGCGCAGATCGAACAGCCTGCGCTCGCTGGCGAGCGCTTCTTTCACGTCGGGATCGTTGACGCTGATTGGCGAGTTCCGACGGCACCGCCACTGTATCGGCGCCGTCGCGTTCGGCGGCGAGCCGCGCCTTGCGCGCATAGAGCTCGGTAAGACCCTTGGTGACGATCGCCAGATTGGCGCGCGTCACAGTCACGTCGAGACGGATGAGAATGTCGCCCGTCTTCACGTGATCGCCATCATGCGCAAATAATTCGCCGACTACGCCGCCGGTCGGATGCTGCACCTTCTTGACGTTGGAATCGACGACGAGCGATCCTTGCGCGATCAGCGCACCGGAGATTTCGGCCGTCGATGCCCAGCCGCCCAGGCCGAAAATCAGGACGCCGACGAGGATGCTTCCGGCAAGGATGTGGCGGCGGATCGAATCGCCGGCGGGAGTGGCAGGCCCCGGCTTGTCGAGACCCCACGGTAACGCCGCCCTGACCCGGTCGATCGCCTTCTCGATGGTGCCGTAGATATGCGGCATCGACGCTTTGATCGCGCCGCTCATGCGGGACAGCGTGGCTTTGATCGCGTTCATCATCCCGTTGATCGCATTCATCATCCCGCGCCTCCCTGCTCCGCCACTTTCAGCGCGCGCGGCGTCGCGTTGGGTTGCGTGATGCGCGTGAGGATTTCCTCTTTCGGTCCGAACTGCTGCTGGCGGCCCTTGGCCATGATGAGGATGTAATCGACGCCGGCGATCGCGCTTGGGCGATGGGCAACCACGACCGTGATCGCGCCGCGCGCGCGAAGTCCGAGGATGGCCCGCGTCAGCGCTTCGTCGCCTTCGGCATCGAGATTGGAATTGGGCTCGTCGAGCACGACCAGGAACGGATCGCGATAAAGCGCGCGCGCAAGCGCAATGCGCTGCGCCTGCCCTGCCGAAAGCGCGCTGCCATTGTCGCCGATGGCCGTCTCATAGCCGTCGGGAAGATTGATGATGAGATCGTGCACGCCGGCTGCCTGCGCAGCGGCAATCACCGCGTCCGGATCTGGCGGCTCTTCGAACCGCGAAATATTCTGCGCCACGGTGCCGTTGAACAATTCGACGTCCTGCGGCACGTAACCGATGTGCCGGCCGAGCAATTCCGGCGACCATTGATCGAGCGTCGCGCCGTCGAGCCGGACGGTGCCGCGCACCGGCGCCCAGACTCCGACCAGCATGCGCGCGAGCGAGGATTTTCCCGAAGCCGTCGGGCCGATGACGCCCAGCGCTTTGCCCGCCGCAAGCGTGAAGTTGATGTCCTGGCATACGATCTTTTGCTGGCCGGGTGGCGCGATGGTGCCGTTCTGGACGACGAGCGTGTGTGATGGCGGCTTCAGCGGCATCGGCTCGTTCTGCGGCGGCAGATGCCCGAGCAGTCTCGACAGGCGCTGCCAGCTTTGCCGCGCGGCGACGAACCCGCGCCAATTGGCAATAGCGAGATCGATCGGCGCCAGTGCGCGCGCCCCCAGGATCGAGCCGGCGATGATGATGCCCGGTGTCGATTGCTGATTGATCACGAGCCACGCGCCGACGGCCAGGATGGCCGATTGCAACAGCATCCGCAAGAACCTTCGACATCGCGCCGAGGCCGCCGCCGACGTCGCTGGCTTGTCCACTTGCCGCCACGTAGTTCCGGTTGAGATCGTTCCAGCGCCGGGAAATGCGCCCGACCATGCCCATCGCCGTAATCGCTTCGGCATTGCGCCGGCTGGCGTCCAGCAGCGCGTTGCGCGCGGCGGCGAATTGCGATGCGCTGCGGGTCGGACGCCGCGTTTTCACCTCAGTCACCACGGTCAGGATGACGAGGACGATGGCGCCGAACAGCGCGGTTAAGCCGATATAGGTGTGAAACAGAAAACAGATCGCAAGATAAACCGGCATCCACGGCAGGTCGAAGAAAGCGATCGGCCCGCTTCCGGACAGGAAACCGCGCACGGTATCGAGATCGCGGATCGGCTGCGTGCCATCGCCCTTGGCGCCCACTTTGAGTGGCAGCCGTACGATGGTGTCATAGACCCGGGCGCTCATCGACTCGTCGAGGCTATGACCGATGCGCACCAGGATGCGGCTTCTGATCAGGTCGATTATGCCCTGCGCGCCGTACAGCACGGCTACCAGGATCAAGAGCGCAACGAGCGTCGGCACGCTCCGGCTCGGAAGCACCCGGTCGTAGACTTCGAGCATGAATAGCGCGCCGCTGAGCATCAGAAGATTGCTCATGCCGCTGAACAGCGCGATGGCGAAAAAGGCCCGGCGGCAAGCGCCAAGCGCGGTCGCAAGTTCTGAGCTGGCGGACTGCTGCTGCCGCAGCGGACCGAGGGTCTGGCTCATGAGGCGTGAGTACCATCGTAGCGGGCGCAAAATGACGCCCGAGCTTGCAAACGACCGGCCGCGGCTATCTTCAGTAGCGCCGGAATAGCGAAATCCCCGACCCGGATCAGGAACACTATACTCTTAGTTACGGATGTATTGGGGCAGGTTCACGACCATTAGTTAATGTGGCCGCAGGACGCAGTTACGCGGCCCTCGGAGCCTCAATAGCCCTGGCAGCGGACATCATTCCTATATTGTGGCGGCGTTCTATAGACCTTAAGCCCATGGCGAGGCACCAACGGACTGAGCGCGTGGCTCCACGGCAATAGATCACCGAGCGGCGTGCCGGACTCCTCGCAATGGAGTCCGGCGCCGATCAACTTTTGGAAGCAGATGATGTGCTTTGAAAAGTTCAGGAACGGGAGTCGAGGGAGAGCCCGATGCTAAACGCCTTCTGGCGGGTGGCGCCTTCGGTTCTCCGCAGCTTCTTGGCAATTTGTGACGCTTTCGACTTCTTGCGCGCCATTGTCTTCAGCTCACGAACTTCACCCGAAGTCCACGCGCGCCGCTTCTTCTTCGTCTTCGCCATAAAACCTCCCTTTCAAGAAAGGCAGCTTGTATCCCTCACGGGAGTGAGAAGAGTCAACAGATGAGATGAAAATCGCCTTCGGCGGTCGAGACGTGTCCTATATGCAACCATGCTCACATAGTCGATCATGGAACCGAATGGCAACAGAGCGATTGCAGATACGGCAGGGCGAGTTAACAAATGCTTTTGTTAGATTGTTTTTAGCGCGCTCGAAGCGTCAATGCAAAGACAAGTTGCACATTCCGGCAGTCCACAGCATCCAGGGTGACCCGCGCCGGTGTAGGCACGGCGTTCAAATACACGACGGGACATCATTCAGTCCCATTGATCCGCAAGATTGCTTCCACAAGGCTGAGACGAACATCCGATTCGGGGACTGGCGATGGGGAATATTGCGCGCACTTTATTGTCTTTGCTCATTGTCATTGTGGGGTTGTCACTTGGGCAACGCGCCGGACACGCCGCGGAGGTGCGCTTCGCACTGGTGATCGGCAACGATCAATATCAAGCCGGGACGCTCCCGACGCCGGCCAACGATGCCGGCCTGATCGCTGACGCGCTGGGCGCGGCAGGCTTCACCGTCACCGGCGCGCGGAATCTCGACCAGGCGACGCTGCGGGAGACGTTCCGTGAATTTCTCGGCCAGGTCTCGGCCGCGGGACCCGACGCGGTGGCGCTTGTTTATCTCGCCGGCTACGGCTTGCAGTTCGAAGGCGAAAATTATTTCGTGCCGGTCGATGCCGATATTCAGCGTGACGTCGACGTGCCGCTGCAGGCGATCCGCATTTCGGATTTCACGCAGCCGCTCGCGGCGCTGCCCGGGCGTGTGAAGATCGTCATCCTCGACGCAGCGCGGCAAAATCCGTTCGCGCGCGGCAGCCAGCCGCTCGCGAGCGGGCTCGCGCTCGTCGATCCGGCTCCCAATATGGCGGTCGCATTCAATGCGGCGCCCGGCACGATAGCGCCGGAGGAACAAGGTCCCTATGGGGCTTACGCATCCGCGCTGACGGAGATGATCGGAGCAGGCGGGCTCAGCCTCGACGACATATTCTCGCGCGTTCGTCTGCGTGTCAGCACGCTGACGCAAGGCGTCGAAGTTCCCTGGTATGCGTCGCAGATCGACGGGCCGTTCTTCATGACCGAGCGTGCCGCCGATGCGCCGCCGCCGCCAAATACGATGCCGGTCGCCGATATCCGCAATCGGCCGCTGCTCGACTACGGCAATCCTGACGATGCCTACGCGGCGGCTTTGTCTCTCGATACGATGGCCGGCTACGAGCAATTCCTCGCTGCCTATCCCGGCAGCCCCTATGCCCGCCGCGTCGCCGCGATGCTGGCCGTTCGCCGCGAAGAGATCGCGTGGCGGCGCTGCGTGACGGCCGACATCCCGCCGGCCTATTGGTCTTACCTTCGCCGGTATCCGAACGGGCCGCACGCCTGGGACGCGCGCCGGCGGCTGGCAATGCTGGGTGCGCCGGTCGATCCGCCACCCGACTTTGCGATGTTCGATTTTGGCGTCCCGCCGCCGCCGCCGGATGAGCTCGGCTTTCTCGATCAGCCGGACTTGATGTTCGATGGCCCGGGGTTTTTGCCGCCGCCGCCGCCGCCATTGTTCTTCCTGCCGCAACGGCCACGCGAATTCGGAAACTTTCCGCCGCCATCGCAACCGCACGAGCGATTCTTCCTGCCAATTCCGGCTGCCGCCGCTGTTCCAGCCTTTGTCCGGCCGCCGCGAACAGTTGCCGTGCGGCCCGCTGCCCCTGGCGCAGCCATCTCACCCGGCAGCCGCCCTGGATTCAGTGTTTCGCTGCCGGCAGCGGTTTCGCATGCCGCGCCGGTAACGCCGGGCGCACGTCCCGCATTCGGCACGCCGGGTGTGGGAGCGCCGCCGCCCGGAACGCTGCATCCGGGCGGACCCGGCGCGCCTGCGCCGCCGAGCGCGTTCGTCAGGCCGGCAGCACCACTGCCGCATCCGCCAGGCGGGCCCGGCGAACCACCGCCGTCGCGGACATTCGTCAGGCCGGGAGAACTACCGCCGCATCCTGGTCCGGCACCGGCTTTTGTGAAGCCGCCGGTGGCACCGGCAACGACCCCGCCCGCGCCGCCACCTCACCCTGGTCCGGCACCGGCATTTGAGAAGCCGCTGCCCGCGCCGCCGCGTCCGGCGCCAGTTGTCGTTAAGCCACCTCCACCGCCGCCACCACCGCCTCGGCCGGCCCCGGTCGTGGCGAAACCGCCGCCACCGCCACCACCCCCGCCGCCGCAGAAGCCGGCGCCGCATCCGGCCTGTCCGCCGGGGAAAACTGCCACGCCGGCCGGCTGCAAGTGAGCCAAACGCGGAATTCCGGCGACGCGGGCAATTGATTCACCATCAATCGCCCGCGTGATTTTCCGTGCGCGCACCCATAACCATTGCGAAAGGTCCGCCCGCTATTTTCCCTGCGGGTTTCTGAAGGATCAGGGGCGATGCAAACCGTTCTCTTGAGCTGCCTTTTCGGCGCCGTATGCACGATGGTGCTGTGGGTCATCAGCGCGGCAGCCGTGCGGCGCGACCAGATGATCCGCAGCGGCGCCAAATTTTCAGCGCCCGAGGAGCTCTAGGGACGGCAAGCGCTCGCGATGCGCCCCACTCTCCTCGCGGTGTTCAGTCTGGCGCTGTTCGTCCTGCCCGGGAGCGGCGCTGTCGCGCAGATGCAGTCGTGCCACGGCACGCAACAGCCAAAACAAATCGCCGAGCTCCTGTTCGGCCGTGACATCGGCCACAAGGTCGGCGTCAGCGAGAGTGCATGGCAGCGCTTTGTCGCCCGCGAAATCACGCCGCGTTTTCCGGACGGCCTCACCGTGACGGATGCGATCGGGCAATGGCGTGACCGCGCAAGCGGCACGATCGCGCACGAACCCGCAAAGCGCGTCGAAATCGTGTTGCCGGGCACGGGCGATGACGAGGCGAAGCTCGACGCCATCGCGAGCTCCTACAAGCACCAATTCCGCCAGGACTCCGTCGGCGTGATCGTGCGAACGGCCTGCGTTTCGTTTTAACGCGTTTTGACGCCTTGCGGGGCTTGCAGGCCGCCAATAGTCTCCCTAGCTTCGCACACAGACACAGGGACGGTCGCGCATGTCTGTCTGCCCGGAAGAGCTAAAACTCATCGCCCTCGATAAGGACGATATCGAGGTCGTATCGGCGCACGTGCAGGACGCAGCCGTCAGGGTGAGCGATATTTTCTGGATGCCGCGCGAGCACCGTTTCGTCGTTGCGGTCAATCGCTTTGACTGGATGAGCGCCATCGATACCAAGGCGGATTACCGGCGTTGCCGCACGGCGCTGCGCTTCGATCGTGTCCTTGCCTGTAAATACCGCAACATCGATCAAACCAGCAAAGATGCCAGGCTCAATCTGCTCGCCGTAGAATTCGTCGAAAACGATACCCCGGCCGGAGTCGTGTCTCTGATCTTTTCGGGCGGCGGTATTATTCGCCTCGACGTTGAATGCCTGGAAGCCGAACTCGCCGATCTTGGCGAAGTGTCCGCGGCAGCCCTGTGCCCCGACCATTCCACGGCCGGGCCGGCGGTTGCGTAAAATCACGCCGTGCGCGGATGCTGGGCCACCGGCGTGGAAAACAGCTTCATCAGCACGATGATGGTGCCCAGCGTTACCGCGTAGACCACGACCTGCATGGCGGTCGGCTGATCGACGTAACCGATCAGCGTGTGCAGTGCCCGTCCCAGGAAGCTTGAATCGCTGACCAGCCAGGACGTATCCCACACCGTCTCATCGAGCGCGGTGAGAATATTGGCCTGTTCGAGGAACGCGATCGCCTGCGCCGCCATTCCGGCGGCAAGAAGCGCGATCAGCGCGCTGGTCACGCTGAACAGATAGCGGGCCGGGATGGTGATCAGATCCGAGATAGGTCAGAAGGCAGACCGCCGAGCCCAGGACGAGGCCGACAAATCCGCCGGCAACCATCGACCAGCTGGCGCCGCCCTGCGCCGCCGCCACGCCGTAGAGAAACAGCACGACTTCGGAACCCTCGCGCAGCACCGCAATGGCGACAACGATGGCGAGCGCCAGGAGCGATTTTGAACCGGCGACCACCGCCTCGCCGGCAGCGCGCAATTCGGCGACCAGCTCGCGGCCGTGCCGCGACATCCACACATTGTGCCAGGTCAGCATCAGCACCGCGAAGCCGAGAATGGCGGCGTTGAAGATTTCCTGACCGCTGCCGCCGAACAATTCGGACAAGCCGCTCGTGAACAGCGCTACCATGCAGGCGCCGAGGACCCCGGCGAAGACACCGCCCGCGATCCAGATGGTGCGGCCCGGAACCCCCGCGGTCACGGCCATGACGATGCCGACGACCAGGCCCGCTTCAAAGACTTCGCGGAAGACGATCAGGAGCGCGGCGAGCACGGCGGCCTCGGGACACAATTTTTACGATTCACTTCGAGGTGATTTATTTCAATACTCATGGCACGACCAGGAAGCCCTGCGTGTCATGATGAAAGTCGTCGTAGAAGTTGTAACGGCCCGGCTGCTGCGGCCGCACATAGACGACGCCCTCGCCACCGACAGGGACGATTTTTTCAAAATGCAGATCGCTGCTTTCGAATTCCGAAACGATCGTATTGAGATTCTTGACGTGAATCGCGATCGTTTTTCCCGGCGGCGCATGCAGCTCGGCGGGATCGAACTTATGATCCTTCATCGTGACGGACAGCACGACCGCATCGTCGGCGAGCGCGGCGCCGGAACTTAAACCCAATGCACAAGCCACCACCAGCGATGGCAAAAGCCGCCGGGTGTTCCAGCCGCGCAGATGACCCGCCGAAACTGGCAAAGAAACCGGCAAAGCGCGTTTCCTCCGCGATGAATTGCTCGGTAAAGGAGTTGGGGAAGACCGGACTTTTTGTCAATCTAAAAGCCGAATATTAGAATTGTTATAATGTCGGCGGACTGCTACTGAGCGCGCAGGTTAACGCAAACACGGCGCCGAATTCCGCGCCACGGTTATTCAGCTCACGTCATGGCCATCCGCCTCGACATACGCTCCGGCGATTTCGCGCAAAAATTTCGCGCCTTTCTCGGCACCAAGCGCGAAACGTCCGCCGACGTTGAAACCGCGGTCCGGGCTATCGTCGCCGACGTCGCCGCGCATGGCGATCGCGCGGTGAAAAAATATACGCTCGAATTCGACAAGCTCGATCTCGACCGTGCCGGCATGAAAGTGACGGCGCAGGAGATCGCAGCGGCGGTCAAATCGTGCAGCAGCGATGCACTCGCGGCGCTCGAACTCGCACGCGGCCGGATCGAGGCCTATCACCGCCGGCAAGTGCCGCAGGATGACCGCTTTACCGATGCGCTCGGCGTCGAGCTTGGCTCGCGCTGGACGGCAATCGAGGCTGTCGGACTTTATGTTCCGGGCGGTACCGCGGCTTACCCGTCTTCGGTCCTGATGAACGCGGTGCCGGCCAAGGTCGCCGGTGTGCCGCGGCTTGCTATGGTGGTGCCGGCTCCCGGCGGCGAACTCAATCCGCTGGTGCTGGCGGCAGCGAAACTCGCCGGCATCGACGAAATATTCCGCATCGGCGGCGCACAGGCGATCGCCGCGCTCGCCTACGGTACGGAGACGATCGCGCCGGTCGCCAAGATCGTCGGGCCCGGCAACGCCTATGTGGCGGCGGCCAAGCGCCTGGTTTTCGGCAAGGTCGGCATCGACATGATCGCCGGGCCTTCCGAAGTGCTCATCATTGCCGACAAGGACGGTAATCCCGAATGGATCGCCGCGGATCTTCTGGCGCAGGCCGAGCATGATACGAGCGCGCAGGCGATCCTGGTCACCGATGATGAAGGTCTGGCCGACGCGACCGAACGCGCCCTTGCCGGCCAGCTTGCGCAATTGCCGCGCAGCAAAGTGGCCGCCGCTTCGTGGCGTGATTTCGGCGCCGTGATCCTTGTGCCAAAACTCGACGACGCGATGCCGCTGATTGATGCCATCGCACCCGAACATCTCGAAATCGTCGCCGCCGACGGCGACCGGCTGGCACAGCGCATCCGCAACGCCGGTGCGATTTTTATCGGCGCCCACACACCGGAAGCGATCGGCGACTATGTTGCCGGCTCGAACCACGTGCTGCCGACCGCGCGTTCGGCGCGTTTCTCGTCCGGCCTCGGCGTGCTCGATTTCATGAAGCGCACGTCGATCCTCAAATGCGGGCCGGAGCAATTGCGCGCGCTTGGCGACGCTGCAATCACGCTCGGCACGGCGGAAGGGCTCGACGCGCACGTTCGCTCCGTCGCTATCCGGCTCAATCGCTGATGGCGCGAAAAGGACCCAATAAGGGCAAGACAGGCTGTCTCGCGGCAGTCACGATCGACGAAGCCTCGCTCGGCAGCTCGAACGACGACGTCGAGCATGAGCGCAGGGTCGCGATCTACGATCTCATCGAAGAAAACCAGTTCAGGCCGGCCGGCCACGACGGCGGGCCTTACACGTTGAATCTCGGCATCAGCGGCAATCGGCTCGTTTTCGATATCCGGCTGACGGACGGTACACCGGTGATCGCCCACATGCTGTCGCTGGCGCCGTTCCGGCGCATCGTGAAAGACTATTTCGTGGTTTGCGACAGCTATTACGCGGCGATCAGGACGGCAACGCCGGATCGGATCGAGGCGATCGATATGGGCCGGCGCGGCCTGCACGACGAGGGCTCGCAGCTCGTCATGGAACGGCTCAAGCAAAAAGTCGAAGTCGACTTCGACACGGCGCGCCGGCTGTTTACGCTGATCACGGTATTGTACTGGAAGGGCTGAGGCGCAATGCCGCCCTCAGGGAGCCCACCTCTCGCAGTCCTGTTCGCCTGCGGCCTCAATTCGGTGCGCTCGCCCATGGCGGCGAGCCTGTTCGCGCAGATATTCGGCCGCGCGATCTATGTCGGCTCAGCCGGCGTGCGCAAGGGCGACCTCGACGCGTTCGCAGTTGCGGTCATGGCCGAGATCGGGCTCGACATTTCACGGCACAAGCCCGTTACTTTCCAGGAGCTGGACGATTGGGAAGGACTTAACTTCGATCTCATCGTGACACTCGCGCCCGAAGCCCATCACCGCGCACTCGAACTCACCCGCACGACCGCGGTCGACGTCGAATATTGGCCGACCGCGGATCCGAGCGCCGTCGAAGGCAGCCGCGAACAACGGCTTGACGCCTACCGTGAGGTACGCGACCAGCTTTTGACGCGGATCCGCGAACGCTTCGTCAACAAGTCGACCGGCAACGAGTAGAGCCCGCGCCTTACGGCAGTTGTGAAGCGGCCCGTCATCCGCTAGGTTCCGCGCGATTTTGGTCCTGACCCCGGTCGCGGCCACATAGCAATATTCTCCGGGACACGAATGACGAAGGAAGAACTTCTGGAGTTTCCAGGTGTCGTGACGGAACTGCTTCCCAACGCCACCTTCCAGGTGAAGCTCGAAAACGACCATGAATTCATCGCCCACACAGCGGGACGCATGCGCAAGAACCGGATCCGTGTACTCGCCGGCGACAAGGTGCTCGTAGAGATGACACCTTATGATCTGGCCAAGGGCCGGATTACCTACCGGTTCAAATGATCGGCCGCCCAAAACTCGTGCTCGCTTCCGGCTCGCCGCGCCGGCTCTCGCTTGTCAACCAGATTGGCATCGAGCCGGACGCATTGCGCCCGACCGACGTCGACGAGACGCCGAAGCGGGGCGAATTGCCGAGGGCCTGCGCCACGCGCCTGGCGCGGCTGAAGGCGGAAGCCGCCCTTGCCATGGTTCGCATCGATGACGAACTCAAAGGCGCCTACATCATCGCCGCCGACACCGTGGTCGCCGTCGGCCGGCGTATCTTGCCGAAGGCGGAGCTGCTCGACGAGGCGGCGCAGTGCCTGAGACTTCTCTCCGGCCGCAACCACCGCGTCCACACCGCGATTTGCCTGGTGACTCCGAAGGAGACTTTCCGGCAGCGCCACGTCGAAACACGCGTGCGCTTCAAGCGGCTTTCCGACGAAGACATCGAGGCCTATCTTGCGTCGGGCGAATGGCGCGGCAAAGCCGGCGGCTATGCGGCGCAAGGCATTGCCGGAAGTTTTTTGGTCAAGATGGTCGGATCCTACTCGAACATCGTCGGCCTGCCGCTTTACGAGACGATGACGCTATTGGGCGGCGAGGGCTATCCGATCCATTTTGGCTGGCTGAACACCGTTTGATGCTGCGCCATCTGTGACGCGCCCCATAGTGCCATCATGCCCGACGCCAAAAACCGCAAAGCATGCCCGATCTGCAGCAAGCCGACCGACGTATTGTTCCGGCCGTTCTGCTCAAAGCGCTGCTCCGACGTCGATCTCAATCGCTGGCTGTCCGGCGTCTATGTGGTGCCGGTAACCGAGGACGAGGAAGAAGACGAGCGGCGCGAGGAACCGGACGAAACGCGGCATTAAATCGGGCCCCGCGCACGACCGGCTATTCTGGACAGCGTGAAATCGAGCCTCTATAAAACGGCGCACTTGCCAAACCCGCAATCGAGGGTTCACTTAGGTGAGCGCGACGAAGTGGGCCCAGGTAGCTCAGTTGGTAGAGCACTGCACTGAAAATGCAGGTGTCGGTGGTTCAATTCCGCCCCTGGGCACCACTCAATATTGTCACAGCTCTTGGTAGGCCAGCGGCAGCAACCGCGCGAGGCGGCGCGACCATGCTTCCTGGCCATCGGCATCTGCGATCAAATCCTGACGAACCTCGATCAGCACGTGATGCAGGCCGCGGCGTTCGGCATGGACCGGAATGGTATAGTCGGACGCATCGCTGACGGTGTAAGGCGCATTGTCGCCGACGACGAGACCGCCTTCGGCGTTGAGCAGCGCCATCAGGCGATGGGCGAAACGCGGATCTCGATTGTAAAGCACGCCGGCATGCCACGGCCGCGCTGCGCCTTTGAAAACGGGCGTGAAGCTGTGCAGCGAAAGGAGTGCGGTAGGGCGGCCGGATTGCCGCCGGCGATCGAGTTCGGTCTCGATGCATTCGTGATAAGGCCAGAAAATCTCGCGGGCGCGCGCACCTTTGGTGGAATCGTCGAGGCCAACATTGCCGGGGATCTGTGTGAGTTCGCTGACGTCTGGAATTGACGTCAGCGCGCCGGGCGGGCGGTTGCAGTCGATCACGAGGCGCGAATAGGTCTGCTGGATCAGTGTTGCATCGAGGCTGTCAGCCAACTGCGCGCCAAGCCCGGCAATGCCGATGTCCCAGGCGATATGCCGCTGCAATTCCGCTTCGGCAACGCCAAGTCTGCCGAGAGCACGCGGAATTACATTGCCGGCGTGGTCGGCGACCAGCAAAAACGGCGATTCCCCGCTGGCATTGCGAACCGATACGGGTGCAGGCTCGTCGACTGCCAGTAATTTTGTGGAAGGCATCCTCATCGGCGCCCAGGATTGCCGCAAAACCTGCACAATATTTGGCCCAAGAAATGCATATCTCATCTAACCATGAAAGCTGCCAAGCCGTGAACTGAAGAACCTACCGATGAGAATTCGCGCCGGCTACGAAATTTCCTACGACTGCCCGCAATCGACGCCGATGATCCTGATGCTGAGCGTGCATCCGTCGCGCATTCCGGACTTGGAAACGCTCGACTGGATGCGGCTGGAGCCGGTGATTACGGCCAACACTTACCGCGACGGTTTCGGCAATATCTGCCACGTTATTCATGCGCCGGCCGGGCGGCTCAAGCTGTCCACGGATTTTGTAATCGAGGACAGCGGCGCACCGGACGAGGTTGCCCCGAATGCGGAACAGCATTCGCTGGAGAACCTCCCGGTCGAGACCCTCGTCTATCTGCTCGGCAGCCGCTACTGCGAAACCGATCGCTTCACGCAGATCGCCTGGGCCACATTCAGCAAGATCCCCAAGGGATGGCAGCTTGTTCAGGCGATCTGCGACTACGTGAACAATCACATCAAATTCGGTTACGAGCACGCGAGCCCGACCAAAACCGCCTGGGACACGCACTCCGAACGGCGCGGCGTCTGTCGCGATTTCGCTCACCTCGCGATCACACTATGCCGCTGCATGAATGTGCCGGCGCGCTACTGCACCGGATATCTCGGCGACATCGGCGTGCCGCCGGAAGATACGCCGATGGATTTCAGCGCCTGGTTCGAAGTCTATCTCGGCGGCCGCTGGTACACGTTCGATGCGCGGCACAACATGCCGCGCATCGGGCGCATCCTGATGGCGCGCGGCCGCGACGCCACTGACGTCGCCATCGTCACGTCGTTCGGACCCTGCACGATGGCAGGCTTCAAGGTCGTGACCGACGAAACAACGCCGGCCATGACAGCTTCAATCTAGCGAATCCTCTACAGCGCCGGCAGCACGGTCCGCGACAAATAGAGAAAGAGCGCGGCGCCAAGGAGCCCGATCAGGAGCGCCAGTGCGAGATCGAAGCGCTCGCCGGGGGACGGCACATCGGTTTCCGAATCGATATCCTTCGCCGTCCTGACAAAGCGGGCGCCGGCGATAACGATCATCGTTACGCCGATAGCGATGAAGGCAAGCCCCGCCAAATTGGCGAGGGTTTGGCCGTGTGGTGCAACCTGCTGCTGCGCCGCCTGCGGCACCGCATATTTGAGGAACAAATCGAACCGCTCGATGAGAAACCCGAACGCCATGACCGCGATGGCAGTGCGGACCCAGGCAAGAAAGGTCCGTTCATTCGCGGCATGATCGCTGTAGCGCTTGATCATTGGATTGTTCCCGATGTCTGTCGGCGGTCACTATAGCGCCGCGTCATCCTGTGCGCTTGCCGGCAAGTCGATAAAGGGGCAATTTATCGCTCAAGACCGCGCAAGAACATGCTGCAGAAAGCGCGTCGCGAAAAACACACGGCTGGGGAGTGAAACGAATGGCTGACGGTGCGCCCGCAAGTCCAAGCAAAGGTCGCTGGTATATCCTGCTGCTCATCAGCGTGATGTATCTCATCACGTATCTCGACCGCGTCAACATCTCGACTGCGGCGCCTGCGATCAGCAAGGAATTCGGCTTCAGCAACATTACGATGGGCTATATTTTCAGCGCCTTCGTCTGGGCCTATGCGCTGTTCCAGGTTCCCGGCGGCTGGCTGAGTGACCGCTTCGGGGCGCGCAGGGTTTTGGGCAGCGTTGTCGCCTACTGGTCGATCATGACGGCGGCCACGGGTTTTGCGTTCAGCGCGACATCTTTCATCGTCACTCGTTTTTTGTTCGGCATCGGCGAGGCCGGCGCGTTCCCAGGCGCCACGCGCGCGATGCAGCTGTGGTATCCGCGTCAGGAACGGGGGTTCGTCCAAGGGCATTACGCACAGCGCGAGCCGCGCCGGTGCGGCGATCGCGCCGCCGATCGTGCTCTTGATCATGATCAATCTCGGCTGGCGCTGGGCGTTCTTCATTTGCGGTGCAATCGGCTTTGCGTGGTCCCTCTGGTGGAGCTTGAGCTATCGCAACTTGCCGGAGGAACATAGCCTGGTGAATCGCGCCGAACTCGAGCGCATCCGCGGCACCGACGCAAGCGGCACGATCAATCCGCCACCGATCGAGAAGCAGACCAACGTGCCGTGGAGCACGCTGCTGCGTTCGGCCAATATGTGGGCGATCATGCTCGCGTATTTCACTTACGTTTATTGCCTTTGGATCTTTCTGACCTGGCTGACGAAGTACCTCATTGACGTTCGCGGCTTCACGTTGCTCAAAGGCGGATTGCTGGCGTCACTGCCGCTGTGGGCCGGCGTCGTTGGCGACACCGTCGGCGGCCTTTCGACCGACTGGCTCCTCAAGGTGACAGGAAGCGCCAAGATCGGCCGGCGCGTGGTCGCGATCATCGGTCTGCTGGGCTGCGCAGCATGCATCGTTCCGGCAGCGCTGACGGAAAGCGCCTACACTGCCGTCGGCTGCCTTACCGCGTCGATGTTCTTTCTGGAATGCACCATCGGACCGTCGTGGGCGGTGCCCATGGACACGGGAGGCAAGTATTCAGGCACGGTCTCGGGCATGATGAACATGGCCGGAAATTTTGGCGGTGCGATTTCGCCGATCGTGTTCGGCTATCTGGCGGAGGGCGGCAACTGGCAGGCGCCCTTCATTGTCGCCGCCTGTCTCCTGGTCGCTGGCGCGGCCGTTTGGGCATTTTGGCTCGACCCCGACAAACACATCCTCCCGAGTTGAGCCGGGATACCGCTGCGCGGAGGCGTTTCATTAACGAAGCGTAAATCGGTGTTGGCTACCTCATAGCGCGGGAAGAAATCTTCAGGGCGGAAACGCGCGATGCTCCGGGTCTTGACCGGTTCGGCGTGGGAGTACGGCTGGGATTTTGCCGCTGCGGCAGCCGTCGCTGGTTTGCTGCTCGGCGCCATGATTCTGTTTATTCATCGCCGAAACGACAGACGCCGCCTGCTTGCGCTCGCGATGAATAACATGACCCAGGGCGTGGTCATGTTCGACCGGGCCGGCCGCCTCGTCGTCCGCAACGACCGCTACCTCATGATGTATGGGCTGTCTCCGGATGTCGTGAAGCCCGGCGCCAACCTCGTCGACATCGTGCGGGAGCGCTTCAAGACCGGCAGCCTGCAACGCGATCCGGCGCAGTATTGCGCGGAACTCCTGGCCGAGATGGCAGCCGGCAAAGTCATAAGTTTCATCACCGAGACGCCGGACGGGCGCGCCATATCGGTCGTCAACCGCTCCATTCCCGGCGGCGGTTACTGGCTTGGCACGCATGACGATATCACCGAGCGCCGTTCGGCGGAGCAGAAGAGCGCGTTGTTGAGCGAGCAGGAAGCGCGCCGCGCCGTGGTCGACGACGCCATCGTCTGGTTTCGCGGCAGCGTCGAAGGCGTGCTCAAGACCGTTACCGACAGCGTCACGGCGATGAAATCGACGGCCACAACCCTGTCGGCGACCTCGAACGAAACGACGGCGCAAACCGTGGGCGCGGTGCGAACCTCCAACTATGCCTATGACGGCGTGCAGAGCGCCGCCACGGCGGCGGACCAATTGTCGAAATCGATCGCCGAGATCAACCGTCAACTCGGCAGCGCCAGCGCGGTAGTGCAGGCGGCTACGGATGAAGCGAAATCGACCAACGAGGTGATCGGCGGTCTCGCCCAGGCCGCGCAGAAGATCGACGATGTCGTCAAGCTTATCCAAAGCGTGGCCGGGCAGACCAATTTGCTCGCTCTCAACGCAACGATCGAAGCGGCGCGCGCCGGCGCGGCCGGCAAGGGATTTGCCGTCGTCGCGTCCGAAGTGAAAGCCCTTGCCGTGCAAACTGCCAAGGCGACTGACGTGATCGCCTCGCAAACGGCAGCAGTTCAATCGGCGACGCAAAGTGCCGTTCGCGCCATCGGGAGCATCGCCGGGCGCATGGAGGAGGTCCAGCAATTCACTTCGGCAATAGCAACCTCCGTCGAACAGCAGAATGCCGCAACGAGCGAGATTTCCGACAATGTCACGGCGGCGGCAACGGGTACCCAATCGGTCGTCGCCGTGCTGCAGCGCGTTTCAAGCGCAATCACCGACATGCACAGCGCAGCTGACACCGTGCTGACGACATCGCAATCCGTCGAGAAGGCCGCGCACGAATTGCGCGACAGCGTCGACGGCTTTCTGCGCAAAGTGGCGATCTAGCGCATCAGGATACGCGCTTCTGCATCGGCTCCAGCGCGATGCGGGCAAAGGTCGACATGATTTTCAATCCTGCGTTGACCGATCCGCGCAACGAGCCCGCGACCTTGGACTGGCCGCCGAGACGGCGGCGGTAACGGACCGGCAATTCAAGAACCCGCAGGCCCGCGCGCGCCACCCGCATCTGCATTTCGAGATTCCAGCCATAGGTCAGTTCACGCATGCCGAGCGCGAGCAAGGTTTCGCGGCGAATGGCGCGGAAAGCGCACATGTCGGTGTAGCGCACACCGTAGAGAAGCTTGGTGAGCCGGCCGGCAATCAGCCCGGCGGCAATCTGATGCCAGGCCATGCTGCCCGCCTCGCGCTCGCCACGCGCGCGCGAGGCGATGACGAAGTCGCAGGTGCCGGCGCGGATCGGGGCGATCATTGCAGCGATGGCGGCGGGATCGTCGGCGCCGTCACCGTCCATGAAGACGACGATGTCGGCACCCTCGGCCGCTTGCGCGCCGGCCATGCAGGCAAGCCCGTAGCCGCGGCCGACAGCGATCACCTCCGCGCCCGCGCCGCGCGCGCACTGCTGGGTGCCGTCGCCGGAGCCGCCGTCAACCACGATAATCCTGTCGACGATGCCGCGCGGCAATTCGCCGACGACAGCGCCGATGGATTCAACTTCATTGAACGTCGGAATGACGACGGCTATGCCACCGGCAGGCGGCGGCACGGCTACAGGCTCCACCGCAATCCGCAGCTCGCGCAGGCGTCGGGCGGCACGTTCGATTTGAGCGCTTTGCGGAAGGCGCTATAGGCGGGCCCGGTCCAGATGTCGCGGAGCGTCTGCTGGGTGGCGTCGCCGAGTGTATAGTTTTCGTAACCGCGTTGCGAGAACGGCGCGATGCAACAGGGCAGCGCGCGACCGTTCGCGGTGAAATACATGACCGTCCACGGCCGGCGGCACAGCGACCATGGTGAACCGGTGTCGTTGCGCTTGAGGCTGAGACCGGGCTCGGACGCACCGCCCGACGCGCTGAATGTTACGCCGAGCGTTTCGGCAAGCGCGGACGCACGCTCGATATGAATCGATTCGTCGCCCGAAAGCTGCTCGTAAAGCGCCTGATCGGGCCGCGCCATGCCGATGGAATTTTCCTTGAAGAACACCAGCCGCTGCAAGTGCACTTCTTTTATGCCGGTCTCCGCGGCAACACGGACGAAATCCGGCAATTCCTCGATGGTTTCACGCAGGCCCGTGAGCCAGGCCGAGACGCGGGGTTTGGTATGGCCTTCGCGCTCCTGCAGCTCGCGAAAGGCGCGCACATTCTTCAAAATGCGATTGAAGTAGTTCTTGCCGCGGATGGCGCGGTACGATTCCGGCGTTGCCGCGTCGAACGAGACCCGCAATTCATCGAGGTCGGCTGCGATCAGCGCTCGGCCGTTTTTTTCGTTCAGCACAGTGCCGTTGGTATTGAACAGCACGTAAGTGCCGCGGTCTTTGAGATAGCGCACCATGCGGGGAAGGTGCTTGACCAGCATCGGCTCGCCGACGCCGTGCAGCACCGCGCGATTTAATTGGGGGATTTGATCGACGATCGACGTGAACAGCTTCCAGCTCATATCGGCCGGCGGCTCGAGCTCCTCATAGGTGCGCGGGCAGGTCGTGCAGAGAAGATTGCAGCGGTTGGTCGTTTCGAGATAAAGGCAAACCGGCTCGTGTTCCGGCACGTCGCTATCCGCATGCACGCTCTCGAAATAGCGCTTGGGATCGATCGCTCGTTTTGTCTCAGCCGCCTGCATTATCTTTACGTCCTTTGAAATGACGGGCTTGGGCCACTGCGCGCTCAAGCGCGCAGGGCGTCGGCCTGAATAATTCGTTCCACACGATGGCCAAAATCATGATCCCGGCAAAGCCTGCTCATCAGCTTTGCCGTCTGTGTAGCGTAATGCGGCGAGTGCGCAGAGGGCCTGCGTCTTTCGTCGTCGCCGCCGCAAAGCTCGGCGTAGAGCCGGCGCAAACCCGCAACATCGTCGACATCGTACCAGGCCGGTAGTTCATAAATTTCAAGATCGATCTCGCGCGCCCGCTCGCGTGTCTGCTGGGCGACACGCTCGGTGCTCCAGGCTATATCCTCGAACATCCGTCGATGCGCGGTCTTGAGGCCCAGAAGGTAATAGCCGCCGTCGGTCGACGGCCCCAGCACGGCGCGATCGCCCGGATGCGCCAAGGCTTCGGCCGTCGCGATCAAGAGCGCCGTAGGCAGAGTCGGACTGTCCGAATTGAGCACGACTGCCGAACTGTGGCCGCGCGCAAGGATTTCGTTGATGGTGTGCAGGAGACAATCGCCGAAATTCGGCAGCCATGCACCGATCAGGCCGATCGAACCCGGCAAAGTGCGCTGAAAGAAATCTTCCGAGCCCGGAGGGCCGTAAGCGGCGTATCCGGCGATGCCGGCCGCACCGCTGTTGCGGGCAGCGAGCAGAACGTTGTCCGCGACATCCTGCAGGAAAGCCGTGTTGAGGCTCGCCGCTTCATCGAAAGTCAGAGGCGGAACGAGGCGGGTTTTGGCACGGCCTGGCGCCGACGCTTTCGCCATGAAGGCAATGCCGCAGGATGCCGACCGAGCCGCGCTGGCCGATTTAGGCGTCGCTACCGGTCGCGATTTTCGCGAAGCCGAGTTTGCGCCGGATTTTCCGCTGAATCCGTCCGCGCGATTCATGCGATGCCCCCCTGCAACGTCATCAGCAACGCAACTGGCCCTGCTTGCCAAAGCGGTCGGCAAAGCGCCAGTCAATTCCGCCTCACCCCCTACAAGTCGCGGGACACTAAAAAGTTATCCGCATCACCAAGTCGTGATCGCAGTGACGTTCAATGCTTGGCCAGCGCTACACGGATGGTTTCATCGCTAGCGAGAGCCTTGCTGTCTCCAGGCCAACTCGGGGCAGCCGCATACTCGCTTCGCGGCATGTCGAGTGAAGCGATATTCCGCCCGAAAATGCCGACGGCTTCGATCGGCACTGCAACGGGACGCGCATCCCAGCCGAACCAGCCGAACCACTTGCTGTAGGAGACGATAAGCGCGACGTCGTCTTGCGGCGTGCGCACGATTTCCCGGACGTAGCCCAGCGTGCGCGCGCTGTCGTCGAATACCGGCAGGCCTATGAGATCGCCAACCCGCACCGTTTGCGGAAAACGCCGGTTCATCCGCTCCTTCGGCGTGAGCTTGTCCATATCGGCCGCCGCGCCGGGCGCCTCCGGCATGGCCTGCGCCACCGTCAATGTCCGGTCCGCGTTCGGCGCAGCATCGGCATGGACCACAAGACCGGCGGCGAGAGTCAACGCAATGAGCTGCAATTGCATGCTTCGATTCCTCTCGATCAAACATTCCACGCGGATTTGTGAAGCAGATTTTCTTGCTAACAATATTTCACGCCCGTAGTGTCCAAAAGACACGTTGTCTTGATATGCGACATCTCTGCCGGGGACGAATCATCCAGATCGCGAATCTTACGGTTCGACCGTATTGCCGTTATCGTCTTGCTGCTACGGCGGCGTGACACTCGCTCCGCTGCCTCTCTGTTTTGAACGAATAAACACGGACTCTCAGATGTCGGCGCCGTCTAACGGATCAGCTTCGGCCAAAGTGCATCGCCTGCACCCACTGCCGCTCCGGATCATGCATTGGACCAATGCCGTCGCTATTTTCATCATGATCGGCAGCGGCTGGAAGATCTATAACGACGACGTCATCCTCGGCTTCCTGCATTTTCCCGACAGCCTCGTAATCGGAAAATGGGCACAGCACGGCCTGCAATGGCATTTCTTCGGCATGTGGATATTCGTGCTCAACGGCCTCGCTTATCTCACTTTCGGGGTCACAACCGGCCGCTTTCGGCGAAAGCTGTTTCCGATCTCGATACGCGAGATACTCGCGACCGTCGGCGACGCGCTCCGCTTCAAGCTCGGCCACGACGATTTGACGCACTACAACGCGGTTCAGAAGGATTCTTTATCTCGGCGTCATGTCGATCGGCATCCTGATCGTGATTTCCGGTCTGGCGCTGTGGAAGCCGGTCCAGTTTTCCGAGCTTTCCGGACTGTTCGGCAGTTTTCAGAATATCCGGATCGTGCACTTCCTGTGCATGTCGGCGATCGTGGCGTTCATACTTGTCCACGTAACGCTGGCTTTGCTGGTGCCCCAAAGCCTTGTCGCGATGCTGACCGGCGGACCCGCGGTTGATGATGGCGCGCCGGATTCCGGCGCCACGCCCAAGACAAACGCCGCGCATTGATCCGCAATGTCGATAAGAACCCCCACACCTTCCATCTTTCGGCCGCGCGCGGCGATCGATCAGCGCGTGCTGACCGAAAACCGGAAGCTGGTCGAGGACATCGATCGTCGCAACGTGCTGCGCGGCGCGCTGAGCCTTGGCGCGCTGACCATGCTGACCGGCTGCGACGTCACGGAAGACGATTCGGTGCAGAAGGTATTGCGTACCGTTTCGGCATGGAATGATCGCGTCCAGGAAGCGATATTTCGGCCCAACCATCTGGCGCCGACATTCAGCCCGGCGCAGGTGGTCAAGCCGCCGCGTTTTAACGCCTACTATGACATCGAAGATCTCAAACCGATCGACGGTGCGAGCTGGAAGCTGGAATTTGCCGGCCGTATCGAAGACAAGCGGCCGTGGACCGCGCAGCAGATTTACCAGTTCCCGGAACAGGAAATCATAATCCGTCACGTTTGCGTGGAAGGCTGGGATTATATCGGACAATGGTCCGGGCCGAATCTTCGCAGCTTCTTTGAGCAGATCGGCGCCGATTTGACGGCCAAATACGTCTATTTCATCTGCAACGACGACTACACGGAAAGCATCGATATGGCGACGGCGCTGCACCCGCAGACGATACTCGCCACCAAATATGCAGGCGACGTGCTCGCCGATCCGTTCGGTTATCCGCTGCGGCTGCGGACCTCGACCAAGCTCGGCTACAAGAACGCGAAGTGGATCAAGGCGATCGAGGTCACGAACGATTTTCGCGAAACATTCTGGAGCAAGCAGGGTTTTAACTGGTTCGGCGGAATTTAGTGCGACGCGACGCCGGGTGCTTTGACGTAAATTCGCCATCGGCCGTCACGCGCTTCAGCCAATTGGTAATCGGAACTTGAGGCAAACGGGTCTTTGTTCCAGGCGCCGTCCTGCGGAACGACAACGACCACATCGCAGGCAAATTTTTTCGCCATATCGTCGACGTCGCCCGGAGCGCCTTGGCCATCGAACACGCGGATGAATTGCGCGTTGATTGCCTCGCGGCGCTCCGGCGGCAGCGGTGCAAAGGCCAAAGCGAGTTCGCGGCCGGCAAAGCACGAACTGCGGTCGGCGAGGAGCGCCCAGGACGCATTCACCGGCCATGGCGTCAAGTCTTCCAGGAACAGCGGATTGTTGGCGACGCGCGCGTCGGGCGCAGCGTAACGGCGCACCGCGGCCCATAGTTCCGGCGTGCGCGCGAAGACCGCGCCGTCCGGCACCGCCGTACCCTCGATATTCGACCGGATCATCGCCGCGGTATCGGGCAGGCTGAGAATGAGTCCGCCGAGCGCTGTCGCCATAATCCAGGCGCGGCGCGGCGTGTGAGCAACACCTGCCGCCGTGGCGATGATCAAGATCATGACCGCGGGCAGGACGGCGCGCAGGCCGAGATCGTTATTGTCGCCGAGTGTGCTGACGAGGAGCCACGACACGGCAAGGCCCGCGCCCGCGAGCGCCGCAAAAACTGCCAAGGCCGTTCTTTCCGCCCCCGCCGCACTGCCGCGCAGCATGACAACGAGTGCAATCGTGCCGGCGATGAAGGTTGCCGGAAACTCGATCGGCAGCAGGATGAGCCAATAGGCCGGAACATCAAGGATGCGGCGCAGCGTGTCCGGAAACTGCGCGCCGAGAACCTCGAAATGTTGCAGGACGAGCGGGTGGCCGCCGCCCCGCGCGGCAACAGCCGCGAATTGATCGCGAACGAACGGTGCGGCGAGGACGAGAGCGAGCACGGCTCCCGCCGCCAGGCCCGCCGCAAAGCGAATGCGATGACCGGACTCCACGTGCGCCAGCAGGATCGGCGCCGCGGCGACGGCAGCAATCGCGAAGGTCACACCGCCGACAAAGGTCGAACATTCGAAGCCGGCGACAATGAGCAAGACCAACGTCAGCAGCCGGCCCACGGTCAGGCGCTGCGCGCAATGGACAAGCAGCAGCACGGCCGCGACCACGCAGCCCGCCGACATCAAGTGCTGCGGCACCCAGGCAGATTGAAACAGCCAGCCGGCAAAGCCGTCAGGCGACGCCAGGAACGGCTCAAGACCATAGCTGCCGAACAGCAGGCTCAGCATCTCGCGCAGCGAAGCTCCCGCCGCGAGCACGACGACCAGAAGCGCAGCGGCGGATCGTTTGCTGAGCCAAACGGCAATCGCCATCATCAGAGCAAGCGACGCGAAGGCGGTGAACCAGGTCAGGCCGATATCGGCTTCCCAGCCGCCAACCCGCAACGGGAGCGCCAATTCAGCGGCGCTAAAGTGCCACAGGTAGTAGTAGGAAAGCCGGCCAGTACCGGCGAACACTGGGTTCACCGGCAGCAGGCCCTGACGAATCATGGCGTCGACGATCGCGATCTTGGAATGATCGAATATCGGATCGGCGAGGTGCACACTGTCCGCGGAATATTTCGGCAGGATCGCAGCCGCAGGCACCAGCGCCAGAACCGCAGCGGCGGCAAAACCCCATGGCGGCACTGTCGGCGATGGCGGTGCGTCGGCCGCCGGCTTGCCCGCCGCAAGTGAAACGACGCCGGCGGCAAGACACAGCGCCGCGATGGCAATGATGGTAGCTGAAGAGAACCCGATCAACGTACAGACCGGCAGCGTCGTGGCGCTAAAGACGGCCCAGCCAATGACAGGCGCCGCACCGGCCGCAAGCACGCGAGGCATCAGCCGGCGGGCCAGCGCATAACCGACCACCGTGAAAAATACGGCCGCCACCAAGGCGTAGAGGATGGCATTGACAGGCGATGCCATGGCAGACCCAACCCAGGAGCCGCAGGATTTGAATCCCGCGGAGTTAGAGCGGCGTTGCGAAGGCCCTAATACGCTTCGTCGGTATAAATAGGATCGACCGAGCCACCCCATGCGCCATGGAATTTGTCGAGCAGTTCCTGCGCCGGTGTCGTGCCACGCGCGACACGATCGTCCAGTATGTCGAGATAGCGCGTCTCGTCCTGGCCGTCAGCGTCGAGACGTTTGCGCCGCACCAATCCGGCACGCGCAAATTTGAGCATTTCGGTCGCGATCTCAAACGCGGTGCGGCCGTGAACCATGGCCGCGAGTCCCTGCTTCGGTACGGCATCGCGAAGGCGCTGGCGTTCCTCGGCGGTCCAGTGCTTGACCAGATCCCACGCGGCGTCGAGCGACACATCGTCATAGAGAACGCCGGCCCACAAGGCGGGCAGCGCCAAGAGGTTCGGCAGGGAGCCCGAATCGGCGCCGCGCATTTCGAGATACCGCTTGAGCCGCACCTCCGGAAAGATGGTGCTGATATGGTTCGCCCAATCGGATGTCATCGCGCGCTCGCCCGGCAGGGATGAAAGCTTTCCCGCCATCAAGTCGCGAAACGATTGCCCCGACACGTCGATATAATCGTCGCCGCGCTTGACGAAATACATCGGCACATCGAGCGCATAGTCGACCCAGCGCTCGAATCCCATGCCCGGCTCGAATGCCCAAGGCAGCATGCCTGCCCGCGCATTGTCGGTATCGCGCCAGATTTCAGAGCGAAACGAGAGATAGCCGTTGGGCTTGCCCTCGGTGAACGGCGAATTGGCGAACAGCGCCGTTGCCACGGGCTGCAGCGCAATCGACACGCGCAGTTTCTTGACCATGTCGGCTTCCGACGAAAAGTCGAGATTGGTCTGCACGGTGCAGGTGCGATACATCATGTCGAGGCCGAGCGTGCCGACCTTCGGCATGTAGGCGGTCATGATCTTGTAGCGACCCTTGGGCATCTTCGGCATTTCGGCCCGGGTCCAGCTCGGTGTCATGCCGATGCCGAGAAATCCGATGTGCAGCGGCTGCGCCACTTCGCGGACTTGCGCGAGATGCGCCATCAGTTCGCTCGAAGTCTGATGCACGGTCTCGACTTGCGCGCCGGAGAGTTCGAACTGGCCGCCCGGCTCGAGCGAGATCGCGCCGCCGCCGGTGACGTCGAACAGGCCGATGACGTTCGGCCCTTCCATGATCGGCTGCCACCCGAGGAGATGCTGCATGCCTTCGAGCAGTGCGCGGATGCCGCGCCGGCCCTCGTAAGGCACCGGATGATGGCCATCCAGCGTGAAGGCGAACTTCTCGTGCTCGGTGCCGATATGGAATTGCGACTTCGGTTTGATGCCCTGGGCAATCCAATCCACGAGATCGTCGCGCCGCTCGATCGGCGTCTGGTCGACTTGATCACGCGCCATGGAAGGTCCCGGGCAAATTGGCCGCGACCTTATACGCGGCGAGCGCTGGAGGGCAATGCGGCACGGTCATGAAAGCTATGCGACGGCCTTGCGCTTTTCGGGTGCGAAGCGGCCGTAAAACGTCTCGCTCTTCTTCGCCATATCGAGCAAAAGCTTGCAGCGGCTTGAAGCGGTCGCCGCAGGTCCTCGCGAGCGTATTGCACAGTTCGACGAAGGCCTTCGCACCCATGCCGTCGATATAGGAGATGGTGCCGCCGGTAAACGGCGCAAAGCCGAAACCGAGGATCGATCCGACGTCGGCTTCGCGCATGTCAGTGACGACTTTCTCCTCGATGCAGCGTGCGGATTCCAGCGCCTGCATTGCAAGCAGTCGCTGCTTGAGCACGGCGACGTCGATGGTGTCGGGATCGAGCGTGCACCGGCTGGAGGTCGGCGAGACCGCGCCACAGGCGCTTCGGCCCGTTCTGCGGATAATCGTAAAAGCCCTTGCCGTTCTTGCGGCCGTAGCGCCCGCGTTTTTCCACCATGTCTTCGAGCAGTGTCTTTTGCTTTTGGTCGATCGCCTTCGGACCCAGATCGGCTTCCGTCGCATTGAGGATTTTCCAGGCGAGATCGACGGCGACTTCGTCGGTAAGCGCCAACGGACCGACCGGCATGCCGGCCATGCGGCCGACATTCTCGATCATCGCGGCCGGCACGCCTTCGCTCAGCATCAAATGGCCTTCGCGCAGATAGGTGCCGACGACGCGCGACGTGTAGAAGCCGCGCGAGTCATTGACGACGATCGGGGTCTTGCGGATCGCGCGCACGAAATCGAGCGCCATCGCGAGCGCGGCTTCGCCGGTTTCCTTGCCCATGATGATCTCGACCAGCATCATGCGCTCGACGGGCGAGAAGAAGTGAATTCCGATGAAACGGGTGCGGTCCTTGAAGGCCGCCGCAAGCGACGAGATCGGCAACGTCGAGGTGTTGGAGCCGAAGATCGCCTGGCTGGTCAGTACATTCTGCGCGCGCGAAATGACCTCTTCCTTGACCTTGCGGTCCTCGAACACGGCCTCGACGATAAGATCGCACTCCTTGAGCGCGACGAAATCGGCAGTCGGCTGTAATTCGCGCCAGCACCGCGTCGCAGTCAGCCGCACTGGCGCGGCCGCGATTGACCTGATCCGTCATCAGCTTCTGCGAATGCGCCTTGCCCTTTTCGGCGGTCTCCGGATCGCGATCGATGAGCAAGACCTCGATACCGGCAAGCGCACTGACATAAGCGATGCCGCCGCCCATGAATCCTGCGCCGATGACGCCGATCTTCTTCAGCGGCTTTGCCGGAACATTGGCGGGACGGCGCGCGCCCTTGTTGAGCTCCTGCATCGAGACGAACAGCGAGCGGATCATCGCGGCTGCTTCCGGCGAGCGGCAGAATCTTCGCGAACCAGCGCGACTCGACGCGCAGCGCCTGTTCCATCGGCAACTGCAAGCCTTCATAGACAACTTGCATGATGGCGCGCGCGGCGGGATAATTGTCGTAAGTCTCGCGGCGATAGATGGCGTTCGCCGGCGGGAACGTCATCATGCCGGCCTTCGAATAGACCGGACCGCCGGGCAGCTTGAAGCCATCCATGTCCCAAGGCGCCTTGGCCGCGCCGCCCGCCTTGATCCAGTCCTTCGCCGCCTTGATCAGATCGCCAGCCGGCACCACGGCATCGATGAGCTTCATTGCCTTGGCGCGGCTGACCGCAAGCTGGTCGCCCTTGAGCAGAAATTGCAGCGCATCGGACGGCGGCAGCATGCGCGCAATGCGCTGCGTGCCGCCGGCGCCCGGAAACAGGCCGATCTTGATTTCGGGCAACCCGACCCGCGTGCGAGCATTGTCCGCGGCGATCCGCTGATGACAGGCCAGCGTCAATTCGAAGCCGCCGCCGACCGCCGTGCCGTTGATCGCCGCGACCCACGGTTTGCCGCACGTCTCGATGCGGCGATAGAGCAGCGACAGTCTTGCGGCTCTCCTCGAACAACGTAGGCGTTCGCCGCCTCCTCGCCCGCGTGCCGCCACAAGATCGGCAAAGCCGCGGCTCAGCGCCTCCAGCATTGCCAGATCGGCGCCGGCGCAAAACGTGTCCTTGCCGGAGGTGATGACCGACGCCCTTGACGGCACCGTCGGTCGCGAGCTCTTCGACGATCGCCGACAGCTCCGCGATCGCACGGTCGATGTCGATGACGTTCATGGTGCGTCCCGGCATATTCCAGGTGACGAGCGCGATGCCGTCGCCATCGATGCCGAGTGTGAAATTGGTGAAGGTCATCGCTCCGCTCTCACTCATAGGGATCGCCGTTCTTGTGGGTATAGCGCGCGCCGTTGTCGTCACGCACGACCAGCAGATCGACATCCGAATATTCGGCGCGTTCGACTTTCGCCCGTGTGCCGATTTCCAGATAGATCGCATCGCGATTGGTCCGGTTGATCAGATGATGTCCGACCCGGCTGTTTGCCTTGAAACCCGCCGCGTCGCCCGGCTTCAGCACGGTCTCACCGCCGTCTTCGATCAGTACGACCTCGCCTTCGAGCATATAGATGAGTTCGTCCTCGTGATCGTGCCAGTGCCGCAACGCCGACGCCGCGCCCGGCTTTAATGTCGTGAGGTTGACGCCGAACTGGTCGAGGCCGACGGCATTGCCGAGCCGTTTGCGCTCGCGGCCGACGACCACGCGGTCGAACGGCGCCGGATAATTCGGTGCGCGCATCGACGGGGAGCGCGGCGATATCGATCCTGGGCATCACACGCGCTCGATGATGGTTGCGGTCCCCATGCCGGCGCCGATGCAAAGCGTGACGAGGCCGGTCGAAAGGTTGCGCCGCTCGAGTTCATCGATAAGCGTGCCGAGGATCATCGCGCCGGTGGCGCCGAGCGGATGGCCGAGCGCAATGGCGCCGCCATTGACGTTGACCTTCGCGGCGTCGAGCTTGAACGCCTGGAGAAAACGCAACACGACCGACGCGAAGGCTTCATTGACTTCGAAGAGATCGATGTCGGAAATCTTCATGCCGCGATTTTTTGAGTGCTTTCTCGGTGACGTCGACCGGACCGGTGAGCATCAGCGCCGGATCGGAGCCGATATTGGCGAATGTACGCATGCGCGCACGCGGCTTGAGACCGAGCTTCTCGCCGGCCTCCTTGTTGCCGACAAGAACAGCGGCGGCGCCGTCGACGATACCGGATGAATTGCCGGCATGATGAACATGATTGACGTATTCGACTTCGGGATGCGCCTGGATCGCCACCGCATCGAAACCGCCCAAGTCTCCCATTTGCACGAAGGAGGGCTGCAGGGCGGCAAGGGATTGCATCGTGGTGCCGGGACGCATGTGTTCGTCCTTCGCCAGGATGGTGAGCCCGTTGGCATCCCTGACCGGCATCACCGAACGGTTGAAGCGGCCCTCCTCCCATGCGGCCGCGGCGCGCTTCTGGCTTTCCACCGCATAGGCATCGACGTCGTCCCGTGAGAATCCGTACTTGGTGGCGATGAGGTCGGCGGAAATGCCTTGCGGCAGAAAATAATGCGCGACCGCGATCGACGGATCCATCGCCCAGGCGCCGCCGGCCGAACCGATGCCGACGCGGCTCATGGATTCGACACCGCCGCCGATCGACAGCTCCTGCTGTCCGGACATAATTTGAGCGGCGGCGAAATTCACGGCATCGAGGCCGGATGCGCAAAAGCGATTGATCTGCACCCCGGCGACGGTGTCACCGTAACCGGCGACAAGCGCCGCGACGCGCGCGATATCGGCGGCGGCCTCGCCGACCGGATCGACCACGCCTATCACCACATCATCGACTAGGGCAGTGTCGAGATTATTGCGGCTCTTGATCGCGCCGAGCGCCTGGCTCGCCAGATTGAGCGCAGTCACTTCGTGCAGCGACCCGTCGACCTTGCCACGGCCGCGCGGCGTGCGCACGTGGTCATAGATGAAAGCGTCCAGCATGAATTCCTCTTTCCCGCTTCGTCATTCCCGCGACAGCAGAGACGACGCCGATATGACCGTCCACTCCACAGCTAGAACGCCTCCGCGGGGAGCGCCATGGTACTGGCAGCGCCCGCTTTGATGCGCGTCAGGTGCGTCGCCGCAGCCGGCAACAGCCGTTCCATAAAAAACCGGCCGGTGGCCAATCTCTGCGTCATCCGCTCTGCCGCCCCATTACCCGTTGTCGCAACTTTTGTTCTGGCCGCTTCCGCAATCCGGCACCACATATAGCCCAGCGCCACCAGGCCGAGGGGGTGCATATAATCGGTTGCACCAGCACCGGCATTATCCGGATTGCCAAGCGCGTTCTGCAAAAACCACATAGTAGCCTGCTGAAGTTCGCCGAGCGCCTGACCAAGCGGCTTGACGAAGAGCGCCATGTCTGCGTCCGCGCCGCGTTCCTTGATGTAGGCCGTAACCTCGGCAAAAAAAGCCTGTAAAGCGCGGCCGCCGTCCTTCGGCAGTTTGCGCCCGACAAGGTCGAGCGCCTGTATGCCGTTCGTTCCCTCATAGAGCATGGCGATCCGCGCATCGCGCACGAACTGTTCCATGCCGTGCTCGGCGATATAGCCGTGGCCGCCGAAAACCTGCTGCGCCGTCACCGCATTGGCGAAACCCTGATCGGTGAGCACGCCTTTGATGACCGGCGTCATCAGTCCGAGATAATCGTCAGCCGCCTGGCGCTCCCCGGCATCCTCGGATCGATGTGCGACGTCGCTTTTCAGCGCGATCCACAGCACCAAAGCGCGAGCCGCTTCGTTGAAAGCGCGGATGCTCATCAGCATGCGGCGCACGTCCGGATGCACGATGATCGGATCGGCGGAGTCTTGCGGATATTTCGCGCCGGTGAGCGCGCGGCCGGAGCGGCGCTCTTTCGCGTAAATCGCCGCGTTCTGGTAGGCAACCTCGGACAGCGCCAATCCTTGCACTCCGACGGCAAGGCGGGCCTCATTCATCATCGTGAACATGGCCTGCAAGCCGCGGTTCGCCTCGCCCATGAGCCATCCGGTCGCGCCGTCGTAATTCATGACGCAGGTCGCATTGCCGTGAATGCCCATTTTCTCTTCAATGGAGCCGCACGACACCGCGTTACGCGCACCAACCTTGCCGTCAGCATCGGGCAGGAATTTTGGAACGATGAACAACGAAAGGCCGCGCGTGCCTTCCGGCGCGCCCTCGATACGGGCCAGCACGAGATGAACGATGTTCTCCACCAGATCGTGCTCGCCGGCGGAGATGAAAATTTTCGTGCCGGTGATCTTGTAGCTGCCGTCTGGCGCCGCTACCGCACGGGTGCGGACCAGACCGAGATCGGTGCCGCATTGCGGCTCGGTGAGATTCATCGTGCCGGACCATTGCCCGGCGATCAGCTTGGGCAGATATAATTTTTTCTGCTCGGCCGAAGCATGCGCGAGGAGCGCCGCAATCGCACCCTGGGTCAGGCCCGGATACATCGCGAAGGCCATATTGGCCGAGCAGAGAAATTCATTGACGGCCTGCGTGAGGACGATCGGCAGACCCTGCCCGCCAAACTCGGCCGGCGCTGCAATACCGATCCAGCCGCCCTCGGTGAATTGCCTATAGGCGTCCTTGAACCCCGCCGGCGTGCTGACACTGGCGTCGTCGTGGCGGCAGCATCCTTCCTTGTCACCCACGCGGTTGAGCGGTGCGAGAACCTTCTCGCAAAACCTGGCTGCCTCTGCGAGCGCGGACTCAATGAGATCGGGAGTGGCTTCGGCGAACCCTGGCAGATTGTTGTAGCGATCGACGTGGAACACGTCGCTCAACAGGAACATCACGTCGTCAACGGGAGCCTTGTAGCCCGGCATGATCGCGCTCCGCCGGCTCAAGCCTGAGACCCCGCCCGGCACCCATATCGTAGCCGATTCACGACAGGGCAACGACGCCGATTCGGGCCGCGCCATAGGCATGATCCATGAGCATGGTCCGGGGTCATTTTGGCGCAGTTTTAGGCCCTCTTTAACGACTTGTTTACTCTAATCCTGAAAAGTCAGGGTCGAGGACATAAGACCACGCCCGCCGCTTCGTCTGTTAACGGGCATCCGCCCAAGACAGGGCGATTCTCATTCCTCCGATGTGGTTTGAGCGCGCAATGAAATCTGGCGGTCCGTGGAATCTCAGAGGCCTCCGACCAGACACGCGCGATGCCGCCCGCGACGCGGCACGCCGGTCCGGCGTATCGGTCGGCGAATGGCTCAACAACGTCATCCAGAAGCGCGACGACGATTACGGCGAGCCGACGCGGTTTGCTGAATATGACAGCGAGGACAATGACGGCTGGCGCGACGACCGCCACCACGAAGACCGTCATGATCATCGCGACGACTATCGCGACAGGCCTCGTTCGGAATATCGGGAACCGCAGCGCGAAGGCGGCAGCCGCCGGCGCGAGCGCGAGTTTGAACGTGGAACCGGCTTCAGGAGAGAAGAGACCGGCCGTGGGCGCGATTACGGCCACGAGAGCGCTCCCGAGCGCGGTGGTGGCAGCCGCCGCCGTGAACGCAAGTACGAGCGAGAAGCCGTCGTCGAGCGCGAAGCAGCGCTCGCCCGCGAAGAATTCAGCGACGTCCATGCCCGTCTCGACAGGCTGACGAATCAGCTCGACCGGATGGCGCACAGCGCCCCGGTTCGGCCGGTCGGATCGCCGGCTCATTTGACCGGCGCTCCGGTTCCGTCCGCGCGCGGATGGACCCAACCCGCCGCACCGCCACGTCCCGGCAACCGGCCCCCGGCTCTCAGCGGAAATGTCACCGTGGACGACGCCATCGCCGAGATCACCCAGCGTCAGCGCGCGCTCTACGGCGAAGAAGTTACTGTCGCACCGCCGGAACCCGTTTCTTCCGCCGCGCAGGCGACGCCCGCGATGCCCGCAGCCAATGCGCCAGCCGCGGCACCCCCGTCATTTGCCGCGCCGAGCGCGCCCGAACCGGCAGAACCGCGAGTCAACCTGAGCAATCTGCAGGAGCAACTGCAATACATCACGACGCGGATCGAATCGCTGCGGCCATCGAGCGACTTCGACAAGATCACGTCGGTGCTTCGCAAGGACCTCGCCGAGATCAGCCGTCAGCTTACCGAGGCGCTGCCGCGCCGTGCCATCGAGTCACTTGAAATCGAAATCCAGGCTTTGACGAAGCGCCTCGATCATTCTCGTGAATCCGGCGTCGACCTGGGATTGCTCTCCGGCCTGGAACAGGGCGTCGCCGAGATCCGCGACTCTTTGCGCGGCCTGACGCCTGCAGAGAATCTGGTCGGCTTCGACGACGCTGTGCGATCACTTTCGCAAAAGGTCGATCTCATTCTCGCCAAGGAAGATCCCGGCGCGCTCCAGCAACTTGAAACGGCGATCGGCGCCTTGCGCGGCATCGTCTCCCATGTCGCCTCCAACGATACGCTGACGAAAGTTGCGGAGGATGTCCGCGAACTGGCGGGGAAAGTGGACGGCGTCGCCAACAGCGCCGCCAGCGGACATGCCGTGCAGGCGCTGGAAGGCCGCATCGACACGCTCACCAATGCGCTCAGCGCCTCGGCCGAAGCGGGCCACGCGGTGCCGCGCGAACTGGAGAAACTCCTTTCCGGCCTGATCGAAAAGCTGGAATGGGTGCAGCTCACGCACACCGATCATGCCGCGCTGGGCCTCCTCGAAGACCGGATTGTCCAGCTCATCAAGCGGCTGGATGCCTCCGATGCACGGCTCGGCAATCTCGAAGCGGTCGAGCGCGGGCTTGCCGACCTCCTCGTTCATATCGACCAGGTTCGCAGCGATGGCGGCGTTAACAGCAGCGCCGAGCGTGGCTTGAGGGTCAAGCCGCAAACCGCGGATACGATCGAGCGCGAAGTTGCCGAAATCAAGCGCAGCGAACAGCGCACCCGGGATTCGCTCGAGGCCGTCCACGGCACCGTCGAGCAGGTTGTCGATCGTCTGGCGATGATCGAAAGCGACATTCACGAGGTGTCGTCACGGCCGGAGCCTGCATCCGGCGCGAACAGCGCGGAACCCGCAGCCGCGCCCGCGCCAATTCTCGCTCCCGAACCGGAGCCGATCTCCGCGGCCGCCGACCTGGCCGTCCCGCCCGCCACTGCGCAGCAACGGGGGACGCCGCGCAAGCCGATCGATCCCAATCTGCCGCCGGATCATCCGCTGGAACCTGGCTCCGCCGCCGGTTCGCGCGACACGCCGTCGGCTGCCGATCGGATCGCCGCGTCGGAAGCTGCCATCGGTTATGCCAAGCCGCCGGTCATTGCCGAGCCGGAAGAGAAGCCGAACTTTATCGCCGCCGCACGCCGTGCGGCGCAGGCCGCTGCTGCCGCTCCCCCCGAGCGCGCGACGCGCGCCGAGCGGGTCGCAGCGCGCGGCAATGCGGCGGAAACTCCGTCGCGCAAGCGCAAGCTCATCATGGCGGTTGCTGCCGTGCTCATCCTGGCCGGCGGCGTGCGCATCGCGCTCCATATGTTCCAGGACAACGGACCAGCCGTAGCGTCGCAGCCGGCCGAAGACACATCATCACCCGCTGTCATGCCCCAGACGGATTCATCCAGGGAGCCGCCGCAATCGGGACCGCTGATATTGCCGGTCCCCGGCGCGGCGCCTGAAACGACACCTGCGACACCGCCCGAGAAGCCGCAGAGCGCAGTGCCGGGCGCGCCCGCCACCACTTCCCCCGATGTCGCGCCACCTGCAGTTCCGGGGCGGCAATCGGCGCTGCACGATCCGTCCGATATTACCGGCACGCTGCCGCGCCGCCCGGCATCACCGCCGCCATCGGCTGCGCCCGCGACGGCAGCGATCATTGCACCAGCTACGGCCACGGCGCCCGGCTCGATAGCCGATAAGCTGCCCGCCACGATCGGCGGACCCGTGCTGCGCGCGGCCGCGATGGCGGGAGACGCTGCGGCTGAATTCGAGATCGCAACGCGGTTCGCCGACGGGCATGGCACCCCGGCGAACAACGAACAGGCGCTGCACTGGCTTGAACTTGCCGCCAAGCAGGGCCTCGCCCCGGCGGAATTCCGCCTCGGCGGCTTTTATGAAAAAGGCATCGGCGTAAAGAAAGATCTTGGCACCGCACGCGACCTCTATACGGCCGCTGCGACAAAGGGCAACGGCAAGGCGATGCACAATCTCGCGGTGCTTTACGCGGAGGGTGTCAACGGCCCGGCCGACTACCGCACCGCCGCCCAGTGGTTCCGCAAGGCGGCCGAGCACGGCGTCACCGACAGCCAATACAATCTCGCAATCCTCTATGCGCGCGGCGTCGGCGTAGAGCAGAACTACGCCGAGGCCTACAAGTGGTTTACGCTCGGCGCCAATGCCGGCGACAACGAAGCGGCAAAGAAGCGCGACGAGATCGCGGCCCGGCTCGACCCGCAATCGCTCGCGGCCGCCGAAGCTGTTGTGCAAAAATGGAAGCCTGTGCCGCAACCCGACGACGCCATCAACGTCAAGGCGCCGCCTGGCGGCTGGGACCCCTCGCCGCAAGCCGCAAAGCCCAAGCCGCATCAGGCTGGCGGCAAGCCGCCGGCTCCCGAAGCAAAACTCTAGATCGGTCTTAGTCCGACAGGCAGTGCGCCGCCGGCATCGCGAACAGCCGCGTGTCGCCCAGCATGTGCGCGGTAAAGGACCGCGCCCCGAACAGCGCCGCAATAGCGCGGTCGCGTACATTCAGCCCGCCTGCATAGGCGCCGAAGGCCGGCATGACGAGGCGAAGCCCATCGCTCGCGAAACAGCGGCGGCTCACGGCGCGGCCACGCCGCGCGATACGCGCCAGCGGATGCAGATGCCCGGCGATTTCGCCGTCGCTTGGTCCCGGCGCTGGTTCATGCCGGAATGTCAGCGCGCCGATCGCCAAAACATCGGCAAAGCGGCCGCCGATATTTTCGGCCGGATCGGGATCGTGATTGCCCGCGATCCAGACCCAATCGCGGCCGCGCTGCAACGCGCCCAGCGCGCCGCGATCGATCTCGGCCATGCGCGCGGGTCCGCCGCCATCATGGAAGCTGTCACCCAAAGCGATCACAAGACCGGGTGTGTAGCGCTCGATGAGCTTGGCAAGACGGGCTAATGCTGCCGCCGTGTCGTATGGCGGCAGCAACACGCCGCGCGCCGCGAAAGCCGAACCTTTTTCGAGATGAAGATCGGCAACGACGAGGATTTTCTCGTCCGGCCAAAAGATCGCACCCGCAGGATCGGCGACGAGCGAAACGCCGGCGAGCGTGATGATATCGGCCGCGCGTCCCGGCGAATCCGGGAACCCGGAGGCTGGATTCCCGCGAGCGCGGGACTGAGCGACAGAACTCCAACTCGTCACTGCATCGCCTCCTTCACCAGTTCCTCTTCAGTCTCGGCCAGAAGCGCGTCGGCCGCTTCGCCGTAGACCTGCTCGCGCCCGATCTCAAGCATGACCGGAACCGCGAGCGGCGAAATGTGATCGAGTGCCTTATGGACGATTCGGCCCTTGATGCGCGAGAGCATTTCGCCGAGCCGCCGCACGTCGAGAAGACCCGTGGCGGCGTCGGCCCGCGCCGCACGCAATAGAACGTGGTCGGGCTGATGGCTGCGCAGCACGTCATAAACCAGATCGGTCGAGATGGTGACCTGACGGCGCGACTTCTCCTCGCCCGGGAAGCGCCGCTCGATCAGGCCGGCGATGATTGCGCAACTGCGAAAGGTGCGTTTCATCAGGGCGGATTCGGCAAGCCACGCTTCGAGATCGTCGCCCAGCATATCCTCGTCGAACAGAGCGGCGAGCGAAAGCTCACCACGCGCGATGTGCGACGCGATATCGCCCAATCCCCAGACCGCGAGCGCATATTCATTGGCGACGAAGCCCAGCGGTTTCTGCCGCGCGCGCTCAAGGCGGCGCGTCAGCAGCATGCCAAGCGTCTGGTGCGCCAGCCGTCCTTCGAACGGATAGCAGACCAGAAAATGCTTGTTGGCGCGCGGGAAGGTCTCGACCAGAAGCTCGCGGCGGCCAGGCAGTTGCGAGCGCCATTTCTGGATTTCGAGCCATTCGCGGACCTGCTCCGGCAGTTCCCGCCAGGCATGCGGGTCGGAAATGATGGCGCGCACCCGATCGGCGAGATAGGTCGACAACGGAAATTTGCCGCCCTCATAAGCCGGGACTTTCGGATCCTCCGCGGTCGTACGCGAAACATAGACCTCATCCTCGACCAGCGCTTCATATTTGAGAATTTCACCGGCAAAAACGAAAGTGTCGCCGGGAACCATGGTCTCGACGAAATATTCCTCCACCTGGCCGAGGAGCCGGCCACCACGCGGAATCATTTTTGAGGCGCGGGAGCGAACGAGCCGCACCTTAAGCATATCGGCTTCGACAATCGTGCCGACATTGAGCCGGTAGCGTTGCGCCACGTTCGGATTGGCGATCCGCCAGCGGCCATCCTTACCCTGCCGGATGCGGGCGAAACGCTCATAGGCTTTGAGCGCGTAGCCGCCGGTCGCGACGAAATCGACCACCGCATCGAAATCTGCGCGTGTCAGCGCCGCATAGGGCGATGCGGACGTTACTTCAGAAAAAAGCTCATCGGCCAGAAACGGTTCGCCGCAGGCACAGCCGAGCACGTGCTGCGCCAGCACGTCGAGCGCGCCGATGCGGGACGCCGGCGTGTCCTGCGCATTCACCGCAATGGCATCGATCGCGGCACGGCATTCCAGCACCTCAAAGCGGTTCGCCGGGACGAGCACGCCCTCCGAGGGCTCATCCATGCGATGATTGGCGCGGCCGATGCGCTGCAAGAGCCGCGATGCGCCTTTCGGCGCGCCGACATTGACGACGAGATCGACATCGCCCCAGTCGACGCCGAGATCGAGCGATGATGTGCACACAACTGCGCGCAGCCGCCCGCCGGCCATCGCGGCCTCGACCTTGCGCCGCTGCGCCACGTCAAGCGAGCCGTGATGCAGTGCGATCGCCAGATTGTCGTCGTTGCGATGCCACAGATCCTGGAAAATGCCTTCGGCCTGGCTGCGCGTATTGACGAAAACCAGCGTGGTGCGATGCGCCTTGATGAGCTGATAGAGCTCGCCGAGCGCATAGCGCGCCGAATGACCGGCCCACGGCACGCGCTCGTTCGAATCGAGCATGGCAACGTGAGGTGCGGCGCCGGCTTCGGCGACAACAAGATCGGCAGGCGCGCCGCCGCCAGGCCGCGGCACCATGAAGCGGCACAGGTCGTCCGGATCGGCAACCGTTGCCGACAGGCCGATGCCGGTCAGTTGCGGTGCGAGGCGAAACAGCCGCGCCAGGCCAAGCGAGAGCAGATCGCCGCGCTTTGACGTGACCAGCGCATGCAGCTCGTCGAGAATGACGCGCTTGAGCGAGCCGAAAAGGTATGGCGCGTCGGCCGAGGCGAGCAACAGCGCAAGCTGTTCCGGCGTGGTCAAAAGAATGTCCGGCGGATCGCGGCGCTGGCGCTGGCGCTTTGAAGCCGGAGTGTCGCCGGTGCGCGTCTCGATCCGGATCGGCAGGCGCATTTCGGCGATCGGCGTCTCGAGGTTGCGCGCGATATCGACGGCAAGTGCCTTGAGCGGCGAGATGTAGAGAGTGTGTAAGCCGCCTTCGCGACGCACGCCGCGGCCGAGCGATACGAGTTTCCGTCGCGCAGGTTCGCTGGAGACGGGCGGTGCGCTCAGTTCGACAAGGCTCGGCAAAAAGCCCGCAAGCGTCTTGCCGCCGCCGGTCGGTGCGATCAGCAAAGCCGAGTGGCCGGCTTGTGCCCTGGCCAGGAGTTCCAATTGATGCGCGCGCGGCGTCCAGCCCCGGCTGGCAAACCAGCGCGTGAATAATTCCGGGAGTGGCGCAATTCGATCGAGCATTGTCAAACCATCAGGGTAACCGGACGGCAGGGCCTGTGCACTGCCTTCCTTTTGTTCGTCGAGACATAGTGACGACGGGGTGGACGCGCCGCCATGTGCGCGTTAAGAGCGCGCCATGTCCGTGACGCTCGACCCTGCGCCGATCCCACAACGCGGTCTTGTCTTCCTGTCCTTCCTCGCGCTTCTGACCGGGCTGATTACCGGTTTTGGCGCCATATTCTTCCGTGGGCTCATCGCGGTCATTCACAACTTGTTTTTCCTCGGAATTCTTTCCGTTCATTACGACGCCAACACCTTCACACCGGCCGGGCCGTGGGGAGCGTTCATCATTTTGGGGCCGGTTATCGGCGGCCTTGTCGTGACCGCCCTCGTGACGAATTTCGCGCCCGAGGCGCGCGGCCACGGCGTCCCCGAAGTCATGGATGCCGTCTACTACCGCGAGGGCGTCATTCGTCCGATCGTCGCCGCGGTGAAATCGCTTGCATCGGCGTTTTCCATCGGCAGCGGCGCGGCCGTTGGCCGCGAGGGGCCGATCATTCAGATCGGCGCGTCACTCGGCTCGAGCATAGGCCAGATCATCACCATGGAGCCGTGGCAGCGCATCACGCTGGTCGGGGCCGGCGCAGGCGCGGGCATCGCCGCGACCTTCAATACGCCGATCGGCGGCGTCATGTTCGCGATCGAGCTGATGATGCCCGAAGTGAGCGTGCGTACATTTTTGCCGGTGGCGCTTGCGACCGGCACGGCAACTTTCATCGGCAACTGGTTTCTCGGCCCGCAGCCCGCCTTCGCCGTTCCGGTGCTGCCGGCACTCGGCCCGCAACCGTCATCGATTCTGGCGCTCGGGCTCTATGCCCTGCTTGGCGCCGTCATGGGCGTGGCCGCGGCGGCGTTCGTGCGCGGGCTTTCAGCCGCGGAGAACATATTCGAGCGCATCCACAACCCTTATCTGCGCCATGCGTTGGGCATGCTTCTCGTCGGCACGCTGATCTACACACTGTTTCATTTCTACGGACATTATTACGTCGAAGGCGTCGGCTACGCCACGATTCAGGCGCTGATGACGAACCAGCTCACGCCGCTCGCCATCCTGCCGCTGCTCTATATCGCAAAACTTGCGGCGACCTCGATAAGCCTCGGCTCGGGAGCGTCGGGTGGCATTTTCTCGCCCTCGCTTTACATGGGCGCCACGCTTGGCGGCGCATTCGGCCTCCTGGTCAGCATCGTGCACCCGCTGTCGGAAGCTGGGATTGCGAACTTCGCCATTGTCGGCATGGCAGCGATGGTCGCCGGCGGCACCGGGGCGGTGATGACCGCCGTCACCATGATCTTTGAAATGACCCGAGATTATGCGCTCGTCATGCCGATGATCGTTGCCGTTGCAGTGGCCATCGGCGTGCGCCGCGTGCTGACACGAGAAAACATCTACACCATCAAGCTCGTCGGTCGCGGGCATCTGATCCCGAAGGCGCGTCACGCCAATATGTTTCTGGTACGGCACGCCAATGAGATCATGGACAAGGATGTTCTGGTCTTGCCGGCGGCGACCGATTTCGATGTTTTTCTGCGCCAGCCGGAGCACCAGGGCGCCCTCAAGCATGTCGTGGTCATTCGCAACAATCGAATCTATGGCGTAGTGCGCGTCAACACCGGACTGCGCCGCGGCCTTGAGGATGCCTACACGGGCGTCACGCTCGGCGACATCGCGCAACGTGATTTCACCATCGCGCGGGAGGACGATGTCGCATTCGAGGTGATCAAGCGGATGTGGCGGCGCGGCGGCGCAATGGCGGTGGTCGTTTCCGGCAAGGGCGTGCCGACCGAAGCCGACATCAAAGGCATTATCACCAAGGAACACATTGCCGATTCCGTGGCGGATAGCGTCAAGGGTTTCGCCTGACCGCGGGTCTCAGCCGGAACAAGCCACGACCACGAGTCCCCGAACGGGAATACCCTTCTCGGTCCTGATTGCTGCCTCCGAAATCTCCCGCAGATTTAATCCGGCCCGCTCAATCATCTCGCGCAGGAAAGCCTCGCCGTAAGCGAAGCGCAGCGTCGGCAACAGTTTTACGCCAGCGCCGGAATGAGTCTCGGCGGTGAAGGCAAGAAGGCCATCCGGCGCGAGGGCCCGCGCAACGGCGGCGATGACCGGCGCAAGGTCGTTGATGTAGACGAAGACGTCAGCTGCGAGGACGAGATCGTATTTCACCGCCGCGGCCGTTTCCGCGGCAAGGAAATCCGCGATGTTGGCGCTGGTGAGGCGATCGTAAATGCCCTTGGCAGTCGCCTGCGCGATCATGGCCGGTGACAGATCGACGCCAATGAGCCGATCGGCAAAGGGGCGAAAGGCCGCGCCGCCAAGCCCGGTGCCGCAGCCGAGATCGAGCACGGACGCGAAGTGCATCGGCCGTCCCGCAGCGCCCATCGCCGCCCCGACCGCGCTGCGCAGGATCGCAGGGCCCCGATAGTTGAGATGTTCGGTCAGCGCCGTGTCGTAGCGTTGCGCATACTGGCCGAACAGCCGGCGAACATAGGTTTCGGTCATTGCCGGCGTGGCATCGCCCGAACCGAGCCGCGCGAGTTGCAGGCGCGCGCCGTGGTAATCCGCGGGATCAGTATCGCGCGCCTGCATGAAGGCTGCCACCGCGCCGTTGCGGTCGCCGAGCCGGTCGCGGATGGCGCCGAGCGCAAACCAGGCGGTGGCGAAGCGCGGCACGATTTCGACGGTCTGCGCCAGAATATCGGCCGCAGCGGCAAAATCGCCCCGCGACGCAAGCTCAATGGCCGCGTTGTAGCGCCGGTCGGCAATGAGATCGCCGGAGGAGACGAAGAGTGGCCCGGTATCGGTCATTTGCGCTCGCACCCAGAAGAGGAATGACTATTTATGACTCGCTATGCGTCCCGAAGACATCCTGGCGCCGACGCCATCCGGCCTGTGCTGCAAGCGCGGCGGATTTCATATCGATCCGACGCGTCCTGTCGAGCGGGCGCTGATCACGCACGCCCATTCCGACCATGCCCGCGCCGGCCACGGCGCCGTGCTGGCGACGCAGGAAACGCTCGATCTCATGCGGCTGCGCTACGGCGAGAATTTCGCCGGCACGACGCAGGCGGCGGCTTACGGCGAAATAGTGAACCTTGGCGATGTCGCGGCGTCGTTCCATCCCGCCGGCCACGTGCTCGGCTCGGCCCAGATCGCGGTCGCGGCGAACGGGTTCCGTATCGTCGCTTCCGGTGACTACAAGAACGTGCCCGATCCGACCTGCGTGCCGTTCGAACTCGTCCCGTGCGACGTGTTCATCACCGAGGCCACATTTGCACTGCCGGTGTTCCGCCACGGCGTCCCCGATGCGGAGATTGCGAAACTATTACGGTCGATTGCGCTGTTTCCCGAGCGCGCGCATCTGGTCGGTGCCTATTCGCTCGGCAAGGCGCAGCGTGTGATCGCGCTCCTTCGCAAAGCCGGTTACGCCGCGCCGATCTATCTGCACGGCGCGATGGAAAAGATCACGCACTACTACGCGAGCCGCGGTATCGCGCTCGGCGAGTTGCGGCCGGTGCGCGGCGCGAGCAAGGCGGAACTTGCCGGCACGATCACGCTCTGCCCGCCGTCGGTGCTCAAGGACGTCTGGGCGCGGCGCTTTCCCGAGCCGCTCACGGCATTCGCATCCGGCTGGATGCGGATACGCGCCCGCGCACGCCAGCACGGCGTCGAATTGCCGCTCGTGATCTCGGATCACGCCGACTGGGACGGTCTCACCGCGACCATCGCCGCGACTGGCGCCGGCGAAGTCTGGGTCACGCACGGCCAGGAGGATGCGCTCGTGCACTGGTGCACGGCCCGCAGCCTGAAAGCCCGGCCGCTCGATATTGTCGGCTATGGCGATGAGGACGACAGCGGCGAAACCGAAATCGGCGGACCGGACGAATGAACCGCTTTGCCGAACTTCTCGACCGCCTCGCCTATGAGCCCGGCCGCAACAACAAGCTGCGTCTGCTCACGGACTATTTCCGCGCGACGCCCGATCCCGAACGCGGCTGGGCGCTCGCCGCACTGACGGGTACGCTGAGCTTTCCGCACGCCAAAGCCGGCCTGATCCGCAGCCTTATCGCGGAACGGGCCGACCCGGTGCTGTTCGAGTTATCCTACGACTATGTCGGCGACCTGTCTGAGACCGTCGCGCTGATGTGGCCCGCGGCGGTCGCGCCTCCCGGCGGAGAGACGAAAGAATTGTCGCTCACTTCGGTGATCGAAACGCTGTCGATGCTCGGCAAGGCACAATTGCCGCAACAGCTCGCGCGCTGGCTCGACGCGCTCGACGAGACCGGCCGGTGGGCGCTGATAAAGCTCGTCACCGGCGGACTTCGTATCGGCGTCTCGGCGCGGCTTGCCAAAGCCGCCGCCGCTGCGCTCGGCGACAAGGATGCACAAGACATCGAGCTGTTGTGGCCCGGGCTTGCGCCACCTTATCGCGAACTGTTCGCCTGGCTCGAGGGGCGTGGTGAAAAACCTTCGAGCAGCGATCCGGCGCCGTTCCGGCCGCCGATGCTGGCGCACGCGCTCGACGACGCCGATCTTGAAAATCTGAATCCCACAGAGTTCATGGCCGAATGGAAATGGGACGGCATCCGTGTGCAGGCTGTCGCGGCGCGGCACGACGGCAAAACAACCGCACGGCTTTATTCGCGCACCGGCGAGGATATTTCCAAAAGCTTTCCTGATCTCCTCGAAGCGTTGCAGCTTCCGGGCGCCATTGACGGCGAGCTTTTGATCATGCGCGACCACCGTGTCCAGTCGTTCAACGTCTTGCAGCAGCGGCTCAATCGCAAAAGCGTCACGCCGAAACTGATCGCCGAATTTCCCGCGCATTTGCGCGCCTACGATCTCCTCGCCGACGGCGACGAGGATTTGCGCGAACGGCCCTTTGCCGAGCGCCGGGCGCGGCTTGAAAATTTCATCGCGCGGGCTCGGCGAAGAGCGCATCGACCTTTCGCCGCTGGTGGGTTTTACGACCTGGGACGATCTCAAATCCGCGCGCAAAGACCCCGCTTCGGCCGGCGCCGGCGCAGACAGCGCGGCGGTCGAAGGCCTGATGCTCAAGCGGCGCGACGCGCTTTATCTGCCCGGCCGGCCGAAGGGGCCGTGGTGGAAATGGAAACGCGACCCCTTCATCGTCGATGCAGTGCTGATGTATGCGCAGCGCGGCCACGGCAAGCGCTCCTCGTATTATTCCGACTACACATTCGGGGTCTGGACGCGCGGCACCGATGGCGATGAACTGGTCCCGGTCGGCAAAGCCTATTTCGGCTTCACCGACGAGGAGCTATTGCAGATCGATCGCTTCGTGCGCCGGAACACGACCGAGCGGTTCGGGCCGGTGCGCGAGGTCGTCCACGAACGCGATCAGGGCCTTGTGCTGGAAGTCGCATTCGAGGGATTGCAACGCTCGACGCGGCACAAATCGGGGCTGGCGATGCGTTTTCCCCGCATCAGCCGGCTGCGCTGGGACAAGCCGCCCGGCGAAGCCGACCGCCTGGAGCGGCTGGAGACCATGATCGAGCGCATCGAACAGGGGCAAATGCAGGGGCCGATCGCGTGAGAAAACCGGCGCGGGCTGCTGCGAATATTCGTCGTGGCCGGATGAGCGACCTCGACGCGCTTGTCGGGCTCGAACAGGCCGTCTTCGACACTGATATCTTGTCGCGGCGGAGCTTTCGCCATTTTTTGTCCGCGCCGGGCGCCACACTTCTCGTCGCGGAAGCAGCTGGCAAATTCGCAGGCTATGCGCTCGTGCTCTATCCGCCGCGATCAAAGCACGCGCGGCTCTATTCCATTGCGGTTGCCTCTCATTTTAGCCGGCGTGGCGCGGGAACACTGCTTCTGACGGCCGCGGAACGAGACGCACGGCGGCGCAGTCGCCGGGCAATGCGGCTTGAAGTTCACGAGCACAACAGCCGCGCCATCGCGCGCTATGAGAAATCGGGCTACCGGCTGTTCGGCCGTTATCGACATTATTATGACAATGACGGCGACGCGCTTCGTTTTGAAAAGCCTCTCGGCGCGGAACTTAAAGCCGGCCGCCGGGCCTCCCGCAGACCGGCCTGATTTCGATCCACTGGCCGGCTTTCACGGTGGACATCGCGGGTTGCGCAGTCGCCAATCGTTTTGTTTCCGGATATGACGATTCGTGCCGTGCCTGATTTCGAACGCATGATCGGCCTCGCTCGACACCCTGGCTTGGATTGGAAAGGGACCCGCCCATGACCGGCTGGGTTATCCTTGTCGACCAGGCCCGCGATCTGCCGAACGCCGAGACCCCTCACAAGGTCATCAGCACGAGCGAGTATCTGGCGCGGCCTCGCCTGTTCGAGACGGGACGACCGAAGCTCGTCAACCTCGCCCGCTCCTACGCCTACCAGTCGAAGGGTTATTACGCGTCGCTGCTTGCCGAAGCGCGCGGCCACCGCGTCGTGCCGACCGTCGAAACCATGCTCGAACTGCGCGAGCAGAAGCTTTACGAATATGCGCTTCCCGATCTCGAGGAAGAGTTGAACCGCTGCGCCAGGCGCGCCGATTTCCAGCCCGCGGGCGAATTCAAGCTGCTGGTTTGTTTCGGCCTTGCCCGTGACGACCGCTTCGAGCCGTTCGGCCGCCTGCTGTTCGACATGTTCCGGTGTCCGGCGCTCGAAGTCATCATCGCGCCCGGCACCTGGCTGTCGATCGACCGCATCCGGCCGCGCACCATTACCCGGCTCGCCAACGGCGAGGCCGCGTTCTTCCGCGAGTCGCTGCACAATCACACCAAGCGCGAATGGCGCGATCCCAAGGCGCGCTCGGTCGCCAAATACGACCTCGCGGTGCTCTACGATCCGAACGAGAAGACCGCGCCATCGTCGCCGGATTCGATCAAGCATTTCAGGCGCATCGCCGAGAAAATGTCGGTCGATGTCGAGCTGATCACCAAGCGCCAGCTCGCCGAGCTTGCCGAATTCGACGGCCTTTTCATTCGCGAGACGACATCGATCGACAATCACACCTACCGCTTCGCACGCCGCGCCTGGCAGGAGGGCATGCCGGTCATCGACGATCCGATCTCCATGATCCGCTGCACCAACAAGGTGTTCCTGATGGAACTCCTGCAGCAGAACCAGGTGCCGACGCCGCCGACCGTGATCGTCGGCGAGGATACCGACCTCGCCAAGGTGATCGACGAACTCGGCCTGCCGATGGTGGTCAAGATTCCCGACGGCTCGTTCTCGCGCGGCGTGCACAAAGTCGAATCCGCGGCGGATTTTAAGCGGGTCTGCGGATGAACTATTCGACGACACCGATCTGGTGCTGGCGCAGAAATTCTTGCCGACCGAGTTCGACTGGCGCGTCGGCGTGCTTGCCGGCGAGCCGCTCTTTGTCTGCCAGTACCGCATGGCGCGCGGCCATTGGCAGGTCGTGAAGTACCGGCCCGACGGATCGTCGCATGAGGGTGGCTTCCGCGCCTTCGGTCTCGATCAGGCGCCGCCGCGAGGTCATCGATATCGCGGTGCGCGCGGCGCGCCCGATCGGCGACGGTTTTTACGGCGTCGACCTCAAGCAGACCGACCACGGCATCGTGGTCATGGAGGTCAACGACAATCCGAGCCTCGAACACGGCATCGAAGATACGATCGGCAAGGACGAAATCTGGACGCGCCTGCTCAGTGGTTCATCGACCGCTTCGAGCAGTGATGTCATTCCGGGGCACGCGAAGCGCGAGCCCGGAATCCATAACCCTAGGTCAGCGAATATGGATTCCGGACTCGCCGCTGCGCGGCGATCCGGAATGACAAAAACGGCGGCTTAACCAGCGGCCGCCTTCGTCACCTGTTCGAGCGGCCAGCGGGCACGCGGCGCGACATCGAGCGTATCGGTGAGGCCGAGCGCGAGCCGCTCGGCGCCAGCCCAGGCGATCATCGCGCCGTTGTCCGTGCACAGAGCCGGCGGCGGCGCGACCAGTTCGGCGCCGATTTCGAAAGCGACGCGATGGAGCACTTTGCGGATCGCCTGATTCGCCGCCACGCCGCCGGCGCAGACCAGCGCTGTCGGAGTGCCGACACGTTGCCGGAACATGCGCAGCCCGCCGCGCAGCCGGTCTTTGACGACATCGACCACCGCCTGCTGGAAAGACGCGCAGAGATCGGCGACATCCTGATCGGACAGTGGCGCAACCTTCTCGGCCTCAAGCCGCAGCGCGGTCTTCAGCCCCGACAGCGAAAAGTCGGCATCGCGGCGTCCGGTCATCGGCCGCGGCAGCGAAAATCGCGCGGGATCACCGCGCGTGGCCTCTTTCTCGACCAGCGGACCGCCGGGATAGCCGAGCCCAAGCAGTTTCGCCGTCTTGTCGAAAGCCTCGCCGATCGCGTCGTCGACGGTGCCGCCGAGGCGCAGGTAGTCGCCGACGCCGCGCACGGCGAGAATTTGGGTATGGCCGCCGGACGCAAGGAACAGGCAATAGGGAAACGGCGTCGCGTCGGTGAGCCGCGCGGTGAGCGCATGCGCCTCCAGGTGATTGACCGCGATCAGCGGCTTGTCGTGAGCAAGCGCGATGGCCTTCGCCGTGGTCAGCCCGACAATGACGCCGCCGATCAGCCCCGGGCCCGCAGCCGCGGCAATGCCGTCGAGGTCCTTGAAGGAGGTCTGCGCCTCGCTCATCGCCGCGGCGATGATGCGATCGAGCGCCTCGACATGGGCACGGGCGGCAATTTCCGGCACCACACCGCCGAATTCGGCATGTTCGTTGACCTGCGAAAGCACGACGTTGGACAGGATCCGCCCTTGTGCCGTCGCCGGTCCGCGTGACCACGGCGGCCGCCGTCTCGTCGCAGGTTGTCTCGATGCCGAGGATGATCATCCGTGTATTATACGCGAGCGATGACCCAATCTTCGACCGAAACATCCGTCCTGCGCATCGGTTCGCGCGGTTCCCCGCTGGCCCTGGTTCAGGCCCGTGAGGTGCAAGGCCGCCTCGCCCAGGCGTGCGGCCTCGATCCGGCGCGGATCGGGATCACGATCATCCGCACCTCCGGTGACATGATCCAGGACCGGCCGCTGGCCGACGCCGGCGGCAAGGGCCTTTTCACCAAGGAGATTGAGGAAGCGCTTCTTGCCGGCGCCATCGACCTTGCCGTGCATTCATCGAAAGATATGCCGGCCGCGCTGCCGCCGGGGCTCGTGCTGTCGGCGTTCCTGCCGCGCGAGGATGCGCGCGATGCTTTCATAAGCTCGCAAGGCAAAAACCTTGCGCGATCTGCCCAAAGGCGCGGCCGTCGGTACCTCGTCGCCACGGCGGCAAGCCTTGATCAAGCGGCTGCGGCCCGACCTCGTCATCGTGCCGCTGCGCGGCAATGTCGAGACGCGGCTGCGCAAGATCGAAGCCGGCGAGGCCGATGCCACCATACTTGCAGTCGCGGGATTAAAGCGTCTCGGCCTTCTTGCGGCGGCGACCGCGATGCTCGACATCGACGAGTTTCTGCCGGCAGCCGGACAGGGCGCAATCGGCATCGAGACTCGAGCAGACGACACAAAGACGAACGCGCTGGTCGCCGAGGATCGGCGATGCAGACACGGCGACGGCGCTGGCCGCCGAGCGCGCCTTCCTCGCCGTGCTCGACGGCTCGTGCCGCTCGCCGATCGCCGGTCATGCGCGCCTGAGCGGCGACACTGTTCGCTTCCGCGGCCTGATCGCCACGCCAGACGGCAGCGAGGCGCTGGAGGTTTTCCACGAGGGTGCCCGCGCCGATGCCGCGGCGCTCGGCGCGGACGCCGGGCGGGAACTTAAAGGCCGGGCCGGGCCCGGCTTCTTCGTGCGGGACTAGGCGATGCGCCTTCTGCTGACGCGACCCGAAGCTGACGCCGCGCGCACCGCCGGCGCGCTGCGCGCGCGCGGCCACGAAGTCATCGTCGCATCCCTGCTCCGGATCGATATCATGCCGGACGCTGCGCTCGGCGCCGGGCCGTGGTCGGGGCTTTTGGTGACGAGCGCCAATGCAGTGCGCGCCATCGCAAACCATCCGCGGCGTGGCGACCTGCGCGATGTGCCTGTGTTTGCCGTCGGCAAGCATAGCGCACAAGACATGCGCGACGCGGGTTTCACGGATGTCGCTTCGGCCGACGGCAATGTCTCCGATCTTGCGAAACTCGCCGCCACGCGGATGAAGCCCGGAGCACGCTTGCTCTATCTTGCCGGCGAAGAGCGCTCCGGCGATCTCGCCGGCATGCTCCGCGCGCAAAACTTCACCGTGGACACCGTGCTGGTTTATCGCGCCGTGACCGCCGACGTTCTTCCCGGCCAAGCCGTTGCAGCTCTCAAGGCCGGTATCGACGGCGTTTTGCATTTTTCGCGGCGGAGCGCCGAGGCCTATGTGAGTGCGGCGCGTAACGGCGGTCTCCTCGACGTGGCGCTGACCGGGCCTGTCCATTATTGCCTGTCGGCGCGGGTCGCGGAGCCCCTGACGCAGGCCGGCATGGCAAAGCTGCGGATCGCGGCACGCCCGGACGAAGCGGCATTGATCGAATTGTGCAGCTAAAGATGCGTGATTCCGCCGTCTTGTTATGATTGTACTATGGCGTGGGCGGGGACTCCGGCGCGCCTGATTCGGTCATCGCGCGATCAGCCAACTCGCCTTGAGGACAGCATGACGAGCGAGCCTGACAACAAGCCGGGCCGGCGGCCTCCGACCATCGAGTTAAAGGCGGAGGAGGTCGGCAAGCCCGCCAGTACTCCGCCTGGACCCGGCGCGCCGGGAGCGCAATCCTCCGGCACGCGACCCGACGCCGCACAAGCAAGCCTAACCTTCGTGAGCGGCCTGAAATCGCATGGGGTGAGCGCGCTTGCCGGGGCGGTCGTCATGGCCGCGATCGTTGGCGTGCTTTGGGTCAAGGGAATTGTGCCGGCGCGCGAGCCCGGCGATTCAGTTCCATCGATACAATCCGGTCCGGAAACGTCGGTTACGGTGCCCGCCGGCCCGGCCGGCGAAGCCGCTTCGACGCAGACCGGCAAGGATCAGCCGCCATCGGGCGGACCTCAGCCGTTGGCCGCATCGCCCGCCGATGACGCGGCCCTGGATGCTCAGATCAAATCGCTGAGCGATTCGCTTGCCGCGCTGAACCATCGTCTCGATGACGTGGCCGCCGCCAGTCAAGGTGCCGCCAGGAAGGCTGATGCCGCTGTGGCATCAGCCGACGCAGCGAAAAATGCGGCGCAAAAAGGCGCACAGCGAAGCGACATCGACACGCTCGTGAACCGAGTGGCGACGCTTGAAGCCGCCGTGAAGGCGCTGGCCGACAATGCGGCACATTCCGCGTCGGGAATAGATGATCGCGCGGCGCGCTTGACCGTCGCCGCGGAGGCGTTGCGTGCCGCCGTCGAGCGCGGCGCACCGTATCAGGCCGAACTCGGCGCCGTAGAAGCCCTCGGCGCCGATCGGAATAGCGCGGCGCCGCTCGCGCCCTATGCCGCGAGTGGCGTGCCGAGCGCCGGTGCACTGGCGCGCGACCTTGCCGCGCTCGTGCCGGCGTTGCTCCGCGCTATCGACACCGCGCCCGGCGACGTTACTTTTCTCGGCCGGCTGGAGGCCAACGCGCAGCATCTCGTCCGCATCACGCCGGTGGATGCGCCGGCCGGCAACGATCCGGCCTCCATCATCGCGCGGATCAACGCTGACGCCGCGCACGCCGACATTGCCGCAGCGCTGACGGACCTTGCCGCACTTCCCGACACCGCAAAGCCGCTCGCCGCCGACTGGGTGAAGAAGGCGCAGGCCCGTGACGCTGCCATTGCGGCAAGCCGGGACATTGCGGCTGCCGCGCTTGCGGCGCTTAGCAGGCCACCCGGACAATGATCCGCGTCGTTTTTTATCTGATCGTAGTCGGGCTGTTCGCCTACGGCATCGCCATGCTTGCCGACCGCCCGGGCGATGTGGTCGTCACCTGGCAGGGCCTGCGCATCGAGACCTCGCTGATGGTCCTGGCCGCGGCGCTGATCGCTGCGGTCGCGATCCTCTACCTCATCATCGGTCTCGTCCGCGCCGTTCTGCGCTCTCCGGTCATTCTTGGACGGCTGCTGCACAACCGCCGTGGTGTGCGCGCCTATGAGGCGATCTCGCACGGCCTCATTGCGGTCGGCGCGGGCGATCACGATGCCGCGCGCAAGTTCAGCGCCGACGTCAATAAGATCGCACCCGGCGAGCCGCTCGCGCTGTTGCTGAGCGCCCAAGCGGCGCAATTGGCAGGAGACCGCGACAGCGCCGAGAACGCCTTTCGCGCCATGGCGAGCCGTCCCGATACCAAAGCGCTTGGCCTGCACGGTCTCTTTGTCGAAGCGCGGCGGCGCAATGATGGGGTGAGCGCGCAGGCTTATGCGGAGGAAGCAGCGCGCACGGCGCCAGCGCTCGGCTGGGCCGGCCGGGCTGTGCTTGAGTTCCGCTGCAAAACCGGGGACTGGGCCGGTGCGCTGCTGCTGCTCGAGCAGAACAAGCGCATGCTCGAGAAGGCCAATTACCACCGTCAGCGCGCGGTACTGCTCACCGCGCGTGCGCTTGCGCTCGAAGAGACCGACCGCGACAGCGCCAAAGCCTTCGCGCTCGAAGCCGCCAAGCTCGCGCCCACGCTGGTGCCGGCGGCCGCGCTCGCCGGGCGGCTCCTGGCCGAGGGTGGCCAGTTGCGCAAGGCAAACCGCATCATCGACAGCGCCTGGCGCGCCAATCCGCATCCCGAACTCGCCCAAGCCTATGCCGAGCTTCGCTCCGGTGAATCCGCCCGCGACCGGCTCAAGCGCATCGAAGCGCTGGCGAAACGGACAGCCGATAATATCGAGGGCGCATTCGCCATGACCCGTGCTGCAATCGATGCGCAGGAATTCGCGACAGCGCGCAACACACTTGCGCCCTATCTGCAAACGCCGACGAAGCGCGTGTGCATTTTGATGGCTGATCTCGAACGCGCCGAGCGCAACGACGAAGGCCGTGCCCGGGAATGGATGGCGCGCGCCCTCAACGCCGTACCCGATCCGGAATGGACCGCCGACGGCTTTGTCTCAAAGCATTGGTTGCCGGCGTCACCCGTCAGCGGCCGTCTCGACGCGTTCGAATGGCGCATACCACTGACAGGGATGGTGAGCGCACCGCTCATCGAGCCCGAACCGCCCGCTGCGGCCCAGATCGAAGCGACAACCACGCAAGGGCCCGAAGCCACGACATCTGTGCCGACGGAAATACTTCCCGCGCGCCTTCAGGACGAGGCTGCGCAATCCGGACCGGATCCAAAACCGGACCCGGTCATTCCGCTCGTCCACGCGCCTGACGATCCGGGTCCCGAAGCGGACGAGGAAAACGATACGGCGGTTGACGGCGAGAATAGCGGCTGGCGCAAAATCTTCGGCTGAGGCGATAAGCCGTCATTGCCATTGCGGCCCGCCCATGCATTATCCCGTATGAATTATAATGCATGAGGCTGCCGTGCCGAGCGCCAAGCCCAAAAGCCGCCAGAAAGCGGCTCCCGTCCCGAGCGGAACTGCCGCCGTCAGGGCATTTCTCGCCGCGATCGGGCGTGAGGTGCGGCGCAATCGCGCCAAGCGCGGCATGACACGGCGGCAATTGGCGCAAGCCTCCGAAACTTCCGAGCGCTATCTCGCCCAGATCGAAAGCGGTGCCGGCAATCCATCGGCGAGCGTGCTGCGTGCTATCGCGCAAGCCTTCGATCTTCCCGCTTCCGCATTGCTGCCGGAGACCGGCATGCGCCCGGCAGCGCTGGGCGCTATTTTCGATCTGCTCGCGCAGGTGCCGGAAGCGGAGTTGCCGGAACTGTCGAAACTGATCGAGGCGCGCATGGTGCGTCCCGGTGATGCCGATCGGGCGGAGCGCATTGCACTGGTTGGCCTGCGCGGCGCCGGCAAATCGACGCTTGGGCGGATGCTCGCGAAGCATCTCGGCTGGCCGTTCATCGAGCTCGACAAGGTCGTCGAGGAGGAATACGGCGCCAGCATTCCGGACCTGATCGAAATGGCCGGCACCGCCACCTTCCGGCGCCACGAGCGAAGCGCGCTCGATCGCGTGTTGAGCGCAAACGCAGCCGCCGTGATCACCACGGCTGGCGGCATCGTCTCGAACCGGGATACTTACGCGCTCCTCCTGCGCCGCAGCCACACGATCTGGATCAAGGCGAAACCCGAAGACCACATGAGCCGCGTGATGGCGCAGGGCGATTTCCGCCCGATGGCACGAAACCGCGAGGCCGGTTCCAAAGATGCGATGGCCGACCTTGTCGCCATCCTCGAAGCCCGGCGCGGCGACTACGCCCGCGCCGAAGCGCTGCTCGACACGTCGGACGATGCCGTGGAGCAAAGTTTTGCCAAGCTTTTGGCTACCGTCACACAACTAATCGGCCCAACGAACGGGGCGAAGCCGTGACGCTGTCCGACGACGGTTTTCTCGATCTCGATCCGCTGCGGCTCGAATATCGCATGATCGGCCCGCGGCCCGGCACGGCGCCGACCGTCGTGATGCTGCATGAAGGCCTCGGCAGCGTCGGTCTGTGGGGGTCGTTTCCGGACGAGATTGCCGCGGCGACGGGCGCCGGCGTCTTCGCCTATTCACGCGCGGGTTATGGCAAATCGAACCCCGGCAAAATGCCGCGCACGATTTCGTTCCTCAATGAGGAGGCGTGCGATGTGCTGCCGCGCGTCCTCGATGCGATCGGATTTCAGCGCGGGCTGCTGTTAGGGCACAGCGACGGCGCCTCGATCGCCACCATCTATGCCGGCAGCGTTCAGGATCATCGCGTGCGCGGCCTCGTGCTGATCGCCCCGCATTTTTTCACCGAGGAGGTCGGACTCACCGAGATCCGCCGTGCGCACAAATCGTTCATGACCGGAGGCCTGCGCCCGAAGCTCGAACGATGGCATGCCGATGTCGATTGCGCTTTTCATTCCTGGAGCGGGCCGTGGCTCGATCCGGCCTTCCAGAAGTGGGACATCACCGAGGTGCTCGGTTACATCCGCGTGCCGATCCAGATCGTGCAGGGCGAGGACGATCAATACGGCACCCTCAAGCAAATCGAGGCGGCGCGGGAAGAATGCTATTGCCCGGTCGAGGCCGCGATACTGCCGGGCCTGCGGCATGTCCCATATCGCGAAGCGCCGGACCTGACGCTGAAGACCGTCGCCGACTTCATCAACCGCCTGCTCCGCGACCATAACGAACGGCAGCCCGAACCTGGGGTTGCTGTGTCATGAATTATAGTGCATATTAAGCCCGCAGCTTTTTATGCATTATAATACATTTGGGAAGAAAGCGTTCGAGGCATCGTCATGGCCGACGCAGACCACGCCGCTCCGCGCCCGCTCGCCAACGGCAAAACGCGGATCGACTTCCAGACCGAACCGGCGCGCTATCGCCATTGGAAGCTCAAGACCGACGGCGAGGTCGCCACGCTGGTGATGGACGTCGACGAGAAGGCCGGCCTGTTCGAAGGCTACGACCTCAAGCTCAATTCCTACGATCTCGGCGTCGATATCGAATTGGCCGACGCGATCGACCGGCTGCGCTTCGAACATCCGCAAACGCGGGTCGTCGTGTTGCGTTCGGCAAAGCCGCGGGTGTTCTCCGCCGGCGCCAATATCCGGATGCTGGCCGGCGCTACTCACGCGCACAAGGTCAATTTCTGCAAATTCACCAACGAGACGCGCAACGGCATCGAGGATCTGAGCGAACATTCCGGCGTCAAATCCATATGCGCCATCAACGGCACCGCCGCTGGCGGCGGTTATGAACTCGCGCTCGCAACCGATCACATCATGCTGGTCGACGACGGCTCGGCGGCTGTCTCGCTGCCCGAATTGCCGCTGCTTGCGGTTTTGCCCGGCACCGGCGGACTCACGCGCGTGTCCGACAAGCGCAAGGTGCGCCGCGACCACGCCGATGTGTTCTGCACCACCGAAGAAGGCGTCAAAGGCAAACGGGCGGTCGATTGGCGGCTGGTCGATGACGTGGTGCCCGGCTCGAAATTTGACGACGCGGTCGCGAGCCGCGCCAGGGAATTCGCCGCACATTCGCCGCGCACCGGCGCCGGCCCCGGCATCAAGCTGACGCCGCTGACGCGAACCTTCGCCGCCGACGCCGTAGAATACGGCCTGGTCTCCGTCGAACTGCAGCGCGCGGAACGGATCGCGACGATCACGCTGCGCGGTTCGGCGGTGCCACCGCCGGCCTCCGCCGAAGCCATGGTGGCTCTCGGCGCCGATTTCTGGCCGCTTGCGCTCGCGCGTGAGCTCGACGACGCCATTCTTCATATCCGGATCAATGAACTCGAGACCGCGGCGATTGTCTTCAAGTCAGCGGGCGATCCCGAACAGGTTCTCGCCTATGACCGTTTTCTCGATGCCAACAAGGACCACTGGCTCGCGCGCGAGATCAGGCTGTTGTGGAAACGCGTGCTCAAGCGCGTCGATCTCACCTCGCGTTCGCTGGTCACGCTGATCGAGCCGGGTTCGTGCTTTGCCGGCACGCTTGCCGAATTGCCGCTCGCGTCCGACCGCGCCTACATGCTGATCGGACTGCGCGACGGCGACAACAAAAAGCCTGCGGCGATAGCGCTCGCAGACGTCAATTTCGGCACCTATCCGATGTCGAATGGGCTGCATCGGCTCGCCTGCCGCTTTTTGGCAGATCCCGCCGATGTCGAGGCGGCGAGAGCCGAGCGCGGCAAGATGCTTGATGCCGAGACTGCCGAAAAACTCGGTCTCGTCACCTTCGCGCTCGACGATATCGACTGGGACGACGAGGTGCGCGTGTTTCTCGAAGAGCGTGCCAGCTTTTCACCCGACGGTCTCACCGGACTTGAAGCCAATCTGCGCTTCGCCGGACCGGAGACCATGGAATCGAAAATATTCGCGCGCCTGACCGCGTGGCAGAACTGGATTTTCCAGCGCCCCAACGCGATCGGCGAGGAAGGCGCGCTCAAGCGCTACGGCACCGGGCAGAAGCCGGTGTTCGACACCAAGCGGGTGTGATCAGGAGCCAGCCATGAACATCCAGAACGTCGATTACTCGACCAAGATTCCGAACAACGTCAACCTGGCCGAAGACCGGCAGGTGTTGCGCGCGCTCGAAAGCTGGCACCCGGGCTATATCGATTGGTGGATGGATATGGGACCGAAAGGTTTTCAGGACGCCGAGGTTTACCTGCGCACCGCGGTTTCCGTCGATCCCAAGGGCTGGGCGAAATTCGATTACGTCAAAATGCCCGAATACCGCTGGGGCATCCTGCTTGCGCCCCAGGAGGAGAACCGCAAAATTCCGTTCGGCCGCCACTATGGCGAGCCGGTCTGGCAGGATATTCCGGGCGAGTATCGCGCCATGCTGCGGCGCCTCGTCGTCATCCAGGGCGATACCGAGCCGGCCTCGGTGGAGCAGCAGCGCTATCTCGGCAAGACCGCGCCGTCGCTTTACGACATGCGCAACGTCTTTCAGGTCAATGTCGAGGAAGGCCGTCACCTCTGGGCGATGGTCTATATCCTGCAAAAATATTTCGGCCGCGACGGCCGCGAGGAGGCGGCCGAACTTTTGCAGCGCCGTTCCGGCGATCCCGACAAGCCGCGCATGCTTGGCGCCTTCAACGAAGCGACGCCGGACTGGCTGTCATTCCACATGTTCACCTTCTTCACCGACCGCGACGGCAAGATGCAGCTCGAAAGCCTCGCACAATCCGGCTTCGATCCGCTGTCACGGACCTGCCGCTTCATGCTGACCGAGGAAGCGCATCACATGTTCGTCGGCGAGACCGGCGTCGGGCGCACCATTCAGCGCACCTGCGAGGCGATGAAAGCCGCCGGCATCGAGGATCCGTCGGAAATCAGCAAGATCCGCGATCTCGGCGTCATCGATCTGCCGACCATCCAGAAGAAGCTCAATCTGCATTACTCGCTGTCGCTCGATCTGTTCGGCTCGGAAGTGTCGACCAATGCCGCCAACACATTCACCGCCGGGCTGAAAGGCCGCTTCCAGGAAACCAAGATCGGCGACGATCATCGGCTCGAAAGCGCGACCTATCCGGTGCTCAAATTCGTCGGCGGCGAGATCAGGCGCATCGATGAGCCGGCGCTGACGGCAATCAACATGCGGCTGCGCGACGATTACACCGCCGACTGCCAGCGCGGCATCGATCGCTGGAACAAGATCATCGAAAAGACCGGCGTGGCGTTCAAACTCGAACTGCCGCATGTCGGCTTTCACCGCCAGATCGGCGAGTTCAAGGATGTTAAAATATCGCCGGCGGGCACGCTCATCGAAGAGTCCGCGTGGACCCGCGACAGGGGCGGCTGGCTGCCATCAAAGGATGACGGCGATTTCATCGGCAGCCTGATGAAACAGGTCATCGAGCCCGGCCAATTCGCCAGCTGGATCGCGCCGCCGCGCATTGGCATCGACAACAAGCCGGGCGATTTCGAATACGTGAAGATCGCGGCCTAGTTCTCCCACGGCGGAAAACCAGGCCGCGTTGCCGCTTCGAGCGCTCAGCCGCGATTGCGGGTCGATTCGAACAGGAACCAGGTGCGGCGCTCGGCCTCGTCGATCCAGTTTTCGATCAAGCTCGCCGTGGCGACGTCGCCATGCTCATCGCACAGGTCGTGCGTTTCGCGCAGGCTCGATACCAATTGCTTGTTGTCATCGCGCAGCTCGGCAAGCATGTCCTCGGGCGTGACGAAATCGGCATCGTTGTCGAGAACACGCTGCAAGCGCCCGATATGGCCGATGGAGCGAATCGTCGTGCCGCCAATTTTGCGGACGCGCTCGGCGATAGCGTCCGTCGTGGCAAAAATCTGCTCACCGTGCTCGTCCAGCATCAAATGGTAATCGCGAAAATGCGGGCCGGAGACATGCCAGTGGAAATTCTTCGTCTTTACATAGAGCGCGAACATGTCGGCCAGCAGGATGTTGAGCGCGCCGGTGAGATCCTTCACCGCATTCGATTTCAGGTCGGTCGGCGTGGCCAATTTGGCGGTTCGCAATGATTTGGGGTCTTGAGCACTCATCTCGCTCTCCTTCGTGACACCTTGGAGTTGTTTCTGGCAGCGTGAATTATGCGGTTTGGGAAGATCGCCGGCCCGCAAAGTTTATACCTTTCCGGCTACGCCGGAATGACGATCAAAACCCCTTTTGTCTGGCGAACGGCCCGTCGCGCAACCGTGAGAGGTCGAAACGATCGACCTCGTGCAGTAGTTCCACGAAGGCCTTCGCGCCCAGCGCCAGTGCCGCCTCACCCTTCGCCGCGCTCGCCTGTGTTGCATCGCCGACGGCGCCGGACGGATGAAGGTCCTGCGTCATCCAGGCAAAGCCCGCCGGCCGATAGGCGCCGAGCCATTTGAATTCCTGCGCCATCGCAATCGTCACCGGCGTCGCATTCGGCGCCTTCTCCATCCGCACGGTGTCCGGGAGTGCCGCGAGCATCAGTGAGGTCTCGATGTCGCCGCCATGAATGCCGTGTTTTTTCTCGTCGCCCGTGAACGCACCATCCGGATAGCCGAAGCGATGCCAGCCGACGGTGACGGCGAGCATGCCAAGCCGCACACGCAGATCGCGCGCCACCAATTCCATCGCCGCGACATTGCCGCCATGGCTCGTCACCAGGACGAGCTTGCGCAGGCCTGCTCGCGCGAGGCTTTCGGCAAGCTCGGTCCAGGCTGCAATCGCCGTCCCCGCCGAAAATGTCAGTGTCCCCGGATAGGACAGATGCTCGGCTGAAACGCCGACGCGTTGCACCGGCAGGAACGTCACCGGCAGGTCTTCAGGCAGCAGGGCGCGGACGTGCCGCAAATAGGCTTCGGCGATGAAAGTATCGACGCCAAGCGGCAGGTGCGGCCCATGCTGCTCCACGGCGGCAAGCGGCAGGACGGCGATCCAGCGCCCGGTTTCGGGCCCTGCAACGTCCTGCCACGTCATCTCCATCCAGTCGCGTTTCGGCAGCAGCATCAGCTTTACTCGCCATTTTCCCCAACCTCTCCTATTCTCGCGTCGCCGACGGAAAGGAGCAACCGATGCCGCTGGCATTTATTTTTAGAATTACGCTGGCCGTTCTTGCCACTACGGCTGCGGCCATTAGCCCAGCGTCCGCCCAGGCGCTCGACAAGGTCAGATTCGGCACCAACTGGGTGGCGGAAGGCGAGCATGGCGGCTTCTATCAGGCGCTTGCCGACGGCACCTACCGCAAATACGGCCTCGACGTGACCATCGTGCCGGGCGGACCGAGTGCAAACAACGCCATCCTGCTTCCCGTCGGCAAGATCGATTTTTTCCTCAGTGCCAATCCGCTGGAAGGGTTCGATGCCGTAACGCAGAACGTCCCGACGGTCGAAGTCGCCGCCTTGTTTCAGAAAGACCCGCAAGTGCTCATTGCCCACCCCGATCAGGGCATCGAAAAATTCGAGGACTTGAAGAACCTGACGCTGTTCATCTCGAGCGCCGGCGTGGCGACCTACTACCAATGGCTCAAAGCCGATTATGGCTTCAAGGATTCGCAAGTGAGGCCTTACACCGACAACCCGCAGCCCTTTCTCGTGAACAAGAAGAGCGCGATGCAGGGTTATGTGACGTCCGAGCCCTTCACCATCCAGAAGGTGGCGAACTTTGTACCAAAAGTTTTCCTGCTCGCGGACCAGGGCTTAAGCGGCTATTCGACTCTGATTCAAACGCGGCGTGATCTCGTCGACAAGAAACCGGATCTGGTTCAGCGCTTTGTCGATGCTTCGATCGTCGGCTGGTACAATTATATCTACAACGACAATTCCGCGGCTAAAGCGCTGATCAAAAAGCAGAACCCCGAAATGACCGACGATCTCCTGGCCTACTCGGTGACGAAGATGAAGGAATACGGCATTGTTGATTCCGGCGATGCGACGGCTCTTCGGCGTCGGCGCGCTGACGGACGCCCGCATGAAGAATTTCTTCGACGAGATGGTGCGCGCCGGCGTCGTCAAGGCGGCTCTCGCCTACCAGAAGTCCTATACGACCCAGTTCGTCGGCAAAAAGGTCGGACTCGATCTGCGGCCGAAGCAATAGATGCCGCCGCTGATGCCGCCGGATATGGCTCCTCTCGTCGCCTTGCGCGGCGTCAGCAAGACATTTCCCAACGGCACGCTCGCGCTCAAGGACCTCGATCTCGACGCACTCCCAGGTGAGTTCGTATCGCTCCTTGGTCCGTCGGGCTGCGGAAAATCGACCGCGCTGCGGATCATCGCCGGACTGGCCGATCCGACACAAGGCACCGTGGAGTGGCCCTCCGCGGGACCAAATGCTCCACGCGAGAGCCACATCGGTTTCGTGTTCCAAGAGCCGACGCTGATGCCGTGGGCGTCTGTTCAGGACAACGCCTCCTTGCCGCTCAAGCTCAAGGGCACGGCCGCCGAAGAAGCGCGTGTGAGCGTCGCTGCGGCGCTCGACCACGTCGGCCTTAAGGATTTCGGCCGCGCCTTTCCGCGCGAACTGTCGGGCGGCATGCGCATGCGCGTCTCGATCGCACGCGCACTCGTTACCGAGCCGCGTCTTCTCCTCATGGACGAGCCGTTCGCCGCGCTCGACGAGATCACGCGTTTCAAGCTCAACAACGATCTGCTGCAAGTCTGGCAAGCACTGCAGACGACCGTCGTGTTCGTCACCCATTCTGTGTTCGAATCTGTGTTCCTGTCGAACCGCGTCGTCGTGATGGCGGCACGGCCGGGACGTGTCTTCACCGAGCTCAAGATCGACGCGCCCTACCCGCGCGACCAGAATTTCCGCACGTCGGCCGAGTATGCCGCGTTCTGCCGCCAGGCCTCGGAAGCACTCGCGCAAGCCATGGCGGCGGGAAGCAAGTCATGAAGCACGATCGCATCCTGCGCATTGCGCTGCCGATCGTCGTCCTGGCGCTCGTCCTCCTGATCTGGGAAGCGGTGGTGCGGATCAAAAACATTCCGCCTTATGTACTGCCCGCCCCCGGCCTGATCCTGCAGACGCTCGTGAGCGACTCGGCGCTACTGTTCCAATCGCTCCTCGTCACGCTCACGACGACAGTTGAGGGCTTTTTGCTCGCAGCGGCCGGCGGCGTCGGACTGGCGGTGCTGTTCAACCAGTCGCGGCTCGTCGAATATTCGCTCTATCCCTATGCGGTGATCCTGCAGGTGACGCCGATCGTCGCCGTCGCACCGCTGCTTTTGATCTATCTGCCGCAGCAGCTCGCCGTCCTGGCCTGCGCCTGGATCGTCGCGTTTTTTCCGGTGCTGGCGAACACCACGCTTGGGCTCAACTCGATCGACCGCAATCTCACCGACCTGTTCACGCTCTATGGCGCCTCGCGCAGCCAGGTGTTATGGCGCCTCAAGCTGCCGGCGGCGCTGCCTTACATCCTCGGCGGCTTGCGCATCGCCGGCGGCCTGTCGCTCATTGGTGCGGTGGTTGCCGAGATCGCCGCCGGCTCGGCCGGCGCCGGCTCCGGGCTTGCTTATCGGATTGCCGAATCCGGCTATCGGCTGAATATCCCGCGCATGTTCGCGGCGCTGCTGCTGCTCTCGGTCGCGGGCATCGTGATCTTTTATCTGCTCGCGCTGGTCAATTATCTGGCGCTGCGCCGCTGGCACGAGAGCGCGCTGGACAGCGAAACATAACCGGCGTCACGGGGATAGTCAGCGCGCAAGCTCCCGCCGCACGATTTCGGCGCCTTCGACCATGGCGCGCATTTTTCCGTAGGCCACAGCGCGCGGCAGATATTTGAGCCCGCAGTCGGGAGCGATAACGAGACGTTCGGCCGGCACATGCGGCAGGGCACGCCGGATGCGCGCGGCGACGGTCTCCGGCGTCTCGATGTTCGTGTCCGACAGGTCGAGCGTTCCAAGGATGATGGTCTTGCCGGGAAGCTTTTCCAGCACCGCGCAATCGAGGCCGGACTGAGCGGTCTCGATCGACACCTGCTTCACGGGAGAAGTGGCTAATTCCGGCAGGAACGAATAGCCCGGCGGCCGCACATGGATGACGGCGGCATAGCCGAAGCAGATATGCACCGCCGTCGTGCCGGTCACGCCATCGAGCGCGGCGTTGAAGGCCTGCAGGCCGAACTGGCGCGCTTTCTCGGGCCGCGCCTGCATATAGGGTTCGTCGATCTGCACGATGTCGGCGCCGGCCGCGAACAGGTCCTTGATCTCGGCGTTGACCGCGGCGGCATAGTCGAGCGCCATCTCGCCTTCATCCTTGTAGAAGTCGTTCTGCGCCTGCTGCGACATTGTGAAAGGCCCGGGCACGGTCATTTTGATGGTGCGGCTGGTATTGGCGCGCAGAAATTTGACGTCCTCGACTTCAACCGGATGTTTGCGCCGCACCTTGCCGACGATGCGCGGCACCGGGTTGGGTGGCCGGAACGATCGAGCGCAGTACCCGGATTGTCGACGTCAACGCCTTCAAGCGCGGTGGCGAAGCGGTTCGAATAGCTTTCGCGCCGCATTTCGCCGTCAGTGACGATGTCGAGACCGGCGTGTTCCTGGTCGTGGATGGCGAGCCTCGTTGCGTCGTCCTGCGCCTCGCCAAGCCACTCCGCGCCGACGCGCCACAATTCCTTGGCGCGCACCCGCGGCGGGAAGCGGCCGGCAAGCTTTTTCCGGTCGATCAGCCATTCGGGCTGGGCATAGGAGCCGACAAGCGATGTAGGGAGCAAGGGAAGCGACATGGGTGACCTCACATCATGGGCGCGGCAACGCCATGGCCAAGACGCGCGCGACATGGATTGCCTCGCGGCCGGAGCCGTCGTGAATTTGATGCCGGCAGGACGTCCCGTCGGCAACGATCATGGCGTCGTCGGGAGCCTTGCGCACCGCCGGCAGCAAGGACAGCTCTCCCATAGCGCGCGAAACCTCAATCGTGTCGGCGTGGTAGCCGAACGCGCCCGCCATGCCGCAGCAGCTCGATTCGATGGTCTCGACTTCGAGATCTGGAATGAGCTTCAAAGTCCTTTCGACAGCCGTCATCGTGTCGAACGATTTCTGGTGGCAGTGGCCGTGCAGGAATGCCTTCGTCTTTGACGACACGAGCGGCAGGTCGAGCGTTCCGGCGGCCGCCTCGCGCGCCAAAAATTCCTCGAACAGCAACGCAGCGCCAGCGACCCGGCGGGCCGTCTCGCTCTTGATCAGTGCGGGAATCTCGTCACGGAAAGTAAACAGACAGCTCGGCTCGAGACCGATCACCGGCATGCCTTGCGCTACGAACGGCGCAAGCGCAGCGAGCGTCCGTTCGGCCTCCGTGCGCGCTTCATCAACCTTCCCGATTGACAGAAAAGTGCGGCCGCAACACAGCGGACGCCCGCCATCGGTAGGCGTCGCGACGTGAACCCGATAACCGCCGGCATTGAGCACCGCGAGCGCGGCATCGATGTTTTCGCGCTCGAAATATCGATTGAACGTGTCGGCGAAGAGCACGACCTCGCGGTTTCCTCCATCGTCATGCCCGGGATCGGATTGGTTGAAAACATCCGGTCGCCACTTCGGCAGGCTCCGGCGCGCGCTGAAACCGGCAATGGCCTCCGAGAGTTTTGCAGCGCCGGGAACAATATCGCGGAGATTGAGGAGCCAATGCAGTTTCACCGCATAGGGCGCGTAGCGCGGCAGATAACCGACCAGCCGGTCGTGCAGCGACAGGCCGAATTTTTCCATCCGCGCCCGCTGCACTTCGATCTTCATGCGCGCCATGTCGACGCCGGTCGGGCATTCGCGCCGGCATGCCTTGCACGAGACACAGAGCTTTAGCGTCTCCGCCATCTCGCTGGAGGTGAGCGCATCCGCACCGAGCTGCCCGGTCATCGCGAGGCGGAGCGAATTGGCGCGCCCGCGGGTCACATCGCGCTCGTCGCGCGTGACCCGATAGCTCGGGCACATGACGCCGCCCTTGAGCGCGCGGCAGGCGCCGTTGTTGTTACACATCTCGACCGCGCCCTGGAATCCGCCGCCCGCGCCCGGATAGGCCGACCAGTCAAGCGCCGTCGCGATTTCATCGGCGCGATAATCGGGACCGTAGCGGAAATTCGCGCGGTCATCGAACTTCGGCGCGCGCACGATCTTTCCCGGATTGAAAAGACCTTGCGGATCGAACTTGTCCTTCACCTCCTCGAACGCGTGCACGAGTTCCCGGCCGAACATGAATTCGTGGAATTCCGAACGCACGATGCCGTCGCCGTGCTCGCCGGAATGCGACCCCTTGTAGTCGCGCACCATGGCGAAGGCTTCCTCGGCAATGGCACGCATTGCGCGCACATCCTTGTCGAGCCGCAAATTAAGTACCGGGCGAACGTGCAGGCAGCCGACGGCGGCATGCGCATACCAGGTGCCGCGCGTTCCATTCCTCTCGAAGACTTCGGTGAGCCGCGCCGTGTATTCCGCCAGATGCTCAAGCGGCACCGCGCAGTCTTCGACAAAAGAGATCGGCTTGCCCGCCTCTTTCATCGACATCATGATGTTGAGGCCTGCGGTGCGCACTTCGGTAATGCCGGCTTGCAGTTTTGGATCGAGTACCTCGACCACACCGCCCCATTTGGCGCCGCTTTTGTCCCAGGCGATGCCGAGATCGCCGATCAGTGCGTTAAGCTGTTTCAATCGCCGCAAATTCTCGTCCTCATCCTCGGCGAATTCGACGAACAGGATTGCTTCGGGATCGCCGTGGAGGAACGCCTCAACCGTCGGCTTGAACATCGCAATGTCGCTGGCAAGGCCCAGCATGGTGCGGTCGATCAGTTCGACCGCGATCGGCCCGAGCGCAACGATGTGTTGCGCCGCTTTCATGGCCTCATGAAAGCTGCCGAAATGACAGGCGCCGACGGCGCGGCGGCCAAGGAGCGGCGAGAGCTTGAGCTCGATCCTGGTCGAGAAGGCGAGCGTGCCTTCGGAGCCGACGAGGAGATGCGCGAGATTGATGTCGTTGCGGCTGGGGACGAGAGCGTCGAGATTATAACCTCCGACCCGGCGCTGCACTTTCGGAAAGCGCCGTTCGATCTCGCCCGCTTCACGCGCCGCGATCGCGAGGAGATCATGCACCAGCGCCTGAGGAACATTGACCGCGCTGTCGCCCATGCGCCCGAAATGCGCTTGTGTCCCGTCGGCCAGCATGGCGTCAATCGAAAGAACATTCTCGCGCGTATTGCCGTAGCGCAGCGAGCGAGCGCCGCACGAATTGTTGCCGGCCATGCCACCGATCGTCGCGCGCGAGGCCGTGGAGATGTCGACCGGAAACCATAGCCCCGAAGGTTTGAGCGCGCGGTTGAGTTCGTCGAGCACGATGCCGGGTTCGACCACGCAGCGCCGGTTGGCGGCATCGATCTCGATCACGCGGTTGAGACGCTGCGAGCAATCGACGACGATGGTTGCGTTTACCGTCTGCCCCGACTGTGATGTGCCGCCACCGCGCGGCGTCACTGCAACGCCCTCGGCATGACAAATCGTAATCGCCCGTTCAGCTTCTTCTATCGTGTGCGGCGTCACCACGCCGAGCGGCATGATCTGGTAATGGGATGCGTCTGTGGCATACCGCCCACGCGTAAATGCGTCGAAGCGCACATCGCCCACACGCTCCGCGCTGAGCCGACGTTCAAGCCCCGGCACGAGCCGTGCTGGCACGTTTTCCTCCACCCCAAAAAACGACGCGATAGCAACGGCCTATCTATAAGTCACGTCAATTAGACTTGACCCGAATGTCGCATTCGCTATTCAACGCCACAAGCCGCGCGCATTCGGACCTGCGCCGCCGGGGCCTATCAAATCGTCCGAAGGAGTGCCGATTATGCCGCAGAATGCTTCGCGCGCCGCCGGGCGTCATTTCCTGCAAATTCCGGGACCGACGCCGCTGCCCGACCGCGTGTTGCGCGCGATGGACACGCCCATCATCGACCACCGCGGCCCGGAATTCTCCAAGCTCGCGAAACGCTGCCTCGACGGCATCAAGACCATCTTCAAGACCACCAACCCGGTGATCATCTACACCGCGACCGGCACCGGCGCGTGGGAAGCCGCATTGGTCAACACGCTCTCGGCCGGCGATCGCGTACTCATGGTCGAGACCGGCCAGTTCGCGACGCAGTGGAAGACCATGGCGGAGAAGCTCGGGCTCAAGCCCGAATTCATCCCCGGCGACTGGCGCACCGGTGCCGACGCCGCAAAGATCGAAGAGCATCTGCGCAAGGACAAGGGGCACGAGATCAAGGCGGTGTGCGTGCTGCACAATGAGACCGCGACCGGCTGCCTGTCGCCGATCGATCCGATCCGCAAAGCGATCAATGCCGCGGGCCACCCGGCATTGTTCATGGTCGACACCATTTCCTCGCTGGCCTCGACCGACTACCGGCACGATGAATGGGGTGTCGACGTCACGATCGGCGGCGCGCAGAAGGGCCTGATGCTGCCGCCCGGAATGTCGTTCAACGCCGTCAGCGATAAGGCGCTCGCCGCGGCGAAGACATCAAAAATGCCGAAATCGTTCTGGTCCTGGGACGATATGATCACCATGAACAAGGTGGGTTTCTTCCCCTACACCCCGGCGACGCAAATGCTGCAGGGTCTCGCCGTTTCGGTCGAGATGCTGCACGAAGAAGGTCTCGACAACGTCTTTGCGCGCCATCATCGGCTTGCCGAAGCGACGCGGCGCGCGGTGCGTGCCTGGGGTCTGGAAATCCTGTGCCGGGATCCGAAATATTATTCGCCGACCATCACCGCGGTGCTGCTGCCGGACGGCCACGACGCCGATGCGTTCCGCAACCAGGCGCTCGATACGTTCAACATTTCCTACGGCGCAAGCTTCGGCCCTTACGCCAAGAAATACTTCCGCATCGGCCATCTCGGCGACATCAATGACGGCTGGATGATCGGCGCGCTGGCGGCGACTGAGATGGCGCTTTCGCTCGCCGGTATTCCGCACAAGAAGGGCGGCGTGCAGGCGGCGATGGATTACATCGTGTCGGCGCACTCAAGCGGCGCACGGGCCGCCGCGGAATAATCGTCATTCCGGATTGCCGCGCAACGGCAAGTCCGGAATCCATAACCCCGGCGCCAGAATTATGGATTCCGGGCTCGCGCTCCGCGCGCCCCGGAATGACGAAGGCTACGTCAGCGGCACCGCCGCGACGTGATCCTTGAATGCCTTTCGCTGCGAGATCGCGGCATACCAGCGCTCGAAATTGTCGAAAGGCGGACGATCGGACACAAGCTGCCGATAGCGATACGACATGATCCCGACAGGGATATCGCCGTAGGAGAATCCGTCGCCGGAGAGATACGGCGTTTTGGCGAGCTGGTCGTCCATCATCTTGACCGCTGCGGTGGTCTTTTTCTTGCCCGCGTCGATCGCTGCGTGATCGCGCTTTTCCGGCGGCGTGCGGATCATGCCCCAAAATACCGGCGTAATGGCCGGCCCCATGACGGAAAGCTGCCAATCCATCCATTTGCTGGCGAGCGCGCGCGTGCGCAGATCGGCCGGTTCGAGCACGGTCGCCTTATGCTTGCCGGCGAGATAGCGGACGACCGAATTTGATTCCCACAACAGGAAACCGTCTTCTTCCTCCAATGTGGGCACGAGACCGTTGGGGTTCATGGCGAGATAGGCCGGCTGGTCGTTCTTGCCGAACGGTCCTCCGATGTCGATGCGCTCGTGCGGCAGGCCGATTTCGCCGATCGCCCACATCACTTTCTGCACATTTGAAGAGGTCGTCCGGCCCCAGACTTTGAGCATTGTTCTCTCCCGCACCCAATTGTCATGCCCCGCGCAGGCGGGACATCCAGTAAACGCCGCCGTGGCGACCAAATGCAATGCCGGTGATTACTGGATCGTCCGCCTTCGCAGACGATGACGACGGAAGCGTATCAGTCGATCCGGCGGGCTTCCTCGGCCAGCATGATGGGGATGCCGTCGCGGATCGGATAGGCGAGCTTTGCCGCGCGCGAGATCAACTCCTGCTTCACGGCGTCGTATTCGAGCTGTGTTTTGGTCAGCGGACAGACCAGAATTTCAAGAAGCTTCGGATCGACGCTGTCGGCGGGACGGTCCGCGGGACTGTTCGGCGTGGACATCGGCGCGCTCCTGTTCGCGGTCTACTGCAACGGTGTTTCACCCGGCGTCTTGCTCTTGGCAAGCTCGATCTCGGTGACCGCGACCAGGATTTCGGCGCGGGTTTTCAGATCCGGCGCTTCCAGCATGGCCTGCTTCTCGGCGGCGTCGTAAGGCGACATCATCGCGAGCGCGTTCACCAGAGCCTCGTTGGGAGCGTTCTCAATCCCTTCCCAATCGGCCTTGAGATTGTTGGCCTTGAGGAACGCGGTGAGCGCGCGCAGGAGCGATTTGCGATCCACATCGTCTTCGCCCTTGCGCGCGGTAAAGTCGTCACAGAATGGCCGATACGTCACCCGGCACTGCCGATAGGGCGTGCCGACCGGCAGCTCCGCTTCAATTCTAAAGCGCGCGATGCCGGTGAGCTGGATGAGATAGCGGCCATCGCCGCTCTCGGCGAACTGCGTCATCCTGCCGACGCAACCGACGTTGAAAAGATGCGGCTTGCTCTCGTCCGGCCCCGGATGCGCATGGTCAGGCTGGATCATGCCGATCAGCCGGTGCTCGGACCGCAGCACGTCGTCGATCATCGCAAGATAGCGCGGCTCGAAAATATTGAGCGGCATCTGCCCGCGCGGCAGGAGAAGCGCGCCCGGCAGCGGAAAGACCGGAATCACGTCGGGCAGCGCGTCGGGGGCCTTGTAGACGGTATTCAGCGGCATGGCGCACTCCACTCCGCGACGGCACCGAAATCTCTTTCCGCCGGCAACAACACTACGCGAAAAGTATCGACGACAGCCGTTTGCGCCCTTCGATCGTAGCTTCGTCGGCCGGACCCCAGGCGTCGAAGAACTGAACGAGCTGCTTGCGGGCGCCGTCATCGTTCCATTTGCGATCGCGCTTCACGATTGTCACCAGTTGTTCGAGCGCGTCCAGCCGCCGGCCGTTACCGTTGAGTGCCACCGCGAGATCGAAGCGGGCCTGATGGTCGGCCGGATTGGCGGCAACCTTCTGCTCCAGGTCCGACAGCGGGCCAAGCGATTTCGCCTGTTCAGCGAGCTCGAGCGCCGCACGCGCGGCGGCGACGGCTGCATCGTTTTGCTTATCGGCCGGCACCATGGCGAGCGTTTGTTTCGCCTGATCGAGCGCGCCGGTCTCGACATGGCAGCGCACCAGTCCGGCAAGCGCCGGCAGGTTTGTGCTGTCCTCGGCGAGAAGCTGCCCATACATGTCGGCCGCCCCGGCAGCATCGCCAGCCGCAAGCGCAGCGTCGGCCGCTTTAAGCAAATCCCGCTCTTCGCCGCCGATGCGATCCTTGGTCAGGCGTTCGAGGAAGGCGACCACCTGGGCTTCGGGCAGCGCGCCCATGAAGCCGTCCGCCGGCTGGCCGTTGACGAAAGCGATGACGGCCGGAATCGATTGAATGCCCATCTGGCCCGGGATCGCGGGATGTTCGTCAATGTTCATCTTGACGAGCTTCACCTTGCCCTTGGCCGCCTTCACGGCCTTTTCCAGGATCGGCGTGAGCTGCTTGCACGGGCCGCACCACGGCGCCCAGAAATCGACCAGCACCGGCTGGTGCTTGGATTCTTCGATGACGTCCTTGACGAAAGACTGCGTCGTTGCGTCCTTCACCGGCGCATCGATGGTAGCGGTTCCTGCTTGCTGCAACATGTGTCCTGCCCAAAACCCCGCCGAGCCCCACGGCGGCCCGTAAACTCACCTATCTGCCTGATTAAATGGTGAGACTGCAGTCGAATGCAATCAGGCCGTTGGCGACCCGGAAACCGGCTCGATTCGCGGTGCATGCCCGGTCGCTTCGAGGAACGCAAGCAGACCTTCGCGGGAAATCGTGGTCGTGCCGGTATTGCGGAGGGGGTGAAAGTTGAGCTCCGCATGCGTCATCATTGCGGCATCGAGGATCACCGTGACCCGATGGGACTTGTCATTAATGACCGCGAATGGGGTCACCGAACCGGGCTCGACGCCGAGAAGCTCGCGCATCAGATCAGGCGCGCCGAACGAAAAACGGCCACTGGCGCCAAGAAGCCGGTGCAATGCCCGCAGGTCGATAGCCGCATCCTCGCACGCGACCACAAGAAAGGGCGCACCCTTCTTGTCGCGCAGGAACAGGTTTTTAGTGTGCCCGCCCGCGATTGTACCGCGAAGGTCGCGCCCCTCCTCGACCGTGAAAACCGGCGGATGGGTCACGGTCCGGTGCGCTATGCCGAGACCGTCGAAAAAGGCGAAAAGCTCGTCGGGCGAGGCTGGCATCGGGGGGTTAATAGTGCGCGGCCCCTGCGGTTGCAAAGCCGGGCGCTCTTTGGCATAGCATTGCCGACGGTCCGCTTGGGCGGATAGCAGTCTTACCCTTCTCGGATGCGGGTGTAGCTCAGGGGTAGAGCACAACCTTGC
>CAVRQJ010000012.1:0-133732 GCA_963723335.1 uncultured Alphaproteobacteria bacterium | reverse complement strand
CGCCCGGGAGCGGGGTTACGAGCCCCGCCCGCAGGAACCGCACTCGCTCCACTTCAAGGATCGTCTCGAGAAGCGCCCCTCGATGAGCGAGATGGCCATATGTAACCGAAATAAGGACGAATGTCAAGTTTTGTCTCTATAACGGTGACGATATTTCTCCGTCCCGGCTGATCCACCGCTTTCCGCCGGTCGTAGCAAGACGGGTTGGCTGCACTTCAGCGAGGAATCTCATGATCTATCTCGTCCCTTACATCACCGCACTTGTCGTCTTCGGCATCATCGATGCCACCTGGCTCGGCACGATGGGAACCGCGCTTTATCGCCCGGTGCTTGGCGACATTCTGGTGCCGACATTGCGCATCGGCCCAGCGATCGCGTTTTATCTGATGTATCCGGTCGGGATTGTCGTCTTCGCCGTACTGCCGGCGTTGCGGTCGGGCGCGGTGTCGAGCGCCTTTTTTCTGGCGCTGCTGTTCGGGGCGATTGCCTACGGAACCTATGACCTGACCAATTACGCAACACTGCGCAATTGGACATTGCAGATCACCATCCTCGATCTCTGCTATGGCGCGCTCGCCTCGGGCATTGCCGCCACCGCCGCGACGTTCATGGCGCGCTTGCGCGCTTCATGGCGCGCTGATCGAGCGGCTCACCGCACCGGCGCGAGCCGGTAATGGCTGACGCCCCACTCTTGCCCGTCGGCGTGGCCGAATAATCCCTTCGTCGCCAGGAAGAACAGCCGCCAGCGGCGCTGCCACAGTTTTGCGTCTGCGCCATAGACCTGCTTGAGAACGCTGAACACGGCTTCCTCGTTGCGATCGAAGTTTTGCAGCCAGTCCGCGGCGGTGCGCGCATAGTGGCACCCGTTCCAGCGCCATTCCTGTTCGACCGAAAAGATTTCAGGAAATTGCCGGATCAGCCCGTGGCTCGGCATGATGCCGCCGGTGAAATAATACTGGGCGATCCAGTCCTCCTTGTCGCCGGCGGAGAACCGGTATGAGGCGTGCTCGTTGGTGAAGACGTGCATGAACATGCGGCCGTCGGCTTCGAGGCAATCGCGCACCCGCCGCAGCAAAGGCTGCCAGTTCGCCATGTGCTCGAACATCTCGACGGAGACGACGCGATCGAACCGGCCGGAGGGGACAAATCCGTTCATGTCGGCGGTGACGGCGTCGAGATTGGCAAGCCCCTCCTCCTTCGCCACGGCGAGGATGCAAGCGCGCTGCGACTGCGAATTCGAAACCGACGTGATCTTTGCCGACGGATAGTGCCGCGCCATCCACAATGACAGCGAGCCCCAGCCGCAACCGAGTTCGAGGATATGCTGGCCGTCGGCGAGGCCGGCATTCGCGGCGGTGACGGTGAGCGCGCGTTCTTCCGCCTCGGCGAGCGTATCGATGCCCTGGTCGTAGAGGCAGCTCGAATATTTGCGCTGCGGCCCGAGCACCAGCGCGAAAAAATCCTGCGGAATCTCGTAATGCTGCGCATTGGCGTCAGCGGTATTCATGGCGATCGGATAAGGCGCCATCGCCGCGGCGAAGCTTTTGTCCGCGTCGCGCGGCATGCGCTCAAGCTGGCGCCGCGTCCTGCCGACAAGCCAGTTGATCGCCGCCTGCGTCACCGCATCGGGCCAGGCGATGCCTTCGCCGATACCGATCATCGTCTGCACCATCGTCATGGCATCACCCTACGTGGCTTTCGGCGGCGCCGGGAAAAACGCATTGGTGCGCGCCTGATAGGCGCGAAAGGCGTCATGGCGGCGCTCCAGCATATGCGCTTCGAGCGGCGGAATGCCGGAGACGTGGACCAGGAGCCAATACATGCAGGCCGGCCCGGCAAGCGCGACGAAGCCCCAAGGATAGCCGCCGCCAAGATCGATCGCGAGCACCGGATAGGCGAGCCAGCCGAACCATTCGAAGAAATAGTTTGGATGCCGCGACCAGCCCCACAGGCCGATGTCGCAGATCCGGTTGCGGTTTGACGGGCCGGCGCGAAAGCGCCGCAACTGTGCATCCGCAACTGCCTCGCCGGCAATGCCGATCAACAGCACGAGCGCGCCGAGAAAATCCTGAACGCGCAAGCCGGGCAACGGATTTAAGGCAGCGAGCACGATCGATAGCGCGAGCGGAATACTGACCAGCGCCTGTTTCTGCGCGAGAAAGAACATTTGCCGGTTCGCGTCCGCGCCCCAATCCTTGACCAGCCTGGCGTAACGCGGATCGTCGGTGATGCCGCTTGTGCGCTGCGCGATATGAAGCCCGAGGCGGAGCGCCCAGACAACGACGAGCAACACCACCAGCACCTGCCGCGCCGCAAGCGTCCCATCGCGCAGAAACGGCGTGAGCGCGCCAAGGCAGCCGACAGCGCCGAGCCCGAAGGTCCAGGTCGTGTCGATCCAGCCGGAATTCTGCGTCGCGCGCCAGATAAGCCAGGCCCCGGTCATCGCCGCGGCAAGGCCGGCGCTGACGCCAACGAAGACGCCCAGGAATTCAAGAGCGGTCATGAATTCGAGAACGGTCATGGCGTCACCGCCGCATGCCGGGCTTGCACGGTCTTTGCCATGAACGCATCGGCGTCATGCAGCACAGGCGCGAGGAAACGGAGCTGTGCGGCAAAGGCGCCGATGATCGTGAGATGGCCGACATGGGGATAGGTCTCGACCGTTGCCGCGTCGCCTGCGGCCCGCAGCCGTGCCGCAAGACGGCTGGCATTGCCCGGATCGACGGTGCCATCATCCGCGCCGGTCATGAGGAGAGACGGCGGCGCGCCGGGCGCGACATGGGAAATCGGCTGCGTATCCGGCCGGTCGGCGCCGCCGAAAATCACCTTCAGCGTTTCGTCGTGCAGCGGCAGGAAATCGTAAGGCCCGGAAATGCCGATCAGTCCGGAAAGATCGCGCCCGGGCACGAGACCCACCGCCTTGAGCCAGCGCGGATCGAGCGCCAGCATGGCCGCGATATGGGCGCCGGCGGAGTGACCCATGACAAAGAGCTTCTTCGGATCGCCGCCGAAACGCGCGGCATTGTCCTTGGCCCAGCGCACGGCATGCGCGCCGTCTTCGAGAAAGCCGGGATAGCGGACTTCGGGATAGACGCGATAGTCCGGCACGATCGTCACATAGCCGTGCCGCGCCAGCGCCGCCGCCACGAAAAGATAAGTCTCCTTGTCGCCCATCTGCCACGAGCCGCCATAAAAGAAGACGACCACCGGCGCGTTCGCGGCGTCGGCCGGCCGATAGACGTCGAGCGTGCGCAGCGGCCCCTCGCCATAAGGCAGCGATTGCGCGATCGAAATGCCGTCGCGCGAAGCGAGGAAATTGAGCGGCGAGGCCGGCGACCACCCCGTGAGCAGGAACGTCGCCAAAATGCCGACCGGCCACGGCGACGGCTTTTTCGAGGTCGTAGAGGCAGGGATGTCCGAACAAGACATGAGCGGTCCCGTCAGATACGCAGGAACGGTTGGATCAGCCGGCCGAGCGTGCCCTGCAGTTTTATCGTTCCCTGCATCGCGACGAGGCAAATGCAGGGTGCGCCCTGCTCGACCACCGGATCGTGCTCGACCGTATCGTCGGCTTCGTCGAAATCGCCGGGCCCGTAGCGGCCGAGATCGTGACGAAACGCGCCTTCGAAGACGCAGGTCCATTCCGTGCCGGTATGCTTGTGGCGTGGCAGCTTCGTCCCGGGCGCCGCCTTGAGCATGAAAACGCGAACCGCATCGTCCGAGGCGACATCGACCGTGCGCCATTGCACGCCACGCCCGATCCAGCGCCACGCGCCGAGCCCATAATGCGACAGCGGCGCCGGGAGATCGCCGTCGGCGCGGTCGCGCACCGGAAGATCGTCCGGAATGACGGGCGGGCTCTCGCCGAGACGCGCCATGGCGCTCTGCAAAGCATCCGCGGACATCGCCGCGGAGTTTGCGGCCTCGAGCATCGCACCGCCGGCAAGCTCGAAGGCCCGCATCGTGCCGCGGCATTGCGGGCAAAGCGAAAGATGCGTCGCGACCACGACGGCGCGCGCTTCGTCGAGCGTGCCCGCGGCAAACGCCGCCAAAGTCTCGTCGCCTGGATGGTGCATGATGGTCATGTGAGGTCACCGAGCAGTTTGCGCAGCCGCCCCATGGCGAGGCGTAGCCGCGATTTCACAGTCCCCAGTGGCAGATCGAGCAGATTTGCGATATCGCCGTGAGCACGGCCTTCGAAGAAAGAAAGCTGAACGACGCGGACTTGTTCTTCGGGCAATTCGGCAAGCGCCGAACGCACGCGCTGATCGCGCTCGCCGGCATCGAGCGGCGCATCGGCACGCTCCGGCTCTTCGGCCTCGATTGTTTCATAGAGCGCGAAAAGTTTCGCCCGCTTGTCGCGGCGCAGCCGGTCGATCCGCAGATTGCGCGCGATCGTGAAAATCCAGGCCGCCGCGCTGGCGCGCCGCGAATCGAACTGTCCGGCCTTGCGCCAGATCACGAGCAGCGTCTCTTGCGCCAGATCCTCCGCCGCTTCCGCCGCGACGCCCGCACGCATCAGCATGGCCTTGATCCGGGGCGCGTAGAATCCGAACAGGGCGGCAAAGGCCTCACGGTCCTTCGTTGCCGCGATCGCGCCGATCCATCGTGCCGGGGCGTGTCCGCCGTCATCGCTCATTGGCAAGACCCTTGGAACCCGCACATGGCCGGGCCGGGTCCACAACGGTGAAACCCCCGGAAATCTCGGCCGTATCATTGCTATCGCGACTTGCATGCCGCCCGTTACGACCGGCAGGGGGCTTTGGATCAATCCCTGGTTCAACTCCTCCGCCAGGTGATCCAAGCCCGGCAGCCATTCGTAACCCCGCGGCGGCAACGGTTGAACTGGGCGTCAAGCCGGTTACTCTGTCCGAGGGGCGCAATATGCACGGCAAATCGCCAATTCGCAGACGCATAGCGGTCATCGGGACCGGTATTTCCGGCATGTCAGCGGCCTGGCTGCTCAGTCAAAATCACGACGTCACCGTTTATGAGGGCGACCGCCGCGTCGGCGGACACTCTAATACCGTTACGGTCGCCAGTGCGAAAAGCGACATCGCCGTCGATACCGGCTTCATCGTCTATAACGAACTGACCTACCCGAACCTCACCGCATTGTTCGCGCATCTTGGCGTCCCGACGCAGCTCTCCGACATGTCCTTTGCCGTGTCGCTGGCGAACGGCGAACTGGAATATTCCGGAACCACGCTGTCCGGCCTGTTTGCCGCGAAGCGCAATCTGTTCCGGCCGCGCTTCTGGTCGATGCTCAAGGACCTGCACCGCTTCTATCGCGAGGCGCCGCGCGATCTGGCGGTGCTGGAGGAGTTTCATACCTCGCTCGGCGACTATCTCGATGCCGGCGCCTATGGCACGCCGTTCCGGCGCGACCATCTCCTGCCGCTCGCGTCGGCAATCTGGTCGGCGCCGGCGAGCAAGATGCTGACCTATCCGGCCGCATCCTTTATCCGCTTCCAGGACAATCACGGGCTTCTCAAGATGTGGAACCGGCCGCCGTGGCGGACGGTTCTCGGCGGCAGCCGCGCCTATGTCGAGCGCCTGACGGCGTCCTACAAGGACCGCATCCGGCTTGCCACCGCAGTCACCGCCGTGCATCGCTGTGAAGACTTCGTGCAGGTGCGCGACCGCGACGGCCATGTCGAAACCTTCGACGATGTCGTCATCGCCGCGCATGCCGATCAGGCGCTGGCGATGCTCGACGACCCGACCGCGCAGGAGCGGCGGCTTCTCGGCGCGTTCCGCTACAGCGCCAATCTCGCGGTGCTGCACGCCGATCCGTCGCTGATGCCGAAGCGCCGCGTGGTATGGTCGAGCTGGAACCATATCGGGCGTGACGATCCCGAAGCGCAGGATTGCCCGACCGTCACCTATTGGATGAATTCCCTGCAGAACATCCCGCACGACACGCCGCTCTTCGTCACGCTCAATCCGCAGCGCATGCCGCAGCACGAACACTACCGCGAAATCTACGACCACCCGCTGTTCGATTCGGCGGCGATTTCGGCGCAGCGGGAACTCTGGTCGTTGCAAGGCCGGCAGCGCACCTGGTTCTGCGGCTCCTATTTCGGCGCGGGCTTCCATGAAGACGGCCTGCAGGCCGGGCTCGCCGTCGCCGAGACGCTTGGCGGCTTGCGCCGGCCGTGGGATGTCGTCAATGAATCCGGCCGTATCACGGTCGATCCCATGCGGGCGCCGTTGCCGCCACCGCGCGCGGAGCTTGCCGCATGACCGATCCGGCGCCTCTGCGCTCTACATTATATGTCGGCGCGGTGATGCACCGGCGGCTGCGCCCGCGTGCGCATCGCTTGCGCTTTCGCGTGTTCTGGACGCTGCTTGACCTCGACGAGATCGACAGCCTGCCGCGCAGATTGCGCCTGTTCTCCCGCAACCGCTTCAATGCGTTCAGCTTCCATGACGCCGATCACGGTGACGGCAGCCGCACGCCGCTGCGCGTGCAGGTCGAACGCCATCTCGATGCCGCCGGTATCGAGATTGCCGGCGGCCGGATCGCCCTGTTCTGCATGCCGCGCATTTTCGGTTACGGCTTTAATCCGCTCAGCGTCTATTTCTGCCATCGCCGTGACGGCGCGCTCGCGGCCATCTTGTACGAAGTCCACAATACGTTCGGCGAGCGGCATTCCTATCTCTTTCCGGCCGGAGGGAGCGACGGCGACGTGATCGAGCAGGAGTGCCAAAAGGCCTTCTACGTCTCGCCGTTCATGGACATGGATTTGACCTACCGGTTCCGTGTCGCGGTGCCGGACGAGCGTATCGCGTTGAATATCCGCACCGGCGACCGCGACGGCCTGATGCTGGTCGCGGCGCTCTCCGGAAAGCGGCGGCCCCTGACGGACGGGACGCTGCTTCGGGTCCTGGCCAGTCATCCACTGGTCACGCTGAAGGTTATTGGCGGCATCCACTGGCATGCATTACGAATGGTGCTGAAGGGATTCGGTCTGCGGCAGCGGCCCCGTCCGCCCGCCGTACCGGTTACAGTTGTGAATGCCACCGTTTCCCGTACTCTGGGTTAGCTGCCGGGAGTCGACGCCATGGCCTCTTCCAGCCCCTCAATTTCGACCCACGATCCCGCACCGCGAACGCGCGCCCAGCCGAGCGCGCGCTGGCACCTGATCAACCGGGCAATTCCGGCGCTGGAGGCCGGCCGGCTGCAGCTTGTCTTGCCAAGCGGCGAGACCATCGAGCGGTGCGGCGAGCGCCCGGGACCAGAGGCGACCATGACGCTGCACCGCTGGCGCGGCCTGTGGCGGATGATCGCCGAAGGCGAAGCCGGCTTCGAAGACGCCTATATCGACGGCGACTGGTCGACGCCCGATCTGGCGCAGCTCTTCGAGCTTGCGGTGCAGAACGCCGCTGATCTGCTCGCGCCGACGAAATGGTGGCTGCTCGCGGTTGCCCGCGACCGCCTTTCGCATGCGCTGCGGACGAACACACGGCGCGGCAGCCGCCGCAACATCGCCGCGCATTACGACCTCGGCAATGATTTCTATCGCCCCTGGCTCGACACCGGGATGAATTACTCGTCGGCCTTCTACGCGGCTGGCGCGCAGACACTGGAAGAGGCGCAGGAGCACAAGCTCGACCGCATCGCGCAACTGCTCGCGCTTTCCGGCGGCGAGCGCGTGCTGGAAATCGGCAGCGGCTGGGGCGCGCTCGCCGAGCGGCTCATTCGCCGCTACGGCGCAAAAGTCTGCGGCATCACGCTCTCCACCGAACAGCTAGCCTTTGCACGCGCGCGGCTCGCCGGCGAGATCGGCGACGGCCGCGCCGAATTTCGCCTGGTGGATTATCGCGACGTCAACGAACGTTTCGACCGCGTCGTATCGGTCGAAATGATCGAGGCGGTCGGCGAGCGCTATTGGCCGGCTTATTTCGCCAAGCTGCGCGACTGCCTTGTCAGCGGCGGCAATGTTCTCCTGCAGGCCATCACCATCGACGAAAAGCGTTTTGCCGCCTATCGCAAGCGGCCCGACTTCATCCAGCGCCATATCTTCCCCGGCGGCATGCTGCCGACGCGCGCGATCATGGAGCGCGAGGCAAGCCGCGCCGGGCTGAAACTCGTTCATCACGAATCGTTCGGCGACAGCTACGTGCGGACGCTTCGCGAATGGCGCGCACGATTCCTGCCGGCCTGGCCGAAGCTCGAACCGCTGGGTTTCAATCAGCGATTCCGGCGCATGTGGGAGTATTATCTCGTCTATTGCGAGGTGGGCTTCGATCACGGCGCCATCGACGTCGGCTTTTTCGAATTCGCCGGCTGATCGTCCGCTCCCCGCCAAAGCTCGTGGCAAAACGCCGCTTGGAAAGCGCCCCCGGCTCTTTATAGTCGGCGGCAAACGCGCGGCCTGTCGGCCAAAGACGCGTCTGGTCCAGAGGGGGAAGAAATGACTGCAAGACACGCAATTTTTGCGGGTGCGCTGGCGTGCCTGCTGCCGATAATCCCGGCGCAGGCCGCCGACTTCGTCATGAAGATCGGCACCGCGACGATCAACGAGACCCAGCATCAGTTCATCAAGTTCTACAAGGAAGAAGTCGAAAAGGCCTCTGGCGGCCGGATCGAGGTGCAAATCTACCCGGCAAGCCAGCTCGGCCCGATCCCGCGCGAGATCGAAGGCGTCCAGCTTGGCAACATCCAGGGCTATGTCGGCCCGGTCGACTTCTTCGTTGGCGTCGATCCGCGCTTCGGCGTGTTCTCGACCCCCATGCTGTTCCGCGACGAGGCCAATGCGGCAGCGACCATCCACAATCCCGCGGTGCAAAAGGCAATGTTCGATCTCGCCGCACCCAAGCGCATGGTCGGCATCGCCACCGAAGATCTCGGCGCGGCCGACTATGGCGCCAAGAATGCGATCATGAAGCTTGCCGATTTCAGCGGCAAGAAACTGCGCATCAACGGCACCGAGATGGAACGCCAGAAAATGGCAAAACTCGGTGCTACCGGCGTCGGCATGCCGCTCTCCGAAGTCATGCCGGCGCTCGACCAGGGCACGATCGACGGCACCATTTCCGGCCTCTCGGTATTCGTCGCTTTCAAGATGAACGACCTTCTGAAAGTCGTCACAGTGACCAATGACACGTTCATCATCTCCATCGCGGTCGTTTCAAAACCGTGGCTCGATACGCTGCCGCCGGACTTGCAGAAGATCGTCATCGACAGCGGCAAGACGGTCGAGGCGAAGACGCAGGCCTGGGAAACCGACTTCACCAAGCAACTGGTGACTCAGTGGACGGCGACCGGCAGCACCGTGCAGACGCTCTCCGCCGAAGACCTCGCCAAAATGAAAATGCTGCTTGATCCCGTCGGCGACGAGGCGACCAAGGACCAGCCGGCAGTGCACGACATGCTGCAAATGGTTCGCGCCGCCGCCGCGAAGAATTAGCTCCATGCGCGAGACGCTGCGGCGCGGCGCGGAAGCGCTCATGGCGGTGCTGCGCGCCGCCGCGGGCGCAATGCTGATCGCCAGCGTCGGCATCAATTTCGCCAACATCATCGGCCGCTACTTTTTCTCGGTGTCGCTGTCCTGGGCCGAGGAGGCGATGCTGTTCCTGATGATCGGCTGCGTCTTCCTCGGCGCCGGCCCGGTCGCCTGGTCGGGGCGTCACATCCGCATGGACGTCATTATTTCCGCCCTGCCCGAGCGGCTCCGCTGGATTTTCGAGCTGTTCTCCGACCTGGTGACGATCGCGACCTGCGTGGCGCTCGCGATCTTCGCCTGGCCGGTCATGACGATGCTGACCGAGCTCGACCAGCGCAGCGCCTCCGCCAATATCCCGCTGGTCATTCCGCAGTCGGCCCTTCCTATCGGGCTTCTGCTGATGGCGGTTCTGATCGCCATCCGGCTCTTCGTCATCGGCGTGCGCCACGACGACGTCATTTCGAGCCGCGGCTCAGAGCACTGAAATGGCAGCCGGCTTCGTCTATTTCATCCTGCCGGCGATCCTCTTGATCCTCGGCCTGCCGATTTTCGTCGTGCTGATCCTGACCTCGCTGACGGCGATCCTGTTCGTCGCGCATGCGCCGCTGCAGGCGATCCAGACTTACATGTTCGGCAGCCTCGACAATTTTCCGCTGCTGGCCGTGCCGTTCTTCGTGCTTGCGGGCGAGATCATGGGCCGCGGCGGCATCGCCAACCGCGTCGTGACCTGGGTCGTATCCATCATCGGCGGCGTCCGCGGCTCGCTCGCCGTCACCACCGTCGCCTCGTCGGAACTGTTCGGCGCGATGGCGCACACGTCCGTCGGTACCGTGGTCGCGATCGGCAGGCTTCTGTTCCCGTCGCTCACCAAGCACGGCTATACGGAGCGCTTCGCGGTGGCGCTGATCACGTCGTCCGGCGCGGTCGCCGTGATCATCCCGCCGTCGATCTCCATGATCCTCTACGCCATGACTGCGCAGGTCTCGGCGATAAAGCTGTTCACGGCCGGAATCCTGCCGAGCCTGCTGATCGGCATTGTCGACGCCGTCTATGTGCTGATCTACGCGCGCATAAAGATGGTGCCGCTGTCGTCGCCGGCGCGCTGGAAGAACATCTGGGCCTCGACCAAAGAAGCAAGCTGGGCGATCGGCACCATCGTCGTCATCTTCGGCGGCATCTATGGCGGCGTGTTCACGCCAACCGAAGCCGCCGGTGTCGCCGTCGTCTATTCGCTGTTTGTCGCGATGTTCATCTACCGCGAGATCGGGCTCGCCGAACTGTGGCAGATCATCGTCAGTTCGGTCTACCTGATCGCGCAGATCCTGATCATCGTCACCGGCGCAGGCGTCTATTCCTGGCTGATGACCACGAGCGGCATTCCGCAAAATCTCATCAATGCCGTGAGCGCGATGGCGCTGCCGCACTGGCAGACGCTCTTATTCGTCAATACAGGCCTTCTGGTCGCCGGCAGCTTCCTCGAACCGCCGGCCGCGATCCTGATCCTGACTCCGCTCTTGCTGCCGGTCGTCGAGGCCGCGGGCATCAACGCGCTGCACTTCGGCATCATCATGGCGGTCAATCTGTCGATCGGGCTTTACATGCCGCCGTTCGGATTGAACCTGTTCGCCGCGCGCGCGATCTTTAACGTGCCGATGGGCATGATCTATCGCGGCGTGCTGCCGTTCGTCGCGGTGAACTTCCTCGCGCTCCTCGTCATCACTTACGTGCCGGCGATCTCAATGGTGCTGCTCGGGCGCTAGCGCGCCCGTTAGCGCCGCTGCCTCAGATCACCCGGGCGTTGAAATAGACCGAGCCGTAAATCACCACGATCCAGACCAAGGCCAGAAAGCCGAGCGCCATGACTGCTACCATTGTATCCCTCCCGTGACGGCAATGTTCTTCCGATAGGTCTTGCTCCGGTAATTCCTGCTTTTGGCGCGGCGCTGTCAGTCCGTCTCGCCGTGCGCGACGAAGACATTGTCGGCGGAATTGGCCTGGCGTTGCGTCAGCTGTTTCGCCAGCAGATCCGCTTCCTCGTCCATGCCCATCCAGCGCAATTTGCAAATGAGCCCAACCAGATCGTTTGAGTCCTGCGGCGCGGATGCGTCAGGGGGCTTCTGTTGGTGCAGCGACGCGTCCATGGCCGTTCTCCAATTTTTTTGATGGCGCCATTGCAAATCGGCACCGTGAATTGTCATGGCGAGTCTTCACTTGTTGGCGAGTCCGGGCAAGGCACCTTACATGCGCTGCAACAAATCGCAGAAGCACTGCACAATCGCTCTTCGCAAAGAGGAGTTTATTGCCTATCTTTATGGGGCTTGCATGAAATGGTGCACCGCGATTACCGCGGTCAAAGCGAGTATGGCGAAAGCAAAGCAGGACTTCCCCGTATCGCAGGTCCGGCGCTATCTGGAGCCCGGCCCGATCGTTCTCGTGTCGTCGGCCTGGCGCGGCGGGCGCAATATCATGACCATGGGCTGGCACACGGTCATGGAATTCACGCCGTCACTCGTCGGCTGCATGATCTCGGGCGGCAATCATAGCTTCAATCTCATCCGCCGCAGCGGCGAATGCGTCATCAACGTACCGACCACCGCACTGACCGATACCGTCGTCGGCATCGGCAACTGTTCGGGCGCTTCGGTCGACAAATTCGAGAAGTTCGGACTGACGGCGGAGAAGGCGGACAAGGTCACCGCACCCCTGATCGCGGAGTGCCACGCCAGTTTCGAATGCAAGCTCAAGGACGACGCTCTCGTCGACAGCTACAATTTCTTTATCTTCGAAGTCGTGAAGGCGCATGTTGCGCCACGGCCGAAATATCCGCAGACACTGCATTATACCGGCGATGGCATGTTCATGGTTTCCGGCAAGATCATCAGCCGCCGCGGACAGTTCAAGCCGGAAATGCTCTAGCCGTCAGTTCTCCAGCAGCGCGACGGTGCCGAGACCGCCGTCCGAACAGATACTGACGATCGCCCGGCTGCCCTTCGGCAATGCAGCGAGTTCCTTCACCGCCTGGCTGAGAATGCGCGCGCCCGTCGCCGCGAACGGATGGCCGAGCGCCACACTGCCGCCGTTCGGGTTCATCCGTTCGCGCGGAAACCGTCCGAACGTGTTTTCGACACCGGCCTTCGCACGGACGAAATCCTTGTCCTGAAGTCCTTTGATATGGCAAAGCACCTGCGCCGAAAATGCTTCGTGGATTTCCCACAGTGCGATGTCTTCGTATTTGAGGCCGTGCCGCGCCAGGAGCCGCGGAATGGCGGAGACCGGAGCCATCAGCAGGCCCTCGTGAAAAATATCGACGGCCGCCATTTCAAAATCCAGAAGGCGCGCACGCGGCAGCTGGCCTGGGAGACGGGCGAGGCCCTCATCGGTCGCGACCCATATCGCTGCGGCGCCATCCGTCAGCGGCGAGCTGTTGCCGGCTGTCAGCGTTCCCCGTCCGCTGGTGCGATCGAACATGGGTTTTAGCCTGGCGAGCTTTTCCATCGACGTGTCGCGCCGCGGAAAGTGATCCTTGCCGGTGCCGTCGAGCGTAATGACCAGATCGTTAAAGAAGCCGCGATCCTGCGCCGCGATGGCCTTTTGATGTCCTTCGAGCGTGAGTTCGTCCTGCTCCACACGCCCGATATTCCAGTCTTTCGCCATATCCTCAGTATGCTCGCCCATGCTGCGCCCGGTGACGCGATTCTTCACTTCGGGAATTTGCAGCCGCAGATCAGAGAAATGCAGCTTGGAAAGAAGTCCGAGGCGTCGCGAAAGACTGCGCGCCTGCACCATGCGGCGCAGCCATACCGACAGGTTTTCCCGCAATCCGATCTGGGCGCGCGTCATGCTCTCGACGCCGCCGACCATGGCGAGCGCGGCGCGTCGGCCGGCAAGCATTCCGGCGGCTTCGAACACGCCGACCATGCTGGTCGAGCATTGCATGATGGTGGTGAAGGTCGGCACATGCGGGTCGAGCTTGCTTTCCAGCCACACCTCGCGCGCCAGATTGGCATAAGCGAGATTGACCACCACCGAGCCCCAGACGGCGAAGTCGATCGGGCCTTTGATCTGCGGCGCCATGGCCTGAACCACGGGGACGGAAAGGCTTAAGGAATCGCGACTGGCGAACGGGCCGTCCACGGCAACGAACGGCGTCCGCACTCCGCTCGCCAGCCAGATCGCTTGTCCATCATTCGGCATTGTCGTCTCCCCGGTGCATTGCGCCGGCCGTACCAGACCGTTTCCGGCATCGATCCAATTTTATCGAATCCAACGCGTCAATTTTAGAAAATTTGCGCGATCTTCTCCCCATCATGCTCCACGGCCTGTGCGGCCGCCGGATGCATCGGTGAGGAGCACCATGAACGATTTTTGGGGCAATTGGATCGAAGCCGTGCGGTTTACCTGCGAGGCGCAAGGCGTTATTTCCGCCCGCCTCATGCTGTTTGCCTCCGGTGCGCCGAACGCGGCCGAAGAAGCTACCCTGATGATTTCGGAAAAGATCGCCGCCTTTACCAAGGCCGGCATCGCCGCCGAGCGTGCCTTGGCGGATGGGCTTGGCATCTATGCCGCGGCAGAGCAGGCCTATTCGCCGCTCAAGCATTGCGTCCACGCCAACAGCAACCGGCTCGTCGGCGCGCTTCACTGAAGAAGCCCTGCTTTCTCAAAAAGCGGCCTGCGCTCACGCGGCGCGTTCGACCCGCATGTCGATTTCGCTGCGCAGCGACACAAAATCTATCGGCTTGGTGAGAAGCGCCTCGGCGCCGCCTTCCAGCGCCTTGCGCTTGGTCTCCGCATCGCCGTAGGCCGTGATCATGATGATGGGCACGTCGGGCCGTGCCGCCTTCGCCCTGGGCAGAAGTTCAAGGCCGCTCATCCCCGGCATGTTGATGTCGGACAGGATGAGAATGAGCGAGGCATTGGCAGCATCGGTGATGCGTTGCAGTGCCGCCGGAGCGGACTGGGCAAATTCCATAGCGAACCGCCCGGCGCGCAGGTCGCGCCGGAATTGCTGGCGAAACAAGTCTTCGACATCAGGTTCATCGTCGACCACGATAATGAGAAGGCTCACGCTTGTTCCCCCGGCTTGGCATTGGACGTTTTTGCAATGGATGCCGCCTGGCGCGGCAGCACGATCCGGAATTCGGTGAACTTGCCGGGCTCGGTATCGACAGCGATAGAACCGCCATGTTGTTTCACGATGATATCATGACTGATGGAAAGGCCGAGCCCGGTGCCCTCCCCGGCTGGCTTCGTCGTGAAGAACGGATTGAACATTTTGGCTTTCACCTCGGCCGGGATGCCGGTGCCATTGTCGCGGATTTTGATCTCCACGCCATCACCGAGATTTTTTGTCGCGGCCACGAGAACGGGCTCGAAGTCCTTATTGCCCGCCTCTCCCTTGCGTTTGGTTGCCGCATAGAAGCCGTTTGAAATCAAATTGAGCAGGACCCGCGTGACCTCCTGCGGGAACAGGTCGACTTCGCCCGCCGCCGGGTCGAAGGAGCGTTCCAGCGTGATGTTGAAGCCCTCCTTCTCCGCCCGCGCGCCATGATAGGCGAGATTGAGGCTCTCCTCGACGAGGGCGTTGACGTCGACGGGCCGGTGTTCGCCGGAGCCCTCGCGCGAATGCAGCAGCATGTTCTTGACGATCGAGTCGGCGCGCTTGCCGTGCTGCACGATCTTTTCCAGGTTGCCGCGCAGCGTTTCCATCACATCGGCGATATCGGCCTGCGTCTTGTCGTCGGCCTTCACGCTCGCGAGTGACTCCTTCAATTCGTCGATCAGCTCGATGGAGACGCCGGAGAAATTGTTGACGAAATTGAGCGGGTTCTTGATCTCGTGCGCGATGCCGGCAGTCAACTGGCCGAGCGAGGCGAGTTTTTCGGTCTGGACGAGGCGATCCTGCGCAGTGCGTAAATCTTCCAGCGACCTCGCCAGTTCGCGCGTGCGAGCCTCAACGCTCTCGAACAATCGCACGTTCTCGATGGCGATGGCGGCTTGATCGGCAAACGTCGACACCAGCTCGATTTCCCGATCGACGAACGGCTCAACTCTTTGCCGCGCCAGCGCGATGACACCTATGGGCTCGCCTTCACGCATCAGCGGAACGCCCATCATCGAGCGAACCTGCGCAACCTCGGCATCCCCCTTCTTGTCGTACGAGGGATCTTCCATCGCATCGACGATCCGCACGACTTCGCGCCGCATGGCGGCTCGCCCAACCACCGTCCCCGGACCGGGTGCAATCGGCGTCGCGCGTTCGATTTCCATGTATCGCGGATCGAGACAATATCCTGCTGCGAACCGGTAAAGATCCTGATCCAGCCTGAATATGACAGCCGTGTCGGCGCGGCAGAGACGCGCTGCGGTATCAACCACACTCTGCAGAATAGGCTGCAAATCGAACTTCGACCGGCTGATGACATTGAGCACCTCCGAAGTCGCGGCCTGCTGTTCCAGTGACTCGGTCAGGTCGGTCGTGCGCTGGCGCAGTTCATTGAGCAGCCGAGCGTTTTCGATTGCGATAACGGCCTGGGCCGCAAAATTCTGCATCAGCGCAATTTGCTTGTCAGAGAACGGCCGGACTTCCTGGCGATAGATACCAAAAGCACCAATCAAATCATCGTCCTTTAACATCGGCACAACAAGCAATGTCCGCATGCCGCCCAGTTCCACGCCGGCAACTGTCGTTGGATCGCGATCGAGGTAACCCTGATCGATACTATAGTCCGCGATGTGTACGGGCTGGCGGGTACTCTGGACACGGCCGAGCGGATTACGCGGTCCAGGACGAAGAGGACTTTTTCTCATGAATTCAGCGAGCGCCGGCGGGATGCCGAGTTGGGAGATAAGCCGTGCGGCTCCATCTTCGAAGCGGATCAAAGTTCCAAATTTGGCCTCGCAGATGCGTGTTGCGTTTTCCAGCATGGCCTGGAATACCGGCTCCAACTTGGCGGGCGACGTGCTGATGACGCTCAGCACCTCCGATGTCGCAGTCTGCTGCTCCAGCGACTCGCGCAATTCACTGAGCAGCCGTGTGTTCTCGATGGCGATGACGGCCTGCGCGGCGAAATTCTGCACCAGCGCGATCTGCTTGTCGGTGAAGGGGCGAACCTCCTGGCGATAGATGCCAATAACGCCCACAAGCTCATCATCCTTGAGCAAAGGTACGAGGATAAGCGTACGGGCGCCGGCGTGTTTTGCGAGCGGGCTGCCGGGGTCTTCTTCCTGGAGGTCAGCCGTATGAACGAGTTGTTTCGTAGTCACGAGTTGATTGACGGTGGCACTGACGGTTGTGTCAAAAGCCGGGAACTTTTCATGAAATTCCACAAATTTTTGTGGTGCGTTATGGATCGCAACGCGCCTTAACACATTGCCCTCGAGAAGCGCCATCGAGCCGAAATTGGCCTCACAAATGCGCGTGGCATTCGCCAGCATGGCCTGGAACACCGGCTCCAGCTCTCCGGGCGACGCACTGATAACCTGCAACACATCAGACGTCGCTGTCTGTTGCTCCAGCGACTCACGCAACTCGCTGAGCAGCCGCGTGTTCTCGATGGCGATGACGGCCTGCGAGGCAAAATTCGTTACCAGATCAACCTGCTTGTCGGTGAACGGCCGCACCTCCCGCCGGTAGATATTCAACGCGCCGATGACCGAATTGTCCTTGATCATCGGCACCGAAATCAGCGAGCGAATACCGGCTACCTCCACCGAGGCAACGGCGAGCGGCACGCCTTGGACGTAGGAGGAGTCCTCCTTCAAATCGGCGACCTGCACCGGTTTGCGCGTGTCAATGACACGGGACGTGGGCGCCGCAGGATTCAATCGGAACGACGCGCCGACCCCCCATTCCTTCAGGAAGGCCTCGGGCAATTCCCCATGCAGCGCGGCGTTTCGCACCTGCCCTTCGCTCTCGCGAAGCCACATGGTTCCGTACTGCGCCTCGCAGAGCCGCGTTGCATTTGCGAGCATTGCGTCAAACACGGGTTGAAGCTCGCCCGGCGATGAACTGATCACCTTCAACACTTCCGCGGTCGCCGTCTGCTGCTCCAGCGACTCGCGCAATTCGCTGAGCAGCCGCGTGTTCTCGATGGCGATGACGGCCTGGGCGGCGAAATTCTGCAACAGTTCAATCTGCTTGGCGGTGAACGGGCGCACGTCCTGGCGATACATGCCGAGCACGCCGACCAGTTCATTTTCCTTGAGCATCGGCACGGCAAGCAGAGTTCGGGCGCCGGCGTCATCGACCAGCCGAACCAATGCCGCCTCGCCGTCACGATAGGCTTGCTCGGTCCTGGCGTCGGCGACGTGTTGCAATTGTTTGGTCGCGATCAGGCGTCCGACCGGGTTGTTCGGGCTGGGCCGGAACGCGCGCCGGGGCGCGCGGTAATCGGCGTAGGCGGGCGGCGGATTGTGCATCGCCGCCACATGAAATTCGTCGCTGTTATAAAGCATGAGGTTGCCGAAACTGGCGGAGCAGATGCGGGCGGCATTCTCCAACATCGCATCAAAGACCGGCTCCAGCGTACCGGGCGACGAACGGATGACGCCCAGCACTTCGGACGTCGCGGTCTGCTGCTCCAGCGACTCGCGCAGTTCACTCAGCAGCCGCGCGTTCTCGATGGCAATGACGGCCTGCGCTGCGAAGTTCTGCACCAGCGCGATCTGCTTGTCGGTGAATGGTCGGACTTCCTGACGGTAAATGTTGATGGCGCCGACCAAAACATCGTCCTTAAGCATTGGAACGGCGACGAGGGATCGTGCGCCTGCCAGTTCAACAAGCGCGACACGAAGCGGGTCGCGTTCCGCATATGCAGCGTCTGCGGCGATGTCTACGACTTGAACCGGTTTCTTGGTTATCAACACACGACCGACGGCGGTTTTTGGATTGCGCCGGATCAATGTTTCGCGCCTCACGTCGGCAAAGCCCGGCGGGGGGTTATGCATGGCAACAGCGCGTAAGCCATCTCCCTCTGCAAGCCATAGGGTCCCAAACCTGGCTTCGCAGATGCGCGTTGCATTTTTCAGGATGGCTGCGAACACCGGCCCTAAATCGCCCGGCGATGAACTGATGATACGCAGCACATCCGCGGTGGCCGCCTGCTGCTCCAGCGACTCGCGCAATTCGCGCGTGAGCCGTGCGACTTCCGTTTCGTTACCGGCAGCGGAGGACCTGCGCCGGGGCGCAGCCTTCGGCGCATTACGTCGCTTTGGCGCGGCCGGCTTGCGGCGTCGCGCTTTAGCCGGCTTGCCGCCTGCTTTGGTGCGCCGTCTCATCGTCTCCCCCGAAGGCCCGACACGTGTCTTAAGTCCTGGCCTTCCAGCGGGATAAACTAGCACACTGCGCGGCGTCTTCGTGCAAAACGAATGAGGACGGGCTTTGGCAAACCCGTCCTCACACGACCGGTCCATCAAACCTGCCTGGAGACGGTGGCAGGCCGATGGGCGCGGACACTACTTAATCAAATTCCACTCACGCATTGCCGAGCGGCAGCGCCACAAAGCGGGTGGCGTCGCCCATCTTCACGCGCATCAGCACTTGATGCTTGCCCTGCGCCTTGGCTTCCGTCAGCGCGGTGCGGACGTCGCCGGCATTGGCAACGGCCTTGCCGCCGACATCGAGAATGACGGTGCCGGTCTGGAAGCCCTGCTCCGCCGCAGGACCGTCCGGATCGACCGCCGTCACCACGACGCCCTGCCCGCCGGCGCCGGAGACTTCGCTCGCCGGCGCGACTTGCAGGCCGAGATGCGGCACGCCGCTTGTCGGCTGCGCGCCGGTATCGGCTTTCGCCAGGTGCTGGTCGCTCGGCATTTGCGCGAGCGTCAGCGACACCGACTTCGGCGCGCCCTGGCGGATGATGTCGAGCTTGACCGAGGAGTCAGGCGCCATCATCCCGATGGTGCGGGCGAGATCGCGCGCATCCTTGACCGGCGTGCCGTTGACCGCGGTGATGACGTCGCCGGACAGGACGCCGGCCTTCGCCGCCGGACTGTCCTTCTGCGGCTCGTCGACCATCGCGCCTTCGGCCTTCTTCATGCCGAGTGAGTCGGCGATGCCTGCCGTGACCGGCTGGATCTGCACGCCGAGCCAGCCGCGCGTGACCTGCCCTTTGTCCTTGAGCTGCGCCACGACGAGTTTCGCGGTATCGGCCGGAATGTCGAAACCGATGCCGACCGATCCGCCGGACGGCGAATAGATCGCGGTGTTGACACCGATCACATTGCCGTCGACGTCGAAGGCCGGTCCGCCCGAATTGCCCTTGTTGATGGGCGCATCGATCTGGACATAGTCGTCGTAGGGTCCGGCGCCGATGTCACGGCCGCGCGCCGAGACGATACCGGCCGTCACCGTGCCGCCAAGCCCGAACGGATTGCCGACGGCAACCACCCAGTCGCCGACTTTCGGCTGCTGGTCGGCGAATTTCACGAACGGAAAATTCGTCTTGCCGTCGACCTTGATCAAGGCGAGATCGGTTTTCGAATCGGTGCCGACGACCTTGGCCGTATAGATCGTGCCGTCGTCGGTCGTGACCTGGACCGATTTGGCGTGATCGACTACGTGATTGTTGGTCACGGCATAACCATCGGCGGTGATGAAGAAGCCGGAGCCTTCGCCGGTGATGGTCTCATGGTTCTGCGACTGGCGCTGTCCGCCATTGCCGCCCTGACGGCCGAATTGCTGGCCGTACTGCTGAAAGAACTTGTCGAGCGGCGAACCGGGCTGTGCCGGAATCTGCTCTTCGTCGTCGCCATTGTCCCGCATCATCGCCGGTTCGGCGGATGCGGGAATCTTGACGCGCACCGAAATCACCGCAGGTTTCACCTTGGTGACGAGATCGGAGAATCCCGTGGGATGCTGCGCGATCGCATCGGCCGCGGCCGCAGGCGGCGTGCCGAGCGACAACGGGAAGTAACCGTTCGGTCCGGCAAGCAACAGCGCCGCGCCGATTCCGGCGACGGACGCCAAAAGCGTAACGCGGCGTGCAGTGAGAACTTTGTGGGGCGGGTTTCCTTGCGACATTTCAATCTCCAGAAATGAATGCGGCCACAAGCGGCCTTTGACCGGGTACATGTGGGCAAGCCGCGTTACGGCGACCTGACGGGGAAATTAATTCGCGGAAATCTTCGCGAGACGCTTTCGCGGTTGCCGCCGCCCGCGAAATTATCGGCGTTCGCGCGACAATTTGCCGGCGCCGCGCACGCGAAAAATCCCCAAAACAAGAGCGCAAACCGGCGCCCGAAAACCTGCCTAATAAATGGGCGGCCTCTGCCTCGGAAGCCCTTGGGCCGGTTCGCGCCCGCGTTGTCCCCCGCAACATCGTCTTTGAATCAAGCAGTTACGCTGCGGCAACGGCGGCGCGCGGCGTGGCACGCGGCTTGCGGATGAGTTCCATAAGACTGCAAAGCGCCAGCCTCGGGAGGCTATGAATGAAGCGCCGCGACTTCCTTAAATCCGTAACCGTACTCACTGCCGCCGCCGCCGTTCCGGCGCCGGCCATCTGGTCGCCGGCCAAGGCGCAATCGCGCCAGGAAACTTTGCTGATCGTCTCCGAAAGCGGGCCGAACAATCTCGACATCCACGGCGTCGGCACCAACGTGCCGGGCTACGAAGTGTCGTGGAATACCTACGACCGTCTGATCAGCCACGAGATGAAGACGCTGCCGAACGGCGTGCCCTATTACGACAAGACGAAATTCAAACCCGAACTCGCCGAGGACATGAATATCGGCGACATGTCGGTGACCTTCAAGTTGCGCAAGGACGCGGTGTTTCAGGACGGCACGCCGGTCACCGCCAACGACGCCAAATGGTCTTACGATCGCGCGGTGACGGTCGGCGGCTTTCCGACATTCCAGATGAGCGCCGGTTCGCTGACAAAACCGGAGCAGTTCGTCGTTGTCGACGACCATACATTTCGCGTCGACTTCATGAAGAAAGACCGGCTCACGGTTCCGGACATGGCGGTGATCGTGCCGTGCATCATCAATTCGCAACTGGTGAAATCGAAAGCCACCGAGCAGGATCCCTGGGGCCTCGAATTCACCAAGCTGAACACCTCAGGCAGCGGCGCCTACAAGGTGACGAACTGGACAGCGGGTTCGCAGGTGGTGCTCGAACGCAATGAAAACTGGAAAGGCGGCCCGCTGCCCAAGATCAAGCGCGTGATCTGGCGCATGGTGCCGGATGCCGGCAACCGGCGCGCGCTGCTCGAGCGCGGCGACGCCGACGTCTCCTACGACCTGCCGAACAAGGACTTCTCCGAACTGAAATCCGACGGCAAGCTCACCATCATCTCGACTCCTTATTCGAACGGCATTCAGTACATCGGCATGAATGTCGCGCACCCGCCGTTCGACAATGTGAAAGTGCGTTACGCCATAGCTTACGCAATTCCGTATCAGAAAATCATGGATGCGGTGCTTTACAATCTCGCCAAGCCGATGTTCGGCGCGGCGGCGGATGCGCCCACCGAAGTCGCGTGGCCGCAGCCGCACAAGTTCAACACCGATCTCGCCAAGGCAAAACAACTTCTCGCGGAGGCTGGTTATGCGAATGGCATTCCTGAACCGATTCCAATCTCGTTCGATCTGGGCTTTGCGGGCGTCAATGAGCCCACTTGCGTTCTGGTGCAGAGAGTCACTCGCTCAAATCGGTATCCAGACCACAATCAACAAAATCCCGGGCGCGAACTGGCGCACCGAACTGACCAAGAAGACAATGCCGCTGTTCACCAATGTGTTCTCGGGCTGGCTCGATTACCCGGAATACTTCTTCTACTGGTGCTACCACTCCGGCAAATCGATCTTCAACACGATGGACTACCAGTCGCCGGCGATGGACGCGTTCATCGACGGCGCCCGCGCCGCGGCGGCGACCGGCGATCAGGCTACCTACGACAAGGACGTGAAGGGTTTTGTCGATCTCGCCTACACCGACATGCCGCGCATCCCGCTCTATCAGCCCTTCGTCAATGTCGCGATGCAAAAGAACATCAGCGGCTACCAGTACTGGTTCCACCGCAGGCTCGATTACCGCACGTTCGAGAAGGGGTGAATTTCGTGGCCGTCATGCCCGGCCTTGTGCCGGGCATCCCGAAGGCCGGGGCACGGACGTGCCATTTGAACCGGGATGGCCGGGACAAGCCCGGCCATGACAATGCAGGAAATGGTTGGCGTCGATGCCCACGATGATCCTCAAGCGCCTGCTGATGGCGATCCCGAGCCTGATCGGCGTGGTGATTGTGACATTCCTCCTGACGCGGGCGCTGCCGGGCGATCCGGCGGTTTATTTTGCGGGACCGGCCGCGACGCCGCAGGCCATCCAGGAAATCCGGGTCAAGCTCGGGCTCGACAAGCCGCTCATCGTGCAGTTCGGGCACTACGTCGTCGACCTCGCCCACGGCAATCTCGGCAATTCGCTCACCACCGGGCAGCCGGTCGCAAGCGAGTTGCGCAATAGGCTGCCGGCTTCCGCGGAACTGACGCTTCTTGGCCTTATCGTTTCGGTCATCATCGCCGTCCCGCTCGGCATCCTCGCGGCGACAAAGCCCAATTCCCTGATCGATCATACCTGCCGGATCGTGACGACGCTTGGCGTGTCGCTGCCGGTGTTCTTCACCGGCCTGATCCTGGTTTACATCTTCTACTATCAGCTTGGCTGGGCGCCGGCGCCGCTCGGCCGCCTCGACGTGTTCTTCACCGAGCCGCCCTATGTGACCGGATTCTACCTGATCGACAGTCTTGTCGCGCGCGACGGCTCAACCTTCATGGCAGCGCTCAAGCAGATGATCCTGCCGGCATTGACGCTCGGTATTTTCTCGCTCGCCCCGATCGCGCGCATGACACGCGCCTCGATGCTCGCGGTGCTGTCATCGGATTTCGTGCGCACAGCGCGCGCGAGCGGCCTCTCGGCCTACACCGTCATCGTCACTTATGCTTTCAGGAATGCCATGCTGCCGGTGATCACCACACTCGGCATGGTGTTCTCGTTCCTCCTCGGAGCCAATGTGCTCGTCGAAAAAGTCTTCGCCTGGCCTGGCATCGGCTCTTACGCCGTCGAGGCGCTGCTCGCCTCGGATTTCGCGCCAGTGCAGGGTTTCGTCCTCACCATGGCGGTGATGTACGTCATGCTCAACCTTCTGATTGACGTGACCTACGGGCTGATCGATCCGCGCGTGAGGCTCGACGCATGACCGACATCGCAGCCTCGCCGCCGCGTGAGAGCGCCTTCGTCGCGCTGTTTCGCCATTCGCGCTACGTCGTCGCCGAAAACCCGGTCACCGGCTTTGCCTTCGCGCTGTTTCTCCTGATTGTGCTCGCCGCGGCGTTCGGGCCGCATATCGTGCCCTACGATCCGCTGCAAAGCGACACCACGCAGGCGCTCACGCCGCCGAACGTGCATCACTGGTTCGGCACCGATCAGCTCGGCCGCGACGTGTTCAGCCGCGTCGTCGTCGCCACGCGGCTCGATTTCTTCATCGCAGTTGCCTCGGTGGCGCTGGTTTTCCTGATGGGCGGGCTCGCCGGCGTCGCCGCCGGATTTTTCGGCGGCTGGACCGACCGCATCGTCGGCCGCATCGCCGATACCATCATGGCGTTTCCGCTGTTCGTGCTCGCCATGGGCATCGTCGCAGCGCTCGGCAATACCGTGCAGAACATCGTCATCGCCACCGCCATCGTGAATTTCCCGCTCTATGCGCGCATCGCGCGCGCCGAAGCCAATATCCGGCGCGAGGCCGGCTTCGTCGAAGCGGCGAGGCTGTCCGGCAATTCCGACTGGCGCATCCTGACCTTCCAAATCCTGCCTAATGTGTTTCCGATCCTGGTCGTGCAGATGTCGCTGACCATGGGTTACGCCATCCTCAATGCCGCCGGCCTGTCGTTCATCGGACTCGGCGTGCGGCCGCCGACGCCGGAATGGGGCATCATGGTTGCCGAAGGCGCGGCCTTCATGGTGTCGGGCGAATGGTGGAACGCCTTCTTTCCCGGCCTTGCGCTGATGATCGCGGTGTTCTGTTTCAACCTCCTCGGCGACGGCTTGCGCGACATGGTCGATCCGCGGAGACGCACATGAGCGCCGCGCCGGCACTCTCGGTGGAAGGCCTCAGCGTCGATTTTCGCACCCGCTCCGGCATCGTGCGCGCGCTCGAGAATGTGAGTTTTTCCGTCGCCAAGGGCGAGACCATCGCGCTTGTCGGCGAATCCGGGTCGGGCAAATCCGTCACCGCCTATGCCGTCATGGGCATCCTCGATCCGGCCGGCCGGATCACCGCGGGCCGCGCCATGCTCGGCGGCCTCGACCTTCTCCACGCCAGTCAAAGCCAGCTTGCCGAGGTGCGCGGCCGCGACATCGCGATGATCTTCCAGAATCCGCGCACTGCACTCAATCCGATCCGTCCGGTCGGCCGCCAGATCGCCGACGTCCTGATCCGGCACGGCAACGTGCCGCGCCGTGACGCGCCGGAGCAGGCGATCGAAATGCTGCGCGCCGTCGGCATCACCGATCCGGCGCGGCGCGCAAAAGCCTACCCCTTCGAAATGTCCGGCGGCATGTGCCAGCGCGTCATGATCGCGATCGCGCTTGCCGCAAAGCCCTCGCTCCTGATCGCCGACGAGCCGACCACCGGCCTCGACGTGACGACGCAGGCGGTGATCATGGACCTCGTCAACGACCTCGCCGGCAAAATGGGCATGGCGACGATTTTCATCACCCACGATCTCGCGCTCGCCGGGCAGCGCTCGGCGCGCATCGTCGTCATGCATGCCGGCCACATCGTCGAAAATGCGCCGACAAAGGAGTTGTTCGCGCATCCGCGTCACCCCTACACAGCCGAGCTGATCGCGGCGACGCCGGATTCGGCGGCGAGCCTCGACGAGCTCGCATCGATTCCCGGCGCGCTGCCGGATCTGCGCCGCACTGACCTCCCGCCCTGCCGCTATTCGGAGCGCTGCCCGCGCAAGATCGACGCCTGCGCGCAGCCGCTGCCGCATGCGGCGCTCGGCGCCGATCACATCGTCGCCTGCTGGAATCCGATGCCCATCGAGGACACCAATGCGCCGATCGTCAGCGCGCCAACCGTGAGCGCGGCATGACCACCCTCCTCGACGTTGCCGACGTATCGAAGCTGTTTCCGGTCGGCGGCGGCCCCGGGCCATTGGAACGCTTCAAGCGGCGCTTCTCGGGCGGGCCGGAAAAACTGCCGAAGGTCTATGCGGTCGACGATGTCAGCTTCACCATCGGCAAGGGCGAGACGGTGGGGCTCGTCGGCGAATCCGGTTGCGGAAAATCAAGCCTGGTGCGGACGCTGACGCGCCTTCTCGATGTCTCGGGCGGCAGCATAAAACTTGGCGACCGCGAATTGGCGCTCAAGCCGGCCCGGGTCTTTGCCCGCGACCGCGACCGCGCCCGCATCCAGATGGTGTTCCAGGACGCCGGCGAAAGCGTCAATCCACGCTTCACCGCGTTCGATGCCATCGCCGATCCACTGCGGCGGTTGCGCAAACTGCGCGGCAAGGCGCTCACCGAGCGCGTCGAGACGGTCGCCAGCCAATGCGGCCTGCCGCTGCCGTTCCTGACCCGCTTTCCGCATCAATTGTCCGGCGGCCAGCGTGCCCGCGTCGGCATCGCCCGCGCCATCGCGGTCGAGCCCGATCTCCTAGTGCTCGACGAACCGACCGCAGCGCTCGATGTTTCGGTTCAGGTCGTCATCCTTCAGCTTCTGCAACGGCTGAAGAAAGAATTCGGCATGAGCTATCTGTTCGTGTCGCACGACCTCTCCGTGGTGAAGCTTTTATGCGACCGGGTGCTGGTGATGTATCTCGGCAAGATTGTGGAATCCGGCCCGGCGCTGGAAGTCTTCGACCATCCGCTGCATCCCTACACCCAGGCGCTGGTCGCCGCGGTGCCGCGCCTGCACGAAGGCGGTGTCGAGAAACTGCGGCTTTCCGGCGAGCCGCGCAGCCCGATCGATCCCGATCCCAATGTGTGCCGCTTCTATGGCCGCTGTCCGCGCGGCACGGATTTGTGCAAGACTGCAATGCCGGCGTTACGCAGTTTCGGCGATCATCGCGTCGCCTGCCATTTCGCCGAGGAATTTTTGCCGCAGCCCAAAGCCGTGTCATGAAGCGCAAAGCCGTCCGCAAAATCGTCAAGAAGGGAAAACCCGCGCGCGCGAAAAGCCCCGGCAAGAGACGCGATGCCCCGAAAGCGGCGCGGCCCCCCGAAGCGCTGGATGCGCTTGTGATGGCGGGTGCGGAAGCACTGGGCATAGCGATAGATCCGGCTTGGCAGGCAAGCGTCAAATTCAACCTGCACCTGATCTTGCGCCACGCGGCGCTGGTCGATGAATTCGCCCTGCCCGACGACACCGAACCCGCGCCGATCTTTCGCGCCTGACGTGTTCCATGCTCGATGCGCCCGCAAGCGACTTTGATTTCGCCACGGCAGCCGACATCGCCGGCGCCGTGACGTCCGGCCGCATCAGCGCAACGCGCATCGTTGAAGGCGCGCTCGCCCGCATCCGCGAGCACGATCCGGTCCTCAATTCCTTCACCGCGGTCACTGAGCAGCGCGCCCTCGCCCGCGCCGAAGCCATCGACGGCAAGCGCACAAAGGGCGAAAAGCTTGGGCCGCTCGCCGGCGTGCCTTTCGCGGTCAAGAACCTGTTCGACATGGCCGGCCTGCCGACGCTTGCCGGTTCGAAGATCAACCGCACCGATCCGCCGGCAAAGCGCGACGCCGTTTTGATCGAGCGGCTCGAAGCCGCCGGCGCCATCGCCATCGGCGCGCTCAACATGGGCGAATACGCCTACGATTTCACCGGTGAAAACATCCACGACGGCCCCTCGCGCAATCCACACGACATCGACCGCATGTCGGGCGGCTCGTCCGGCGGCTCCGGCTCCGCGGTCGGCGGCGGCCTCGTGCCGCTCGCGCTCGGCTCCGACACCAACGGCTCGATCCGCGTGCCGTCATCGCTGTGCGGCATTTTCGGACTCAAGCCGACCTATGGCCGGCTGTCCCGCGCCCGCACCTTTCCTTTTGTCACGAGCCTCGACCATCTCGGCCCGTTTGCCCGTTCGGCCCGCGATCTCGCGCTCGCCTATGACGCGATGCAGGGCTTTGACCCGGACGATCCGGCCTGTGCCGATCGTCCGGTCGAACCCGTCTTGCCGCAACTCGATCGCGGCGCTGAGGGCCTGCGCGTCGCGGTCGCCGGCGGCTATTTCAAATGCAAGAGCGGCGACGCCTGTCAGGCCATCGACCGCGTTGCCTCGGCGCTCGGGGCCAATCGCGATATCGAGATTCCGCAGGCCGAGCGCGCACGGTCAGCGGCCTACATTATTACTGCGAGCGAGGGCGCGAGCCTGCACCTGCATCGCCTGCGCAGCCGGGCAAAGGATTTCGACCCCGCGGTGCGCGACCGGCTAATCGCTGGCGCGATGGCGCCGGCGTCGCTTGTGATGAAGGCGCAGAAATTTCGCCGCTGGTATCGCGCGCAGGTCCTGCAACTGTTCGAGGGGGTCGACGCGATCCTGGCGCCGGCGACGCCCTGCACCGCGCCCTTGATCGGCCAGCAGACCTTTATGTACGGCGACGCCGAGTTGCCGGTGCGCGCCAATCTTGGCCTTTATACCCAGCCGATCTCGTTCATCGGCTTGCCGGTCGTTGCCGTGCCGGTGCCGCTGACGCCGCTGCCGATCGGCGTGCAAATCATCACCGCGCCGTGGCGCGAGGATGTGGCGCTGCGGCTCGCACATGCGCTCGAATTAAAGGGTGTCGCCGCAGCGCCGCGTCCGGCGATATAATCAGAATAAAGTTTAGGGAGAAACCGATGCAGATCGACCTGCCGGAGGTCGTCGCCGAAGTGAGAGCCGCGTTCGACCACTACGAGAAAGCGCTGGTGACGAACGACGTGGCGACGCTGGATGCGCTGTTTCGCGACGATGCGCGCACCATCCGCTACGGTGGTGGCGAAAATCTCTACGGTTTTGCCGAGATCAAGGCATTCCGCGCCGCGCGCTCGCCGGCGGGACTGGCGCGCACTTTGTCCAAAACCGTCATCAGCACTTACGGGCGTGACGTCGGTATCGCTTCGACATTATTTCATCGCACCAGCCTGCCGGGGAAAATCGGCCGCCAGATGCAAACCTGGGTCCGCTTCCCGGAAGGCTGGCGCGTCGTGGCGGCGCATGTCAGTGTGATCGAGGGCTGATCGTCATTCCCGGGCAGCCCGAAGGGCTGAGCCGGGAATCCATAGCCACCATTGGTGCAAGTGCGCTCGACCTGTGATTATGGATTCCGGGCTCGCGCTTCGCGCGCCGGAATGACGGCTGGGACAAATGGCATACAAACGTATTCTTCTGGTCGCTCTTCTCTTCCTCGCCGTCAGGACCACAGCGCACGCCGACAGTCCCTTCGTCCTGCAGCCGCTGCGCATTCTGCTTGGCAGCGATCTCGGCACACTTGAAGCGCTGTTCGTGCGCCCGAGCGCACCGGGCCGTTATCCGCTCGCGCTGATCAATCACGGCTCGCCGCGCAACGCGGCCGACCGTGCCGCCATGACCCCGCTCGGCATGCTGCCGCAGGCGCTGGAATTCGCCCGCCGCGGCTGGGCGGCGGCGATCGTGATGCGCCGCGGCTATGGCGGTTCCGACGGCGGCTGGGCCGAGACCTTCGGCCCGTGCAACAACCCGAATTACGTCGCCGCCGGCAAAGCGGGCGCTGCCGATCTTCGGACCGCGCTCGAATTTCTCGCCCACCGTCCGGACGTCGATCCGGCCCGCATGATTGCCGTCGGCGTTTCGGCGGGCGGCTTCGCCACCGTCGCGCTAACCGCCGATCCGCCGCCGGGCCTTGTCGCCGCGATCAGCTTTGCCGGCGGCCGCGGTTCGCAGGAAAGCGACGAGGTGTGCCGGACCGACCGGCTGATCGACGCCTTTCGCGCCTTCGGCCAGACATCGCGCGTGCCCATGCTGTGGGTCTATGCCGCGAACGATCATTTCTTCGCACCTGCGCTGGCGCAGCAGTTGAAGACCGCATTCACACAAGGCGGCGGCAATGTCGATTTTCTCGCGGCGCCCGCCTTCGGTGACGACGGCCACAGCCTGTTCTCGCCCGCCGGAATTGCGGTGTGGACGCCTTACGTCGACGCGTTTTTGCAGCAACAGAATTTGACGCTGCGGCAATCGCCGTTGCCGTTGCCGCAGCCCGCCATTGCCGCGCCGAAAGTTCTGGGTGCAAATGGCCAGAAGGCCTTTGCGAATTTTCTGATCGACGCGCCGCACAAGGCCTTCGCAATGTCGTCCGACGGCCATTTCGGCTGGCAGAGCGGCATGCGCACCGTCGACGCAGCACGCGCCGGCGCGCTCAAATTCTGTCAGCAGAACGGGCAAGCATGCAGCGTGCAGTTTGTTGACGATGCAGCGGCGGGGCGCCGAATTTTCCCGCTCATTCTCGCGAAAGCGGAAATCCAGCACGAGCGGATTGAATTAGCTGGATTGCTCAACAAACTTCCGCCAGCCGCCAAAGCTTGAAATGTCGCGGGCACCGGCGATGGCTTCGGCCTCGGCCAAAAACCCTTTCACAGCGTGCCCGCCGCCAAGCTCCAGCGTACCGATCGAGAGTGGCGGCGGCACAGCGGCGACGAAGCGGCCGAAGCCTGCTTCCGGCAGCGCCCAGACTTCGACCGCGATGGCTGAGCCCTCGCCGTTCTTCACGCGCAGCAGTCCGGGTTTTGGCGGCGCCGTCCCAGCGAGCGCATAGAGCCGGTAATGCGGCGCGGTCGCCGTGGTTTCGAGAAGGCGCGCGCCCGCCGCGCGCAATTCGCCGTTGAGCGGCATGCCCGAAAGATGCGCACCGACGACGGCGAGCGCGATCTCGCCCGCTCCCGGCCCGGACGAAAGCTTTGCGAGCGGCGGCTGCGGAACTTTCAGCGCGCCGAGCGGCAGGCCGGTCCCGGCGTGGAATTGCCGCCCGATCGCGGCGAGACTTGCGTCCTCGCCACCCGGTGCAAGCAGCGTAATGCCGAACGGCAGGCCTTTGCTGCTGATCGATGCCGGTACCGCGAGCCCGCACAGATCGAGCAGATTGACGAAATTGGTGTAGGTGCCGAGCCGGCTGTTGAGCGTGATCGGATCGGCCAGCACATCTTCCACCTTATAGATCGTTGGCGCGGTCGGCAGCACGAGAGCGCCGACTTCCGCAAAGGTGCGGTCGCGCACGCGGCGGAATTTCTCGAGCTGATGGAACGCAGTGAAAGCATCAGCGCCGGTGACGTGCGCGCCCGCGGCAATGATCTCGCCGCGTGACCGGGAGAATAGCCTCTGGATGCGACGCGAGCAGATCCCTCGCGGTAAGATATCGTTCCGCGACCCACGGCCCTTCGTAGAGCAGCCGCGCCGCAGCGTAGAACGGCTCAAGATCGACCTCGATGATTGTCGCACCAAGTCCGGCAAGCCGCGCCAAAGCCGCGTCGTAGGCGGCCTCCGAAATCCTGTCGCCGAAAAACCGCCGCTGCGCGGCGGGCGGCACGCCGAGTCTGACACCTTCCGGCATTGGTCCCGTGGCCCGCAGCGGCCGCGCCAGCGAGTAAGGATCCGACGCATCCTGGCCGGCAACGGCACCAAGCGCCGTCATCGTATCGTCCACGGTTAGCGCGAAGATCGATACGCAGTCGAGCGAGCGGCACGCCGGCACGACGCCCGTGGTCGAGACGAGCCCAAGGCTCGGCTTGACGCCGACAATATTGTTGAAGGCGGCCGGCACACGGCCGGAGCCCGCCGTGTCGGTGCCGAGCGACAGCGGCACGATACCGGCGCCGACCGCAACGCCCGAACCGGAGCTCGATCCGCCGGGGATGAGCTTGTCGTCGAACAGATTGCGCGGCACGCCATAGGGCGTGCGCGTGCCGACAAGCCCGGTGGCGAACTGGTCGAGATTGGTCTTGCCGATGATGAGCGCGCCGGCGGCCCGCAGCCGCGCCACGGCGCTGGCGTCCTTCGCGGGCTTGTAGAGATAAGCGGGACAAGCGGCGGTGGTCGGCAGGCCCTCGACGTCGATATTGTCCTTCACCGCGACCGGAATGCCGTAAAGCGGCAACGTTTTGTCCGACAACGCCTTCGCTTCGGCGAGGACATCGTTCTCGTCGCGCAGCGTGATGAAGATCGCCGGGTCGTCGCGTTCGCGCAGCCGCGCGTAGCTGCGCGCGACGATGTCGGCGGGCGTCGCCGCGCCGCTGCGATAGGCTTGAAGGATTTCGGCGACCGTCTCGGTCACGTCGTTACGCGCTCATTTGACCGGCGCGGCATCGGGAATAAAGCGCTGGCCGAACACCGGTTCCTTGTGCGGCGTCGGCGGCAATTCCCAGGAGCCGGTCGACGGCGGCCGCACGTCGGCATCGACATGCACGTCGAGGAGGAACGGCTTGTTCGCCTTCACGGCGTGCTCAAGCGCGCCGCGAAAATCCTGCGACTTCGTCACGGTGATCGCCTCGACGCCCGACGCCCTCGCCCAGGCGGCGAAATCCGGATTGAACGGTTTCTTGTTGGCGCCCTGATGGAACATGGTGCCGTATTCGCGGCCGCCGAACATGCCGAGCTGGATGTCGCGGATCGAAACCCAGCCGAAATTGTTCCAGATCACCCAGACCACCGGGATGTCGTATTCGACCGCGGTGCAGAGCACATGCGGCACCATGGTGAAACAGCCGTCGCCGGTGATTGCGACCACCGGGCGGTCCGGCGCCGCAAGTTTTGCGCCGAGCGCGCCGGCGGCGCCAAAACCCATGCCGGAAAAACCCCATGAGTTGAGCATGCACTGCGGTTTGCGCGCGTTCCAGAACTGCATGTACCAGTTGTGACTGACGCCGACATCGCAACAGATGATGGCGTCCGGCGGCAGCACCGCCTGGCAGTCGGCGACGACGCGCTCCGGCCGCATCGGCGTGGCGTGCATCTCGAAATTCGGCCGCACGAATTTTTCCCACTCCGCGCGCCATGCCGCGATATCGGCGAGCCATTCCTTGGTGCGGGAGCGCGCGCCGCGCCGCTCGAGCTCGGCGAGAAGTTGACGCAGAAATGTCCGCGCATCGGCAAGAATGCCGAGGTCCGGCGGATAGTTGCGGCCGATCTCGTCCGGATCGACATCCGCATGAATAAGTTTCGTTTGTGGAAAATTCCATGAATAGCCCGGCATCCAGGACGAGGCCGAACGATCGTCGAACCGCGCACCGATAGCGATGACGAGATCGGAGCGCCGGCCGGCTTCGTTGGCCGGAAACGCACCGTTGCGCCCGATGAAGCCGAGCGACAGCGCATCGGTCATGTCGAGGCAGCCCATGCCGTTCGGCGACGAGATCACCGGGATGCCGAGCTTCTTTGCAAATTCCGTGAGCTCGCGGCTTCCTTCCGACAGCGTCACGCCGTGGCCGATGAAAATGACCGGCCGCTGCGCCGCGAGGATCATGTCGAGCGCGCAGGAAACTTCCTCGGGCGACGCCCCGCTCCTCTGCGCATTGAGCGGCGGCGCGGGCGGCGGCATTTCGACGTCGTCTTCCTCCTGGAACACGTTGAACGGCACGTCGACATTGACCGGCCCCGGCCGGCCCGACAGCATCGTCGTCATCGCCTGCCGCAGCGCGAGCGGCAGCATGTCGACGCGGGTCGGCTGGAAACTGCGCTTCACCACCGGGCGCAGAACGTTGACGAAGTCTGCCTGGTAGTGCCGGTTGATTTCCTGGAACGGACTCCGATTGAACTGCGAGGTCGGCACGTTCGCGGTGATGGCCAGCATCGCCGAGGAATCGGTGAGCGCGCAGGCGAGCGGCATCACGATATTGGCCGAGCCGGGCCCGCATGAGGTCAGCGTCGCCACCGGCTTGTGGCGGACGCGGAAATAGGCGTCCGCCATGTGCGCGGCGACCTGCTCGTGGCGCGGCGAGATGAGCTTTATGCGGTCGCGCGCCTCGTAAAGCGGATCGAGCATGCCGACATTGCCGTGGCCGCAAATGCCGAAAACATAGGGAATATCGTTGTCCACCAGATATTCGGTGATCAGTTCGGCGCCCTTCATCCGTGGCATCGGTGCTCCTGGCGGCTCATTGCGACTGTCCCTTTTCTATCACGTTCCAAGCCGTCATTGCGAGGAGCGCAGCGACGAAGCAATCCAGATTCCGGCGCTGGATTGCATCGCTGCGCTCGCAATGACGATTCAGACATTGTCCCGCAACCCGGCCTGTTTGAGCAGCGGATAGGTGACGTCGCGAAACTCGCGCATGCCGTCGATATAGCGCGGCCAGGAGAGAAGAACGCCGTCGAGGCCGATTTTCGAGAGCGTAGCGAGACCGTCGACGATCTGGTCCTTGGTGCCGATAAGCGGGAATCCGCCCCAGCCCGAGATCATCATCTCGGCCATGGCATTGCGCCGCTCCTCCGGATAATCCCGCTTGTTGATGTCCGCCCCCATCGTGTCGATGACATTGCGCGCGGCGGCCCAGTCGCCTTTTTCATGCACATAATAATGAAGGAAATCGCGCGCCTCTTTCTCTGTCCCGGCCTGCACGATATTGGCGTTGGCCCAGACCTGGATGTCCCTGCCATAGGTTTCGCGCGCCAGCGTGCGATAGGCCGCGACATGGGCGGTGTTGGCGGCGATGTCGTGGGTGCGGATACTCGTGAACACGAGATCGCAGTGCTTGCAGGCAAAGTGACGGCCGCGCTCCGACGAGCCGGCATTCATGATGACCGGATGCGGCGACTGGATCGGCTTCGGCTGCAAATAGCCGCCCTTGATGTTGTAGAATTTGCCCGCGAAATCGAAACACTCGTCCTCGCTCCACAAACGCTTGACGATCGTCACCCACTCCTCGGCGCAGGCATAGCGTTCCTCGTGATCGAGCAGCGAAACGCCGAACATTTCCATTTCCGGGAAATTCCAGCCATTGACGATGTTAAGTGTGTAGCGGCCGTTGGAAATGTGGTCGATGACCGCCGATTGCTTGGCGGCAATGATCGGATGATTGAGCGCAACGTGCGATGTCGAAATGACGCCGGCGTTCTTTGTCGACGCGGCGATGCCGGCGGCCCAGGTGAAGGTCTCGAAACCCGGCCCCTGCGGATCGGTCTTGCCGCCGAAGCCACGCCAGCGCGCCACCGGCACCAGCGCCTCGAAATCCATGTCGTCGGCAAGCTGCGCCAGCGTGACGGTGTTCGGCCAGGTGATGTCGAGGCGGCCGTCGAGATCCGCCATCACGCAGCCTGAATCGAGATTGGACTGGAACGTGCCGAGTTTCAGCTTGCGGCGGCCGAGCGCGGGATTGACGTCGCGCCGGTCGCGCTGCCGGAGACCCGGTGTCATGTCACGCAGCCCCGCTATCTGCGCCGGCGCTGCACGCGCCGCGCCAGATAATCGAAATTGATCTTGAACTGCTCGGGCTGACTGACGATGGCCTTCAGCTTTTCGATATCGTCGCGCGGAAATTCCGGCGCCAGATCGCCGGCGGCCTCCGCCAGCAACTGCACCTTCGCGCCGTTTTCAAGCATGATGACGCCGATCACCGCTTCCTCGATCGTCGCACCGGTAACGACGACACCGTGATTCTTCAGGAGCACACCCCGCCCCGAACCAAGCGCACGCGCGACGCCGGCGCCCATGGCGTGGCTGCGGATGAGATTGATGGTGTCGGTATAGGTGCCAAGCGCTTCGTAAAACAGCGCGCCGGGCTGGCTGTAGCATCTGAGCGTGCGGCCGGTCGACGACAGCGCGGTCGCGTAATCCGGATGGGTATGAATCACGCAATTGACGTCGGGACGGACTTTGAAGATTTCGGAGTGGATATAGACCTCGCTGTGCCGCCGCGCGGTGCCGGCGACGACATTGCCTTCGAGATCGATGGTCAGGATGTTTCCCTTCGTGATCTCATCGAGACCAATACTGTGCGCCTTCATGAAAAAGAGACCAGGCTTGTCCGGCAGGCGGAAGGAAATATGCCCGCGGGTAAAGTCGTCCTGGCCCTCGGCCACCAGCACTTTGCCGGCGGCGATCAGTTTCTGCTTGATGACATTATGAGCCGCCGTATCGCGGTTCGGCTTAATGCGGCTTGTTTTCGTCGATGCCTTTTTTGCCATATCCCTCACCCGGGTGAATTCCCGGCGCTAGAAAACAGGGGAATGGGCAAAGTCTCAAGAGGCAATGCAGCAAAAGACGGCCGCTGATTAGAGCCGGCCGCCGAAATAAGCGAAATACATAACGCCGAAAATGACGACAATCGCGGCGAGGCTCCAGCCGAGAACGTAACGGACATTATGTCCCGTGACGCCCTGGCGCGCGTCTTGGGGCGGCACCACCGGATTCCGCTCGTTGGACGGAGAGTTCACGGCGTTTGAGTTCATGGCGTTTGAGTTCATGGCGTTTCTCCCGGTTCCCGCAAGGCACCAAAGGGATCGCGGGGATGAGCCGCTTGCTTATCCCCGCGACGCGTTTGTGCAAACCGTGGTTACGGCTGGGCGTTCAGCCAATCGTCGACGTTCTTGCGCACCATGTCCTTGGCCAATCCGTAGCGCTGCTGGATTTTGCCTTCGAGCTGGTCGCGCTGGCCGTTCACCTGCGTGAGATCGTCGTCGGTGAGCTGACCCCACTTTTGTTTGATCTTTCCCTTGGCTTCTTTCCAGTTCCCTTCGACTTGGTTCCAATCCATCGGTCTTCACCTCCAAAATCTGCCAAAAACTGAATGACAGTCTGCGCAACAACGCGCCGCACCATGATGCAGTTCCGTCCGGCAGGTCGCCGTATGCAGTTGCAACAAAGTGACTGCGCGAATCCGGAACGCCGATGTCCCGGGCGAGTTGGAGGTGGAGTACGCGCTCGAGTCCGGTGGCAGACTTTTCGCACGGCGAAAGTTGCGGCTCGACACCAGGGAGGACCAGAGGAGAATGATGATGAAGAAGACACTATTGGCCACAGTCGCCATCGCGGCCGTGGTCGGTTTCGCAAGCCTTGCCGCAGCGCAAGCCCCTGCCGGCGGTGAAGCAGGCAAAGGCGCGGCCCCCGCTGCCGCCCCGCAGGAGCAGAAGGCCAATCCTGGAGGCACCGTGACGCATCAGCCGCTCGGCGGACAGCCGGCGCACAAATCCATAAACCCGACCGGCCAATCCGCCCAAGGTGCACCCGGCACCACTCCTGGCGCGACTCTGACGCGACTCCTGGCGCGCACGCTCCCGACGCGCGTATGGGCGAGGGCGGCACGCCGCGTGGCGCCAACGAAACCGACAAGAGCGGCGCGGGCGTAAACGGGCAGAATGCCGGCAACGCCCCCGCCTCGCGTGGCGCCAATGTCCAGCTGTCGCAGGATCAGCGCAGCAAGATCATGGCCACGATCGGCAAGAGATCGTCGGCTCGCGCCACCACGAACATAAGGTTCAACATCTCGGTCGGCGCACGCGTACCGCGAGACGTGCATATCGCGGTGCTGCCCGAAGACGTCGTGGAAATCGTGCCGCAATACGAAGGCTTTGACTATGTCATGGTCGGTGACGAAATCCTGATCATCGATCCGAACAGTCTCGATATCATCGCGGTCATCGAGGCCTAAGCGGCGCATCGCAGTGCAAATGCCAACACGGCCCGCGCCGGCATCCGGCGCGGGCCGCTTGTTTGGCGAATTCCGTCGGACCTGCTAGGCCGCCGCCATTGCCACTTTCACCGGCAACTTGTTGCCGTGAATGAGATCGTGGATGGCACTGACCTTCTGGACGACCGCCGGCGACAGGATGAAGGGGTAGATGTCCGGCAGCCCCATCGTGCGGTTGAGGCTGTTGAGTGCGTTGCTCAGCGGCAGCCAGGTTTCGATCAGCGGCGACGGGTTACGCACGCTGTACGGATCGAAATCGACTTGCGCGTCGCTCTCGCCGGGCCGCGCCAGCCGCGGATGGACATACATGCCGAAGGCGCGTGCCATTTCCAGCGTATCGACGATGTGCAGATAATGCGCCCAGGTCTCGGCGAAATCCTCCCACGGATGCGAGGTTGCGTAAGCGCTGATGAAATTCTCCTGCCAGTTGGCGATGACGCCGTTGGCGTAATAGTTTTCCAGCGCCTGACCATAATCCGCCGTCTCGTCACCGAAAATCCGGCGGCATTCCTCGATCCGGCCGCCATCGCGCACCAGCACATCCCAGAAATAATGGCCGACCTCGTGACGGAAGTGACCAAGCAGCGTGCGATAGGGCTCGTGCATGAGCGTGCGCCGCTTCTCGCGCTCGGCATCGTCGGCCTCCTCAAGCGCGAGCGTGATCAGGCCGTTGTCGTGACCCGTCATGACCCGCGGGCCGCCAGCCCGCTCCAGGCTTGCCAGAAAATCGAATGCCAGGCGTTCGCTGCCATCGTCATTGCGCTCGTCGAGCGGCAGGTTGAGCTTCATCAGCGTGTAGAACAGCCGGTGCTTGGCGAGCTCGATCTTGCGCCAGGCCACGACGTTGTCCTGGATGCCGGTATTCGGGACCGTGCGATTGTGACGGCAGGCCGCACAATACTGGTCGGGCGAGTCCGCCTCAACCGTCCAATTGCATACGCCGAACTGGGCGTTGGCGCAGAAGCGATACGACTTTTTCGGAACCGCGAGCGACCGCCATGCGCTGCCCGCAGGCTCGAGCGCGGAAATGTTCATGATCTCCGGGATGAAGCCCAGATTATATGAGCACTTCTCGCAGACCGTATTCTCGAAGTAGAGCAGCTGCTCGCAATGTTGGCACTTGAAGAGCTTCATTGTCGCTTCGCTGTGTTTTCGGGCAGACCCGAATTAGGAGCTCGCCGGCGCAGGACATACGCCACGAGACCCGAATCGTTCCTCCCGTGCGGAAGCCTACGGGGGCGCGGCAAGTCTGAGAAGTAGTGTTGCCCAGGCAATCCAATGGCATCGAAAGGCCTCGATACGCCCAAGCCTTTCCTTTGAATACCGCGGTCCGGCCTAGATCAGCGGCCGCATCGGCACTTCATCGTCGAAATGCTGCGCCACCCGTTCCAGCACCTTCGGATTGGCAAGTGTCATCGTGCCATTCATGCGCGTGAACATTCCCATTCGCCGCAGCCGCGCCAACGTCTTGTTTGTGTGCACGAGCGACAGGCCGAGCGCATCGGCGATATGCTGCTGCGTCAGCGGAAATGCGAATGAACCATCTGTCACGAGGCCCAAAACCCTGGCACGCTTATAGAGCGTGACGATCAATGCCGCGACGCTCTCGGCGGCCGTGCGCCGCCCGACGCTGGTGAGGTTCTCGTCGACATGGCCTTCCTCGTGCGAGCCGAGCCAGGCGATATCGAAGGCAAGTCCCGGCATTTCACTGAACAGCGCCCAGACCTTGCGTCGCGGCAGCATGCAGAGCTGCACCTCGGTCAGAGCTTCAATGCCGTATTGCGCGGCGTCGAACATGGCGGCTTGCAGGCCAAGCAGGTCGCCCGGCAAAAGGAAATTCAAAATCTGCCGGCGGCCATCCGGAAGCGTCTTGTAACGAAATGCCCAGCCGGCATAGAGCGTGTAAAGCTCCGGGCTTTCATCGCCGGCGCGGATGATCTCGGCACCCGCGGGCAGGACGATGTGATCGCGCTTGGCATCATTGATGGCGCCGAGTTCATTCGGTGTCACGGGTTTGAACAGCCCGCAAGCCCGCAGCTCGCACTCGAAGCAGCTCACTTGCATGGCGAATGTTCCAAATTTCTTTCATTGGAAACCGAGGCCGAAGGGCTATAAAGCAATCAGATGGAGCATACGGCTGCACCCCCAACTCCGTGGGATTGCCCGAAGTTCCAATTCACGCAATATTTGTGTTGTACCGGCTTTTTTCCGGACAAACCGATATTCAGGTTCAATAGATTTTGTGTCTTTTGCTGTACATGGTCCAGACGGCGGTAGGATAATGTGTCGCATCATCGCTAGGGCGCCTGTGCCGAAATTACGGACAGGCACCTGTCAAAACCCGGGCGTATTTTGACCGCGCCAAGACCGCTGGCTCGACTGAATCGGAGTCTCGTCGTCACGACGGCGCTTGCAGCCCTGATCATGGCCGCGGCCTTCTGGCTCGGCGCGCGCAATAAATCCGACGACCATTGGGTACTGCATTCTCTCGAAGTGCGCGCTCAACTGACCCGCTTGCTGAGCCTCGTGCAGAGCGGGGAAACCGGACAACGCGGCTATCTGCTCACCGGCCGCGACATTTATCTGCGACCCTACCTGTTGGCGGGCGAGCAGTTGTCCGCGCTCCTCGACCATACTGAAACTCTGGTCAGCGACAATCCCCAGCATGTTCGCGAGATGGAACATTTGCGCCAGCTCATCAAAGAGAAATTTGACGAGCTCAAAAACACCGTCGACGCATATCAAGCAGGCCACAACGATGCGGCTCTTGCGATCGTCAATAATGATCACGGCTATCGGCTGATGCAGGAAATCCGTGAGCTCATTGAGACAATGCAGACTGAGGAGGATCAGTTGCTCGCGGCCCGGCAGTCTGCCGCGGCGCGGTCCGGCATGTTGCTGCAGGCTGGCGTCGCTATCGCATTCCTTCTCATCTGCGGCCTGGGTTACCTGATCGCGCGCTTTACGCGGGAATCCTTTGCGGCGGTAACGAGCGCAAACGAACGGCTCACGGCCACAAATCAGCAATTGATCGAACAGGTGAGCCGCCGCGAAGCCGCCGAAAGCCAGTTGCGGCAGGCGCAAAAGATGGAAGCGCTGGGCCAGCTCACCGGCGGCATCGCGCACGACTTCAACAATATGCTCGGTGTAATCATGGGCGCCCTCGATCTGGTCACGCGCCGCATCGCCAAGGGTGACTTCGGCATCCAGCGATTTCTGGATGCCGCGACTGCGGCCTCCGAGCGCGCCGCCACGCTGACGCAGCGGCTTCTCGCCTTCGCGCGCCAGCAGCCATTGTCGCCGCAGCCGCTCGATGCCAATCAGATGATCGGCAATATGTCAGAACTGCTGCACTCGACCTTGGGCGAGCAAATCCAGATTCAGACGGTGAAGGCCGCCGGCTTGTGGATCGCACATGCGGATCCGCAACAACTCGAAAACGCGATCCTCAATATCGCCATTAACGGCCGCGATGCCATGCCGGAAGGCGGCAAGCTCACGATCGAAACCGCCAACTCCTATCTCGACGAGGCCTATTGCCGGGATAATCCGGAAATCCAGCCCGGCCAGTTTGCGATGGTCGCGATAACGGATACCGGCAGCGGCATGACGCCGGAGGTCGCAGCCCGCGCCTTCGACCCGTTTTTTACCACCAAGGCCACCGGCAAGGGGACCGGGCTCGGGCTCAGCCAAGTCTATGGTTTCGTCAAGCAATCGCACGGTCATATCAAGGTCTATAGCGAGCTCGGCGCGGGAACCACGGTGAAAATCTATCTGCCGCGGCTTATCGGCGACGCGGAGGAGATCAGGCGCACAATCGCCGGGCCGATACAGACCGGCGACCGCAGCGAAATCATCCTGCTGGTCGAGGACGATTCATTGATGCGCCGGCTTACCGCCGACGCGCTGCACGAACTCGGCTATACCGTCTTCGACGCCGACAGCGCCCCTAACGCGCTCGCCACGCTCGACCGCGTGGCCGACGTGAAACTGTTGTTCACCGATGTCGTGATGCCCGACATCAACGGCCGGAAGCTTGCGGATGAAGCGGTGCGCCGCCGGCCCGGGCTCAAGGTGATCTTCACCACCGGTTACACCGCCAATGCCGTGGTGCACGGCGGGGTGCTCGACAAGGGCGTCCACTTCATCTCAAAACCGTTCACGCTCGATCAGCTCGCCGCCAAAGTGCGCGCTGTTCTCGACGAATAATACTGTTGCGTCATATCGAGACGCAGGCGAAGCCTCCCGCGAGAGATGGACAGCTAGGTTCGCCATCGTCGACATTGCGTCCACGGCTTTCCCTGCCACGCATCGCCCGGCGATCGTCTCCATGTCGTCGGATTCTGACGAGTTGAAGAAAATTGCCCCGGCTTTGGGCCAGGGCGAGGGATCGAAGCCGCTGAACCGCCGCTTTATTTGAGCGCGGTCGAAACGCTTGTGAATGTTGAGTTCAAATTCGAGCCCAGCGCCAGCACGGTGGCAATGATCGCGACCGAGATGCCGGCCGCGATAAGGCCGTATTCGATCGCTGTGGCGCCGGACTCATCGCGAATAAATCGCGTAATGTAGGTTCGCATTGATTGCTCCTCTGCCATTGACCTTCTGGTCGCCCGCGCGATGGAACTTGCGGGAAGGCTCTTTCCACATGATTAATTTGGTGAATTAATTTGTGTGACACGCGGGAACACCTAACCCGCTCTTAGCCGCGGTCTTTAAAATTGAAGAAATTGCGATTGTGATGAGTTCTCGGCTCGATACGCTGCAAGACAATTGTGATGCGCTCGCGCCGGATCAACAAAGGACCGGCGCCACACGCCGCGACACTGATGGCAACGCGGAAACCGACGGCGTGCACCAGCCACGCGCGAGAGAGAGAGAGCCCCGAACGGCGCCGGCAGGCGGTTGCGCGGATTCGGGGAAGGTACGGTCTGTCGGAACGTCATGCCTGCCGGCTTGTCGGTCAGCCACGCGGAACGCAGCGTTACGCCACCATTGTTCGTGCTGGCGAAGATGCGCTGACGCAGGCCATTATTGCGTTGGCATCGCAGTATGGGCGCTATGGCTATCGCCGGATCAAGGCATTGCTGGACGATGCCGGGTGGGATGTGGGCTGTGATCGTGTGCAGCGGATCTGGCGCCGTGAGGGGCTCAAAATACCCAGGAAACAAAGGCCGCGAGGCCGGCTGTGGCTCAACGACGGCTCCTGCATCCGGCTGAGACCGGAGCGACGCAATCATGTCTGGTCCTATGACTTTGTGGAGGCCCAGACGCATGATGGCCGCAAGCTGCGGCTAATGACGCTGATCGATGAGTTTACCCGGGAATGCCTGGCCATCAGGGTGGCGGGGCGGATCAACAGCTTCGGTGTGCTTGAGACGATGGCGGACGTCGTGCTCATGCGTGGCGTGCCCGAGCATATCCGCTCTGACAACGGCGCTGAGATGACTGCGAAGGTTGTGCGTAACTGGCTTACCCAGGTTGGAGCCAAAACCCTCTACATCGAACCAGGCAGCCCCTGGGAGAACGGCTACTGCGAATCCTTCAACGGAAAACTCCGCGATGAGCTGCTCAACGGCGAAATCTTCTACAGCCTCAAGGAAGCACAGATCGTCGTCGAGCAATGGCGCAAGCACTACAACACGATCGGACCGCACTCAGCCATCGGATATCGACCACCCGCGCCACAAACGATCAACCCGTTCCTGTCACCGCTGGATCAGGTCGAACATATGCAATAACCTCCCCATGACGCTGGTACAAAAAAGCCGTCAGGCCAGTTGACGTCACCCATTGCGAGCTAGGCCGCCCGCCAGCCGTCGACATCATCGGCAAGGAGCTGCTGTCGTGCCGCCGCATCCTTGCCGGCAGCCCGGAATGCCGGCGTGAACCAGCGGTCGAGCGTCGCTTCGAGCGTACTCGCCATTCCATTGCGCTTTGCATAATCGCCTCGCGCGCGGGCGATCGCCCGGGCCTCAGGCGTCTGCGTGCTGGCGCATGCGCAGACGATCAGGGCACGCAATGCCGCGGGATATTTCAGCGCGAACGTCATCGCCACCATGCCACCGAAGGAAAAACCCGCCACCGCCGCCGGCGCGAATCCGGTCTCGGCGAAGAGTGCATTGAGATCGTCGGCATAATCCTCCAGCGAGCGGGCCTGAGTTGCGGCATGGCTTCTGCCGTGGCCGCGCTGATCGACGGTCAGAACGGTGAAATCGTCGCTCAATATATCGGCGACCGGCGCCAGAAAGGTCAGGTCGAGGCCGACCGGATGCAGCAAGGCGATACGCGGCCCAGCGCCGGTGATTTCGTAGTGCAATTCTCCCGTCGCGGCCTGACTCATGGCGGGACAATGCCAATCTGAAACAACATCAGGGAGACCTTAAACATGACGAACAAGAACGGGCTGCTTCTTTTCATGACCGACATCGATCCCGCGAACGAGGCCGAATTCAATCGCTGGTACGAGGAAGAACACCTCGCCGAGCGCATGGCGATCCCGGGCTTCATCAACGCGCGGCGGTTTCAGACCGTCGAGGGCAGCCCGAAATATCTGGCGCTGTACGACCTCGAAACCCCTGACGTGCTGCAATCTCAGGCCTATCGGCACATCACCGGCGCCGGCAAATCGGTCTGGACCAAGCGCATGGAATCGCTGTTCGTCAACGGACGGCGGAATATCTATGTCGGGATGTCCGAGCGTCATCGCTGACTAGTCGGTGGCACGGGCGACGGCGCGGACCGGTGCGCCGTCGGAGCCTGCGATATTGAGACCGAGAAACATGATCTCGGCACGATGGCCCGCGAGCGCTTCGAGATTGGTCACATGCTCGGCGATCAGCACGCCCTGGCTGAGCAGCGTGTAGTGCACGGGAAAGGCAAAATCCGGCGCGCGGCGTGCGGCGGCGAGATCGGGCGTCGCGAAATCGACACCGACGATCTTGGCGCCCTGCCCGACCAGCCACGCCGCGGCCTCGCCGGTGAGACAGGCGTGGCGCATGTATCGGCCGGTATTGACGTATCTGGCGCGTCCGCTGTCGATCAGCACGATGTCACCGGGCCGCATGCGCGGCGTTGCACGCTCAAGATCGGCAACGTCGATCACGCCGTCATCGGCCGTGTCGAAATGCCAGATCACGCCGGAACCGTAGAGGTGGTCGAGCGGCACCTGATCCATGGTCGGGCCGTCGGCGATGAAATGCCGCGGCGCGTCGAGATGCGTGCCGTGATGCACCACCATGTGGACTTCGGTGACATTGGCGCGGTGCTCGGGAATTTTCCAGATCTGCCGGATGTGCTGCTGCGGGAACGACGGAATCCGCGACAGGTCTTCAGTCAGCCGATGCGACAGGTCGTGCCACGGACCGGCAACACCTGAAATCTTCGGAGCCGGCAAATCGAGCCAGCCTTTCCAGCCGGGAATCTTGTCGGTGACTGTCTCGCACATCGGTTGCGCTCACGGTCCAGAGGAATTCTCTTTAGTCCGGCTTTCAGCTGCAACCGGACCGGATTCGTTGCCGCCCAATCCGGCGGCGATATCCTTCACCGTCCGCGATCCGATCGTGGGCATCTCGACCAATGGCGCGGCGGCCTGCGGATCCGGATCGTAAACGCGCAGGCTGTGGCCGGCATCGAGCAACCGCTCGGCGATCGGCGCACCCATCGCACCGCAGCCGATGAAAGCGAGCCGGGCCTGGGTCACGCGCTAACCGAGGCTCATAGCCCTCCCCTGTCCGGCGCGCGCTATCGTCGAGGAGCGCGCTGCCTCGCCAAGCGTATGACATGACCGGGCGATAGCCAACGCATTATCCTTGGGTGGCGATCGCCGCATTCGGCTTCGACCGCAGCGCTGACAAACCACGGACGGGTCTGCCTTGCGGAAGGGCTGCAAAAAGCGCGAATATCCCGGGAGCCGCGGCAAAACAAAATGACAGGCGGCTTCCGGGAGGGCCTATGATCTTCGCACGCGTGCTCGCGGCGGTGCTTTTCACCGCATGTCTTTCGGTGACCGGCACCGCTTCCGCACAGACCTATCCCGATCGCCCGGTCACGCTGCTTGTGCCGTTCGCGCCCGGCGGCGCGACCGACGCGATCGCGCGCATCATCCAGGACAGCATGGCGAAGTCGCTGGGCCAGCCGATCGTGATCGAGAATATCGGCGGCGCCGGCGGCATGATCTGCGCCGCCAAGGCCGCCCGCGCCGATCCCGACGGCTATACGATATTGCTGCACCAGGTGGCGCTGGCGGCGGGCGTGTCGCTTTATCCCAATCTCACATTCGACGCCGAAAAGGATTTTGCCACGGTCGGCCTCATCAACAACGCCGACTCGACGCTGGCGGCACGTCCGACTTTGCCGGCGAACAACTTCAATGAGTTTCTACGCTGGGTCAAAGAGCCGGGACAGAACATCAAGATCGGGCATCCCGGCGTCGGCTCGTTCGGGCATCTGGCCGGTGTGCTGGTCGCGCAGGAACTCGGCGTGAAGGTCACCCAGGTTCCCTATCGCGGCGCCGGCCCGGCGCTCGTCGATCTTTTGGCGGATCAGGTCGATCTGAGTTCGATATCGGCCGTGGTCGCGGGGCCTTTGGTCAACGCCGGCAAGCTTAAAGCCTTCGCCATTATCGGCAGGAAGCGGTTTGCAGGCCTGCCGGACCTGCCGACGCTAGGCGAGCTCGGCTACAAGAAACTCGATCTTGATTTCTGGCACATGCTGCTGGTGCCTGCCGGAACGCCGCGCCCGATCATCGACAAGATAAACACCGCGCTGCGTGCCGCTCTCGCCGATGCCAAGGTGCGAAAGACCTTTGCCGACGGCGGCATGGATGAATTCCCGGCCGACGAAGAAACGCCCGAGGCGGCGGCAGCCTTGCTCAAGCGCGAGATCGCGCTCTGGAGCGACGTGATCCGCACCAACCATATCGCGGCGCAGTAGAGAATCAGCCCTTGCCGTAGAACACCGGCACCGGGACGCCTTGCGCGATCGCTTCGATGCGCGTGTCCTCAGCCTGTTTCTTCTTCTCGCAGAGTTCCAGCACCCGCATGATGTCGGCGCGCGGGATGAAGCAGACGCCGGTGTCGTCGGCCACGACGAGATCGCCGGCGTTCACCCGCACCTCGCCCATCTGGATTTCGCCGTTGATCTCGACGGTTTCGAGCCGCCACTTGCCGGTGACCGGCGTGATCTCGCTCGCCCAGACCGGATAGCCGATCGAGCGCGAATGGCGCACGTCGCGCACGCCGCCCATGACGATAGCGCCGCGCTCACCCTGCCGCTGGCCGGTATAGGACGAGATGCCGCCCATGTTCGACATGCCGGAGACGCCGGAGATCACCAGCACGTCGCCGTCTTCGGCAAGGTTATGCGCCTCGAACTCGGCCATGCGGTTGACGTGGGTCTTGGCCGCCAGCGGATCGGACCGCTGCCTGATATTGCGCACGGTCAGCGCCGGGCCAACGATCAGCTTGCCTGGCAGCGTCGGTTTGAGCACCGTGGCCCCGATCGTGCCTTCGGGCACGCCGAGTTCATCCATCACGTCCGAGATCAGGCTGGTGCATTCGCCGAGCGCGAGGAACCGCTCCACCGCGCCCGCCGGCGGCTTCGGCGTCGATTGCATCCGGATGCGATCGGCCGCGATGCGGCCGGTGAGCTTCTTCTCGGCCATGATGGCGTTATCTCCGCATAGAACCGCGAACTAGCGGACGAATTTATAACGAAACCGCTCGCCGTCGGCCTCGATGAGTCCGGTCGTCGGATGTGGGAAGTGAATCGGCAGCACGAAAGTGCCGGTGCCGGCGGTCGTGTTCAGGAATTTCCGCCGCGAGCGCGCGGCTTCCGCGGGATCCCAGTCAAACACCGTCGACCAGTCGGGCTCGCGGACCTGCAGGGCGTGATGCATGAGATCGCCGACGACGACCGCATGCTGCCCGCGCGAGCGGATATTGACGCAGCAATGGCACGGCGAATGCCCCGGCGTCGGGGTGAGCCAGAACGTATCGTCGAGCTGATAATCGTCGTCGACGAGAAGCGCCTGGCCGGCCGCGACCACCGGTTCGCAATTATAGCCCCACACATTGCCGCCGCCGCCCGGCCGGTTCTCGCCGCGCTTGTTCGATTCTTCCCACGCGGCGTATTCGCGCTTGTGAAAGATGTATTTGGCCTTCGGGAAGGTCGGCACCCATTTGCCGTTGCGCAGCACCGTGTTCCAGCCGGAATGATCGATGTGCAGATGCGTGCAGAACACATAGTCGATGTCTTCGAAGCGCAGCCCCGCGGCCGCAAAACCGTCAAGCCAAGGCTGCTTCGGAAAATCCATCGGCGCCGGATAGCCCTTGTCCTCCCCGGTGCAGGTGTCGATCAGGATCGTGTGCTTGGGCGTGCGCACCACATAGGTCTGATAGGTGATGACCATCTTTCCCGATGCGGGATCGAACACTTCGGAATCCATCTCCGCGAGATGGCGCTTGCCGATCTCGGGCGTGTAAGCCGGAAACATATCTTCCGGCTTCCGCCACGGCCCGTCGCGTTCGATGATGCTGGTAATGGTGACGTCGCCGATCGTGAGCTGTTTCATTGTCTCCCCATCAGTGCCGCGGCCGCTTATGCATCCGCCATTGCGCCGATTTTGACATACTCATTGCGAAGCGTCTTCGGCCTTTTCTCCGCCGGCCGCTTCCCGTCTCCACCTTCCATGCCGAATCGTCCGTACGCGCGGACGACGACAATCACTTCGCGTATTTCCCGCCGGTCTGCTTGGTATGCACGCCTTCCGCCCCGCTCTGCTTGTGCGCAAGGCGGGTGATGCGGGCCCAGTTGCGCTTGAGATCGTCACGCACGGTAATGTGCAGCGTGCCGCAGCCCTCGCAAGTCAGTTCGATCTTGTCGCCGTCCATGAAGGGGTTGAGGCCGCGGTGGTTGGTGCCGGTCGCCAGAATGTCGCCCGGCTCCAGCGCGTGGATCGCGGTGACCCATTCGATGCAGCGCGGGATCTTGTGCGCCATGTCGTCGGTGTTGAAATTCTGCATCACCACACCGTTGTTGGTGAGTTTTATCTGCAGTTTTTGCGGGTTCTTGATCTCGTCAGCAGTGACGATATAGGGACCGATCGGGGCGAAAGTGTCGCGCGACTTCATCTGATAGAAGACGTTGGTCGGTGGCACCACGCCGCGGGCCGAGCCGTCGATGAAATTGGTATAGCCGAAGACGTAACCCATCGCGTCGGCCGCCTTGACGTTCGACGCGCGCTTGCCGATCACCAGTGCGATCTCCGCCTCGCCCTCGAAGACGCTCGCCGCCATGTCGGGCAGCACCATGGTGTCGCCGTCACCGATAACCGCACTGGGCGATTTCATGAAGGCGTTGATCGGCGCCGGCTCCGGCAGCGTGCCGTCTTCCATGTAGTTCACCGCCATGCAGATGATGTTCTCAGGCTTGGGCAGCGGCGGCCGGAATTTGACTTGCGAGACGGGCTTGCCTTGGCCCTTGGCGGCCGCGTCCGCGAGCTTGCCCTTCAGCGAGTCGAACTTCTCGATGACGCCGCGCATGACGTCCTGCGGACCGAGCCGGGGGATGTCGCTGACAACAGCGGAAACGTCGACGACCGTGTCGCCGGTGACCACGCCAAGTTTGAAATCGTCGAAGAACGCAAGTTTCATGTCGGCTCCCTGGAGTTTTACGATAAGAAGTAAAGATTTAAGCCCCGGATCGGGCCAGTTCGATTGAAACGTAGCAAATACCCGGATCGCGTCTTGTTCACCCGAGCTAGGATGCTGTGGCGGCCACCACCACCTTCTCATTCGTCCCCGACTCCGGCTTCAACGCCGCCTCTTTCAGGCCTTGCTGAACCTTTGGCACCGTCACCTTCACATCGGTGATCGGCAAACCGTGCGTCGGCGCGATCGTCTTCACATTGAGCCGTTCGATGAGATGATCGAGCCGGTCGCAATAGACGTTCATGTCGGCGAATTTGGTCCAGAACAGCGCCAGGTCCGCGAACGTCGACGACACGTCCGGCAGGTCGAGCGAGACAGCTTCTTCGGCGACAAGGCCGCAATGGCCGTCTTCGTGGTAGTGGCTGTAGGCAAAGCCGTCACCCGGAAACAGCACGCGCTCCTTGGTGTCAAAACCCCACCAGGTGGTGCGCAGGTCGCGGATCACGGGCTCGACCGCCATCAGCGTGCGGCCACCGAGATCGATCTCGTCGCCCTCCTTCATCCACTTCATGCGGTGTTCGTATTGCGGAAACGCCAGGTGATAATCGCTGACGTCGCCGCACAGGATCGCGTCGGGGAAAGTCTTGAGGATGCGGCCGAGGCCGCCGCAATGCGGCGTTTCCTGGTGGGTGACGAACAGATATTTGAGCGGCGCCACGCCTTGCGCGAAGAGCTCGTTCAGGTGCCGCTCGATGACCGGAAAATCCTTGGGATGGCCGGTCTCGACCAGCATCGAGGCGTCATCGCCCGCGACCAGGAAGGCGGCGTTGTAACCGTGATAGACCTTGCCCTTGTGGCGCTGCACCAGGCAATCGCCGATCCAGAACACGCCGGGCGCGATCTCGCGCGGCATTTTGTTCACGGAAACTTTGTCGAGCATGATCAGCGCTCCTCGTCGCGCGTCACGTAGCGCGACACCGCGACGCTCTTGTCGCAAGCTTTGAGAAAATCATCGAGCATCTTGTAATGCCGCGCCACCACGTTGCGGCCCGAGAGGATGCAGCCATAGCCGGGCGCGATACATTCGATGTCGTAGGTGTCGAACACCTTGCCGATGCCGCGGCGGATCGCGTCGGTCGGCGCGCCTTCGAGCCACCAATAGCGCGTGTTGAGCATGAAGGAGCGGACGTCGCGCAGCGAGGTCGGGTCGTTGTCGGCTTCGGTGACGAGCCACGGTCCGGTCCCGGTTTCGCGCCAGACGTGCGTGAACATGTCGGAAGAGAACAGCGTTTTGGTCGCGCGGTCGTAGAGCCAGCGCGTGGCGATGAGGCGGAGCGGCGCCTGCATCACGTCGATCGCCCGGCCCTTGCCGCCGAGTTCGATCGTGTCGGCCCGGGTCACCGCGGTGACCTTCATCGCATCGAGAATGCTGCGGCCGTCTTCGCGCGCGCCGAAATCGAACCACAACGCCGCGTCCGGATTGCTGGTGTAGCATTGGTCGATGTTGAAATGGCCGGCGAAGCTTTCGACATTGTTGATCGACATGAATTCGTTTAGCCGCAGCGGGAACATCGACAGCGGCGATCCCGGCGCGATCAGCGTCTCGATCTGCGCGCGGATCACCGGCTCGTCCTTGCCGAAGCCGGTGTCGATCAGCATTGCTGCGCCGGGCTCTTTGAGGAGGTAGCTGTTCGCCACCGAAAAGCCCCGGGCGCTTCCCGGATAGGAGCTGACCCGCCCGTCGAGCGCGAAGGTATTTTGCAGCGCGTAGAGCCTGTCATCCGCAAGTGACGCGATACCGCCGGTAAAACCTTGCGGTTCGCGCGATTTCCCGGATGTTTCCCTGAGCGTTTCGTTGAGCGTTTTCTGGATCAATACGGACATGTCAACGCGACTTTACCGGGGCTCCGCGGCGAAGGAAACAGGCCTGCCGCCCGCACCCATGCTCAGCTCGCAGTCCAGCCGCTATCGAGCGGCAGCGCTGCGCCATTGATGTCGCGGCTGTCGGGGCCGCACAGGAAAACCATAAGCGCGGTCACGGCGTCGAGCGAGACATAACGGCCGCCCGGCTGGCGCTCGGCGAGATAGTCGCGCCGCGCCTCCTCGACCGGGACGCCTTTGTCCGCCGCGATACCCCGGATCTTGCCTTCGATCGCCGGCGTCGGCAGCGTCGCCGGGCACACCGCATTGCAGGTGATGTCCATGTCCACCGTTTCCAGCGCCACGGTGCGCGTGAGGCCGAGCAACGCCGTCTTCGTCGTCACGTAATCGATGCGGTTGGCGATCGCGAAGAAGCTGTAGGGCGAGGCGACGTTGATGATGCGGCCCCAGCCGCGTTCGCGCATCGCCGGAAGCGCCAGCCGGATCGTGTGAAAGGGCGCCGAAAGATTGACCGCCAGCGCCTCGTCCCAGCGCTCGACGGGAAATTTATCGACCGGAGAAAAATGCCGGACCACCGCGTTGTTGATGAGAATATCGACCGCGCCGAAAGTGCCGATAGCCCGGCGCATCATCGCGCCGATCTGTTCGGGATCGCGCAAATCAGCGCGATCGTAGAGCGCCTTGATGCCGTGCTGCTTTTCAAGTGCGCTGAGCGCGCCGGCCATTTCCGCCGCGGGAGCGACACCGTTGAGGATGACATTGCAGCCTTCGGCGGCAAAACGCTCCGCGGCGGCGCGGCCAAGCCCGCCGGTCGATCCGGTGATCAGGGCGCACTTACCCGGCAAGCCCAAGGAAACCTCTCGTCGCGCGCGGCAGCCCTACGCCTTGCCGGATTTCACTTCGACGCCGGCCCACTGCTCGACCGGCTGAACAATCTGCGTGATGTCCGAACCAGGTCCTTCAAGAGCCTTGGCGATGCCGACGAGCTGCCGCACCGCATTGCCGACCATCATCGGCACGCCGAGACGCTCGCCCTCCTCCAGGCAAAGCCGCACATCCTTGTAGAGCAGCTCGGTCGCGAAGCCAAAATCGAATTTCCGCGACAGCACGCAACGCGGAAACTTGTCGGCGGACGCCGTGTTGCGCCCGCTTCCGGCATTGATGACGTCGAGCATGATCGCGGGATCAAGCCCGGCTTTCACCCCCATCACCAAAGCTTCCGACGTGATCGAAATGGCCGTCGCGGAGAGGAGATTGTTGCAGAGCTTCATGGTCTGGCCGAGCCCGGGCTCCTCGCCGACCCAAAAAACCTTGCCGATAACGGAGAGAATGGGCGTCAATTCCGCCGCGAGATGCTTCGGACCCGACACCATGACCGCAAGGGTTCCCTTGTCGGCGCCCGACGGACCACCGCTGACCGGCGCATCCACCGCCACGATCCCCTTTTCCGCGAGCCCCTTGGCGACTTCGCTCGCGACACGCGGCCCGGTCGTCGACAGATCGATGAATATCTTGGCTTTCTTTCCCGCCACGAGGCCGTTCGACGACAGCGCAACCGCCTTGACGATATCGGGCGTCGGCAGGCTCGTCAGAACGATCTCGGCTTGCGACGCGACGTCGGCCGGCGAATGTGCGGCGCTCGCGCCCGACGCGGTCGCCTGCTGCAAGGCGCGCGCATCGGCATCGTACACCACGACTTTGTGACCGGCTGCAACAAGCCGCCGCGACATGTGACTGCCCATGCGGCCGACGCCGATGAATCCGAGAGTCTTGTCTGTCATTCTTTTTCCTTCGCAAGAAATCAGGGAATGAAGTTCAGGGTTTCAGGGAAGCGAGCGCGACCTTGGACGCTTCCTTGACGTGATGAAGCGACGCCTTGAACGCGGCCTCCGGGTCGCGCTGCTTGATCGCGCGCAGCACGGCGCGGATTTCGCGAAGGCTGATCGCCATCCGTTTCGGTGAGGATAGCGACACGCGCCGCAACTGGGTGATGCGGGCGTTCATGGTGCGGAACAAAGGCGGCAGGATGCTGTTGCCGCAACCATTCAACAGCACGTCGTAGAAATGCTGCTTGGCAATCACGATGCCTTCCACGTCGCCGGCCTTATAGGCGGCTTCCAGTTGCGCGACCGCGGTGTCGAGTTCTTTCACCTGTTCGCCGCTCGCGGTCGCGGCGAAGAGTTGCGCCGCAAGCGCCTCAAGCGCGCCGCGCACTTCATAGATGCTGGCAATGTCGGGCACAGAGAGTTGCGACACGATCGGGCCGCGATTGGGAATGGTGACGATCAGCCCCTCGCTCTCGACCTGCCGCAGCGCTTCGCGCACGGAAGGACGGCTGACGCCCATCAAGTCGCACAAATCTTTTTCGACCAGCCGCTGGCCCGGCGCGAACTGACCGCCGGTGATGGCGGCGCGCAGCATTTCCACCACCTGACTCCGGACCGGAGCCGCGATGGTCGCAATGCGCATGATCGTTGTCGCCGGCGCGTTTTTCATGTTCGGCCGTTTCCCTGCGGCAGGTTGCCCTACATTGACAGTTGATATTCCTGTCTGTCAATCTGACAGAAATGGCGCGGAGCAGCGTTGCCGCCAGGCAAGCGAAAGCACGGCGCCGGCAAAAGAAAAATCGAGGGGACGCAATGCATCCGGCATGGTCACGGGCGCGCTATCAGGACAAGCGGTTGCCGGATCGACAGCGGCGAAGAGTTTGAGTCCGCCGTCGTGGACATCGCGCAATTCCTCGAAAACGTACTGCAGGCGCTGACGGCCGGCCTGCTGCTTGGCGCGATCTATGGATTGATGTGCGTCGGCCTGGCGCTGATTTTCGGCGTGATGCGGGTCATCAATTTCGCCCAGGGCGATTTCATGATGCTCGGCATGTACACCGCCTACTATTTCTTCGTTGCATTCGGCGTCAATTCGGTCTTCGGCAATATCATCGGACCTTACGTGGCGGCCTTTATCGCCGGACCGATCCTGTTCGTGGTCGGTTACGTCATCCACCAGGCCCTGATTTCACGCGTGAGCGGAACGCGGACGGCGCGGCTCGAGGGCGAAGGCCATTACGCGCAGCTTATCCTGACGCTCGGCATTGCATTGATCCTGCAGAATGCCAGCCAGATCTTCTTCGGATCGTCCGTGGTTTCGGTGCAGACGCCGCTGTCGAGCAGTGCCTGGATCATCGGTCCGTTGTGGGGCGACCTTATCGAGATCTTCGTCAACAAGGCACGCCTCATCGCCGCGGTGCTCTCGGTCGTGATCATCATCGGGCTGACGGTGCTGATCGGCAGCACCCGCCTGGGCAAGGCCTTGCGCGCATCCGCCGACGACCCGACGGCCGCGACCTATATCGGCATCGATGTCGACTTCTCGCACCGCATCGCATTCGCGCTCGGCATCAGCATCACCGCCGTTGCCGGGGGGCTGCTTGCGCCGAACTATCCGTTCCACCCCTTCGTCGGGCTTGAATACGTCATCATCATGTATGCCGGCGTCGTGCTCGGCGGCCTCGGCAGCATCATCGGTCCGTTCTGGGGCGGCATGACCATCGGTCTTGTCCAGCAGCTTTCGACCCTCGTTCTTCCGACCCAGTTGCAGAACTCGGCCATTTTCGTGGTCTTCCTCCTGATTATCTTTTTGCGCCCGCAAGGATTCTTCGGGCGCGTGGCGGAGAGGACCTGAGCGATGCCGGCTCTGCGGTCCGTGCTGCCGATCCTGATTTTTGCGGCGCTTTATGCCGCGATCACGCTCCTCGTCACCAGCGCCTATTACCAGTTGATGCTGACGCTCGTTCTGGTGTGGGCGAGCTTCGGCCTGTCGTGGAATCTGCTCAGCGGCTATACCGGCCTGATCTCGTTCGGGCATGCCGTCTTCTTCGGGCTTGGCGCCTACACCACCGCGCTGGGGCAGATTTATTTCGACCTCTCGCCAGCGGTTCTCATTCCCATCGCAGCTTGCATCGGCGGACTGGCGGGACTTCTGATCGGCTACCCGACATTCCGGCTGCGTAGCCAGTATTTCGCGCTGGCAATGCTGGCCTACCCGCTCGCCATCCTCAACGTGTTCATGTGGCTCGGCTACCAGGAACTACCGATCCCGATGAAGCGCGAATCCGCCGCGCTCTATCTGCAATTCAGCGATCAGCGCATCTACGTCTTCATCGCGCTCGGCATGACCGTCGCCATCATGCTGCTGTCGCAGGCGATCGAGCGCTCGCGTTTCGGCATGGCGCTGATCGCGATCAAGCAGAACGAAGCGGCGGCGGAGGCGGCGGGCATCAACGCGCTGGCCTGGAAGCTGCGCGCCATCGCCTTAAGCGGCGCCATCGCCGGAGCGGTTGGCGCTTTCTATGCCGTGGTCCTCCTCGTCGTTACGCCGGATTCGGTCTTCGGCATGCTGGTTTCCGCGCAGGCGCTGACCGTAACGATGTTCGGCGGCGTCGGCACGATCTGGGGACCGGTCATCGGCGCGGCGCTCCTGATACCCGCAGGCGAAATTCTCCAGGCCAAACTCGGCGCGCGGTTCCCCGGCATCGAGGGTGTCATCTACGGCATGGCCATCGTCATCGTGATCCTGGCTGCGCCGGAAGGAATATTCTGGAAGGTGCGCGACATGCTGCGGCGCCGGCCGGCGGCCACTCCTGAAGTCGAGGCCGGCGAAATCGCGGCGCCCGGCCCTGGTGTCGCTGCCGCGTCTTCGGCCGGCGCGAACTTGCGCATAAAACCACAAGCGGCCGGTGATGCGATCCTCACCGTACGCAACCTGTGCAAGTCCTTCGGCGGATTGAAGGCCGTGCAAAACGTGAGCTTCGACGTCTTGCAGGGCTCGATCCTCGGCATCATCGGCCCGAACGGCGCGGGCAAGACCACGCTCTTTAATCTGCTCAACGGCTTCCAGACACCGGACTCAGGTGAAATTTTCCTCAAAGGCGCAAATGTCGTCGGCCACAAGCCGCACCGGCTGTGCGACGCGGGCGTCGGCCGCACCTTCCAGATCATGCGGCCCTTCCCGCGGCTGTCGGTCGCCGACAATGTCATCATCGGTGCCTATGTCCACACCGAGAACGACGACGATGCCCGCCGGTTTGCCACGGACGCCATCACCCGTGTCGGGCTTCTCGATATCGCCGGCCGCATCGCCAGCGAACTGACGACCAAGGAACTGCGCCTGATGGAACTCGCCCGCGCGCTGGCGGGACGTCCGCACATTCTTCTTCTCGACGAAACCCTGGCGGGACTGGGCTCCGGCGAAGTGGCCGAGGTCGTTTCCGTGCTGCGAGCGCTCGCCGGTGAAGGCATCACGATCGTCATCATCGAGCACACGATGCACGCCATGGTGCGGCTGGTCGATCGCTTTCTGGTGCTCGATCACGGCGCCACCCTCATCGAGGGATCGCCGGAGGCGGTCACCCAGGATGCGCGGGTCATCGAAGCCTATCTCGGGACCAAGTGGAGCGCGCATGCTCGACATTGACGACATCACCGCGGGCTATTCCGCGATCCCGGTCCTCAAGCGCGTTTCGATCTCGGTCGCGAAGGGCGAATTCGTCTCCGTTGTCGGCCCGAACGGCGCCGGTAAGACCACCTTGTTCAAGACCATTTCCGGCATACTCAAGCCCACCTCGGGCTCGATCCGGTTCGATGGCGTCGACCTTCTGAAAGTCGTTCCGAGCCGGCGGCCGCATCTGGGCATCGCGCATGTGCCGGAAGGACGGCATGTCTTTCCATCGCTGACGGTGATGGAGAACCTCGAACTCGGCGCCTACACCGAAGCAGGCCGCCGCACGTGGAAATCGAACCGCGATCAGATTTTCGACCTGTTTCCGGTGCTTGCCGAGCGCGGCCGGCAATTGGCCGGCACATTGTCCGGCGGCGAGCAGCAAATGCTTGCCATCGGCCGCGGACTGGCCTCGGCGCCGACGCTCCTGATGCTCGATGAACCTTCGATGGGCCTTGCACCGGCAATCGCGGATTTCATCTTCGAGCGGCTGATCGATATCCGGCGTCAATCAAAGCTTACCATTCTGCTCGTCGAGCAGCGGGTCGCCGAGGCGCTCGAATCCGCCGACCACGGTTACGTGCTCGAGGCCGGACGGGTGGTGCTCAAGGGAACCAAGGAAACTCTGTGCGCGAACGATCGTGTTCGCGCGGCCTATCTCGGCATGTGACGACAGCAAACAACCGCGCGATCGCGGAAAACAAGGAGGAGACGAAAATGCAAAGAGGATATCGATGGGTTCCCGGCCTCGGCACATTGGTGCTGGCGCTGGCAATCGCGATGGGTCTGGCCCCGCCCCCCGCGCAGGCGCAACAGCCGAAGCAGATCGACGTCGGGCTGCTGGTCCCGCTTTCGGGACTTTATGCCCGTTTCGGCGCGGCAACCCGCATCGGCGCCGAGATGGCGGTCGAACGCATCAATGCCGAAGGCGGCATCAAGGCGCTCGGCGGCGCAAAACTCAATCTGATCGTTCTGGATTGCGGCGACACCGCCGAGAAGGCGAAGAGCGCGGCGCAGCAGATGGTGTCGGATTATCCGAACATGGTAGCAGTCAGCGGCTCATATTTGAGCACGCTGACGCTGGCGACGAGCGAAGTCACCGAACGCGCGCACTTGCCGATGCTGACGCTGTCGTATTCGGACGTGCTGACCTCCCGCGGCTTTAAGTACATCTTCCAGACCTCGGCCACGTCGAGTTCCCAGGCGCAACAGGCGCTTCCGGTTCTCCTCAAGATCGCAAAGTCCGCCGGCGCCGATCCCAAGACCGTTGCCATCATCTCGGACAATAGTGCGGCAACGGTCGCCTCGGTCAAACCGATGCGAGAACATCTGCTCAAGGATCTCGGACTTAATCTCGTTGTCGACGAGACCTTTACGCCACCGCTGGCCGACGCGACGCCGCTGGTGCAAAAGGTCCGTGCCGCGCGCCCCGACCTTTTGTTCTTCCTGCCGACGGTCATCTCGGACGCCAAGCTCGTGCTGGAAAAGATGAACGAGTTTGGCATGGGCCATGGCAAAGTGCCGACGGTCTCTTATGGCATCGCCATGTTCGAGCCGGACATGCTCACGACCATGTCGCCTGATCTCCTGGAAGGCATGATGGGAGCGATCGGCAGTTGGGGATCGAAGGGCCAGGAACAGCTCACGGCAGAACTCAAGCAGAAGTATAAAGAGCCCTGGATGGACCAAAACGAGCTTTCGACCTATGCCGATTTCATCCTCATCCGGGAAGCTCTGGAAACATCCGGCAAAGCCGACCGCGAAGCGGTTGCGACCGCGCTCCATACGATGGATGGCGGGCCGTCCAAGTATTACCCCGGCGGCGAGATCAAGTTTGATGAGAACGGTCATCGCGTCGGTGCGGGCCTCGCCATCATTCAATGGCAATCCGGCGTTCCGGTGACGATCTATCCGCCCGAACTGGCGGTGGCCGCACCGCTCTGGCCGAAGAAGTAAGGGTGGCCGTTCGAGAGCCTTGATAAAATCCCGGCGGCCCGGCCACAGCACGGTCGGGCCGCCGGAATCTCCTGTTCGGGCAATCGTTCATCGCAAGCTTCGCAGTGCGATTTCAAGAGTTGGCGTCATGAGTGACTATCCTGGTGCTGCCTGGTTTGACCTCTATCGCGATCGCGTCAATTCGGATCCCGAACTGAACGTTATCGGCGACTGGCTGAGCACGACTTTTACGCTGACGTTTGGCGACGCTCGCTACGCGTTGAAAGTCGACAAGGGCAAAATCATCGACATCATCGCATCACCACGCCTCGATGTGCGCGCAAGCTTCGGCTTCAGGGCGCCGGTCGACGTCTGGAAGAAATTTCTCAGCCCCAATCCGCCGCCGCTGTTTCACGATTTCTTCGCAATGCTGATGCGCGTGCCGGAATTCACGCTCGAAGGCGACAGCCTTTCCGCGATGCAGAACGCACGCGCGCTCCATCGCATGATGAACATCATGCGCGAGACGGGAGAGCCTCATGCCTGAGTTCGAACCGATCGCCGGCCGCTACACGACCATCGATATCGCCGGAGAACGTCACAGGATTTTTGTCGAGGAAGCCGGCACCGGAATCCCCCTGCTCTGTCTGCACACCGCGGGCAATGACAGCCGGCAATTCCGCCACATGATGAACGACAAGGCGATCACCGACCGTTTTCGGATCGTGGCGTTCGACATGCCCTATCATGGCCGTTCGACTCCGCCCGACGGCTGGTGGCTGAAGAAATTTCGCCTCACAACCAAATCCTATCTCGGCATCATCCGGTCCGTGTGGCTTGCGCTCGGGCTCGATCGGCCGGTTGTGCTCGGCTGTTCGATGGGCGGAGCGATCGTGCTGAAGGTGGCCGCGGAATATCAGAACGAGATCCGCGGCATCGTCGGCCTGGAAAGCTCGGCCTATGCACCGGGCCGTTACAACGAGTTTCTCCATCATCCCGCGATCCACGGCGGGGAATTATGCGCAAGCTACACCTATGGTCTCAACTCGCCCTCCAGCCCCGAAGTGAACCGCCGCGAGAACTGGTGGTACTACAGCCAGTCCGGTCCCGGCGTCTATCAAGGCGACGTCCATTTTTACAGCAACGACTGGGACGCGCGCGAGGATATCAAGCGCATCGATACGAAGCGCTGCAAGGTCGCGCTGCTGACGGGTGAATACGATTATTCCTGCACGCCGGCGATGACGGAGCTTGTCGCCGCTTCAATTCCCGGCGCGCGTTACAGTCTCATGAAAGGGATGGGGCACTTTCCGATGATCGAGAACTATCCGAATTTTCGGCCCTACCTCCTCGACGCATTGGATTACGTCGGCGTGTCCACGGCGGCGGCGGCCCTATCCTGACCGGGCAACGAGAAACGCAAACTCACGGAGCGAACATGGCGGAGAAACTCAAAGGCAACGTTCTTCTCACGGGCGCCGCGGGGGGAATGGGAACGGCGATTGCAAAGACTTTGATCGAGGCCGGATATTCCATCGTCCTTCTCGACCGGGATGAGCAAAAGCTCGCCGCCCTCGCACAAACGCTGGGCACGAGCGCCACCTCGCTGGTCGTGGACATCACCGACGGCAAGAGCGTCAGTGCGCTCTCCGAGCGGATCCCGGAAAAATTCCGGCCGATCGATGTCCTCATCAACAATGCGGGACACGACATCGGCGGCCGCAAGCGTTTCGACGTCGGCTCGGCGGACGATTGGGCCGCGATCGTCGAAACCAATCTCACCGGCCTCATGCGCATAACCCGCGCCGTCCTGCCGGATATGGTTCGGCGCAATACCGGAGACATCGTGAACATGGGGTCGATCGCCGGCCTGCGGATTGTCGCGGACATGGCGCCCTACAATGCCAGCAAGGCCGGCATTCACATGCTGACCGACGTCATACGCGCCGAACTCGCCGAAACCGGGATAAGAGTGACCGAGATCATGCCCGGGCTGACGCGCACCGGCATCATCCTCACGCGTTATCGCGGCGATCGCGCTCAGGAAAAGGACTATTTCGATCAGTTCGAGATGGCGCTCGAGCCGGAAGATATCGCCCGCTCGATTTTGTTTGCGCTGTCGCAACCCCGCCACGTCCAGGTGGCGCAAATGGTCGTGCTCCCCGTCAATCGCTGGTAGTCGCGTGCTTGGATTATTTCTTCTGACCTGTCCTCACAATGTGGAGTTAAAAAATGAGCGAAGATCATACTGAAACGATGGGTGACGTGTTCGACCGCGGCCTCAAACTGCGCCGTGAAGTTCTCGGTGCGGAATATGTCGACAGCTCGCTTAAAAGCGCCAACGACTTCATGATGGCGTTTCAGCACATCACGACGGAATGGTGCTGGGGCTATGCCTGGGGCCGACCGGGGCTCGACAAGAAAACGCGCAGCATGATCAACCTCGCCATGCTCACCGCGCTCGGCAAAGCGGCGGAGGTCAAGCTGCACGTTCGCGGCGCGATCAACAACGGGCTGAGCGTGGACGACATCAAGGAAGTGCTGCTTCACGCCACGGTCTATCGCGGCATTCCGGCCGGTCTTGACGCTTTCAAAGCCGCCAATGAAGTGCTCAAGGAAATGGGCAAAGTGCCGGCTGGCGGCGCCAAGGCGTAACAAGCCGCGCCTGATTTCGGCGGCCTTTCCGGCCGCCGGAATCAGTTTGCGTTGTTGGGCATGACATCGAGCCGAACCGCGATGCCTTCGAGCTCGGGGCTCGGCGCCGGATAGCGTTTCATGACCAAAGGATCATGGCCCGGAACGATGTGATGGGGCGTGGGAGCCTGCGCCATCAGCGCATCGAACCCTTCGAGCATTTGCCCGACATGGAACGCCGTCACGAACGGCCGTCCGCTCTCGAGGTTCTCGTAGAAATGCGTGACGTCGGAGGCGACGACCACCCAGCCGCGCTTGGTGTGGACACGGACGAATTGCAATCCGGCCGAATGGCCGCCGGCGGCGTGGAGTGAAATTCCGGGCGCAAGCTCGGCGCAGCCGTTGTAGAAGACGACGCGGCGCGCATAATTCAGGCGAACAATGCCGCAGACATCCTCCACCTCGAAGGAATGCGACAGCCGCGGATATTTCATGTAGCGGCCGGTCGCGTAGTGGATTTCCGGCTCTTGCAGATGGAACTGCGCCTTCGGAAAGCGATGAAAATTTCCGACATGGTCGTAATGGAGATGCGTGAGAATGACGTCACGCACCGCATCGGCATCGACGTTGAGAAGTTTTAAGGCATCGATCGGGCAGCGAAGGAACGTCCGCTTTCTTTGCGCCGCCACTTCGGCGGTGAATCCACAATCGATGATGAAGGTCCGCTCCGGCGAAACGGCGACCCAGAGAAAATAATCCATCGGCATCGGGCCATCATGCGGATCGCCGCCGATGAAATGTTCGCGCCGCTGCGCGTTGCGCATGGCGTAGCGAATGGCGAACAGCTCGTAGTCGGGCAAAGTATCGGACATGGTGCGCCGCCGGTTCGGTGTTTCTGTTGTTCCGCCGCTTCCAGCGAGAGCCGCTGCTGGCATCGGCCCGCGATTCCGTTATACTGTCAACATGGAGCACATTAAGCCACCGTCCTTGTCGGGAGCAACCTTCGCCGACCGCGCCTTCGAATGGTTGGAAGCCGCGATCATCAAAGGCGATCTCGCTCCCGCGACCAAGCTGGACGAAGTCAGCCTGGCGAAATCGTTCGGCGTCAGCCGCGGACCCATCCGCGAAGCTATCAATCGCCTCGAAGGCAAAAAGCTCGTCGAACGGCTGCCGCATATCGGTGCGCGGGTCGCGACTTTGTCGAAAGGCGATCTCCTGGAAATCTTCCATGTGCGCGAAGCGCTGGAAGGGGTGGCCTGCCGGCTGGCGACAGAACGCATGTCCGACACCGACATCGACGATCTGCAAAAATTGCTCGAGGGCCACGCCAAGCAAGGCGGCCTGAAAGCCGGCGAAAACTACTTCCAGCGGCCTGGCGATTACGACTTCCACTACCGGATCATCAATGCCAGCGAGAACAAAAAACTGATCCAGATGCTGATCGAGGATCTTTATCACCAGTTGCGCATCTATCGGTATCGATCGAGCTCGCGCAAAGGCCGCGCCCGCGAGGCGCTGCAAGAACACCGCGACATCGTCGCCGCAATGCGCGCGCGCGACGCGGAAGCCGCCGAGCGGCTGATGCGTCAGCACCTTTTTCATGCGCGCAACTCGCTTGAAATCTCGGACGCCTGAGCCGTCGCCTTAAACCGCCGCGCCGGTCCGGTTCGGCCGGGAACCGTTGACGGCCCAGCCCCGGCCTGCGAGACTGTCAACTGTCAACAATAACGCCAAGCCGCTGCAAAAGGCCGGTCTGGAGGACGTCGATGAGCGAACCCGTCCGCTGCGTCATCATGCGCGGGGGGACCAGCAAGGCTGTGTTCCTCAAGGAGAGCGACCTGCCGGCACGGGACGACCTGCGTAAAAACCTGATCCTCGGGATTTTCGGCTCGCCGGACCGCCGGCAAATTGACGGGCTCGGCGGCGCCGATCCCCTCACCAGCAAGCTCGCCATCATCGGGCCGCCGCGCAGCGATCCCCGCGCCGCCGGTACGCATCTCACCTATACGTTCGGCCAGGTCGAGATCGATGCGCCAGAAATCGATTTTCTCAGCCTCTGCGGCAATATCAGTTCCGCGGTCGGCGCTTTCGCGGTTTACGAAGGCATGGTCGCGCCCACGGCGCCGATCACCACCGTCCGCGCCTTCAATACCAATCTCAATCGCGTCCTCACCATTGAAGTGCCGGTCGAAAACAACAGGCCGGCCGAGCGCGGCGATTTCGTTGTTCCCGGCGTGCCCGGATCGGGCGCGCGCATTCTCGTCGATTTCGCCGATACCGCAGGCTCGGCGTGCGGCGCGCTTTTGCCGACCGGCAATCCAATCGACCGTCTCGAAATTCCCGACTTCGGGACGATCGAAGCATCGCTCCTCGATATCGGCAACGCGCATGTCTTTATCCGCGCGCGCGACGTCGGCCTCACCGGCATCGAGACCGCAGCCGAGATCGACGCCAAAACCGATTTGCGCGACCTGCTGGAGCGCATTCGCGGTGTCGCTGCTCACCGCATGAAGATGATCAAGGATCCGTCGCGGTCCAGGCAGGAAAGTCCGGCCACACCGATTCTCGGCATGATCAGCCCGCCGGCGGATTACCGCAACGACATCGGCAAGAGCACGGTGAAGGCCGCCGACGTCGACCTCGTGTCGCGGCTGATGTTCATGCAGCAGATGCACAAGACCTATGCCGGCACCAGCACCGTGTGCACCGGCGTCGCCAGCCGCATCCCCGGCACCATCGTTCATGAAATGACGCGTCCGGAAACGCTTGAAAACTCGGTTGTGCGGATCGGGCATCCGGCCGGCGTCATCGGCACCGAGACGCGGGTCGAGCTCAAGGGCAACGACTATGTCGTGCGCCGGGCGACGCTCGGCCGCACCGCGCGGCGGATCATGGAAGGCTACGTGTATCCCGGCGCGATCGCGGACAGCGGCGCCGCACACAAGATGCACCCATGACAATCGAGAGCGAGACACAACTCGCTCGCCCGGAGCGCCACAGCCGCGACGACAGGCCGTTTCACCCGAAGCTCCTACAACAACCCGGCACGATCGGACCCATGCGGCTGAAAAACCGCGTCATCATGGGGCTGATGGGAACCAATTACGGAACCACCGACGGCTTCTCCACCGAACGCGACAAGCTTTACTACGCCGAGCGCGCCAAGGGCGGCGTCGCCATGATCGTCACCGAGGCGATGAACATTTCCGCAGGCGCGCGCAATCACAACAATTCGCTCTGCATCTATCACGATCAGTTCATTCCCGGCGTCAGCGCCGTGGTCCGCGCCATTCAGTACAACGGCGCCTTCGCCGTCGCGCAGCTCAATCATCGCGGCCAGTTGCTCAAGCGTTCCGTACTCGGCATGGAGCCGGTCGGCCCGACCTCAGGGATCCATCCCAACACCGGCGAGCCGGTGCGTGCGCTTCGCGTCGACGAGATACGCGCGATCCAGCGCGATTTCCGCGACGCGACCCGGCGCTTGTGGCGCGCCGGCTACGACGCCATCGAGCTCCACGCGGCGAACGGATATCTGTTCCAGCAATTCTTTTCGCCGCGCATCAACCGGCGCGACGACGCCTATGGTGGCTCGCTCGAAAACCGCATGCGGCTTCTCCTGGAGACGGTCGGCTTCATTCGCGACGAGCTTCCCGACTTTCCCCGGTTCGTGCGCGTCAGCGCCACGGAATATGTCGAAGGCGGCTACACGCAGGACGATGCCATCACGCTCGTGCAGGCGCTTGAAAAGGCCGGCGTGTCGGCGATCGACCTGTCGGGCGGCACCAATGAAAGCCGGCTGTTGTCCCGCTACTGCATTCAGCCGCCATCATTTCCGCGCCGCTGCCTTGAGCCGCACGCGCGGCCGCTCAAACAGGCCGTGAAAATTCCGGTGATCATCGCCGGCCGCATCATCACGCCCGAAGATGCTGAAGCTGTATTACAGGCGGATAGCGCCGACTTCATCTCGCTTGGACGCGCGCTGATCGCCGACCCGCACTGGTGCAACAAGGCCTTCGGCAAGGTCCCCGCGCCGATCCGGCCGTGCATCTCCTGCAACATCTGCTTCGAGCGGCTGACGCTGGAGCGCGACGTGGCCTGCGTGCAAAACCCGCTGGTCGGAACGGAATTCGAGTCACTCGACCATCTTGAGCCGCAGCTTGAACGAAAGATCGCGGCGGCGAAGCGCCAGCGCATCCTCGTGCTTGGCGCCGGCGTCGCGGGTGTCGAGGCCGCGCGCATGGCGGCCGGTCTCGGTCATTCCGTCGAGATATGGGAGACCGCAGCGCGCGCCGGCGGCCAGGTCCCGCTCGCGCTGGCCGCGCCCGACAAGGAAGATGTGGCCGGCGTCTGGACCTATCGTCTGGAAGAGATCGACCGGCTCAACGTCGCCATCAAACTCGGCGTGAAGATTACCACGGATGCGCTCCGCAAATTCGCCCCGGACTTCGTCATCATCGCGACCGGCTCGCGGCCGCGCGCCCTTCCCGTCCCGCTCGATGTCCGCGTTCCGGTCTTTCAGGCCTGGGACGTCCTCCTCAATGCGGCGACCATCAAGCCCGGCGCCAAGGTCACGCTGATCGGCGGCGGCATGGTCGGCATTGAAACGGCGGAAGTGCTCGGCGTGCGCGGCTGCATCGTTACGGTCGTCGAGATCCAGGCGGTTGTCGCGCGCGACATGGCCCGCAACAACCGCTTTGACGTTCTGGCCCGCCTTGAGCAGCACAAAGTGCGGCTCCTGACCGAAACCACGATCGAGGACGTTGTTGACGGCGATCTCATGCTGCTGCGTCAGGGAGAGCGGACGCGGCACAATCCGGGCGATGCGATCGTCCTGGCGATTGGTCCGCAGCCGAACCGGGACGTGATCAGCATCGTCGAGGAAACCGGCGTGCCAAGCGCACTGGTCGGCGACTGCAATCAGACCGGCGATTTTCTCAGTGCCATCCGCGATGCATCCATGACGGTGCTCGCCATGAACGATCGTCGCATGCACCCGTGAACAGGCCCTGGCCAACAAAATCCATCGAGAGGGAAAATAAATGTCAGCAGCAGAACAGTTTCGGCAGATCCTCAAACGCGACGAATTCATCATCGCGCCGGGAGCCTATGACGCCTTGACCGCACGGCTTGTCGCCGCCGCAGGATTTCCGGTGGTTTATGCGACCGGCGCCGGCATCTCCAACTCGCAGCTCGCGCTCGCCGATGTCGGGCTGCTCACCATGACGGAGATGCTCGAACAGTCGCGCCGGATGGCCGCGGCCATCGACGTGCCGCTCATCACCGATATCGACACCGGCTACGGCAACGCCGTCAATCTCTACCGCACGGTCAAGGAATTCCAGCGCGCCGGCGTCGCTGCGGTGCAGATCGAGGACCAGATCATTCCGAAGAAATGCGGACACTTCACCGGCAAGCAGGTCGTTCCGTTCGATGAAGCCGTGCTCAAGATCAAGGCGGCGGTGGAGGCGCGCGGCGACGGCAAGCTCGTGATCATCGCCCGCACCGATGCCATCGCTGTCGAAGGCTTCGACGAAGCGATGCGCCGCGCGCGCGCTTACCACGATGCCGGAGCTGACATGCTGTTCGTCGAGGCGCCACGCACGCGCGAGCAAATGACGGCTATTTGCCGCGATCTCCCCGGCATCAAGATCGCAAACATCGTCGAAGGTGGCCACACGCCGATCGTGCCGGCCAAGGAGCTGAAGGACATGGGCTTCCGCCTCGCCATCTATGCCAACATGGTGCTGCGCTCAAGCGTCAAAGCCATTCAGAAGAGCCTCGCGCATCTCAAGCAAGCCGGCGACTCGCAAGCCATCCTCGGCGAGATGATCACCATGGACGAGCGCGCCCACGTCACCCAGAAGGACAAGCTCGACGCGCTTGAGAAACGTTACGTCACCGCGGCGTAATTTCGCCAAACCGAGAATAGCGGCAATCGCGCCGATCTTGTCCGAGGAATACGGGATTTATCATGCCTGAGACAGCAAGCGACACCACGACCGCCAGCACTTTGCTCGCCGATCATTTCGTCACGATACCGGCCCGCGATTTGCCGCCGAAGCTGATCGCGGACGCCAAGACGCTGGTGGCCGACTATCTCGGTGTCGCCATCGCCGGCAGCCAGACCGACAGCGGCGCCATCGCCGCACGCTTCACCAATGAAACCGGGGGAAAGCCGGAAGCGGCGCTGATCGGACATGCCGGCCGTGTTCCGGCGGTGCATGCCGCCTTCGCCAACGCCATCTCCTCGCACAGCATCGAGCTCGACGACGTCGACGTGCTGGCGCTGTTTCACTTCAGCCCACCGGTCGTTTCCGCGGCTCTCGCTATTGCAGAACGCGAAAAATCGAGCGGCGCAGATTTCATTGCGGCTGTCGCGCTCGGCTGCGAGATGATGGCGCGCGCCAGCGCCGCGGCCAACAATTCCTTGCGCGATCGCGGCTACCACACGACGCCGACCTGCGGCGTCTTCGGCGCCACTATCGCTGCCGCGCGCTTGCTCAAGCTCGATCGCGATCAAGTCGTAGCGGCGCTGGGACTGGCCGGCGCACAGGCGTCCGGCCTCATGGAAATGTACGGCCCGTCGATGCAAAAGCGCTTTAATCCCGGCCCCGCCGCGCGCAACGGCGTCACCGCCGCGCTGATGGCAAAGCTCGGCTTCACCGGCGCCGCCACCATTTTCGGCGGTGAGCGCGGATTCCTGCGCGCCTTCACCGACAAGTCCGACATCGGTCAACTGACCGCGGAACTCGGCAAGGATTATCCGGTCTATATGGAATACAAGGCCTATTCCTGCGCGCGGCCCATTCACAACGCCATCGATTGCGCGCTCAACATTCGCAAGCAGTTGAAAGAGCCGGTCGCCAATGTCAGCGCCATCACCATGCAGCGCCATCCGGCCTGGGCGCATTATCATCTCAACACGCGGCCGAAGACCTACCACGAAGCACAGGTCAGCCTGCCCTACTCGACCGCCGTCGCCTTGCTGGAAGGCAATGCGCTCCTGCCGCAATACCAGGACGAAAAGCTCAACGACCCGGAAATCCTGCGGCTGTCGCAGATGATCAAAGTGGTGCCGGACGACAGCCTGCCGCGCGGCGTCTCCTGCCTGATGACGCTGAAGACCAAAAGCGGCGCCGAACTGAAATCGCAGGTCGATCACCCGCGCGGCTCAATCGAAAATCCGATGTCGGCGGAAGACATGAGCAACAAGGCGCACATGCTCGGCGACGACATCGTCGGCCGCGCCGCGATGGACGAGCTGATCGAGCGCGTGAGCAACGTGGAAAAACTCGCAGGCGTTTCCGAAGTGATGCAACTCACCGTGCCGAAAGCGCCGGTACGCGCCGCGATTGGAGGACGACATGCCTGATTCACATCCCACCGAAAGCCTGGCCGCCTTCATCACCGAAGTGCCCCGCCGCGGCGTGCCGGAGAATGTCCGTTCGGTCCTGCAAGCCGCCGTGATCGACGCCGTCGGGTGCGGCCTGTTCGGCCTCACCACGGAGGCCGTGCGTATCGTTCACGCTTTTGCGCGCGAGCAGGCGGGTCCGCCGGATGCCACTTTGTGGGCGTCCGGAGGCGCACGCATCTCCGCGGGCAACGCGGCACTTCTTTCAGGCACGGCCATTCACGGCTTCGACTTCGACGATCACCATCGCGCCAAGCTGCATCTGAGCGCCGCCGTTCTGCCGGCAGCACTGGCGCTGGCCGAACGGGAAAACACCGACGGCGCTACTCTCCTGGCAGCGCTCGCTGCCGGTTACGAGGCCATGGTGCGCATCAGCCTTGCCGCCAATCCCAACGCGGCGCGGATGCGCGGATGGCACCTGACCGGAACCTGCGGAACGTTCGGCGCTGCCGCCGCGGCTTCGGTGATCCTTGGTCTCGACACGGCCGCAACGGCGAGCGCGCTTGGCCTTGCCGGCACCCAGTCCGCCGGTCTCTGGGCGTTCAATGCCGACGGCGCGATGAGCAAGCGGTTGCATCCCGGCGCCGCCGCGCAGAGCGGGATCATGGCGGCTCTTCTGGCGCAGAGGGGATTTCACGGCCCGCGCCAAATCCTCGAAACCGAAGACGGCGGCTTTCTCGCCGTGATGTCCGATTCAACACGACCGGCCGAGATCGAACGCGATCTCGGAAAAGAGTGGCGAACGGAGGGCGTCTGCTTCAAGCCTTATTCCTGCTGCGGCAGCAATCATTCCAGCATCGACGCGGCGCTGGAATTGAAGACCGAGCATCATTTCGAAGCAGCCGACGTTCGCGCCGTCACGATTGGCGTCAGCCGCGTGGTCGAGCGCCAGACCGGATTCCCATATACGCCCTCGACCGTGCTGAACGCGCAGATGAGCATTCGCTACAATGTCGCCGTTGCCTTGCTCGATTCCACCGCATTGATCGAGCAGTTCACGCCGCAGCGGGTCGCCGATCCGGTGCTCAACGAACTTATTTCGCGGGTCGGCGTCGAGATCGATCCGGAAATGGATGCCGTCTATCCCGAAAAATACGCCGGCGTCGTCGCGATCGAGCTTCGCGACGGCAGGCGATTGCGAAAGCGCGTCGACTACTCGCAGGGCATGCCGGAAAACCGCATGAGCCCCGCCGCGCTGGACGCCAAGTTCAGATCGCTGGCGGCCGCATCGGCCGGCGTCGAAGCCGCCGAGGAATTGCTGGTCCAGCTGCGCGGTATTTTCGATGCGCCGAACAACGCCGCGCTGGCGCGGTGCCTCGGCAACATCACGATCCCCAACAACCGGATGGCCGTTGCCGCCTGACTTTCCGGCTGTCGGCTAAGAACAATCGAGGAATACGACATGGAATTGAATTTTGAAGGCCGCACCGCGCTCGTCACCGGAGCGAGCCAAGGCATCGGCCGCACCACCGCCCGCATGCTGGCTGAGTCCGGCGTCAATGTCGTCGCGGTGGCAAGGCGTGTGGCGCTCGTTGAAAAGCTCGCCGGCGAAGTCGCCGGCAAAGGGCGCGGCAAGATATTTCCGCTCGCGGCCGACTTCTACGACGAGGATGCGCCCGAACGCGTGGCCGCCGAGGCGCGGCGTCTCCTGGGCCATGTCGACATCCTGATGAACGCGGCCGGCCAGAGCCGCCCGGTGAAATTCGAAGCCGGCAAGGATCAATGGGACGAAGGCATGGTGCTCAACTTCTCCCGCATCCGCGAACTCACGCATGCGGTGGTGCCGGGCATGCGCGATCAAGGCTGGGGACGCATTGTGACTTTCACCGGCACGTCGGAGCCCCGCATGCTCAACGCCGCGTTCACCGCCAAGGCCGCAGTGCATGTCTGGTCCAAGGCGCTGTCGCGCGAGTTCGCGCCTCACGGCATCACCGTCAACTGCCTGCAGCCCGGCCGCATCCACAGCGAGCAGATGACACGCCGTTATCCGACCGCGGAGAGCGAACGCGAATATTCGCAAGCCGAGATTCCCGTCGGGCGCTTTGGCGAGCCGGAAGAAATCGCGGCAGTGGCGATCTTTCTTGCCTCCCCGCTCGCCAGCTACGTGACGGGCACGGTGATCCCGGTCGACGGCGGCTCAAGCCGCTTCGCGTTCTAAACGACGATGCAAGCCACACCTGGTAGCGGCGCGGCACCGGCCGGAGTGCTCGAAGCTCTGGCAGCGCTGGTGCACTCCGTTCGATTTGAGGATCTGCCGACCGAGGTGATATCGGCCACGAAGGCGCGCGTCCTCGATACGCTCGGCTGTGCGTACGGCGCGCTTGATAGCAACGTCGGCCGCGCGGTGCGGCGCATGGCGTCGGATTGCGGCGGCGCTGCGCAGGCCACGCTGATCGGCACCGGCGAGAAAACCTCGGCGCCGCTTGCAACGCTCGTCAACGGCAGCCTGCTCCGCTATCTCGACAGCAACGACTATTATTTCTCGCGCGACCCGGCCCATCCGAGCGGCAATCTTGCCGTTGCGCTCGCGGTCGGCGAGCGCGAACACCGCAGCGGCCGTGACGTGATCGCGGCGCTGGTCGCGGCCTACGAAATCCATCTGCGGCTGTGCGATTTTGCCGGCGAGCCGTCGCTGTGGCGGCGTGGCTGGCACCACGGCACCAACGCACAATTTTCTACGGCGGCGACGGCCGCGCGCCTCGGCGGCGACAACCCGCTGTGCACGGCACATGCGATGGCGATCGCCGGCAGCCACCAGAACACGCTGGCGCAACTGCAAAGCGGCGCGATCTCGATGATCAAGGGCACCGCCGAGGGCTGGGTCGCCAAGGCCGGCGTCGAGGCCGCACTCCTCGCGCATCACGGCGTCACCGGGCCGCTCGAATTGATGGAGGGAGCGGCGGGCTGGGCGAAATGCGTCGCAGGCGCAGTCGATTTCGAAGCGCTATGCGCGCCGCTCGATGGCCACTACCGCTTGCTGGAAACCAGCATAAAGCCGTATCCGGCCGTCGCCACCGCGACCGCCCCGATACGCGCGGCGATCGAATTGCATCGCGCCGGACTGCCGCCGCTCGACCAGATCGAGCGGATGATCGTGCTGCTGCCGGCCTTCGCGTTGAACTCGCCGTCGGCGCATCCCGGACGCCGCTATCCGCCCCACATCGAGAGCGCACAGCACAGCTTCTATTACTGTCCGGCGATCGCATTGCTCGATGGTGCCTGCGGCGAGGCACAGTTTACCGATACAAAGCTTAAATCAGCGCAGGTGCGGGAACTGCTGGCCAAGGTCGAACTGCGCGAAGACACTGAGTTCACCGCACTATGGCCGCAAAGCGCCGGCGGCGCGGTCGAACTGCACATGCGCGGCGGCGCTGTGCGCAGCCACCGCTGCCCCTATCCGCCCGGGCACCCGCGCCTCGCACTGACGGAACAGGAACTCGCGGCCAAGTTTCACGACTATGCCGACCCGGTTCTGACGCCCGCGGGCGCGCTCGCGTTGCGCGACGCCGTGAACAATCTTGATAGGTGCACCGACCTGAACGAATTCACCCGCCTCTTCGCGCCACGCCAGGCGTCCGATCGATAACGAAACTAGCATCAGGAGAAAACAATGCTGCGTTCAACCTCGATGCGACGGCGGCGCGATGCCGTACTCCGCCTTTCGCCGTTTGCGCTCCTGCTCGGCACGCTCTTGCTGCCGCAATTATGCTTTGCGCAGGACTACCCCAATCGCCCGATCACTCTCATCGTTCCGTTTCCGCCGGGTGGCGTGGCAGACATCCTCGTGCGACCGATCGCCGAGAAACTGACGCACTCGCTCGGTCAGCCCGTTGTCGTTGAAAATCGCGGCGGCGCGACCGGCACGATAGGAGCCGGCTTTGTGGCGCACGCAAATCCGGACGGCTACACGCTGCTGGTCGGCACCAGCAACGAAATCGCGATGAGCCCGTCGCTCTTCAAGGAGCTGCCCTACGATCCCACCAAGGCCTTTGCACCGATTACGCCGTTCGCCGTATTTCCGAATGTGCTGGTCGTCGGCGCCGACGTTCCGGTCAAGACGCTCGCCGATCTCGTCGCAATGGCGCGTGCGCAGCCGAACACGCTGACTTTCGCTTCCGCCGGGATCGGAAGCACCAACCACCTCACCACCGAAATCTTTCAGCGCGAGGTGAATGTCACGGTCCAGCACGTTCCCTACCGGGGCGGCGGACCTGCGCTCGCCGACGTCTATGGCGGGCATGTTACGGCCTTGTTTGCGACGCTGCCGTCGGCGGTCGCGCTGATCAAGAGCGGCAAGCTGCGTCCGCTGGCGGTGACCGGCCTGCATCGTTCGGAGGCGCTGCCGGATGTCCCGACCGCAAAGGAATCCGGCCTGCCCGGCCTGGTCGTCACCACCTGGAATGGCGTGCTGGCGCCGGCCGGGACATCGCCTCAAATCATCGGCCGCCTGCACGACGCGCTGGCCGCCGCAATCACCGACCCGGCGATCAAGCAGACATTCGCCGCGCTCGGGGCCGAAATCGAATTGACCACGCCGCAGGAATTCGGCGCGCGCATCCAGACCGATTTCGACCGCTGGTCCGGCGTCGTCAAGCGCGCCGGGATTTCGATTGAACAATGACCGTGCGTCCGGGACGGGAAACAAGGGTGCCGATATGGGCGTGCTGATGGGGAGCGGGGCGTTGATGCTGTGGCTCGACGTCGCGCCAGCATCGGATCGCGAGACCGACGGCTGGTACATCGACGAACACATGCCCGAGCGGATCGACATCGGGGGCTATCTGCGCGCGCGGCGTTTCAGCGCGATCGAAGGGGCGCCGGCCTATTTGACGCTGTTCGAGGCGTCGACACCCGACGCGCTCGCGAGCGAAGGCTACTTGCGCCTGGTCGGCCGGATCAGCGCGCAGTCGCAGCGCATCCGCGCCGGCTTTTCCAACGTGGTGCGCAATACGTTTGAAGTCCGCCAAAGCCGCGGGCGCGGCGTCGGCACGATCGTCGCCAGCCTGCGCCTGACACCACAATCCGCGGCGCGCGCCGAGACCGCCGCCAAGGCGCTCGATGCGCTGGTGCCGCAATTGCTGCGCCGGCACGGCGTGGTCGGCGTGCATTGGTTGCAGGCAGCGCCACAAGTTCGCGCGCGGATGGACGCGGTACGCGCGGTCGGCCAGTCCGACGCCAGCGCCGACTATGCGCTGCTGATCGAAGCGACCCGTGCGGCCGATGTGGATGCGATCCGCCGCGACACGCTGTCGGCGGCGGCGCTCGAGCAAATGGGCTGGGCCGAACAGGGCTTCGGCATCTACAGCCTTCTGTATGACGTATCGGGCCTCAGGACGGGCGCCGAAACGATGTTGGGAGACAGATTATGAAACGCATGATTGTTATCCGCATTCTGGCGCTCACTCTGCTGTGCGCCATCGGTATCACGAGTGGCGCGGCGCTGGCGGCGGATTATCCCGACCGGCCGATCCACTGGGTCGTGCCCTATCCTCCCGGCGGCACCACCGACGTCATCGCGCGCAATGTCGCGCAGACGGTCTCGCAAATTCTCGGACAACCGATTGTCGTCGACAATCGCGCCGGTGCCGGCGGTCAGCTGGCGATGAACTCGGTCGCAAAGGCGACCCCCGACGGCTACACACTGCTCGTCAGCGACGCCAGCCTGGCAACCGCGCCGAGTTTGTACAAGGAATTGCAGTTCGATCCGGTGAAGGATCTACAGGCCGTCGCATTGTTCGCGACAGTGCCGCATATCGTGGTGGTGAACCCCACGGTGCCGGCCAATTCGCTCGGCGAACTGATTGCGCTGACCAAGAAAACCCCGGGCCAGCTCAATTTCGGATCGGGCGGCATCGGCTCGCCCCTGCATCTTGCCGGCGAGGCGCTGCGCGCCGAAACCGGGATCGCATGGACGCACGTTCCCTATAAAGGCGCGGGCCCGGCGATAGTCGCAGTGATCAGCAACGAGGTGCAGATCGCAACGCCGTCGCTGCCCGCGGCACTGGCGTTCGTCCAAGCGGGAAAATTGCGTGCATTGGCGGTCATGAGTCCGAAGCGGCTCGCCGTGCTGCCGGACGTGCCGACGGTTGCGGAACTTGGTTTTCCAAAAGCCACGGTATTGGGCTGGGTCGGACTGCATGCGCCGGCGGGTACACCGCCGGCAGTGCTGAGCACGCTTGAAGCGGCAGTGAGCAAGGCGCTGCAAGATCCCGAATTGCGCGAACACCTGGCGGCGCAGGGTGCCTATGTGACGCCGGAATCCGGTGCCGTCTATGGCAAGCGCGTCGCCGACGAGGCCGCACGCTGGAAACAGATCGTGCAGGCGGCGGGAATTCAGCCGCAGTAAATGCGGCACGGCTCTGTGGATCGAACCCTATGGCGGACAAAGCATTTCAACGCTACGATTGGCCGGGTCAGCAAAGGCCTGCCACAAAGGCTATCCGTTGATTTGCCCGCAGACGAACGAACGGGCGCAGTCACAAGACCGACGCAAATGAGATAACAAATCGGAGGATGACAATGCTCAATTTCATTCGTGCCATCAAACTCGCCGCGATCGTTTTGCTTGCCGCGGTGACGCTTGCAGGAGCGTCCACGGAATCCCGCGCTCAGTCGGGCTCGGTGCGGCTGCATATTGTCAAAGCCGGATTTATTGTCGGTGTCGGCGGCGGCAGCGGCGTTCTGGTCTATCACGGACGGCGTTACCCGTTCAGCATCGGCGGCATCGGCATCGGCTCTCTTGGAGTTGCAGCGGTGGACCTGGTCGGCACCGCACATAATTTGCGGTCGCCCGGGGACATCGCAGGCACGTATGGAGCCGCAGGCGCCGGCGCGACTTTCGTCGGCGGCGCACAGGTCGCACGACTGCAGAACGAAAAGGGCGTCGTCCTCGAAGTGCATGGCGCACAGGTCGGCTTCCAGGTTTCGATCGGTCTGGGCGGCATGACCATAGCCATGCAATAGACCGGATCGAATTCACCGCGATCTGCAACACTTGTGCTCAAGGCAACACGCCGGCGGCTGGTCCGCCGGCGCCGGTCGCTCTATTCGACGTTCGCACGCCGGCCGCTAAAAGCTGAAGAGCTCCGCGACATTCTGCCGTTCAATGGCATTCAGCCGGGCCAAGAGTTCGGCGGAGCGGCCGGCGGGAAGAGTGTTCGTCAAATTTAAGAATTTCCGCTCGACCCGCTTTTCCGGCGATTCCGATACGTCGTCTTCGTCGAAATCGGTTTTGCTGCTGATCAGCGTCCGGCCGTCGGCGAGAGTGATTTCAAGCCGGCAGGTTGCGTTGTTGCCGGTGGCGATGGTTTTTCCGTAAGGACGCAATTCGATCTTCTTGCACAATTCCAGAATTTTCGGGTCCTGGTTCGGACCGTCGAGGAAAGCCTGCGGATCGGCCGGGTCGCGAAACAGCGCGAGCGCGACGCTGAACGGCACGCTGTATTGGGCTGTGCCGACATCCCGCGGCGCGCGCTCGGCGTGGTGCGACAGGACCTTGTCCGAAACTTCGATGACGATCCGCGCGACATCCTGCGGATCGAAGCGGTGCTGCTGCGCAAGCTGCCGCATCGCCCGCACCGGCGCCTGCGCGGTCACATGGCAGGGAAACATCTTGAACCAGATGTTGAGGCTCTCCCATCGCGTGCCGAGTCCGTCGGCGAGCAAAGCCGGGTCGCCACCGCGGGCGTAAACATCGAGATAGCCGAATTTGCCTTCGAGGACGACGTCCGGCCCCTCGAAACCGCGGCCGGCAAGATAAGCCGCGGTCACGCCACCCTCCGCGGCGCGGCCCATATGGAGCCGTTTGACCATCCCGCCATTGCCGGCCTTGGCGAAGGCAAGTAATCCCGAGCCAAGCGAGCCGCCGATGCCGATCGCCATCGCGGTCTGCCGGGCGCTATGCCCCATGATCCGGCTCGCCGCGATCGCCGATCCGAAAACACCGGTCAAACCCGGTGCGTGGAAACCCATTTGCTCGCTGGTGCTTTTGGCGGCAAGCCCGGTGCGCATCATGCATTCATTGCCGGCGACGAGCGCCGTGAGCAAATCGCGGCCCGATACGCCGTATTCTTCCGCCACCGCGAGCGCGCCGACGCTCGCGGTCGAACCCGGATGAACGCCGACGCTGGGCTGGCGCAGATTGTCGAACTCGAAAGCGTGAGCGAATGTGCCGTTGGCGAGCGCGGCGGAAGGCGCACTCACTCGGTCAAACGAAGGACTCAAGACTGTGCTCTTGCCGTGCCCTCCGACGTGGCGTGCAAAACCTTCGACGCTTTTGCTCCACGGCAGGCTGCTGCCGAACAACGCAACCGCGACCGCATCGATCAGGCAGGTTTTGGTGATCGCAACCACGGGCGCCGGTATGTCCTCGTAACGCAGCGCCGCGGCAAATTCCGCGAGCGTCCTCGTCTCGCCAGCCATGATTATGCGATCCCCGCTATTCGTTCTCTTGCGAAGCGTCCGCCCGACTTTTGCGCAATTGCGCGCGCAGCATCTCCTTGCGCAGCTCCAACGTCCCGCGCCGGTGTGCGCGCGCGAGTTTTTCGGCGCGATCGCCGTCGCGCGCCTCGATTGCCTGCAGGAGCCCGCGATGCTCCTTGAGAGCTTCGGCCGGACGGCCCTCGCCGTAAAGCGTGCTGGTCTGAATTTGCCGGACATGATCGAGCAGCGATTGCAGGGACTGCAAAAGACGATCGTTGTGCGAAGCGCGGCAGACCAGCTGGTGGAATTCGCCGGTCAGCCGCCGCAAGACGTCAATGTCGCCGCGGCGGCGAACTGCTTCCATGTCCTCCAGCAATTCGCCGATTTCGAGAATTTCGGACGGTGTCGCATTCTCCGCGGCAAGGCGCGCCGCCATGCCCTCGAGCGCCTCGCGGACGTAGAACAGTTCGGTCAGGTCCTTCTCGCTGAACGCCCGGACGACGAGCCGGGAGCCCGAATGGGCGACGAGCCCTTCCGCTTCGAGCTTGCGCAAGGCCTCGCGCACCGGCGTGCGGCTGACCCGCAATTCGTTCGCCAGCGCGTCGCTGCGTAGCCGCTCGCCCGGCGCGAGATCGCCGTGAACGATGCCATGCCGAAGCGTCCGATAAACCGCTTCCGCAGTCGTTCCGCTTTCATCCTGTTCCTGGAGAAGTGCGCGTAACCGCATGATCAATTCGTCTAGGCGTAGCCGAGCCACCGCCAATAGGTCGCCGCGAACAGCAATAGCATTAAATAGGCGATGACCGTCAGCACCACGCCGACGCGGATGAAGTCCTTTGCTTCGAATGTGTCGGTGCCGTAGGCGAGCATGTTCTGCGGACCGTTGATCGGAAGGATCCAGCCGACGCTGGTCACGAAGGTCAACAGCATGGTCATCCCGGCGACTTTAAGTGTCGGTATCTGCGCCTGCTGCAGCACACTCAGCATGACGGGAATCATGGTCGTAGCCATCGCCGCGCCGCTCGAAAAGCCCAGATGGATCAGAATCAGGAATAACCACAAGACCGCGAGGATCGCGAATATGGACATTTGCTGGACGCCGAATTCGCTGACCACATAGGTCGCGAGCCAGCCCGCCGCGCCGGTTTTCAGCAAGGCCGTGCCGAGGCCCACGCCAACACCGAGTTGAATCAGGATGCCCCACGGAATACGGGACTGTACCTGTTTCCACTCAATCACGCCGATCCTGGGCACGAACATCAGCGCCACGGCCGCGACCGCGAGCGTCGATGAATCGAAGGAATGCAGTTTCCCTTCCGTTGCCCAAAAACCAAGGAGGATCACGGAGAGAACGAGGAGCTTGATCTGGTCCTTCGTCATCGGCCCAAGCTCGGACCCCAAATTGCCCGATGCCGCGATGCGGGTGCTCGCTTCCGCCGCCGTCGGCGCCATCATCTTCATCAACAGGAAATAGAGGGCGACGCTCATCGCGATCGAGAACGGTGCGCCGACAATCAGCCAGTCGATCCATGCAATCCTGACGTGGATCGTGCGGTCCATAAGTGCATTCACGTAGACGTTTTGCGCAGCGCCGGTAGCGATACCCATGGCCCAGATCAGGGAAAGATAGACGATCGACATCATCAGCATTCCGGCGACCCGGCCTTTCCGGTCGATGCCCAGCGCCGATATGATTCCCAAAATGATCGGAACCAGACAGGCCACGCGCGCGGACGCCGTTGGAACGAAAAACGCCAGGACCGCCATCACGACGATGGTGCCGATGAGAAGACGGCTGCGGCTGGTCCCGATCAGTGAAATCACGCCGAAAGCGAGACGCTTGTCGAGCCCGGTAATCGCCATGGCCGCCGCAATGACCAGCGATGCCGCGATCAGCGCCACCGCCGGATTGGTGAAACCGCTCAGCGCTGCCGATAACGCGTGCGAAGTGCCGAGAAGATGATCGGGCTGCGCGGGATCTGGCGCAAAACCAAGCAAAAATGCCATCAAGGCCATCAGGATGACGGAACTGGCCGCGTAATCTATCGCTTCCGTCATCCAGACGATTACCGCAAAGGCAAAAATGCCGAGCATGTGCTGGCCGGCAACCGACAGTCCCGCCGGCTGCGGCAGCATGATGATTGCAACGAGCGCGGCCGCACCGGCCAGCAATCCCCAGCGCTTGAGAGGATAGGTTCGCGGCTTTCCCTTGTCCGCGCCTTGAAGAGCAGCGGACACCGGTGGAATCGTCGTGTCGTCAGCGGTGTGTCCCGCGTCCGGCATTTGCATCTCCCCCACGTGACGGGCAGCCTTCTTGTCCGGGCCGCTCGCGTCTTAAGTCTGGTCGGCAATCCGCCGCGTCACCGGCCGATAGCTGAACGCAGTCGGCACGAACAGCGAGTGGATGCCCGCGCCGCCGGCGACGATAATGTGAATATCCTCCGGCCGATCCGCGATCCCGATATGGTTCGGGTCGCCGACCTCGGCGAACCAGCGCGCGCGGCGATGATGAAGCCCTACCACGCTGCGCTTGGCAAAGCGCGTCAAGGGAATCCGGGCGCGCTCGAATACGGCGTTTTGAATTTCCTTCTTGCCGATGCCGTCGCGCGCCATCGTCGCCGCATGTTCGGGGCTGACGACGAACAGCGGGCCGGTCGGAAAGATGATGTTGTTGTGGCCGAGCCCCAGTGTTGCGCCGATGAAGTGCTCGAGCACGTCCTGGCCCGTCTCGCAGCCATAGGTGAAGATATTTTGCGGCGCCGATGCCCCGATCACGGTGACCGTGCTGTCGTCCCGCGCAAAGCCGGCATCGACATGGAACGGCGACCACGGACTGTCGGCTTCAGCTTCCGCGATGCAGGCGCCGAATTTTCCCGCCTGACCGTGGGTCGACATGTCGGTCTCGCCGGGAATATCGCCGCCGATATTGCGCAATACGAGTTGCACAGCCCGCCCGACCGTGGCGTTGGCGCGCGCACCCTGCCCGTACACATTGCCGCGCGCATTGATGTCGAGTTCGCCGGCAATCGGCCCATTGATGATCAGAAGCGGCGCCGTCGTGTTGGTCGCGGTCTGGATGCCGTAGAGTTGGCAATCGTTGTCCAAAAGCGCATCGATCGCAGCGAGCACGACCGGGAAATATTCCGGCCGGCAGCCCGCCAGCACGGCATTGATGGCGATCTTCTCGATCGTCGCCCGGCGCCAGCGCGGCGGAATGGGCCCGACCGGCTCCGCCGCATCGCGGCCCGACGCGGACACCATGGCGGCTACCTTCTCCGCCGTCGGGATCACGACCGGCAGGCCGTCGGTCCAGCCGCGGGCAAACAGCAATTCCTGATCGTCGTCCCTGTTCGCACCGTCGAACCGGTCCGCGGCGGCGGCTTCTACCGTGTCATCGCCATGCCGGGTGAGACGCTCGACGAGAATATTGACGACGGCATCGGCGCGTTCGTCCACGACGTTGCGCTTTGCCGTGTGCATCGGATGCGGAATGCGCACGAACGGCAGGTCCGCCATGCCCCGCCCGGCCGCCTGCTTGCGCGCGGCGGGAGCAAAGGCCGTGCTGAACACGGAAACGGTCGGAATACCGCGGCGTTCGATTTCCACCGCATCGGCGACGCTGATCGAGGTCGAGGTGCCGCAATCGCCGAAACACTGCACGACGGCGTCGCATTGCGCGAGATTGGCAAAATCGCCATCCGACAGCCGGTCCTTTGGCGCAGCCTTGCGTATGACCGGACCTGGAAGCGCGGCGTATCGATCCGCGAGTTGCGCAGCCACGCGCTGAATAAAAAAATCGGCGTTGCACTTGCTGTTGTCGACGAAGCCAAGCCGTTTGCCGCGAAGTTCCGTGAGCCGTTCCGCGACCGGAATAATTGCCGCTTGATCGGTAACGGTGGGTTCGAACAGCTGCTGCGTCATCGTCTTGCCTTCCCTATGGATTTATTTGGATCCAAAATAATCCATAAGCGATCCTTTGACAATGGCTATGGGGGCGATCTGCCGGACTGGCGTTCTACCGGGCCGTGGAGGCTGGTCGCTATCTGCGTAAGCTCTTCGTCTAGCTCATCTTTTTACGGACAGAACCGCGGGTGCTCACGACTCACACCAGGCTTCACGCCGCATCGGCCGGCGGGTTTACGGTCAGTTCGGAGAGGACATACGGCATGATGCCGCCCTGCCGGGCAAAGTCGATTTCGTTCGGCGTGTCCAATCGCAGTGTCAGCGGGATCCTGCGGTTTTCGCCGCTGCGGTAACGAACAATGAGCGTGAGTGGCTGGCGCGGCTTCACGGGCTTATCAAAACCGACAAGATCGAATTCCTCGGTGCCGTCCAATCTGTAAGTCGAGGCATTCTCGCCCGATGCAAACTGGCACGGCAGCACACCCATGCCGACGAGATTGCTGCGATGGATCCGCTCAAAGCTGCTTGCAATCACCGCACGCACACCGAGAAGCAGCGTCGCCTTCGCCGCCCAGTCACGCGCGCTGCCGCAGCCGTATTCCTCGCCAGCGATGATGACGAGCGGCACGCCTTCCGTGCTGTAGCGCATCGCGGCGTCGTAGATGGTCATCTGCCTTCCGCCCGGCTGATGCGCCGTCATCCCGCCTTCGATACCGGGAACCATCAGGTTCTTCAGGCGTGCGTTCGAAAACCCGCCGCGAACCATCACCTCGTGATTCATCCGGCGCGCGCCGTAATTATTGAAATCCACCGGTGCGACGCCGAGTTCGCGCAAATAAAGACCGGCGGGCGAACTCGCCCTGATATTCCCGATCGGGCTGATGTGATCCGTCGTCACTGAGTCGCCGAGGATCGCGAGCGCACGGGCGCCCGAAACATTGCGCAGCGTCGATTTCCGGAACTCTTCCGCAAGGAACGGCGGCTCCTTGATATAGCTCGAACTCTCGCTCCAGCTAAAACTCTCTCCTGTGGCGTGCTCGATTTTCCGCCAATCCGCGCTGCCGGCGTTCAAGTCGTCACCGTACACATCGCGGTAGAATTCGGGCCGCAAGGCGACAGCCAGTGCGGCGCTGACTTCGCTCTGTGTCGGCCAGAGGTCCTTGAGATAGACTTCTTCTCCCGTCGATCCGGTGCCGAGCGGCTCCTTCTCCATGTTGATGTTCACCGTGCCGGCGAGCGCGAACGCAACGACCAGGGGCGGGCTCGCCAGAAATGCCGCCCGCACGGCCGGATGAATGCGCGCCTCAAAATTCCGGTTACCCGACAGCACGGCGCACGCGATGGTCTCGTTGTCGCCGATTTGCTTTTCAAGCCCGGCATCGATCGGACCGGAGGCTCCGACGCAGGTGCCGCAGCTATAGCCCGCGACGGCAAAGCCGAGCCTATCGAGATACGGCTGCAGGCCGCACGCATCGAGATATTTGCTGACGACGCGCGAACCGGGCGTGAGCGAGGTTTTGACCCAAGGCCTGGTCTTGAGCCCGCGCTCGACGGCTTTCTTTGCGATCAGGCCCGCCATCACCATGACGCCGGGATTCGACGTATTGGTGCAGGAGGTGATCGCCGCGATCACAACGTCGCCATGCGCGACCTGCCGTCCGGGACCTTGGCCCGGTGCAGCCGAATTCGCCACGCCATAACCGCCGTCGGCCACGGGTTTTGAAAGCAGCGTACTAAACCCCTCCCGCAGCATCGGCAGCGGTATTCGATCCTGCGGGCGTTTCGGCCCCGCCAGATTGGGTACGACCGTCGCCAAATCCAGATTTATGACCGTCGTGTAATCCACCGCACCGGCGGATGGCGCACCAAAACACCCTTGCGCGCGAAAATAAGTTTCCACCGCGCGGACCTGAGCCTCGGAACGTCCGGTTTGCAGGAGATACCGGCAGGTTTCCTCGTCGATCGGGAAATAACCGATCGTGGCGCCATATTCCGGAGCCATATTCGAGATCGTGGCGCGATCGGGAACGGTGAGATCGCGCACACCCTCCCCGAAGAATTCGACGAACTTCCCGACCACCTTGGAGCGGCGCAGAAGCTCGGTCACCTGGAGAACGAGATCGGTCGATGTGACGCCAGGCTTGAGCCGTCCCGTCACATTCACGCCGACAACATCGGGGGTGAGGAAATAGATCGGCTGCCCGAGAGCGGCGGCCTGCGCCTCGATGCCCCCTACTCCCCATCCGACAACGCCAAGGCCGGCGATCATGCAAGTGTGCGAATCCGTTCCGACCAGCGAATCGGGGAAACACACGCCGTCGCGAAGCAGAAATCCGTTGGCGAGGAATTCGAGATTGACCTGGTGCAGAATCCCGGCGCCGGGCGGAAACAGCCGGATGCCCTGATAGGCCTGCATCGCCCATTTCACAAAGCTGAAGCGCTCGGCATTGCGCCGGTTTTCCAGTTCCATATTGCGGGCGAGCGCATCGGGTGTGCCGTGAAAATCTACCGTGAGCGTGTGATCGAGCACCATATCCATCGGCACTTTCGGCCCGATGGATGCGGCAGGCAGACCGAGCTTCTTCACCGCCCCGCGTATCGCCGTGAGATCGCCAAGCAGCGGGATGCCGGCTGCACAATTGAGGACGATGCGGCCCACCGTGAATGGAATCTCGTTCTCTCGTGGCGCCTGCGCCTGCCAGCCGGCGAGCTCGCGGACCTGACGCTCAGTAATTCTGTTGCCGTCGCAATTGCGCGCAACCGATTCCAGCACGATGCGCAACGACACGGGCAGGCGCGCTATCGCGCCGAAGCCTGCTTCTTCAAGTTTGGGAAGCGAAAAGAAGCGCATGCCTCCCAGCCCCAAATCTATCTCGCGTTCGCACAATGAACTCAAAAGCGATTGCATGGATCTATTCCGGGCTCGGCCGTCAGGTTGGTGTGGATTTCAGCGGTCTTGATCCCGCGACGATGCAAATGTTCATGCTTGACGCCGTTTGCCCGCGTTCATGCCGGACTGGCGCAGCGGACCGGTCATCGCGCGTACGGATGTGAGGCTGGTGACGCTATCGACCAGGCCTTCAAGATCCGCGGTGGCGGCAGCAGACAAGCGCGCGGCGGCGAGGCCGCGGAATTTTTCGAGGTGCTCCTGCTTGCTGCAGGGATCGGCAGGCGTACCGTGGCAATCCATCACGCTGCGCTCGTGGACCGTACCATTTGCAAGAGTGAGCTTGATGCTGGCGCCAAGCTGAGCCGGATAGACCGCTTCGATGGCGGGATCGACAAAGACCTCGACCCGCCGGGCAAGATCCCGCGTTCTCTGATCCTTCACGGCAGCAGGCTGAAATGATGCCGGATTTCCCGGATCCGCGATCAGGGCGACGGCGGCGCAATACGGAATACTGTATTGAGCGCCCATCGTATCGATCGGCGCCGGCTCGCCATTGTTCTTCGCCGCGTATTGGCTCACTCCCACCTGAACCCGCAACACCTCGCCAGGATCGAGAGGCCGCGGACCGCGCGCCGCCACCAGCAAGCTGACGGCCGACTGAATCCAGCCGCAAATCGGGAAAACCTTGAACCACACGTCGCGCATGGCCCATGCGCTGCCAAGTTCGTGACTCAGCCGCTCAGGCTTGGCCCCGGCACCGCCGAACACGTCGAGAAGACCGAAGCGGCTATCGATGGCAAATGGCGGCCCGAGGAAATCGCGGCTCGCCAGTTGCGCCATGCGGACTCCGGCTTCGGCGGCGCGTCCAAGATGCAGCCGCTTGACCATTCCGCCGCCGTGTCCTGCCGCAAAACTCTTGACTCCGGCTGCGGCCGAACAAGCAAGTCCGGCGGCGGAAAACATCTGGTCTTGTGAGAGCTGCAGGAGTTTTCCCGCAGCGACCGCGCAAGCGACTGGCGCTACAAAACTCGTCGTATGGAACCCGCGCTTCGCGGCTTCCGTCCCCAGCGCAAGACTGAGCCGGTGCATGACTTCGTAACCCGCGACGATCGCCTCGATCATGCGGCCGCCGCTCGCATCCGTGGATTCTGCCGTCGCAAGAGCGGCAGGTGTCACGCTCGCCGCCGGATGGATGACCGACGCGGCGATCAGGTCATCGAGCTCGAAGCCGTGGATTGCCGTGCCATTGCACAGCGCCGCGACGGGCGCGGACACCAGCGTCTGGCTGCCAATGACGGAACTGTGGCCGGACGAGCCTTCCTCCACCATTTCGGCGGCGAGGATTTGCGACCACGGCTGTGTCGATCCGAAAAGTCCGCAACCCATCGCATCGAGGAGACAGGCTTTGGCGCTATCGATGACGTCCGCCGGAATATCGCGCAGCGACAGTGCATGCGCGTAGGCGAGCAGTTCTTTACCGTGGCTTTCACGTAGGTCCGTCATAACCGTCCTGTCACGTCCGCCATCAGCAGCGGATCAATCGAACGCCTTCGATCCCAGCAGATTCTCACGGAAGCGGTTTTTGATATGCGCGCCATCCCGCATCCGGATCGACATCGGATAGCGCTTGGCGCTGATCTTGATGGCGCAGAACATCAACTCATGCCCGGCGAACAGTTTTGGAACGACGTCAGCCAGTTCATCTTTCGTATAGACCGTCCGGGCCTGCGGAAAATTGCAGGCCTCCGCAACTCCCGGCAGACTGACGCCGTGCCGCGTATGCGTCGTCTGCATCCCGGTTTCGCTATAATGCTCATTGTCCATTATGACGATCGACAGATTGCCCGGCGCCTTTGCGCCGATCGTCGCCAGTGCGCCAAGGTCCATCAGCATTTCACCATCGCCGGTGATGACAACGACCCGGCGCGCCGGCTGGGCCAATGCAAGGCCGAGGCCGACCATCGCGGCGGCGCCCATGCCGCCCCATAGATAGAAGGTGTTCGGATGATCCTGGGTGCCGATATCGTAGCAACTCGAACCGAGGCCAGTGACGATCAAAGCATCGCCGCGCTCCTTGAGCATCGCCGCAATGACCTCGCGCCGGTCGAGCGTTCCCTGTTTCTGATCCGGCATGACTACTTGCTCCAATCCTTGAATCCGATGAGGCGCTGGCCAAGCAGCACCGCGATGGGCCGGTTCGAATTAAACGTCATCTGTGCGGCGGCAAAAACGACGTCGCGCACGTCATCGGCACGGTCAGCACGCTGCACGATCACCCCGACGTCTTCGAGCACCTTCTGGGTGCTCTGACCCATCGGCAATTGCCACGGGTTGAACTCGCCCCATTCGCCTCGCATCGTGACGACCATCAGCAGCGGAAACCGGCACTCCTGGATGACGCTCAGCATATTGATGCAGTTGCCGACGCCGGATGACTGCATCAGCAGCGCGCCCTTTTTGCCGCCGAGCCAGCCGCCGGCAAGCATGGCGACGCCCTCCTCCTCCGACGTCAGGGAGACGGCATTGATCGCATTGTCGGCCTCGCAATCCTTGATCAGTTGCGTGTGACCGGCGTCGGGCACAAAGGCGATCTGCTCGATGCCGACTTGCTTGAACACGTCGTAGATGGCGCGCGGCCAGCCGGGGGCCGATGGTTCCTGTTTCACTTGAGCTCCACTCTTGAAATCCGCTTTTTTTGGAATATGCCGGATGATACTTCAATTCTGCGGCGCCATGCCGGCCGACTTGAGAACGCGTGCCCATTTGGCGAGGTCGGTCTTGATGACCTCGCCGAATTCGGCGGGTGTATCTCCGACCAATGTCGTGCCGGAGGTCTCGAACAGCGCTTTCACCTTCGGGTCCTGGAAGGCGACGACCGTTGCCTTCTGAATCTTGTCGACAATCCCAGGGTCCGTATTGGCCGGCGCCAGCAGGCCATACCACAGATCGGACTCAAAACCCTGCAGGCCGGGATATTCGGCAACCGCCGGAACATTCGGCAGTGAGGGACTGCGCGTCAGACTGCTCACGGCAAGTGCGCGAAGCTGTCCGCCCTCGATGAGAGGCCGTGCCGCAACAGCCGATGCGAACATGAAATCGACGTGGCCCGCGACGACATCCTCCAGCGCCGGCGCGACGCCCTTGTAGGGCACGTGTGTCATGTTGAGGCCGAGAGCGACTTTGAGCATTTCGCCTGCGAGATGGGCGCCGCCGCCCGCACCGGAGGAACCGAAGTTCAATTTTCCGGGATGGGCTTTCGCGTAGGCGATCAGATCGCCGAGCGTGTTGATCGGAAGCGACGGATTGACGACGAGAAAAAATGGCTGCCGCGCCAACAGGCTGACCGGCGCAAAACTCTTCTCGGGATCGAATTTTATGACGCTTTGGAACATCTGCGGATTGATGACGATCGTCGCATTCGTCGTCACCAGGAGCGTGTGGCCGTCGGGCGGCGCGTGCGCGACGTAGTCGGTCCCGATATCGCCGTTGCCGCCCGCCTTGTCCTCGACGATGACAGGCTTGCCCCATTGCTCGCCGAATTTCTGGGCGAGCTCACGCGCCATGAGATCATTGCCGCCTCCCGGCGCGAAAGCGGAGATGATCCGCACGACTTGCGTCGGATAATCGACGCCGGTGGCATAACTCAAAACTGCCGTGGGTAGCAGGGTCGCGGCAATCAATGCCGCGATTATCGACCGTCGTTTCTCCATGGCGCCCTCGGCTTTTTTGATTGGTTGTTGGCCAATTCTAGTCCGGGTCAGTATGCCGATAAAAGCACCTGATCGGATACTGCTATGCCGGTACCGGCATAGTGTGTCCCTTCGCGCGCTACGCGACGTTGGCGGCGCGCAGTCCGCCTAGCGCCGCCTGCGCGGCGTTCCGCCCCGCGATACGGCCAAAGACCGCGCCGCTCGTGAGGCCGGTCGCGCCCGGATAGTTGAAATAGAACAACCCGCCGAGCATCTCGCCCGCGGTATAGAGACCCGGGATCGGCTGCTGCCTCGTATCGACGACCTGAGCGCCGGTTGTGACCTTCAAACCGCCGAACGTGAACGTCACGCCGCACGTCACGGCATAGGCCTCGAAGGGCGGAGTTTCGAGCGCCACCGCCCAGTTCGATTTCGGTATCGCGAGGCCGCGCGTGCGGCGGCCATCCTTGACGTTCGGACTGAACGGCACGTCGCGCGTGATCGAGGCGTTGAATTCCTCAATTGTCTCGATGAGTGCGTCACGATTGACGTCGTCGAGCTTGTCGGCGAGTTCGGCGATGGAATTTGCCTTCACCTTTGTGACGCGCCGCGCCCGGTATTCCGGCCGCAACATATGCGTGACGGATGAATCGAAAATCTGCCAGGCGAATTGGCCGGGCTGCTGCAAGATGATGCGACCGTATTTTGCGTAGGTGTAGTTGCGGATATCCGCGCCCTCATCGAGAAAGCGCTTGCCATCGGCATTGACCATGATCGAGAACGGATAATTGTCGCGCTCGTAATCGTCCATGGTTTCGAAGCTGCCGAATTCGTCGGCATAGCGTTCCCAGCCGACCGCGTGACAGCCCGACCAGTGACCGGCCGGCTGCGCGCCAATGCGCAGCGCCATGTCGAGTCCATCGCCGCAATTGTATCGGGTGCCTCGCACCTTCGCGAGATCCCAGCCGGGACCGAGATGGCGCGCACGCCACGCGGCATTGGCCTCAAAGCCCCCGCATGCAAGCACGATGCTGCGGCCGGAGATTTCGCGCGTCGTATCGTTTACCTTGACGACGATGCCGGTCACGCCGCGATCCGAACTGCAGAGATCCCTGACCCATGCGTTGTATACGATTTGAACACCCGCCTTTTCCGCCGCGCGATAGAGCTGATCGACCAGACCGCGGCCGCCGCCCACGGCAGCAAGTGTAGCGCCGCCCCAAAACGTGAATTTTCCGTCGACCTTGAAGGCCTGCCGGCCAAATTGCGGAAGAAAGCGCACGCCGTGCTGGCGCATCCAGTGCAACGCGCCATTGCTCTGCTTGACAAGGATCTCGCATAAATCCGGATCGGTTCGGTTTTGCGTGACCCGCGCCATGTCGTCAAAGAACTTGTCTTCGGTGTAGCGTCCGAAATCGCTGGCAAGTTCGTCGGGAGTGAGGTCGGGCGAGAGCGCAACGATGTCGTCGCTTCCGTTGTAGACGAAACGCATCAGGCCTTCGGTGAAGGAGCTGTTTCCACCGCGCTCCTCCTGCGGAGCGCGCTCCAGCATGAGCACGCGCGCGCCCTCTTCCCGCGCTGTGATCGCGGCGCAAAGCGCCGCATTTCCGCCGCCGACGACGATGACATCGTATTCACCGGCCATATCTTCATTGGCCATGTGGCCTGTCCTCACTCATTATGATGTGTTTCCTCCGCGTACCGGCGCGGCCCGGATCGTCTTTCTAGCAGGCACGCTGAACCACCCGTTAGAACGTCTCATAATGCTGCTATCGCTTACCTAAATACTCACCCGGACGATGGCTGCGGGAACCCGCCCCGTTATGTTCCCGGCTGCTCCGGACCGCGTTGCGGACGACCGCGGGCGAAAGCCGGGGTGCGATGGTCTGCAGGAAATCCAGAACATAAGGGCGCAGATACGATGCCGGCCGCAATGTCACAGTGCAGGTGCTGCTTTCGAACAAATCCTTGGCGCTGCGCGCGCGAAGGCGCGGGTCACGCGCCGGATCGATCGTGATATCCGCCAGGATGGCGATGCCGAGCCCAAGCTCGACGTAAGTCTTGCAGACATCCGCATCGACTGCACTAAGGCTGATCTTCGGTTCGATGCCTGCGTTACGAAAGGCGTTCATGACCTTGGAATGTCCGCTATGCCGGACGCCATAGACGATGATCGGATGCGCCGCGATCGCTTTCAACGTGAGCGTCTTGACCTTGAGGATGGGATGTCCCGCGAGCGCAACAACGCTCCGGTTCATCTCAAAGCATGGCAGTTTCACCAGATGCGGGAAGCTTCGGCTCGTTTCCGTGCTGATCGCGAAATCAGCGGTCCCGGCATCCACCATCCGGCAGACCTCTTCCGGATCGCCTTCCTTGAGAACAAGCTCGACGTCGGGATACCGCTCGACGAATGACGCAATGACGCGCGGCAGAACGTAACGAGCCTGGGTGTGCGTCGTGCCGATCGTGAGAGTGCCGCGGTCGCCGACCGAAACCTCGTCCTTCAGCGACCGAAGCGCGCTCATATCGTCGACGACGCGCCGCGCAATATTGATGACGTGCTCGCCGGGAGGCGTGATGCCGATAATGCGGTTTCGGGTGCGGACGAAAATATTGAAGCCGAGTTCGGCCTCAAGCAATTGGATCTGGCGGCTCACGCCGGGCTGCGACGTATTCAAAGCCTCCGCGGCGGCGGACAGATGATTGCCGTGCCGCGTTATCTCGAGCACGTAGTGGAGCTGCTGGAGTTTCATCGACGCCCAGTATGTTACTTGGTAATGCAATTATAACATACACCTGCGGTTCGGTAATAGTAGGGCCCGTTACCGGCTATAGCCGTCAGGCATAGTCGATGCAGGAGGAAGACCGGCATCGTTCGGGCCCGATGAATTGAACAGGGGAATAATGAACCGTCACCCCGCCTGAGCCGGCTGCGAAACACCAACGCCCAGATATTGACTCACCCCAGCTGCGTTCCGTTCGATTTCGTCCGGAGAGCCCGACAACACGATCGAACCCTTATTCATGATCAGCACCCGGTCCGCGGCAGCCAGGGCAAAGTGAAAATTCTGCTCGACCAGAAGAATCGAGACGCCGGTTTGCCTCAGATTACGAATGATATCCTCGATCTCGTCGACAAGCCGGGGGCTCAAGCCCTCTGACGGTTCGTCCATCAGGATCAGCATAGGGTTTTGCACCAGCGCGCGGGCGATCGCGAGCATTTGCTGCTCGCCGCCGGAGAGGGCATCGCCGCGGGCCTTCATGCGAGCCTTGAGCCGTGGAAAAAGCCGATACATTTCGGGCACGGACCATTGGCCGGGCCTGGCTTTGGCGGCCGCAAGCGCAAGGTTTTCCTCGACCGACAGCGTCGGAAAAATGCGATGACCCTGGGGAACCCAGCCGATACCCTTTTGCACGATAGAGAACGTCGCGTTCCCCAAAATCGACGCGCCCTGGAATTCGATTGAACCGCGGCGCGGCGCCGGCATCCCGAGAATCGTCTGGATCGTGGTCGTCTTGCCGACGCCATTACGGCCGAGCAAGGCGACGATCTCACCGGATCGGATAGCGAAACTCAGATCGTGCAGAATATGGCTGTCGCCATAATATGTATTGACGTCGTGCAGCGACAGGATGGGCGCATCTGCGGTCATGGTGCGTTTCGCCGGCCCATATAAATCTCCCGCACCTTGTCATTGGCGCGGATGGCCTCAATTCCACCGTCGGCCAGGACCTCGCCGAGGTGCAGGACTGTCACCTTGTCGGCGAGGTTGAACACGACATCCATGTCATGCTCGACGATCAGCAATGTGATGTCCCGGGGCAGGCCCTGCATCAGCGCCAGCATGGATCTTGTCTCCGTCGGCGACATGCCTGCAGTCGGCTCATCCAGCAGCAAGATTTTGGGCGAACCCGCGAGCGCCAGGGCAAGCTCCAGCTGGCGCTGCTCGCCATATGCAAGCTCTTTCACAAAACGCCCGGCATGCGCCATGAGGTGCACTTTTTGCAGGATTTCCGCGATGTCTGCTTCGATATCCGGCTGGCGCCGGACTGCAAACAGAGATCCGAACTCCTGATGCCGCGCCGCGCAGGCAAGCTCGACATTCTCCCAAACGCGAAGCCCCTGGAACAGCTGATTGCGCTGGAACGTCCGCGTCACGCCGCAGTGCCAGATCTTGTCGGCACGCTCTCCCGTGACATCCGCACCGTCGAGAAAAATCCGTCCCGCCGTCGGCGTCAGTTGGCCGGCGATGATGTTGAAGAGCGTGGACTTGCCGGCACCATTGGGACCGATGATCGCGCGCCGCTCGCTGCGCGCGACCGACAGGCTCACGTCGTCGAGCGCCAGAAACTGGCCGAAGGCCTTCGAGACGCCGGATACCGTCAGGGCTTCGCTCATCGGCGGCCGCTCCGCATCCTGTTCCAGGCGTCGACCGCAATCCCGATCAGGCCTTCGCGCGCGGTGGTGATGAGCGTGACAAACAACAGCCCAAGGACAAGGCCCCAATATTCCGTATAGGAGCTGAGCCAGTGCTGGAGCAGCAAGACAATTGCGGTGCCGACGATCGGGCCGACGAAGAAATTCGTTCCACCGATCAGCACCATCACCAGAATGATCGCGGACTGCGTCCAGTGCGCCGATTCAGGTGAAATAAATAAATTGAACTGCGCGTTGAGCACCCCCGCGACGCTTGCCAGCGCCGCGGCGGCGACGAAAATGCCAAGCTTATAACGCCGCACATTATATCCCAGCGCCCGCATTCGCGAGCCGCGCTCGCGGATACCAACCAGCGTGCGCCCGAACTGCGAGGTCACGAGGCCGTACATGACGCTGCAGCAGACGACGAAGGTGACAAGTGTCGTGTAATAGAGTGCCTTGCGGGTCTCGAGCACCGGATGGCCAAACAGCGTCGGGCCGGGAATGATCAGTCCGTCGGAGCCGCCGGTCCACACCTTCCAGCCGACCGCGGCGACATAGACCATTTGCGCGAAGGTAAAAGTGATCATCAAAAAATAGAAGCCCGAGAGCCTGATCGAGAGCCAGCCGATCGCGACTGCCAGCAGCGACGAGGCAATGATTCCGACCGAGAATGTCACAAGGACATCGGAATTGAGCCTGATCGCGGCAATGGCGGCGCCATAGCCCGCCACCGCGAAGAACGCGGCGTGTCCAAAGGAAACAAGCCCGGTGTAACCCATGAGCAGGTTGAGGCTCATGGAAAGGATCGAGAACGTCAGGATCTCGATGATCAGCGATTGCAGAAAACTCGACAGACCGAATATTGGCGCGGCCGCGACACCGAGCACGGCAGCCGCGCAAGCCAGACAGGCCACACGGCGATCCGGCTTCGGTATCGACCAGGCCTGGGTTTCGGAAGCTGTCATTCGACCTCTTCCTCGTGGCGTCCCCAGGACCGAACCAGCAGCACGGCGGCCATCACGCCGAAGATAATAAAGCTCGCGATCTGCGGAAGGAGCGCCTTGCCGAACGTTTCGCACACACCGATTAGGATGCTGGCCCAAAACGCGCCAGTGATATTGCCCAGGCCGCCGACAACGATGACGATAAGGGTCGTGATGAGAATTTCAAAATCGAGACCGGGATAGATGCTGGTGATCGGCGCTCCAAGAATGCCGGCAAGCCCGGCGAGACCACAGCCGAATGCGAAGACGGCCGTGAACAACAGCCGCACGTCGAAGCCCAGTCCCGCAACCATCTGCCGATCCGAAACGGCCGCCCTTACGAGGGCGCCGATCCGGGTCTTTTCGATTGCAAGCCACGTGAGTATGAACAGGACAATACCGACCACGATCAGCATCAGCCGGTAGATCGGAAATGCGATGCCGGCGATCTGCACTGCACCGTCCAACGCGGCCGGCGCCGGGATGGAATGGATGTCCTTTCCCCATACCGCCTTCATTACATCCGCCGCCGCCAGTGCCACGCCGAATGTGAGGATCACCTGATCGAGATCGGATCGCGCGTAAAACCGCTTGAGCGACGCCCTTTCCAGCACGATGCCGGCCGCCCCCGCGCCCAACACCGCCCCCTCCGCCGCGAGCCAGAAACTATCGGTCCACAGCCAGACCGAGTAGCCGACATAGGCTCCGAACAGAAAGAACGTGCCGTGAGCGAGATTGACGACGCGCAGCATGCCGAATGTGAGGCTCAGCCCCAGCGCAAGCTGAAACAGCAGCATGCTGTAGACCATGCCGTTGAGCGTTTGGATGGTGATGAAATCAATCATCAGTTCCCCAACGGCCTGGCGTGGCCGGTGAGGCCGCGCCAGGCTTCAGCCATTTGTCCGCGCGCACATGTCCCCCACGCGCGCTCCATGATTCGCGGCCGGAAAATCAATCGCCGGGATCGCGCACTGCTTCGAAGGTCGCGAGCGATTTGTTGTGAAACGCATCGCCGTCCTTGACCACTTCACGGATATAAATGTTCTGGACGACGTTACGGGTGGCGGGATCGAAGCTGATGGGACCGCGCGGCGTATCTATTTTCGTAGCAAGGATGGCATCGCTCAGTGCCTCCTGGCTCGGTACGGCGCCACCGAGCTTGTTGAACGCTTCCCACACGACTTGCGCACCCACGTAACCGGCAACGGCGTCGACAGTCGGCACCGCGTTGTAGAGCTTGCGGAAATTCGCGACGAAGGTCTTGTTGGCGGGCGTGTCGAGGCCATAAGCCCAGTTGAGGCCCGAATAGGCGCCTTCAGCCGCTCCCTTCTCGGCCTCGAGCACATCCTCCTCGACGAGATAGCCGTAACCCGCAAGATGCAATGGGCCCTTCAGCCCGAACTGCGCAAATTGCTGCACGAAGCGCACGGCATCGGCGCCGGCATAGGTCGCGTAGACGAAATCCGCGTTGGCGCTCTTGATCGCGGTCAGATACGGCGCGAAGTCCGTGGTGCCGAGCGGCGCGTAGATTTCGCCCGCTTGCTCGCCGCCCTTGAGCTTGAAAGGATCCTCGAACGCGGTCACCGCCTCGCGGCCCATAGCATAGTCGGACCCGGTCACGAAAACGCGCTTGAACCCTTTGCCGGCGAGCCACGCTCCCATCGGCTGGTTGGCCTGCCACGTGCTCAGGCTGGACCGGAAAGCGTAAGGGCTGTTGTTTGCCTTCTTGAAAATCCCGTCGGCGGCTGCGCCGGTCGTCACCCACACCTTTTTGGCGCGATTGACGTACTCTTTCATGGCGTAACCGACACCGCTGCTCAGCACGCCGAGCAGAATGTCGACGTTGTCTTCCTCGACAAGCTTGCGGGCGAGACGCAGACCTTCCTGCGGCTTGAACTGGTCGTCCTCGACGCTCACGTCTATGGTTCGGCCGGCGACTTTGTAACCCTTCTCGCCGAAGAACATTTTGATGCCGTTGACCTTGTTGTTTCCAAGGCTCGCCATTCCGCCGGAAATCGGCGCCAGGACGCCGACCTTCAGCGGCGCGCTTTGCGCGATAGCCGGCGCGACGATCGCAAACTGGTCGGCGGCCGCGATTGCGCCAGCCGCCGCGGCTGCGCTCGTCAGCAGTCGCCTGCGGGTCAGACCTGTAGTCTTCATTTCACGTCGACGCATGGACCTCATGTCGCTCTCCCTTTGAATTTTCAAACCACGCTCTTGCTTTCATTGGTAGCTAGTCGAAATAGAACCCGCCGTTCACCTCGATCACCTCTCCCGTGACGAAGCGCGCCGCGTCGGAGGCCAGAAAGATGGCGACATCCGCGATATCATCGGGCTGCGCGATGCGTCCGAGCGGAGTGCGGCGGACGGTTTCGGCTTTCAGTTCGGCCGACCATGTCGCGGTCATCGGCGTATCGACGACGCCGGGATTGATGGCGTTCACCCGGATACCGAGCGATCCCATGTTCCGCGCCAGCGAGCGGCAGAGACCGATGACGCCGCCTTTCGACGCCACATAGGCGGTGCCGCCGCCTACTCCACCGACATTCACCGAATCCGAGGCCGTCAGCACGATGCTGCCGCGCTTGCGTGGTCCCATATGGGTGGCCGCCGCATGCGCCATGAAGAAGGAGCCTTTCAGGTTGACGGCGAGAATACTGTCCCATTCCGGCTCCTGAGAGGCCTGCCACTGGGTACCCGACCATATTCCGGCAAAGTGGATCAGCGCGTCGGCATGACCGAGAATAGCGACAGCTTCTGCTACGGCGGATTCGCATGCCGCACGGTCAGACACATCGACCGCGATAAAACTCACACGATCCCCGACATCCGCGAGTGCCTTTTTCAGGGCGGCCAGGTCGCGATCCATCGCAACAACCCTGGTGCCGTGATCGAGGGAACGAAGCACGCAGGCGCGGCCGATGCCGCTCGCTGCGCCAGTAATGATCGAGGTCGATGGCATCATCGTTTTAATTCTTTCGAGGCTCGCCTTAAGCGAGACGTTCACGTTCCTGTCAGATGACTTTTTCCAATTTGAGGGCGCCGATTGCATCCTCGTCGTATCCGAGTTCGGAGAGTACGGCGGCGGTGTGTTCGCCGAGCACCGGCGGCGGCGTCATCTCGCCGGGACGCTGGCCGTCAAACAGTACCGGCGGCTGAATACCCAAAACCTCGCCCTCGCTCGGATGCTTCACGGTGTAGAACGTGTTCAAGTGCCGCACCTGGGGATCGTCGAACACTTCAGGAATGTTGTAGACCGGCGCGTGGGGAACGTCGGCTGCTTCCAGGCGGGCGGTCAGTTCGGACCGCGGTCGCGTCAAGAATGTCTTGGCAAGCTCATCGCGCAGCTTTTCGTAATTTTTGATACGGTTCTTGCGCTCGGCAAAATCCGGATGGGTCGCAAGATCCTGCTGGCCCAGCGCTTCCAGCAATCCCTCCCAGAATTTTGTCTGTGCCGACAGATGCACGGCGACACATTTGCCGTCCTGGCAGCGGAAGACATAAGACTGTGACGCGCCGACCCGGGACAACGGGCCGATATCCATATTGTGGCGGCGATAATTGATGAACCCATCGGGCGCAAAGGCGATCATCGCCTCCAGCATGCTCGTCTCGATGCGGCATCCCTTATTGGTTTTTTCCCGCTCGTAGAGAGCACCAAGCACCGCATTGGCCGCATAGAAGCCAGTGACGTTGTCCGCCAGCGTCGGGCCGCCCGGCTGCGGAGCATCGGGATCGACAAACTGGCTCAGCACGCCGGAGAGCGCCTGCGATACGGCATCATATGACGGGCGGTCGCGATAAGGACCGTCGGCGCCGAAGCCTGTGATCGATACGTGGATCAGCCGCGGATTCTTCTTCGTCAGCGCGTCCCAGCCAAATCCCAGGCGATCGAGCACACCGGGACGAAAATTGTCGATCAGGACATCGCTTTTGGCGATAAGGCTGAAGAAGATGTCTTTTCCCTTCGCCGAACGCAGGTCGAGAGTGAGGCTGCGCTTGTTGCGGTTGTAGGACAGGAAGTATCCACCATAGAGACCGCCGTGGTGATTGCGAAACGGATCGCCGCCCTCCCGGTTCTCGATCTTGATCACGGCTGCGCCAAAATCGGACAGCAGCATGCCGGCAAGCGGCCCCGTAATCATGGTCGTCAGTTCGAGAACGCGGATGCCGCCGAGTGGAGATCGCATATCGCCCCTACTTTCTGGCCATCACGTAAAATGCAAATTCGTTCACGACGAGCTTCCAGCCGGGACAGACGGCATAAGTCGTATCCGGCGCCTCGACGATGGCGGGCCCTTCGATCGTGGCGCCCGGCGTTAAAACGTTCCGGTCATAAATCGGCGTACGCGTCGGACCGCCACTGTCCCACCAAACGTCGCGTTGAGCGCGCGACTGCACCGCGTGAGGCGCGCCTCGTATCTTCTCCTGCCGCCAGTGCGGCGTGGTGCTCGTGGCGCTGACAAGCAGCGAGCTGACTGTGTTGCCGTTGAATTTTGACAGGATTTGGCTGGCGGCATCGGGACGATCGAGCGGGCATTTGCCTTCAATCTTCCCTGCCCGCCCGTCCAGCTCAGCTTCAAAAGCGAGAAAAACATCCGCAGGGGAAAAACCTTCGCCCTGCATATCTCGCCGCGCTTGATTCACGATGCCGTTCAAGACGTTTTCAAACTGTGCCGCTGGCTCCCCGGATTCGCCAAAAGTGTGGCGATAGAGGTGCTGCACGTCCGTCGTGCCGCCGCCGAAGGCGCTGAAGACCGACCCGAATGGAAAAGTGATAACCTGCTTCAACCCGGCAAGTGCGGCGATGTTGCAAGCATGAAGTGGTCCGGCGCCGCCGACCGAAAACAATGTCACGTCCGCCGGACGCTGTCCGGCCTCGGCAATGGCACCGGAAACCTCGCGGGCCATGCCCTCGTCGCCCATGTGCCGGATGCGAAACGCCGCCTGCTCGACCGGGATATTCAGCTTCCGTGCAAGACGGCGCTCTATCGCGCGGGACGCCGCCTCGGTGTCGAGCTTCATGCGTCCACCGAGAAAATTGTCGGCGTCGATGAAGCCCAGGATGAGATTGGCGTCCGTGACCGTGGGTTCGGTGCCGCCCTTGCCGTAGCAGGCCGGCCCTGGCGCGGAGCCGGCACTTTCGGGCCCGAGCTTCATTTCGTCGCTATCGACACGCGCAATACTGCCACCGCCGAGCGCAACGGAGGCGAGCTGGATGATGGGCGTCGCAATCCGCATGTGCTCGATCTGCGGTTCCGGCTCGAGTGATACTTTTTGATCGAGCACCAGACCGATATCGAAACTGGTTCCGCCCATGTCGGCACTGACAACATGGTCGAGACCGAGCCAGCGGCTCAGCTCCGCGGCGCCTTTCACCGCAACGGCCGGACCCGAATGCAGTGTGTTGAGCGCCACTGTCTTTGCGACACGCGCGTTCCCGCCGCTGCTGTGCACAATCAGCAGAGGCCGCGGATAGCCGGCCGCGCGAAGCTTGTCTTCGGCGCGGAACAGCACGCGGGCCATCTCCGCATGAATGTATGCGTTGAGGAGCGCCGAATTGGTCCGCGCGTGGTCGTCGCGGTCGTGGACAACCTCGACGCTCAATTGAACTGGCACGGAGCGCATATAATGTACGGGGTACCGGCCGCGAACCATGGTCCGTACCGCCTGCTCGTTGGCGGGATTGCGCCATGCATTGCGCAGGCTCACCACGATGATTTCGGCGCCCTTCTGGATCAGCTTGCGGACCTGACCCAGCACTTCTTTTTCGTCAGGCGCGGCGGAGACCTTTCCGGAATTGTCGACGGATTCGCTGATGCCAAGAATCATGTCCGGGGCGATGATGCTGGCGGAGGCGGCCGCCGGCTTCGGCCCATATAATGTGGCTTCGTTCCCGGCCGATACCAGAAGGCCGATGCGCGCGCCCTTGCGCTGGACCAGCAAATTGGTCCCGATTGTGGTCGACAGCCGGGCCACCGATGTGCGCCGAAGAAATTCGTCGAGCGCAAGATTGAAACGCTCGCTGCCGAGTTTCACGCAATCAAGAAAGCATTCCGTCACGTCGTGCGGCGTCGTAAGCACCTTGGCCGTCTCGACGACGGTACCGTCGGTGAAGAAACCGTCGGTGAACGTGCCGCCTATATCGACATCCAGACTATACAACGTCGCATCTCCACTTGCGTCAGTTGCGCACGAGCTTTTGCCGCCAGCTTTGCACTGTGTTCGGATCGGTTTCGGGATCGATTTCCCAGCGGCTTATGGCAATCCATCCGCCGCCGGCATTGCTATCGCCGTTCGGCGGCAGCGCGACGATGCCATCCGACGATTGATCGGGCGTCAGATATTTGGCGCCGAGCGAATTCGCCGCCGCGACCGCTGCCGGCAAAGCCTGCTCGCGGCTGAGCACGAATACGGGGGTGGCGAAATATTCCGCAAGATTGAACAGCGACCCAAATTCCGTCAGCTCGGGCGAGTTGTCACCCGGCTCCTCATCGAGCAACACGATCGCACCGGCGCCCGCCTCGCAATAAAGGCGCGTGAGGCCCAGCAAAATCTGCCGAACATAGTCAAGACTATCCGCGGCCGCGGACCCGGTGCCCCGCCGAGACGCTTTTGCAATGTCGCCCCCGCGGTCATTGTCGCCACCGGGACGATGCCGGGACCGGGATCCAGTGCGAGACGCCGCAAAACCTCCACGGCGCGTGCGACCGGTTCGGCTGCCAGAATCATTTCGACCGAAGGCCAGACCGCGATCGGCGCAGGCGTTCCGACCGGAACGCCCGAGTTCGTCCCGCTCGACCTGCAAGCCAGCCGCTTCCGCTTCCAGCCATGTATCAAACCAGACGCAGTGAATGTCCTGCTTGAACAGTCGCTGCGCGGACCGCAGCACATACACGGCATCGGTCACGGAGCCGGCAACTTCGCTCCACGGCACCTGCTCGATCTTCATCGCGAGACGCCAAATCAGCGGCGCGAAGACCATCCGATCGGATCGGGGTTCGAGTTTCGCCATCAGTCGTAAATTCCCCAAAACGGCTTGGCGTACGACTCCAGGTGCGGCTCCGGCCAATTGCCGTAATGCTGAATGATCTCGTCTTTCGGCTTGCGCTTGAGCCAGGCCGCGGTGAACGTGTCGAACGGCTCGGCATTTGCGAGCCGTTCCGTCCGGACGTCGTTTCTGGCCTTTTGCGTGCGGGCCTGATCGACGAGCCGCGTTTGCGGATCGAGCACAACACCATAGATGCGCTCGGCGACATCCATGCTGATCAGTCCCTCGTCGAGATCGCGCACGACGAGTTCGGGATCGCGATCGAGCACGTCGCCATAGCCGCCACCGGCGCCAACGCTCGAAACGACGACGTCGCCTTCCTTGAATTGCTCGGCATCCTTGGAGCTTGAGGTCAGAATATAGTCGCCGCCGATCTTCTGTTCCTTCAGAAGTTCGTACTGGCTGAAGCTCAGCTTCTTGCCGTCCTTGATTTGCTGCATCAAGTCGGTGTCGCGAATGACAAAACGCGGATTGGGCGGACCGGCATAACCGCCGAATAATCCGAAATTGAACGACAGCTTGTCGCAGCTGCCCCATGAGCTCATCGCGCAGGCAGCACAGAACGTATTGACTTCAAGCAGCGGCGTGCCGCCGCGAAACTTGCCGTAGCCGTGAAAATTCTTGTCGAGACCCCGCGCCAGCGTGAGCTGGGCCATGCGGTCATCCTGCTCCTCGATCTCGCCGGCGTCGGTCCACGGGCCCCAGTAAAAGCCGAGCGCGTTCTCCCCATCCATGTCGTAGCGCGCGCCGCCGCCGCCGGCGTTCGCCGCTCCGGTGTAATTCATGCTGAGATAGCCGCGCCGGTTAACGCCGGAAAAGATCGGCAGGCTGTAATTGCGCGATTGCGGCGCCTGAACGGCCTCGCGATGCGGACTATCGAACAACATCTTGGCGCCGGCGATATAGAGATTTTGCGTCGCGAAGGCGCAGACCTGATTGGCAAGACCGTGCGCCACTTCCGCCGATGAATTCATCAGCGTCGGCCCTTCGACATAATATTTCACCGGCTCAAGGAGACCGGCATTCGCAGGCAGATAACCACGAAAGAAATACGAGAACAGATAAACGGCCGTTGCGGCGCGCGTCAGGTGCCAGCTCGAATTGAATGGCCCCGTCTTGCACTCCGGCGACACGCCTTGGACGAGGACCGCGAGTTCCTCGCCTTCCTTGATGATCGTCAGGGGAACGCGGGTCAGTCCGAAAAACGTGCCGTGGTCGTCATTGAACAGGACCGAACGGAAAATGCCGTCGTTGATGTCGCGCAGGCGCGCGCGCGCATTGCGTTCGCCATCCACCAGGATCTGGCGCATTCCGCCGACGACATATTCGACGCCTTTGCGCTCGACTTCGCGGAGGAAGCGCTCGCGTATGCGGAGCATGGTCGCCAGCCGGCTGCGCAGGTCGGCTTCAAAGACAAAACTGTTGCGTACTGCTCCGGTCATGAAGTCGAGGACGTCGCGGCGTAACAGAAAATTCTCGCCGATCCGCATGCAGGGGATATGCAATCCCTCGTCATAACGGCTCTTGGCGGTCGGTGCGAAGCCCCCGGGCGTGATGGAGCCTGTCTCGCCCTGATGACCGCCACATTCGGCCCAGGCTATCAATTCGCCCTGCCAGAAAACCGGCATCGCGGTGAACATGTCCATGTTATGGACGCCGCCGGCCAATTCCTCATTGAAGAAGTAGACATCTCCGTCGCGCAGTCCGACGGACGGATCGTCCCGATAGTATTTGTTGATGTATTTGAGCTGGGCGTTGTTGAGGAGCGTATGAAAGTAAATGCCGGTGCCGACCACGACCGGATCGCCGGACGCGGTGAACAGGCCGCAATTCATGTCTCCGGTGATGATGCCTTCGGAAATCGAAAGCGACATATAAACATCGCGGGCTTCCTCGACGACAGCACTGAGCTTGTGGGTGAGCAGTTCGACGTCGACGGCAGACAGTTTTGCCATGCCGCGTGCTTCGATGTCGGTAATGGGCGCGAGACCCTGCGCAATGATCTCGGGATCGCAGCCCGGACGCTTGTCGTAAGCGTCGCGTTCATAGATCAGGCCCTTAAAGAGCCGAACATGCTTGTCGAACAGCTTACCCATGAAGAGCTTTCAATTCCTCGACGTAGAGCCGTTGATGGACTCCATCCAGCCAAACCCAAATTTGTCGGTTCGATAGCGCCAGCCGGGCGGCAGTACGATGACCGTATCCTCGGCGTCGCAGAGCGCGGGGCCTTGCAAGGTGATATTGGGACCGAGCCGGTCGCGGTCATAGACAGGCGTATCGACGAATCCGACGGCCGGACCCCAATAGGCCGGGCGGGTGCCGGTCCTTGCCGTCTCGGGGTCCTGACTTGCGCTGCCTTCTGCGGGCACAAATTTATCGACAACGCCCACCGCGCTCAGGCGAATTTCGTTTAGTTCGATTCCCGCCTGCGGAAATGCGGCGCCCGCGCCGAATGCTTCGGCGTATTGCGCGTTGAATTGATCGCAGAGGAGCCGGACATCGGCCTCGTTTCGCAGCGCGCCATCCTGGATCCGGACTGCAAGCACCTTTCGCTGCTGGCCGTAACAAACGTTGACGTCGAGCACGATTTCGATCTCGGCGGGGTCAAACCCCTCCTCCGTCATGTCGCGTTCGGCAAACGCCTTCAATTCGGCAACGGTGCTGTTGAATTCGTCCAGGCGATCAACCGCATAGGTCTGCAACGCGCCCCTGAACAAAGTCAGGTGAAAGGTTCGTTCGTAGGTCTGCAGGATGTCCAGCGCCAGCGTACTGAATGCGCCGAACACGCTTGAAAAAGGGAACGTCGCGATCCGCGTGATGTCCGCGCCTTCGGCATAGCCGCAGGCGTGGACCGGCCCAGCGCCGCCCATCGCGAACAGCACGAATTCGCGCGGATCCTGTCCCGACGTCAGGGAGCAGATGCGGTACATCTCCTGACCCATGATGCCGTCGATCAGGCGTTTGACTTCCCACGCCGCTTCAACGACCGAGATGTTCAGTGGCTTGGCGATCTGGCGCTCGAGCGCTTCATGAGCGCGGTCCGTGCGCAGTTTGGTCTTGCCGCCGAGAAAGCGTCCGGGATCAATGTAACCAAGCACGAGGTCGGCATCGGTGACGGTCGGCTCGCGGCCGCCGCGATCATAAGCCGCCGGGCCTGGATTCGATCCGGCGCTGTCCGGACCGACTTTGAGCTGGTCATTGACGACGCGCGCGATCGATCCGCCGCCGGCGCCGATCGACCAGTGAGCGACATAGGGGATTTGGACGCGAAACCGGTCGATCACCGGATCCATCTCATAGACCCGCTCCCTCCCTTCGATGACAAGACCGACGTCGAAGCTGGTCCCGCCCATGTCCGAAATAATGATGTTGCGCTCACCCATCAGCCGGCCGATGTGATCGGCGCCGATCACTGTCGCCGACGGGCTCGAACCCAGAAGGTGCAGCGCCTGCGATCGCGACAGCGACGAGAGACCGCCGGTATTTTTGGCGACAAACAATGGCCGCGCGTATCCGCGGTGGCGCAAATCGTCGGCAAGGCGCAGCAGGTGACTTTCCGAAAGATCGCGCAAATAGGCGTCGATGATGACAGTCATCGACCGGCGATATTCACCCGCCTTCGGAGAGATTTCATGAGACAGATAGACCGGCAAATGCCCCAGGAAACATTCGGGATACTGCTCGCGGATCAGCGAGCCGATGCGTATCTCGTGCGCGGGATTGATAAATGAATTGAGCGTGACGACGACAATTCCGCGCACCCCTTGATCGATCAGGTACTGGACCTTTTCGAGCACCTGATCGTCGCTCAGCGGAATGATCACCTTGCCGAGATTGTCTATGCGCTCCTGCACGCCGACGATCAGCGATTGCGGAACAAGAGGCTCCGGCCGCTGCGCGCGGCCGCGATCGTACTTCTTCTCGGTCGGCAGGCCGTCGCCCCAGTTACGCGCACGCCCGACCTTTACGGTGTGCTCGAAGCCCTGCGTGGTAATGAGGCCGAGCCGCGTCCCGCGCCGCTCAATCAGGGCGTTGGTGCCGACAGTCGTGGAATAGACAATGCCGTCCGCGGTCTTCAGCGCCTCTTCGATCTTGAGGCCGGCCTTGTCCGCCGCCACGCGCGCCGCATTGAAAAAGCCGACCTTGAGATCGTAGTGGCTGGTATCAGCCTTGCCACGGAATAGAGCGCCATTGTTGATGCACACGACGTCCGTAAATGTGCCGCCGACGTCAACGCCGAAACGAATACTCATCGGCAATTACCCCGCCGCCGGTTTGAAATTGTGCTTGAGGCGCAGAGCTTCTATGTCGATCTGCATGTCCCAGGTCAGCGGATGACCGGGCGGCAAATATTCAGTTTCGACAAGCGTCGCGCATTTCGGGCAATAAAACTCGATCAGGGAAATCCATTCAGGATCGAAGGAAAAATTGAATTCCTTGCTGGGACCCAACGGAAAATGAATTTCACGCGGATCGCGCGCCCGCACGACGCAACCCTTCTTATAACATTCATGCGCCGAGCAAAGGTCGTGACCGCAGCGATGACACACCCATCGTTCCGATGCGAGATCGATGGCGAGATATTCGGTCATCTGGATCAGCATGTGCGGCAGCCCCGTTCTGCCCCGGATCGTCCAGACCGCCGATTAAGCAGGCGAACTTCCATCCGATCGTTTTGTATCTTCACGCGCGTTTCCCGATTATGCTAGTATTTCGCTATGCGAAAACTTTTCGATTATTGTCACCAAGTATTTCGATAGGGGGATTCGGTGTCAAGGGACGCATCCGCTCGTTTGCATGACCGCGAAACCGTCGCCGGATTATCCCGCGGGTTGCGCGTGATCGAGGCGTTCAACGAAGGCGACGGGCAAATGACGCTGAGCGAAGTTGCGCGGCGCGCGTCGATCTCGCCTGCGGCCGCACGCCGCAGCCTGCGGACGCTCGCCTCGCTTGGCTACATCCGCAACGTCGACAAGCGTTATCTGCTAAGCGCGCGTGTTCTCTCGCTGGGTTCCGCTTACCTGCGTTCTGCAAACATCGAGAGCATGCTGATGCCGGAGTTGCGCCGGCTGGTTCAACTGTTCGGCGATACCGCGGGCGTCGCCGTCCTGGTCGATACAAACATTATTTATGTCGCGCATCACAACATGCCGCGCGGGCTGCGTCCGGTGGCCGGCGCCGGCGTGCCTTATCCGGCCTATCCGACCTCGCTCGGCCTCGTTCTTCTCGCGGCGCTGAGCAAAAGCAAGCTCGATGAATATTTCGCGACGGCCAAGTTCGAGAAATTCACCAAATTCACCGAAGTCAATCCGAAGCGCCTGCGCACCATCCTGCATCAGGTCCGCCAAAAGGGCTTTGCCACGGTCGTCGACCAGCTCTTCTACGGCGTCACATCGCTCACCGTGCCGATCGTCGATGCCACCGGCGAGACAATCGCCGCCCTGAACACGTCGGCCTATACCGGCCAGATGACCGTTGAGGAGTTGATCAAGACCCGCCTGTCCGAATTGAAAAAATCGGCCGAAGAGCTGCAGCGGGTCGTCGCCATCCACCCGTCGCTGCAACAGGCCCTGCGTACAACGCCGGACCGGACGATCGTTCCTGTCACGCAGCGCGGCCAAGCCTAGATCGCACCCATCACTCATCGCGTCGCAAGGAGAACATCATGGTTGAGACGGCCGACAAAGTCGCGAAGAATTCCAAGAAAACCAAAATCGGAACACCAACATGCGAGATTGAACGGCTGATCTTTCGCGGCAAAGACACGCTCAAAGAACTTGTCGGCAAGATCAGTTTCACCGAAGGCGTGTTTCTTGCTGTCACGAGCAAGCTGCCCAGTCCGCAGCAGACCAGGATCCTGGATGCCTGCCTGGTGATCCTGATGGATCATGGCATCACGCCGAGCGCGCTGGTGACGCGGCTCGTCGCCGATACCGTACCGACGGATATTCAGGTTTCGATGGCTGCGGGGTTGCTGACCATCGGCAACAAGTTCATGGGCACGATCGCCGGTTGCGGTGCCCTGCTCGGGAAAGGCCTGGCGTCCGGACTCACGCCCGAAAAATGGGCTGCCGAAATTGTAACCGAGTACATGAAGGCCAAGCGGCGGTTTCCGGGGTTCGGCCACCCCGATTACTTTCCCGACGACCCGCGCACTGTTCGCCTGTTTGAGGTTGCGCAAGAGGCCGGCCTGTCAGGCCGCTACATCAAACTGGTCAGGACGCTGGAAGCGGAAATCGAAAAACAGGGCGGCCGTCACGTTCCCCTTAATGCCACCGGCGCCATCGGCGCATTATTGTGCGAGATCGAATTTCCCGTCGCGGCAATGCGCGGCGTCGCGGTCATTTCCCGCACCGCCGGCTTGCTGGCGCACGCGCTGGAGGAAAACGAGATCGGCACCGCATGGCCGATCACGCAAATGGTCATGAAGGCCGTTCCCTACGATGACGCGCAGTAAGCCGCCGGCTATTGCTGCCGGAGGGACAACATCAGCGGAGCGGCAAGCCGCCATCGACGACCAGGCTGCGGCTCCTTGCCAGTCAGGGTACACTGCGGCATCTTTATTCTGGCACCGCATGCCTGACGATGTCTGTGGGAGTTGCACATGCAAGCCGTGGAAACCCTCGCCTCCCTTGTGCAACCGGCCCGCGTTCATCGCCGTCTTTATTCCGATCCGGCGATCTTTGAGCTCGAACTGGAACGGATATTCAACGTCGCCTGGATTTATATCGGCCACGAAAGCCAGGTAAAGAATCCCGGCGACTATTTCCGCACCTTTGTCGGCCGCAGGCCGGTCGTCCTAGTGCGTGACGCCGAAGGCGAGATACGCGTCATCCACAATCAATGCGCCCATCGCGGATCACTCGTGGTCGCAAACGACAAGGGCAACGCCGCCGAATTCCAGTGCTGCTATCACGGTTGGACCTATCATCTCGATGGCCGCCTCAAAGCCGTGCCGTTGCAGCACGGCTATCCGCGCGACTTCGATCCGAAAAACCCCAAAACAGCGATGGTCCAGGTCGCGCGGGTCAAGAGCTATCGCGGTTTTGTCTTCGCGAGCGAAGCGGCCGACGGGCCGGATCTCGAGGACTTCCTCGGCCACATGACGACATCGCTCGACGACATGATCGATCGTGCGCCGGATGGGGAGATCGAAATCGCGGGTGGCGTTTTCAAACACGCCTATGACGGCAACTGGAAACTCTATCTCGAGAACCTTTGCGATGCGGCGCACCCGCTGTTCACCCATCGCTCGTCGATCGATGCCGCACAGCAGCAGCCGGACGATGTCCATTCGGACGGCTCGGGCGAGATCGCCATTCGCCAGATGCGCCAGAACGGCGCGCCTTACAGTTTCTGGGAATCGCAGGTCGGCATCTGGACCTACCCCAACGGCCACTCCTATCTCGGCGACTACCACGACGACGCCAAACTCGTCGCGGCGCTGCAGGACCCGCTATTCCGCGATTACATCGCGACGATGGAAAAGAAGAAAGGCAAGAAAGAAACCCAGCGTATTTTCGAAGTGCGGCGCTGGAACAGCAATGTCTATCCGAACCTGTCCTTCATGAGCCAGTTTCAGCAGCTCCGTGTCGTGCATCCGATCTCGGTCAACCGCACGGTCGTATACACCTATAATTTCCGCCTAAAGGGCGCGCCGGAGCAAATGTTCCGTAACACGATCAGCTTCGCGAATATCGTCAACGGCACTGGCTCGCTGGTGTTGACCGACGACCTCGAAATCTACAACCGCATCGGCATGGGACTGTCGAGCGAGGGCGCAGAGTGGATCGAGATCGGGCGCGGTCTTGAAAGCGACCTCGCCGATGCCCACGCCGGACGGCGTGGCCTCAATTCGACCAGCGAAGTCTATATCCGCAACATGCTCGACGCCTGGCTCGGCTACATGAAGAATGGACGCGACGAAATGCGCGCGGCTTCGTGACGCGCTCATGGGAAAAAAGCCAAAACGCACCTTAAGGCCCGCGGCGGCACGCTCACGTCGGCCGATCGTTTCACGCGGCCGGACGGCGCGGGCGTCAGCACATCAAGTGCTCGATATCCGTCACTGCGAGCAGTTCCTGCTGCAGGAAGCGCGGCTGCTCGACGATGGCAAATTCGACGAATGGCTTGCCTTGTTCACGCTCGACGCCTGGTACTGGGTGCCGAGCGAACCTGACCAGGCTGACTCGATCGAGACCGTGTCGCTGATCTACGACGATCGCCGCCTGCTCGAAACCCGGGTGCGGCGGCTTGCCAGCCCGCGCATGTATTCGCAGGAGCCGCGCTCGCGCACGAGTCGCATGGTGGACAACGTGACGATAGAAGCAACTGATGGCGGTTCCTGCACCGTGCGATCCAAATTCATGATGATCGAATATCGCCGTGAGCAGCAGCGTATTTTCGGCGGCACATCGCTGCACCGGCTGATCCGCAAGGACGGCCATATCATGATCGCCTGGAAACGCGTCGATCTCGTCAACTGCGACGCACCGATGGACGGGATCACGATCCCGTTCTGATCCCACCGTTCTATGTGCCCGTCGGCCGGTGCAGCGCCGTTCGCGTACGCTGCCGCACCAGCCATTTCGAGCGGCCGGCGATGCCGAGAGCGGCTGCGCGCAGCGCCGGCGGCCATGTCGTCGGCAGTCCGAGAAAATACGAAATGCGCTGCGTGTGCTCGGTCAGGGGCCGTTCCTCGCGTTCCCAGGCTTGAAGCCCAGCTTGAACATCGTCTATCCGCTCAAGATGGACCGCAAGCGACAGCGCGTTCATCATTGCGCAGCCGCCGCCCTGGCCGATATTCGGCGGCAGCGCATGCGCCGCATCACCTGTAATCGCGACGCGGCCGGCAGACCAGCGTTTGAGCTTTATCAAATCGAAACGATCGTAGCGTCCTTGCTCGCCGATCCGGTCGATCAGCGGTTCAAGATGCGGAAACCAGCGCTTCCAGTCGTCCTTGCGGACCGGCACCGCCTTGGCAGTTTCGTCGCTGTCGAGCATCGTCAGCGCAATATAAATGTCGGTCTCGCTACACGGCGTGTAGAGCACGCGGCGCGTGCCCGACCAGTATTCGATCGTCTTGGCGCCGGCATTGTCCGCCCGCTCCACCTCGGTTTTATCCATGAGGAGGCGCGTACAGCCGTCGACCAGATATTTTCGCTTCGACAACAGTCCGAGCGAATCGCGCAGCCGCGAATTGCTGCCGTCGGCGCCGACAATGAGATCGGCTTTGATGCGCTGGCCATCCGCCAGGACCAGTTCGCCATCGGGCGTCGCACTTGTGGCCGCCGAGTTGGTCAGGATCTCGACGTCGGCGCGCGCTGCCACGGCGGCCAGCGCGTTGATGACGTTCTGGCGCACGATACTGAAAACGCGGCTTCCCGCCCAGCGGTGCACCGAAATCAGCCGGTCGTCGCCGTCGCGGACCTCGCGGGTATGCGCAAACGGGGCGCCTTTCACGGCGGCCTCGAAGGCTCCGACTGCTTCGAGCACGCGCAAGCCGTTCTCGTAGATGTAAATGCCGGCGCCGGTCGTTCGCAACTGGTCGGCGCGCTCATGCACGCGCACGCTCCAGCCGCGCTGCGCGAGCGCGCAGGCCGCCGTGAGACCGGAAAAACCCGCGCCAACAATCTCGGCGTGCCGTTTATTCATGACGATGCGATACCTGACCTGCCGCGCTCATGGTAACGCGGCCCCGCGAAAAATGGGTAGCTCTTTGATGCCGCGCGCGTATGATATCGGCAACCACGGGCGATGCCCGAACGAGCGGAGAATTTTATGGCCCGCCTGCGCCACTTTGCCGTCTGTGTGAGCGACCTCGACAAGGCCGCGAAGTTTTATGAAGCCGTCTTCGAGCTCAAGCGCATCGGGCGCGAGGACCTCGAGATCGGCTCGGCCGTCTATATGAGCGACGGCGTGATCAATCTCGCCTTGCTCAATTTCACTGGCAGCGCCGGAAGCAAGGCCTCGGACCTCAAAAATCCGGGCGGCTTCGTCGGCGCGCACCATTTCGGCTTCCAGGTGGACGATATCGCCGAGACCCAGAAGCGCATCGAAGCCAATGGCGGGAAATTCTTCTTCGATCTCGGCGACGAACGTCACGGCAATTTCGAACGCAAGTTCAAGGACCCTGACGGCGTCATCTTCGACATTTCCAAGAACGGCTGGCAGGGCACGGACAGTTACAGCAAGAAGTGAGTTGGGATTGTCATTGTCCGCGAAGGCGGACGATCCAGCTTCGTGAGGTGGGGCAAAGGCGCGCAACGCCGTGCCCACGCGTGGGCTTCGCTACGCTCAGCCCACCCTACATTCCCTATTTGATGAACTGATTGGTGTAGAGGTCATCCACCGGCGACTTCTTCTGGATGATCCCCTTCGCGAGATAAAAATCCTGCAGCTTGGCAAGCCGGTCAGGATCGATCGCGCCAAGTTCCTTCTGCCCCGGATAGACGAGCTTGTCGTAATAGGTGAAGGCCTCCTTCACCTGGCCTTCCTTGCCCGTCCACTCGGGCACGTACTTCACGAAATCGGTCGCCGCCGCCGCCGGATCGTCCATGATGTCCTTCATGCCGTGCAGCGCGGCCTTGACGAAAGCGCGCACCATGTCCGGTTTGTCCTTGATGATCTGGTCGGACGCAGCGATCGCCTGCGCCATGTGCGGAAAAAATTCGTCGGTCGGGATCACCTTGATGGCGACGCCCGCGGCCTCGACCGGCGGAATCCAGTCCGGCACTCCGGCCATGCCCGCCGATTTCCCACTGGCCACCATCTGCCAAACGCCGACCGGTCCTGCCGCCTGGATATCGACGTCGTCCTTGGTCAGGCCCGCGCTCGCCAGCAAACCCAGCAGTGCATAGAACGTCGTGTCCTGAAACGACATGACGGTGATTGTCTTGCCCTTGAGGTCAGCCGGCTTCTCGATGTGCGAATCCGCACGCACGACGAGTTGCATAAATCCCTTGCCGCCGAACACAGCGACCATCTTCACCGGCACACCGTTCTGCCGGACGACGATGGGTGCGTCCGCGACGATGCCGCCAATCGGCACATTGCCCGCGCCAACCTCTTTGGCGACATCGACACCGCCCCGCCCGACCGCGTAGCTCACATCGAGGCCGGCTTGCGAAAAATAGCCTTTGCCCTTGGCAAGCTGGATCGGCCCGAACGCCGGCAGGATCGGCGGTGCGGGGAACATATAGGTGATCTTCTCATCGGCCTGCGCCGGAGACGCCGCGCTCAAAAGGCCAAAACAAAGTGCAAGACCTGCCGCAACCTGCAGCAGACGGCAGGGCACTTCGCACACACGGACGGACATGCGTTAGCTCCTTCATGAGACGGGGGAAGCGTTGAGACCTTGCCGCGACGGTCCCCGCCCTATCGGCGATCCAAGCATTTGTCACTATACTCGACATATCCGGGCGGCGATACGCACGCAATCAGCCCGAACAAACAGCCTCGGCGATCGATTTGTCCAATTCAACTTTGCCAACCTCCGTTGTACGCCTCGAATACCGCAACGTGACGATGCGGTTCGCGGAAGCTGGCAGCGGCGGCGCGCTCACCGCGGTCAGTGACGTCAGTTTCTCCGTCTGCGATGGCGAAGTCGTCTCGCTGATCGGACCGAGCGGCTGCGGCAAAAGCACGCTTCTCAATATCGGCTCTGGCCTTGCCGCGCCGAGCGAAGGCGTGGCCTTCGTCGATGGCCGGCGCGTCGAAGGGCCGAATGCGCAGGTCGCCTTCATGCTGCAGAAGGATCTGCTGCTGCCGTGGCGCACGGTCGCCGAGAACGTCATGTTTGGTGTTGAAATCCAGGGCTTGCCGCTGCCGGAGCGCAGGGCGCGGGCGGATGCTTTGCTCGCAAATTTTAATCTGGCCGAGTTTTCCGGCCATTACCCGCACCAATTATCGGGCGGCATGCGCCAGCGCGTGGCGCTGGCGCGCACGCTTGCCGTCGACCCGCATGTCTTGCTGCTCGATGAGCCGTTCTCGGCGGTGGACGCGCAGACCCGCATGGTGCTGCAGCGCGACCTCGCCCAGACGCTCAAGCAGGCCGGCAAGACCGCATTGCTCATCACCCATGATCTGACGGAAGCGGTGACGCTGTCCGACCGCGTTCTCGTTATGAGCCGCCGCCCGGGCACGATCATCGACGAAATCAAAATCGACATGCCGCAGCGCGACAATCCTATTGCGCGGCGACACGACCCCAAAGCGAGCGAATACGTCACGCGGCTCATGGATCGTCTCGACATCGCCCACACCTCGCTGGAACAGGCGGGAGGCGCGGCATGAGGCGCGACGCAAATGCCTCACTGTTGCGCAACGGCACGGCAGCGAGCGTAGCGCTGCTCGTTATCTTCCTCGCGGCATGGCAATGGGGCCCCGGGCTGCTCGGTATCCCGTCCTTTATCGTGCCTCCACTCTCCATGGTGGCGGCCGAATTCGTCCATGCGTGGCACTTCGACCATCTTTTGCTGCACACCGCCGTCACCTTTGTCGAAGTACTGGCCGGCTTCGTTCTCGGCAGTCTCCTGGGCGCGGTCTTCGGTTATCTGCTCGGCATGTCGCCAACGGCCGAGTTCGCACTGTCGCCCTACATCCTCGCATTGCAGATCGCGCCGAAGGTCGCCTTTGCGCCGCTGTTTATCCTGTGGATGGGTTTTACGGTCTATCCGAAAATCCTCGTCGCAATCCTGATCGTGTTCTTTCCAGTCATGGTCAACGTGCTCACGGCTGTGCGCAATATCGACCCCGATCTCATCAATCTCGCCCGTGCCTTCAAGGCGACGCGCGCACAGATATTCTGGAAGATCGAGTTTCCGGCCTCGCTGCCGCCGATGTTTGCCGGGCTGCGCATTGGCGCGACGCTCGCGGTCGTCGGCGTCGTGGTCGGCGAACTCGTCGGCGGCAATATCGGACTGGGTTACCTCTTGAGCTTCGGCGAAGGTCAGGCCGATACGCCCATGGTGTTCGTCTCGATCGTGATGCTCACCGTCGTCGGCTGCGTCGCCTATATCGGCGTCATCCTGGTCGAGCGGCGGGTGCTGCATTACCTGCCGGGACGGCCGCTCGGCGGAAATATCTAGTGGCTGTCCTTCGGAAAATGCTCGGCGTGCCAGTCGGCTTCTAAATTCGGATTGATCTTGCCGTCGATCACGAACACGCCCGGCGCACCTTCGGCGACCCATTCTTTGACTGGCTGTAGATCGGCAAGCGTGCGCACGGTCGTGCCGCGCGCGCCGTAACCACGGGCGATCGCCGCAAAATCCGTTTCGGGAAACCGCACGATGTCGACCGAAAAACCCTGACGGCCGAAATAGTGGACCTCGGCCGCATAAGAACTGTCGTTGTAGACCAGGATGCACATGCGCAGGCCCAGACGGATCGCGGTTTCGAAGTCTGCAATCGACATCATGAAACCGCCGTCGCCGGCGCCGAGTACCGCCAATTTTCCGGGGTTCGCAAGCGCAAGACCGATGGCCGACGGAAGACCGAGACCCACCGACTGGAACGAGTGACTAAGGCAAGATGCGCGTGCGTCCGGCACCCGCAGATAGCGCGGCACCCAGCCGCAAAAGTGACCGGAATCCGAAGCGACGACACGATCCGACGGCAGGATCGCGTCGACAGCTTTGCTGAGCGTGCGCGGATCGATGTATTGCGCGCTTGATTCATCCGGATGCGGAAAGTGGTGATTATCGCCCGCCACGATGCGCTCACGTGTGGCGCTATTGCGGCGCCCGGCTTTGACACCCGGATTAAGCGCCATCAACAACGCCTCTGCCGTCGCCCGCGCATCGCCATGCACGGCGTATTGAACTGGCATTTGATAACCGAGCTTGGGCACATCGATGTCGACTTGCGCAACTACGGCGCCGGGCGCGATCAGCTTGCCCTTCTTGGTGGTCCATTGCGTAAAGCTTGCGCCGAAACCGAGAATAAAATCGCTCTCCGCGATGAGTTCATCGGCGGCAGGCGAAGAAAAGCCGCCGCTGATTCCAACCGACCAGGGATTGCCCGAAAACAGTCCGTGACCGCACACCGACGTCGCGAGCAGCGCGCCGACGCGATCGGCAAGCGCGACCAGGACATCTTCAGCGCCAGAGATCACCGCGCCTCGGCCTCCAAGAATCAAAGGACGCTTCGCCTTCGCCAGCGCCTCCGCCAGGCGCTCGACGGCCCGCGGATCGGGATGCAAGCGGCCGGGCGCCGGCGGCAATGCCAGCGGCGGCAGATTGGAAGCGAACGGCGCATGCTGCACGTCGAGCGGCATGCTCAAGACCACGGTCTGGCGATCGCGCAACGCGCGGGTGACGGCACGCAATGTATCGTCGCGCGCTGAACTCGGCGTATGCAGCCGCTCCGATACCGCGCCAACCGCGCGCACCATCTCGGCTTGCTCGATATAGAAATTGTTCTTCACCGCGCCGGTCGGCACATCGCCGGCCAGCACGACAAGCGGCGTCCGGCTTTTGGCGGCCTCGGCGATGCCGGTCAGCGCATTGGTCAGTCCCGGGCCGGAATGTACGCTGACCAGCGTCAACTCGCCGGTCGCCTTGGCGTAGGCGTCGCCCATGCTGGCCGCATTGCATTCATGGCGGGCCGAAATGAGCTCAACGCCGGCCTCGACCAGCGCGTGGGACACCTTGAAGTTGGCAGTGCCGAGCAGGCCGAAACAGCGCCGCGCGCCGTAACCGGCAAGATCGCCCGCGATGACGGCAGCGACCGTCGGGTTGCCGCTCATGTGGCCTTCCTCTTCATACGACCCCGTCAAAACCCCAAGCAATACAAGGTCATAATACACGGGACCGGATCGTCCGGAAGCGCCGAAGCTTCGTCCTCCGCCGCGGCTCTGCCTGAGAAACGAGTGGGTAAACCTTCAAACTTAAATGTTTAAGCTTGAAATATATCGACTGCGGTGCCATCTTTCGTCGACTTGGAGCAGGATTGGTGGCGACGCATGAAGATTGCGTGCCTCGGCGGCGGCCCGGCGGGCCTTTATTTCGCGATCAGCATGAAGCTGCGCGACTGCCGCGCCACGATATCACCGTGTTCGAGCGTAACCGGCCGGATGACACGTTCGGCTGGGGCGTCGTCTTCTCCGAAGAAACATTCGACAACATCGCTGCCAACGATCTCGCTCAGCGCGGACGCGATCCGCTCCCACTTCGCTTATTGGGACGACATCGCCGTTCACTATCGCGGTCAGAAGATCGTATCGAGCGGCCATGGCTTTTCCGGCATCGCGCGCAAGCAACTGCTCATGCTGCTGCAGCAGCGTGCGCGCGAACTGAATGTCGATCTTGCGTTTCCAGACCGAGGTCGCGAGCGCCGGCGACACTGGCAAAGACCTACGATCTCGTGGTTGCGGCGGACGGACTGAATTCAAGAACGCGCGCCGAATTCGCGCGAGCATTTCAAGCCCGCCATCGACACGCGCAAGAACAAGTTCGTCTGGCTCGGCACGCATCAGAAATTCGACGATGCCTTCACGTTCATCTTCGAAGAAACCGAACACGGCTGGATCTGGGCCCACGCCTACCAGTTCGATGCCGACACCGCGACGTTCATCGTCGAGTGCTCGGAAGAGACGTGGCAGAAATTCGGCTTCGGCGCGATGAGCCAGGATGAATCGTGCCGCACCTGCGAACGTATCTTCGCCAAATATCTCGGCGGCCACCGCTTGATCTCGAATGCGTCGCACATCCGCGGCTCGGCGTGGCTGAGTTTTCCGCGCGTGCTTTGCGAGAAGTGGTCGTACCGCAACATCGTGCTGATGGGCGACGCCGCCGCCACGGCGCATTTCTCCATCGGTTCGGGAACCAAGCTTGCCATGGAGAGCGCGGTTTCCATGGCGAACTATCTCCACAGCGAGCCGACCATGCAGGCGGCATTTGCGAAATACGAGGATGCCCGCCGCACCGAAGTGTTGCGGCTGCAATCGGCGGCGCGGAATTCGATGGAATGGTTCGAGGACGTCGAGCGCTATCTGCATCTCGATCCGGTGCAGTTTAATTATTCGCTGCTGACGCGCTCGCAGCGCATCAGCCACGAGAACTTGCGGCTGCGCGACAAGAACTGGCTCGAGGGCGCCGAGGCCTGGTTCCAGCGCCTTGCCGGCGCCGGCGACAACACCGTCCGGCGGCCGATGTTCGCGCCGTTCAAGCTGCGCGGCATGCGGCTTAAGAACCGCGTCGTGGTTTCGCCGATGGCGCAATACAAAGCCGTCGATGGCTGTCCGACCGATTGGCATCTCGTGCATTACGGCGAGCGCGCCAAAGGCGGCGCCGGTCTCGTCTGCATCGAAATGACCTGCGTCAGCCCCGAGGGCCGCATCACGCCGGGCTGCACCGGCCTATACGCTCCGGCACACGAAGCGGCATGGAAGCGCATCGTCGATTTCGTCCATGCCGAAACCGACGCGAAAATCTGCTGCCAGCTCGGCCATTCCGGCGCCAAGGGATCGACCCAGCTCGGCTGGGAAGAAATGGACGCGCCGCTGAAAAACGGCAACTGGCCGATCATGTCGGCCTCGGCGAGTGCGTGGTCGGAGCGCAATCAGCGCGCCCGCGCGATGGACCGCGCCGACATGGATCGCGTCCGCGAACAATTCGTCGCCGCGGCGGAAATGGCGGCGCGCTGCCAACTTCGACATGCTCGAAATCCATTGCGCGCACGGCTATCTCCTTTCGTCTTTCATCACGCCGCTGACCAACTGGCGCACCGACGAATACGGCGGCTCGCTGGAAAACCGCATGCGTTATCCGCTGGAAATCTTTCATGCGGTGCGCGCGGTGTGGCCGGCGGAAAAGCCGATTTCGGTGCGCATCTCCGCCAACGATTGGGTTGGCGCCGAAGGCATCGAGCCGCAGGACGCGGTGGCGATCAGCCGTATGCTTGCAGGAGGCCGGCGTCGACATCTGCGACGTGTCGGCGGGCCAGACCTCGATCGACGCGCATCCGGTCTATGGCCGCATGTTCCAGACGCCGTTCTCCGACCGCATTCGCAACGAGACCGGCATGGCGACGATGGCGGTCGGCAACATTTTCGAACCGGATCACGTCAATTCGATCCTGATGGCGGGCCGCGCCGACCTCGTGTGTTTGGCGCGGCCGCATCTGGCCGATCCGTACTGGACTCTGCACGCAGCGGCGCGGCTCGGTGACCGCGGCGAAACGTGGCCGCAGCCCTATTACGCCGGCCGCGATCAGCTTTATCGGCTTTCGGGCGGCGGCGAGCCTGCAACAACGGCGGTATGACAATGACAAATCTTGCAGGCAAGCATGCACTTGTTACTGGAGGCGGCACCGGCATCGGCGCTGCAATCGCCTTCGCTCTGGCGGCAGGCCGGGGCGAGCGTCACGATCTGCGGGCGGCGTATGGAGGAACTCGAATTCACCGCCGAACGCCACGAGAATATCCATGCGCAAGCAGCCGACGTGACGGACGAGACGTCGGTCGGCAAGCTCTATAGCCAGGCGCAAAATGCGCGCGGCAAGTTCGATATCGTCGTTGCCAATGCCGGAATGGCGGAGAGCGCACCCGCCGAAAAAGTCTCCCGCGACCTGTGGACCAAAATCCTCGAGGTCAATCTCACCGGCGCGTTTCTTTCGGTACAGCCGGCGCTCGCTGCAATGCGCGAGAAGAAATGGGGGCGCATCATCTTCATCGCCTCGACAGCGGGCCTGAAGGGTTATGCCTATGTCGCGCCTTATGTCGCCGCAAAGCACGGCGTCGTCGGCCTGGCGCGCGCGCTGGCCGTCGAAACGGCAAAGGCTGGCATCACGGTGAACGCCATCTGCCCGGGCTTTACCGAAACGTCGCTCCTCGACCGCGCGGTCGACCGCATCGCCGCAACGACGAAAGCTCAGCGAAGCCGAGGCCCGCACGATGCTCGAGGCGAATAATCCGCAAGGGCGATTCATGCAGCCGCAGGAGATCGCCGATACGGTGCTGTGGCTGTGCGCCGAAAACAGCGCCGGCGTCACCGGCCAGGCCATCTCGGTATCCGGAGGCGAGACGTGGTGAGCGCGCCCTTCCCGCCTCGCGTCCCGCGAATGGCAGCAAGGCGCGGCTGCGGCTTTGGATCAGGCTTCTCCGCGCCAGCCGCCTCATCGAAGGCGTGGCGCGCGAGCGCCTGAAATCGCAATTCAACGCGACCTTGCCGCGTTTCGACGTGATGGCCGCGCTCTACCGCAAGCCCGACGGCATGCTGATGAGCGAGATTTCGCGTTTCCTCATGGTGTCGAACGGCAATGTCACCGGCATCGTCGACCGGCTCGTCTCCGAAGGCATCGTGGTCCGTTCGCAGCGCAACGGCGACCGCCGCACGTCCTTCATCAGCCTCACCCGCAAGGGCCGCGCCGTATTCGCCGAGATGGCCGCGGCGCATGAGCGCTGGGTCGACGAACTTCTCGGCGGCGTCTCCATGCGCGACGCCGAACACTTGTCGGCCAAGCTGAAATCGTTTCGCAGCGACTGGGAGGGCGAAGCATGACGGCAATGGCCGCCTTGAAACCGGTGCATTTCCTTTGGCGCATGGACGGCGCCGTCGCGGTGATTCAGCTCAATCGGCCCGACCGGAAAAATCCGCTCACTTTCGAATCCTACGCCGAACTCCGCGACACGTTTCGCGCGCTGCCCTACGCCGAGGACGTCAAAGCCGTCGTCTTCCTGCCCAATGGCGGCAATTTCTGCTCGGGCGGCGATGTGCATGACATCATCGGCCCGCTGGTCGCCATGGATATGAAGGAGCTATTGGCCTTCACGCGCATGACCGGCGACTTCGTCAAGGCGATGCTTCATTGCGGCAAGCCGGTCATTTCCGCAGTCGACGGCGTGGCTGTCGGCGCCGGCGCGATCATCGCCATGGCGTCGGATATCCGTATCGCGACGCCGCAAGCGCAGACCGCGTTCCTGTTCAATCGTGTCGGTCTTGCCGGCTGCGACATGGGCGCATGCGCAATTCTTCCACGGATTATCGGCCAGGGCCGCGCCGCCGAACTTCTCTATACCGGCCGCGCGATGACGGCGCAGGAAGGCGAAGCCTGGGGTTTCTTCAACAGGCTCGTCGCCGCCGACGCGCTTGAGCAGGAAGCGCTGGCGCTCGCCCGGCGGATCGCGTCGGGCCCCGCCTTTGCCAACGGCATTACAAAAACCCAGCTCAATCAGGAATGGTCGATGAGCCTCGATCAGGCCATCGAGGCCGAAGCGCAGGCGCAGGCGATCTGCATGCAGACAAAGGACTTCGAGCGCGCCTACCAGGCCTTCGTCGCCAAGCAGAAACCCTTATTTGAGGGCGATTAGTGGCAGACAAAACCTTCCTCGACTGGCCGTTCTTCACCGATCGCCATCGGGCGCTTGCGGAGGCGATCGAGCGCTGGAGCGCCGCGAACCTCCCAGTCGCGCATGACGACGTCGATACGGCCTGCCGCGATCTCGTGCAAAAACTCGGCCGCGACGGTTTCCTCGCGGCCACTGCACCAGATCCCGCCGTGCCGTCGCCACTCGATGTGCGCACGCTCTGCCTCATCCGCGAAACGCTGGCGCGGCATGACGGGCTCGCCGACTTCGCGTTTGCCATGCAGGGGCTCGGCGCCGGCCCGATCAGCCTGTTCGGCACCGATGAGCAACGAGGCTGGCTAAAACTCACGCGATCGGGCGAAGCGATTGCTGCCTTCGCTCTCACTGAACAGAAATCCGGATCTGACGTCGCCAACATTGCGATGACCGCGACACGCAACGGCGATAGCTACATTCTTGACGGCGAGAAAACGTGGATTTCCAACGGCGGCATTGCCGATTTCTACGTCGTCTTTGCGCGGACCGGCGAAGGGCCGGGTGCGAAGGGACTTTCCACGTTTCTGGTTCCAGCCGATTTGTCTGGCTTTTCCGTTGCCGAGCGCATTGACGTGATTGCGCCGCATCCGCTGGCGCGATTGAAGTTCGATGGTGCGCGCGTCCCGGTGTCCGCGATGATTGGTGCGCCGGGCGAAGGCTTCAAGATCGCCATGTCGACGCTCGACATCTTTCGCGCGACCGTCGGCGCGGCCGCGCTCGGCTTTGCCCGGCGCGCTCTCGATGAAACCGTCAAGCGTGCGCGCACACGCGAACTCTTTGGCGGGACGCTTGCCGATCTGCAGATGGTGCAGGGCCATATCGCCGAAATGGCGGTCGACGTCGATGCGGCGGCACTGCTCGTCTATCGTGCCGCCTGGGCCAAGGACAACGGCGCGCCGCGCGTGACGCGCGAGGCAGCGATGGCAAAGCTTTTCGCGACCGATCGCGCGCAGGACGTCATCGACAAGGCGGTGCAGCTTCACGGTGGCGACGGCGTCCGCCGCGGCAACATTATCGAACAGCTCTATCGCGAAATCCGGGCGCTGCGAATCTACGAGGGCGCGTCCGAAGTCCAAAAAATCGTCATCGCGCGGCAAACGCTTTCCGGAGCATGATCATGGTTGGGCAAACGCTTGGCCGCACGGCACACACCGACACTTTCACCCGCGATAATCTGCCGCCCGCGCAGCAATGGCCCCAGATTCCGCTCCGGGGGTTCGATTATCCGGATGAGCTCAATATCGGAGTCGAGCTGACCGACCGCATGGTATCGCGCGGGTTCGGCGATCACGTCGCGCTGATCGGCAACGGCCGGCGCCGCACCTACAAGGAACTCTCCGACTGGACCAACCGTATCGCCCACGCACTGGTCGAGGATTTCGGCGTCAAGCCCGGCAACCGCATCCTCATCCGCGCGGCGAATAATCCGGCGCTGGTGGCGTGCTGGCTTGCGGCAACCAAGGCCGGCGCGGTTGTCGTCAACACCATGCCGATGCTGCGCGCCGGCGAGCTTGGCAAGATTGTCGACAAGGCCGAGGTTACGCTCGCACTCTGCGACACGAGATTGATGGACGAACTCGCCACCTGCGCCAAGACCAGCAAGTTCCTCAAGCAGGTGATCGGTTTCGACGGCACCGCCAACCATGACGCCGAACTCGACCGTATCGCGCTCAGCAAGAGCGTGACCTTCGACGCCGTAAAGACCGGACGCGACGATGTTGCGCTGCTGGGCTTCACATCCGGCACCACCGGCGAGCCCAAGGCGACCATGCACTTTCATCGCGACCTCCTGATCATCGCCGACGGCTATGCCCGGGAGATTTTGGGCGTTACGCCGGATGACGTGTTTGTCGGCTCGCCGCCGCTTGCCTTCACGTTCGGGCTCGGCGGCTTGGCGATCTTTCCGCTGCGCTTCGGCGCCACCGCGACGCTTCTGGAAAATGCCTCGCCCGCCAACATGATCGAAATCATCGAAACCTATAAGGCCACGATCTCGTTCACCGCGCCGACTGCCTACCGCGCCATGCTGGCTGCGATGCACGAGGGCGCGGATCTGTCGTCGCTGCGCGCGGCCGTGTCGGCCGGCGAGACCCTGCCCGCCCCCGTGTTCAAGGATTGGATCGCAAAGACCGGCAAGCCCATCCTCGACGGCATCGGTTCGACCGAAATGCTGCACATTTTTATTTCCAACCGGCTCGACGACGCGGCACCGGCCTCCACCGGCAAGCCCGTCGTCGGCTATGAAGCCAAGATCGTCGGCGACGACATGAAAGAAAAGCCGCGCGGCGAAGTCGGCCGGCTCGCGGTGCGCGGACCGACCGGCTGCCGTTACCTCGCCGACAAACGGCAGAGTGCCTACGTGTCGGACGGCTGGAATCTGACCGGCGACTCGTTTTCGCAAGATGCGGACGGCTATTTTCATTTTGCCGCGCGCAGCGACGACATGATCATCTCGGCCGGTTACAACATCGCCGGCCCCGAAGTGGAGGCGGCGCTGTTGTCGCATCCCGACGTCAAGGAATGTGCGGTGATCGGCGCGCCGGACGAAAGACGCGGCCAGATCGTCGAGGCGCATGTCGTCCTCAAGGATGGTGTCACCGGCGGCGTCGACACCGCCAAGCGGCTGCAAGACTATGTCAAGGCGACGATCGCGCCCTTCAAATATCCGCGGTCGGTGAAATTCGTCGACGCACTGCCAAAAACGCAGACCGGAAAAATCCAGCGCTTTCGCCTGCGATCTGGCGCGACCTGAGCGAAATTGGACCCGGGACCGGACCCATGACACAACCGCACGAATTCCTTCATCCGCGAGAATGGAAAAAGCCGAAAGGCTTTGCCAATGGCATTGTCGCCGAAGGCCGCACAGTTTTTCTCGCCGGCCAGGTCGGCTGGAATTCCGAGCAGCGTTTCGACAGCCATGATTTTGTCGCGCAGGTGCGACAGGCGTTGGCAAATATCGTCACCCTGGTTCGCGAGGCAGGCGGCGATGTCGAACACATCACGCGCCTGACCTGGTTCGTCGTCGACAAAAAAGAATATTTGTCGCGGCTATCCGACCTGGGACAAGCCTATCGCGCCGTGATGGGTAAGCATTTTCCCGTCATGACGCTGGTGCAGGTCGTGGCGCTTGTCGAGGACGAGGCCAGGGTCGAAATCGAGGCCACAGCCGTGGTACCGGACAGAAGCGAGACCGCTGTGACACGCTGACATCCTGTCGAATTTATGCAGATTCGATAAGCGCTCTCGAACCTCGCCCGATCAGATGCCGGCGATCACGGCATCGGGTCACTGGGCGGGAAAGAACCGCTGCTCGTTCGTCCACTCGGAAAATTTATTGTCCATCACCCATTGTGCCAGCTCGTCGTGGCGCGCAACCCATACATCGGGAAAGCCGCGAATATATTTCAGGATGCGATCGATCTGCGCTGCCATCAGCGGGCGCCCGCCGAAATGGCAATGCACCGTCACGTTGAGAAAGGCCATCGGCTCGTTGGTATAGAGATAATCGAAGGTGTCCTTGTAGACATCATACCAGTCTCGCGTGCTTAACCGCAGCACGCGATGATCCGCGAAGTCGGAGTGCGGCAGCGCGACAACTGTGCCGCTCCTGGTTTCGACGCAGAACGGCAGATCGATATTGTTATAGTCGCCGTACCAGAGAAATCCCGCTTCGGCGACAAGCTCCTCGGTGTGGGCTGTAGGCGCGAGGACCGGGCTGATCCAGCCCTTCGGCGGCGCTCCCGTCAGCTTCTTGAACACATCGACGCATTTGCCGATCATCGCGCGCTCTTCGTCCGGGCTGAGATAGGCCATCAGCGCATCCTGGGTGTAGGAGTGCGCCGCGATCTCGTGTCCCGACCGAAGTATCTGTTCGACGGCGCGCGGCGCAATCTCCATCGACCGGGCATTCGCGCAAAATGTGGCGGGGACGCCGTTGGCGTTGAGGATTTTCAGGAGCCGCCACACACCGGTGCGGCTGCCGTAGCGGCCCCAACTCATTGCTGCGCGATCATGCGTGCCGGGTTTGAGCGCCGTGGTTTGCACCGAGAATGGCGGACCCTTGTCGTCCGACCAGTTTTCCAGCAGGCAAGTCATGACGACCGCGATGCGGGCATTGTTCGGCCAGACGAGGGCGTTATTCTTTTTGACCGGGCTGTTCATCCCGCATGTTCCTTTTTATGTTGACGGACTAGCCGTTCGAGAAATTCGGATGCCAGCGTAACAGCCGCCGCTCGACAACGGTAACGCCGAGGTCCAGGAGCAACGCCGCAATGGTCAGCACGACAATTCCGGCCATCACGGAATCGATATCGAACACACCTTCCGCCTGCTGAATGAGATAGCCAATACCCGCAGCCGAGCCGAGATATTCGCCAATCACCGCACCAACGAACGCCATGCCGACGGCGTTGTGCAGACCCGAGAACACCCAACTCATCGCCGAAGGGATGTAAACGTAACGGACCAGCTGCGTGCGGCTGGCGCCAAGGATGCGGCTATTGTCGACGGTAATCCGGCTTACCTCGCGGATGCCCTGTATCACATTGAAGAAGGTGACGAAGAATACCAGCGTAACCCCGAGCGCAATCTTCGACCAGACGCCGAGGCCGAACCAAACGGCAAAGATCGGGGCCAGAACGACGCGCGGCATGGCGTTGAAGGCCTTGAGAAACGGATCGGACACAACTGCGACAAATGGGTTGAGAGCCAAGACTAGGCCGCAAATAACGCCGAGTCCCGCCCCGATCACAAAAGACATCGCCGTTTCAAACAGCGTTACGCCGAGATGATAATAGATTTTCCCGGAAAAGACCCATTGCGAGAGCGTTTTGGCGATCGCGATCGGTTCGCCGATTATGAGCTTCGGCAAAAGGCCGAAGGTGACGCTGTAGTGCCAGAGCACGAGCCCGACGCAGAAAATGGCGATGCGAGTGGACCAGACCAGAGGCCGGGAGAATTCCGTACTCATTGTTGCCCGCTCGCATGGCTACGACGATAGCTCTTGAGAACCTCGGCCTTCAGCGCACTCCATATTTTGGCGTGAATCTCGGCGTAAAGCGGAGAATGTACGATCTCGGTAACGTCGCGCGGCCGTGGAATATCGACGCTGAAATCCGCGACCGGCGAAGCCCCCGGCCCGGCACTGAGGACCACGACACGGTCGGCGAGACAAATGGCCTCTTCAAGATCGTGAGTCACAAAAATAACAGTGCGCCGGTCGGCCGCCCAAATATCCAGAAGCTCGTTTTCCATCAACTGGCGAGTCTGTACGTCGAGCGCGCTGAACGGCTCGTCCATCAGAAGAATTTTAGGATCCATGATCATCATTTGCGCCAGAGCGACGCGCTTGCGCATGCCGCCGGACAATTGATGCGGAAACCGGTTGCCAAAGCCGCCGAGACCGACGCGCGCCAGCCATTCTTCAGCGCGAATCAACGCGTCTGCCTTGGGCTGGCGACGAAATTTCAGCCCGAGCGCGATATTGTCACGCGCCGTGAGCCACGGCAGCAAGGCCTCGCTCTGGAACATGTACCCGATGCCGCCGGCAATACCGGCGACCGAGCGGCCGAAGATCTGCACATCGCCGCTGGTCGGGTTGAGAATGCCGGCAACAAGATTCAGAAGCGTCGACTTGCCACAACCGGTCGGCCCGACGACCGCAACAAACTCGCCGTCCCGGAAATCCAGGTTGACGTTTTTGACGGCCGGATAGCGGGTCCCGTCGTTGCCACGGAATTCGACACCGACATCGCGGAACGCAACCGCGACCCGGTCGTCCTTCGCCGGCATGCCGGCGGATACGGCATTTGCGATTGTCTGGCTCACTGGCCCGCCGTCTGCACCCTTTCAAGAAACGAATTGTCGAATGTCCGCGACAGGTCGATTTTCGCTCCTTTCAGCGAATCGTCCGATGCCGATACAATCCTGAGGACATTCTGCGCCATCGCCATTGAGACGCGGCCATCTTTGGAGAACTGCCCGCGGTTTTTTTCCACGACGGTTCGATAAAGCGCGCGATCGCTTCCATAATATTCCGGGGGAACAGTATCGACGATCTGATCGGTCGATGCATTGGCGATCCATTTCAATGCGGCGTTGATTGCATTGGCGAAGGCCTGGGTGGTATTCGGATTTTTACGGATGAAATCGGCCGACATATAGAACGCCGATGCGGCGTAAGGTCCCGAATAGAGTTCGTCGAGGTCCTTTTGCTTTCGGGTATCGATAATATCGGTCATCGCATCGTCGCGCTCGAGCGTCGAGATCACGGGGTCGAAATTCGCCATGCCATCCAGTTGACCCGATGTCATCGCTGCGGCGGCCCGCTCGCCGCCGCCGACCCCGATCACCGCAACGTCGCTGAGCGTGAGGCCCCCTTTTGCAAGCAGCAGACCGAGACCGACCGCGCTCGCGGAGCCGGGCGCCGTCACGCCGAATTTCAGACCCTTGAGATCCGCCGGGCCGTGATATTTCGCTGCGAGCTCCTTGCGCAAACCCACCACCAGCCCGAACGAAAAATCCTGCAGAGCGATGACCGTGATGTTCACGTCCTTGGCCTGCATGAAAATCGTGTGCTCATAAGCTCCGCACACCACATCGGCACTGCCGCCGACCAGCGCCTGCAGCGCCTTGGCGCCGCCGCCGAAATCGCTGATTTCGACGTCGAGACCTTCTTTTTTGAAATAACCAACACGCTCCGCAATCGTCAGCGGCAGATAGGCGATCAGCGTCTTGGTGCCGACCGCAAGATTGAGCGTAGGCTTTTCAGGTTTGACGGTCGCCGCGCACAAGGACGTCGCGGCTGTAACGGCGATAAGCGCCGAGAAAATGCCAGCAAGAGCACGCATGTCGAGCCTCCCATTACTTCCATGTCGTTTCGGCTTTTGACCGCCGATAAGGATGATCTGGCGCGTTGCGCTCGTTGCAGTGATGAGCCGGTTATTTAGCCCAGAGCCGTTTGCTGGCAATGCGCGCACCCTCGACCAATGAGGCGAATTTCGCCCATACGATCGAAGGATGCACCTCATTCGAACCGGCAAAAGACGCGAAACCGCAGTCGGCGCTGGCAATCACGCGCTCGCGGCCTACGACATCGGCGAACCGGCCGATACGTTGCGCCACCAGTTCCGGATGTTCGACCAGTACCGTCGATTGGGTAATAACGCCGGGCAGCAGCACCTTATCGTCCGGCAATTTCGCCCGCTTCCACTCCTCCGTTTCATGTTCGTGGCGGGGGTTTGCCGCTTCGAACGTGTAGCCGCCGGCGCGAACTTTCAGAATGATATCGATGATATCCTTAAGCTCCATGTCATGGATGCGCGGGCCCATGTTCACGCTGTAGCAGGTGTGAAAGCGGATTTTGTCCGCAGGGATGCCCGCGAGTGCGGCGTTGAGGGCTTCCACGCGCATTTCGGCCCACTTGCGACAGTCCGCGATACTCAGATCCGGCCGGGTGATGTAATAGGTGACCAGAAACGGATCGTCGATCTGAAGGAGGAACCCCGCATCGACGATCGCCTTATATTCTTCGCGCATCGCTTCCGCGATTGCGAAAACATAAGCCTCCGGCGTCGGATAGTATTCGTTGGGCGTCGTCGTCTCGACATTGGAAGGCGCAATCGCGGGCACGAACGCTTCCGTTGCTTTGACGCCCTTCATCGCCGTCTTGAGAATTTCGAGGTCGGATTTTAGCTGATCGTGGCCCTTATACGTTATGGGCCCGGTGCAGACCATGAGCGCACGCCGCCGCCGGGCGCTCACCTGCTCGGCTACCGTTGACTGGTAATATTCGGGAAAATCCTTGGTCTCGCGCGTGTTGGAAAACGGGCTTGGCCGCACCCCCTGACGGGTCTCAAGGCCGGAAAGGCGTTGCGTCGCGTAGGTGATGAAGCTCGGCTTTCCCATCTCACCGTCACTTATGACATCAAGGCCCGCGCCCACCTGTTGCCTGACGCTGTCCGAGACGGCCCTCTGCACGCGCTCCGCATACGCCCTTTCATCGACCGGCTTGCCATCCATCTTCTGCAGCATCATTTCGAAAAGATCGTCAGGCCGCGGCAGGCTGCCGACATGCGTGGTCAATATGCGATCAACGCTGAGCTTCATCGTTTCATCCCATGGTTTTTATGCGAGACATCGGCACGCCGCCGCTCGGTCATGACCGCGTCGAACACGACCAGAAGCTTCAGGTCGATATTTGCCAAATTCACCGACATGATAATGATCTTCCGTATTTCAATTTGCCAAATAATGCTCCCGGTGAAATGCTGCAAAGGACTTCCGGTCGACGACCCAATCCCGCCTGAGGCGGGCGCCTGCGCGGTGCCGGTTTCGATGGTCTCGAACGGCGGCTTTGACATGATTCCGCTCACGGCACTCCGCAAGCTGACGATTTCCGCATTCTCCGCCAGGGAGGAGAAGCCGTAGCGCTGCGCGTGAACTTCGTCGAAACAGCGCTTGATGCCCGCGCGATCTTCGCTGGTAAATAATGCGAGCGGCAACTCGACCGTGACCCTGGCCGCCTCCTCCTCCATCGCGTCGGGATAATTTACGACGCAGGATGCTCCTTCAGCCGCCATTTCCTTCAGCGTTGCCGCGCCCAGTCCGCGCTGGCCGCCGGTAACGAGGGCAACACGGCCATCAAGCTTACCCATAGTGGTCTCCTTCCAGTTTCGGCATTGTGCTGGCAAAACCGGGCACTCCGAGCAAATCGAAACCCTTCCAGGAACACACAGACCTGGGAGTCTCGCCAGGCAGCGAAAATGTCCGCAGCGCTTCCGTCAAAGACGTGATCATTCTTTTGCAGAACTGCCGCTAGATCGATCGGTTCACGCCGCCATCCACGACAATCGCCTGGCCGGTAAGGTAGCCCGCCTGTGGCGAGCAAAGAAAAGCGCAAAGGTCACCGATTTCTTTCGGCTGACCCATGCGGCGGACAGGGATCGTTTCGGCAAAACGCTTGAACTGTTCGTCGACCGATATGCCAAGGTTCTTGGCGCGCGCAGCAAGAATCTCGATAAGACGATCCGTCATGATCGGTCCCGGCGCGATATTATTCACCGTAATGCCGAACGGCGCGAGATCGGATGCGATCGTCTTCGCCATCACCGTGACGCCGGCGCGAACCGAATCTGAAACGACAAGATCGGTCATCGGCTCTTTAACGCCATAGCCCGTGAGATTGATAATCCGGCCGCGGCCCGATGCCTTCAGCGCCGGCAGCGCCTCACGGATAAGGCGGACTGCGCTCATCAGGTTCAGCTGATAGGCGATGTCCCAATCCTTGTCGGGCGCTTTATCGAAGGGACCCGTTGGCGGACCGCCGGCATTGGTCACCAGGATGTCGAGCCCACCAAGAACCTCAATTGCCTTCGCAACCAGCCGCCTGACCTCTTCGGGCCTGGAGACGTCGGCGTCCAGATATGCTTCAGCCTTGATCTCGGCTGCGGTCCCCTCGATTTCTTCCCGATTCCGCGAGCAGATAAAGACGCGTGCGCCTTCGCCAATGAGGGATTTGGCGCAAGCCTTGCCCAATCCCTTGCTGGCTCCGGCGATAAGCGCCCTGCAACCTTTCAACCCCAGATCCATAAAAACTCGCTGCTGCTTGTCCGCACTGCCGATTGCACCGGCCCGAAGCCATTGCACTTGGCTACTAAAGATCCACGAACCACAATCATTCCTGCTGAAGAGGCATATCCGTCCCTTTCACCAATTCTTTCCATCTTTCAACGTCGGACTTGATGAAATCGCTCAGCTGAGAAGGGCTAGACGTACTGACGGTATATCCCTTTTTGTCGAGATCGGCGGCGTTCTCCTGATTTGCGAGAACGCGACGCAGTTCTTGGTTGAGGCGAGTGACGATTTCCGGTGGCGTGCCGGCCGGCGCAACGAAACCGTACCAGATGTAAATGTTGAAAATCGGATACCCGCTTTCGGCGATCGTCGGAATGTCGGGGTACTGGCCAATACGTTTGTTACCGGCGATGGCAACGGGATTGATAAGCCCGCCATCCACCAGCGGGGCGAAACCCGCGACAGTCCCAAATGCCAGTTGAACATCGCCCGATATCAGAGCCTGTGTCGCCGCAGCCTGACCGTGATACGGCACATGGACCAGCTTGATTCCGGCCAAGTAGTTGAGCAATTCGCCGCCAAAATGTTGTGGAGTGCCGAATCCCGGCGATCCAAAGTTAATCTTTCCAGGTTGCGTCTTTGCTAGTGCGATCACGTCCTTCACTGTCTTTGCGGGAAAACTCTTATTTGCTGCGAGGAGGATAGGCGTCGTGGCGAGCATAGCTACGCCGGTAAAATCATGAACGACATCGAACTGGAGTTTCGGATTGAGCGCGGTATTTATCGTTTGAGCATTATTGATCATCAATAGCGTGTATCCGTCGGCCGCAGAGTGCGCCGCAACTTCCGTGCCGACATTTCCTCCGGCGCCGGCGCGGTTGTCGATAATAACCGGTTGGCCAAGCGCGTCCGACAGCTTGGCGCCGATTGTCCGAGCCAATAGGTCGTTCCCTGCACCCGGGGGGAACGGAACAATAATGTGAATGGGGCGATCGGCATTTGCGGCGCTCGCACTCGCTCTCAGTATGAGAGTCGCAAGGAGTGCCGCAGTGACGAAGACCTGTCGTAACATCGGAGCTTCCTTAATGGGTTCAGGGCGTCGAACGAATCCATCGTCCTGTACTGTTATCCGGCCGTGAAATCGCCCCACGCAACCTAACCCTGGTGGTGCTTCACGAAGTCCCAATTTATTTCAACTCCGAATCCGGGATCATCACTTAAGTGAAGCATACCGTTCTTGAGCACAGGTCGACGGTCAAAAAGCCCCTCCCAAATAGGGTCCCGATCGGCCCGAGAGAACGTTTCGACGCCCAGGCAATTCGGCGCTGCGGCTGCAACGTGTCCGTGGATTTGCGGGTCGTGATGCGGCGAGACCATTACGCCGTGAGCCTGACAGTAGGTTGCAATACGAAGCCATTCAGTTATGCCGCCGGCTCGCGTAGAATCGAATTGCATGACGCGAACACCACCTAGATCCACGAGATCCCGGCAAGCCCATGACGATACTTCGCTCTCGCCACTGGCAATAGGCACGGTGGTCCGGGTAGCCAAGCGGCCGAGCCCTCTGACAGAATCGTACCAATGCAGCGGTTCTTCGAACCAGAAAATATCGTAAGGCTCGAAGGCCCGGATAGCGCGCGTCGCATCTTCAAGTGTATAGGCGCAATTTGCGTCGAGCATGAGGAGGCAGTCTTTGCCCAATGCTTCGCGGGCCTCTCGTACCCGTTTGACGTCGTTTTCAATCGAGACCATCCCAACTTTTATCTTCACCGCCTTAAAGCCATCGGCGACATAACTTGACATCTCGTCGTGAAGGCTCTCGGCGGTGTCGCTTTCCTCGTAATAACCGCCGGTCGCATAGGCAAAAACAGTGCTCTTCGTACCGCCGAGTAAACGCCAGATCGGAAGTTTTAAAATCTTCCCTTTTAAATCCCACATTGCGATATCGATGCCGGCAAGTGCGGCGAGAATCTGCGGCCGCTTTGTTTCACCCATCGGCGTCTTGGTTTTGCGCTCTACGTCGTAGCCGTAGCGTGTCGTAGTGAGAGAAAACACCTTCCACCAAACGTCTTCATGTGCCAATGCATCCATGCCGATGAGTTCGCCCTCGAGAGCCTGGACAATACCAAGAATTTCTTTAATCGGCCGGCCGTGAATAACGCCATATCCGGTCACGCCATCATTGGTGCGAATCTCAACAATGATTTCGGAGGCCGTCTTGAGTGGAAAGCGCGACACCCAAAACATGCGCTCCAGTTCAATCGAGATGGCGTGCGCTTTAACGCTCTCTATTTTCATACTTCTTCCTTGGGTTTAATCGCGGCCATAGCTTTAAACTTGATAACACGTTCTGATTCAGTTCGACTGCAACGTCGACCACGTCGCGACCGTTGAGGATTGTAGTCAATTCATCTTGCGCAGATGTTGCGCAGCCGTTGTCAGCGCATTCGCCATCGCAGATGCCGCCGGCGTTAACGGCGTATCAGCCCGGGAAAAGATGCCGACGCTGAACGAGGGTAGTGATTCCCGCACTTTGATTTCCTGAAGATATTCGCGTGCATACGACTCGGACAGTAGGCGGCGTGATAAAATCGCAACCATATCGGTGTTTGCGAGCAACGCGACCACTGAATTGTATGAATCGCATTCGATCATTTGCCTAGCATTTCGTAATATCGGCGGGGTTAGAGGCGCTTGCATTTCCGACCAATGGCCGAATGGCGGTAGTCCGAGCCAATCGGCCCCTGCGAGGTCTGCAATGGATTTTACATTCGCTTGAGGATGGCCTTTACGTGCAACGATCGCACGCGGGCTCCGGAATAGTGGGCGAAAGCGAAACGCGGCGTCCAAGGGTCCGCTCGGTCGGGCACCCACCACCAAATCCAGTGTTTCATCTCTCACCAAAGGCAGAAGGGCGTGCGGCAAACCTTCCATGATGCGCACGCGTGCGCCGGGAAACTCCGTTCGAAATTCTCGTAAGGCGTGCGGCACGATCAGCACGGTTACAACTGTGCCCACGCCGAGCGCAACCGAGCCGCGCTTATCACCGGCCAGCTTTCCAAGCTCTTCCTGTGTTTTGCGCAATTCCGCGCAAATCGTTCGGGCTCGCACAGAAAAGGCTCGGCCAAAGCGCGTCGGAATGACGCCCGTCGGGGTGCGCTGAAAGAGCTTGACGCCGAGCTCCAACTCCAATTGCCGGAGGCTCTTGGTGAGCGCGGGCTGCGATACGGAAAGCCGGCGCGACGCGCCGCGAACGCTCCCGGCCTCGAGAATCGACAGGAAATCCTTGAACTGGCTAACGCGCATTGAGGTGATAACCGAAGGTTATCGTACTTATCAGTTTTGCATTCTAGCAACTTCCCGCGACCCGGCTAGGGTGGCTTCCTGCGAAATGGGGCCTCGCGCCGACGAGGCGTTCGGAAGCGCCCCTCATAATGAGAAGACAGCTGGGCTTCGGCGCCCGCTGCGGGAGGAAAATATGGCCGGCATTGCAGAGGATGCGCTCTCCGGAATCCGGGTGCTCGATCTCGGCAACTTCATGGCGGGTCCGATGGCCGCCATGTGGCTCGGCGATTTTGGAGCCGATGTCATCAAAGTCGAGCATCCCCGTGGCGACGGCTTCCGGCATTGGGGGCGCACCCGCAACGGCGCGCCGCTGTTTTGGAAAATGTTGTCACGCAACAAACGATGCGTAACCTTGAATCTGAGCACGCCGAAAGGCCAGGATCTGCTGCTCGAAATGGTGCGCATAAGCGACGTGCTGGTCGAAAATTTTACACCCGGCACGATGAACGAATGGAATATCGGTTACGACCGCCTGAGCAAGGTCAATCCGCGCCTGATCATGCTGAGCATTTCAGCCTACGGTCAAACCGGACCGTACTCGACGCGGCCCGGTTTTGGAACGCTGGCGGAGGCGTTGAGCGGCTACGCTTATATCACGGGGCAGCCGGACGGGCCTCCGACGCTGCCTGCGTTCGGACTAGCCGACGGATCTGCCGCCCTGAATGGCGCTTTCGGCGTATTGCTCGCATTACAACATCGAAACCGCAGCGGGATCGGTCAGCACATCGATACGTCGCTGTGTGAGCCGTTGATTACGGCACTCGGTCCGCAAGTGGTCGAATACGACCAGTTGGGCGTGGTTCAGGGACGGCTCGGTAGCCGCCTGCCATTCTCCGCTCCGCGCAATGTGTACATCACCGCGGACGGCAAATGGCTGTCGATGTCGTCGAGCTCGCAAAGCGTATTCGAACGCACCATGCAGGCCATTGGACGTCCCGATCTCATCAAGGATGAGAGATTTCTCGACAACAGAAAGCGTGGCGAGAATGTCGATGCCCTCGATGAGATCATCGCAGCCTGGATAAGCGAGCGTACGTGCGATGAGGCGATGGACGTTTTCGTAAGACACGAAGCCGCCGCCGCTCCGGTTTACAGCGTTGCCGAGGTCGTGACCGACCCGCATTTCACGGCGCGCAAGGTTGTCGTGTCAGTCGAAGATCAGGATTTGGGGCAGATTCGCATGCAGGCCCCGACACCCCGGCTCTCGAAAACCCCGGGCCGCATCAAGTTCAGCGGACCTCATCTCGGCCAGCACAATCACGAAATCTACGTGGATTTGCTGGGCATGACGAGCGAGGCTGTCGAGGCGCTTAAGGCAGAGAAAGTCATTTGACCGTTGCGCGCGGCAGCCCGCGCAAGTCGCCACAGAAGGAACCTCATCATGTCCAAGCGCCTGCGCCGATCATGGCTCCTGGTTTTGACCGCCGACGACCGCAAGGTCGAAAAGGCGGCCGCAGGCAATGCGGACGTGCTTATTCTCGATCTCAGTGATTCCGTCACTCCGCAGTTAAAGGATATGGCGCGGCAACGCGTGGTTGATTGGTTCACGTCCGGACATCCGTTTGGCAACAAACAATTGGTTATCAAGCCGAACAATCTGTTTTCGGAATGGGGACGGGAGGATATGGAGGCGTTCGCTTCGCTGTCTCCTGCCGCAATCTATTATCCGGAGGCTAAGTCCGCGGAGGAAGTACAAGTTGTATGCGACATGCTCGACGCGTCGGGCTCTCAATCCGAGATTGTCGTCCTGCTCGAAACCGCGCGCAGCTTCATCAATCTCAAAGATCTTTGCACCGTAAGGCGTGTTACCACGCTGTGTCACGCACAGGGCGACTTGGTCGTGAATCTCGGCGCGACATTAACATACTCCCGGGAAACTCTGCTCTACACCGCGTCGCAGACCGTGGTCCACGCGCGCGCTTATGGTCTCGACGCGATCGATACCATTCTGCCGTCCAATCTGCGCGACCTCGATCTCAACTCGCCGCTATGTCGAGGGTTCAAGACGTTTGGGATTTACATCGTGCTCGAC
>CAVRQJ010000011.1:0-79737 GCA_963723335.1 uncultured Alphaproteobacteria bacterium | reverse complement strand
ACGTGGTGGGCCGCGCGACCGCGGCAGATCGTGCATCCATCGATACTCTCCGAAACTTGCAGCTGGTCGGCTTGGGCGGCCAATCAGTGCCGCTCGGTGCCGTCGCGACCCTGCATTACGAATTGGAGCAGCCGACGATATGGCGGCGATCGCGGCTTCCTACGATAACGCTCAAAGCAAACCCTCTTGACGGCGTGCAGCCCAAGACAATCGTCGATCAGCTAGCGCCGCAGGTGGCGGAGTTCGCAAAGGGGCTGCCCGCGGGATACTCGGTTGCGGTCGGAGGCGCCGTCGAGGAGAGTGCCAAGAGCCAGACGCCGATTGAGGCCGTTGTTCCGCTGATGCTTTTCATTATGGCGACAATCCCTGCCGTGATTCAGTTGCAAAGTTTCCAGCGGCTTTTCCTGGTCTTTGCCGTCGCACCCCTTGCCTTGATCGGCGTGGTGTTAGCCCTGCTGCCAAGCAGCGCGCCTCTTGGGTTCGTCGCCATTCTTGGTGTACTCGCGCTGATCGGCATTCTGATCCGCAACTCGGTGATATTGATTGTGCAGATCGAACACCTGAAAGAGGCAGGTCGGCCCGCATGGGAGGCGGTCGTCGAAGCAACGGAGCATCGCATGCGGCCCATTCTGCTGACCGCGGCGGCGGCCGGCCTGGCGCTCATCCCGATTGCGCGCGAGATTTTTTGGGGACCGATGGCCTATGCAATGATGGGCGGTATCATCGTTGGTACGCTGCTAACGCTGTTGTTCCTGCCAGCGCTTTACGTGGCATGGTTTCGCGTCAAAGCGCCAGATCGCTCGCCGGTTTTAGCGCGCGAGATGATCGGCGATCAGCTAGGGGTACAACCAGCTCGAGTCTTATCGACATAAGACGTGTGAGCAGCCCTGCGGAGGGTGTGCCGAAAATGGGTTTCGCGATATTGGCCACGGTTGTCGCAGTTGTGCTTGGCTTCGCTTTGCCGGCCTCCGCCGACGGGCGCCCAGGTGACCCATTCGGAAATCACACGTTTGAAATCAACGATAAAGAAAAAGATCCTCTCGTTGGAATATGGGCTTCCCTGGGACACCAAATGCATCTTGAGAAAGCTTACTTTTACGAGTGCCTACAGTCCAAGGATGATCCATGCCCCTTAATACCCGCACTCGCACAAAAGCTCGATGAGATTCGCCAATATCGGGGCGAAGCCCTACTAGGACATCTAAACATATCGATCAATCTCATGATCAAGCCCGCGCCTGCCGATTGGGCCGGTCCCCTTGAAGCGATCACAATGAGAAACGGCGATTGCAAATCTTATTCCCTCGCAAAGTATGCAGCAGCTCAGGAGGTCGGAATTTCGGCGGACCGCGTCAGGCTCGTCATTGTCCACCAACGGGGGCGCAGCCAGGATCATATGGTTGTAGCGGTGTATCAAGACGGAGGATGGTTCATTCTTGATAATTTGACGAATGTGCTGGACCGCGATTGGGAAAAAACAGATTACGAGCCGGTGGCTATTTTGGATTACAAGGGGATTCGTCGATATCGCTGAGCCCAAAGCGGACACGGCGGTCAGCGAGTGCCGCGGCAGCTTTCGGGGGTAAAGCGGACACGGGCGCCGTCAGCCGTCGCGGCAGCTTTTGACCCAAAGCGGAAATCGTAAACGGGCGCAGCGAGAATTTATTGAGTTTTGCCGTGCTTACTTTCGCAGGCGGGAACACATCTGTTCATACACGTAGGCTTAGCTATCGCCTGAGAGCATTGTTTGACACACCAACCCTGGCACGAGGCAAAAGCCGGAAATGACCAGGCTACCCCGAAGCTTATTGCCGCCGTTAACAAAATTGATCGCATCATGGTTTCCTCCCAAATGTAATTGGAGCATTATCACCGAACGATCGTCACAACTTAAAAAACCAGCTGGTGACTCAGAGCAGAAATACAGTCCAAATGCTATTTGGTCCAGGTTGCAATTGTGGTCGAACCCTTTTGAACCGACCACTTATTCTTGCCGCTTTGAGTAACGGTGTAGCAGTTGACCTCGCGCTGCTTCCAAGTCGTGCAGAAGCCCGAGGTATCAAGCTTCCAAGTTCCAGAACTCTTGCCACCGGACGTGCCGCGAGGTTCGCGGGTCATCGTGCCGTCCGGCATGAAGTTCATTTTAAATTTGGTGCCGCCCTGCGTGGATGCGGTAAAGGGCTGGCCCATGAAGAAGGTGGCCTGAATTTCACTCGGCAACATGGGCGTGGCAAATGCGGCGCGTGCCGAGAGAATTAGGACAGCGATGGCAAATAGTGTTGGGCGCATTACACATGCCTCCATTAGAACTCGATCTGCCCCTAGAACATACACTCCGTTGCGCATTTCTATTCACGGACGCTATCACGCCCTCAATCGATCTGTAACCAATCGGATTTTGGAGAGACCGCCGCGAGGCGGTCTTTCTGTTTACGGGCGACAATCGTGGCGGCTTTCGGGGGTAAAGCGGACATCGCAAAACCCTGGGCGCTGCTGTGTGCGCCTCATTCTCGATGTTCCTCTAGATTCACAGAACTTGGGTGAGGGTGACCGAGCGGGCAGGGCGTTACCGCGTAACGCCCGCGTCGCGCGCCCCTCGATCGTCAAGGTCCGGGCCTGGGCGGGATCAAGGTAGACCAGCCTCGAGCAGGGGTCAGTTTTGGGCGTCTTGGTCGGTACCTTCGCGAAATCCCATCGATTTCGACAGAAAAAAGCGGCCTATGGGTGTCGCATAATTCCCCGGTTTCGTGCAGCCGGACGGCGCTCGAGCCACTGTTACGTGTCACGTCTTATCGTTCAAAACTGTCTCGATGAGACTATCGATCGCCCATTCGAGAGCCGGAAGGTTGTCTCGGTCTTCCGCCCCCAAGTAGCCTTTGCGAATGAGCCCATCGATTTGCGTTACGTGTAACCCGATGCGGAGCGTGGTCATTCCCATGCGGCGTCGCTGGCGAACAGCACGCATACGTTTGGCGGTTGGGGAGGACGAAGGATTTACCGGTCTGGCCTGCTCTTGTTGGCGGTCTCGACAAGAATCCCTACGATTTGACCGCCGCAGATCGTCTTCGTCCATCCAGATACTCGTAGCTTGGCCGGGAGCTTGCAATCGATTGTGATCCCGCCGCGGATATTTGGGTAGGCTCCGACCAACCGATCAGTGGGACAGCGGCATCCGAACGCAATGATTGCATCGCGCGTCGCTCGTTTTCCACGAATGTGACTCGCTGGGTCTCTCGATCTGTGGCGCGAAGTATTCCGTTTCCTGCAGGGCGTGTCATTGCTTTGCAGCGCGAGGTTCGTCGTTGAAACCGGAGTTTTTTGCTGCCGCACGCCCGAGCGAGAGGAGACTGAAATCAGCCTCGCAGGGTGTGCCGACTTTTGTGCGTCCGATGTGCGCCGTCCGTTCCCATTTTTCCGATTTGTCGGATGGGCAAAAACAGACAAGTAATACTTGAAATATCGATGTTTGTTGGTGGCTGGGGAACTAGGATTCGAACCTAGATTGACGGAGTCAGAGTCCGCAGTTCTACCGTTGAACTATTCCCCAACGAAGTGCACGCGATGGCAGGCCGGCGCCGTCGCTCCATCTAAGGCATCTTGGCCTTTTTTCCAAGCCTTTCTGCGTGCGCAGGGCATTCCCGGCCTGGCACGTTCTTACGATTTTCCAATCCTTTAGCGGCGTGAATTCGGACCGCGGCGGGATTTCGCTTTCGTCCCGGTACGTGCTCGCGTTGAGGCTTGTGCCTGGGTTACGGGGACTTTGGCGCCCAACTCGCCGGCCGGTTTGGCCGGCGCGTTCTGGCTTCGGTCGGGGTTGTGCGACATCGGCCCCCACCAGTTCGACAGCGTGCCGTCGCCCCAGACTTTGGGCCGCTGCGGGCGATCCTGGTGCCACGGCCGCGGTTCAAAGAAGCCGAGTTCCTCGTCGTGCATCTGGTCGAGTTCGCAGAAGAACTCGATCGTCACGCCATCCGGATTTTTGTGATAGATCGCGATGTTGTGGCCGATGACGTGGCGGAGCGGTCCCCACGCCAGCTTGATATCGTTCTTCGCCAGCATGTCGCAGGCGCGCTTGATATCCGACCAGTCGCGCACCTCGAACGCGATATGATGGATCGCGGTCTTGGGGTCGCGCAGGAAATTCACGGTGTGATGGTCGCGGCTGCAACGCAGGAAGGCGAAAAAATCGCCCCGCCAATCCGAGACGCGAAAGCCGAGCATGTCGCAGTAGAAATTCACCAGGCCCTGCACGTCGGGACACGTATAGGCGATGTGGCCCAGTTTCAGCGGCATCACGCCGGCGAAGATTTTGTCGTCGGGCGCGAAGGTGCAGTCGGAGAAGATTTCAAGCGTCGTGCCCTTGGGATCCTTGAACGTCACCGCGTCGGCGATGCCAGGGGTGATGTCGCTGCGCCGCTCGCTCTTGATGCCGGCTTTTTTCAGTCGCCCGGCGATTGCGTTGAGATCGCTGCCGGGCGCAATTTGAAACGACAGCCGCGGCGCGCCGGCAGTGGCGCCGCTCTCGAGCACGATGGCTTCGAGTCCTGATTTAGTAGCGAGGATGGCACGCTTTCGCTCGCGCGCGACGAGGCTCAAGCCCACGATGCGGGTGAAATAATCCACCATGCGTTCGATGTCGGGCGTCGTCAGCGTCGAATGACCGGCGCGCTTGATCTGCAACATCGGACGCCTCCCGGCGATTACTTTGTTATGCCAGTTCGTGGGCTCGCACTGCGATCTTGAGTTCGCCGAACAGCGGGCTTGAGCGGCACACAAGCGTGTCGCCAGGCTTTATCGGTCCCACGCCTTCGGGCGTTCCGGTATAGATCAGGTCGCCCGGATAGAGCGTATAGAACGCCGAGGCAAACTCGATAAGCCGGCGGCAATTGTAAATCAGCATGCTGGTATTGCTGCTTTGCCGGACTTCGCCATTGACCTCAAGCGACAGCGGCAGGGCATCGGGCTCCGGCACCTCGTCGGCGGTTACCATCCACGGGCCGGCCACCGCATAGCCATCCGGCGACTTGCGAAAGCTGCGGTCTTCCCGGCCGCGCACGCTGATATCGAGGCCGAGACAATAACAGGCGACGTGATCGAGCGCGCGCTCTTGCGAGATATCGCTTCCGGCTTTGCCGATCACCATGACGATTTCTACCTCGTGGTCGCTGCGGCGTTCGGGAAAGCGGATCGGAATTCCTTCGCCAGGTCCGACGAGAGAGGAGTTCGATTTGAGGAACATCCCCGCTTCGAGGATTTTCATCGATTGCGTGACGACGATCTGTGTGCCCGGCTGCCCGGAGGCGGTCTCCATCTCGCTGATATGCGCATGGTAATTGGTTGGGGCGCAGGACAGCTTGGTCGGTCGCGCGACCGGTGCGAGCAATTTCACCTGCGTGATCGGCTTGGTCGGCGCTATATCGGCCAATCGCTCAAGGCGTTCGCGCCATTTCGGTAGCGCGGCAACGACGGCATCGCCCTGCATGGCGTAAGGCGCAGCGTTGCGGATTTCAGTCTGCGCCGCGGTGACGTCATGCACGCGATCTCCGCGCACAACACCCAGGCGGTCATCGTCATAGCGGCATAGCTTCATGATTTTCTCCCCGGCCGCGGCGCGACCGCGCAGCTTTTATCGCGTTTCCCGGCCCGACAGGCCAAAAGTCACCGTTGCAATGCAGACGATACTGACGGCGGCAGATAATAAAAATACAAACCGCGGCTCACCATGATCCATCAGCATGCCGTACACGACGGGTGCGATGCTTGCGCCGATATTAAAACCGGTGCTGACAAAACCGAAGACCCGGCCAAACGCGCCGGGCGGCGTCACGGCGCGCACCAGCATGTCACGCGATGGATAAGTTATGCCGAGGCAAAAGCCGCTGAGCGCCATCAGCATGACGAGAATGACCGACGGAAAATCGAGCAGCCCGACGAGTCCCGTCACAATGCCTCCGGCGCCCAGGCCCAGCGCCGCGATCGCGGCATGGTGTCTGGTGCGTCCGGCGAGAAGTCCGCCGCCCAATACGCCAATAGCATTGAAGGCCAGTAGCGCGGTCAGCGCCAGGTTGCCGATGGCCGGCGGCGTCGCGTGCAGTGCGCCAAGCGCCACCACGAGATAGGTGTTGAGCCCGCTGCCCAAAATCGAGGTCAGCGCAAAATAGGCGAGATTGAGCAGGATCGGCGCCGTCATCAGCATGCGCCAACCGGCATCGCTCGCATCCGTCTTCGCTTTTACGGCGACTTTGCCGATTGGTGCAGCTTCCGGAGCGGGCTCCGGCTGCGCGATCAGCGCCACCAGTACGATCAAGCCAAAGATGGACGCCCCGATATAAGCCCCGCGCCAGCCGAACAGATTCTGCATGTAGAGCAAGCTTACCGGGGCGACGGCCGAACCGACCATGCCGGCAAACGTGTGCAGGGAGAAAACATGGCCCAGCCGCTGCGGCGGTGCGTGATGGGAGAGGAGGGAATAGTCGGATGGATGATAGGCCGTGTTGCCGATGCCGGCGACGCCGTACATCGCAATGAAGACCCAATATGAATCGACGAGCCCCGCAATCGCATAGGCAATGCTGCTGAGAAACAGACCGGCGATCAGGACGACGCGCGCGCCGATGCGGTCGACCAGGAAACCGACCGGCGTTTGCAGCACTGCTGAAACGACGTTGAATACGGTGAGCGCCAGCGCCAGCTGGGTATAGGTGACGTTGAAATCATCGCGCACGAACGCCAGGAGCGGCGCCAGCATGAGCATATAATAATGACTCATGAGATGCGCGGCGCAGACGCCCGCGATCAGCCGCGACTCCGCCGGCCGCATCGATCGGACGGCAACGGCTTGCGTCATTGCGGGCGGGCCGGCTGTGCTTGCGTTTTGGCGTTTTGCAGCGCCTGCCAGATTCGATATGGCGTCAACGGCATGTCGACGTGACGGATGCCGTGATCCGAAAGCGCATCGACCACCGCGTTCATCATCGAGGTCAATCCGCCGGCGCAACCCGCTTCGCCGCAGCCCTTGACCCCGAGCGGATTGGTCTTTGTCGGAACCGGATGATCGCCGAGTTTGAAGAACGGCAGGTCTGACGCGCGCGGCATGGCGTAATCCATGAACGAGCCGGTCAGCAATTGACCCTCTTCGTCATAGACCGTGTTTTCCATGAGCGCCTGGCCGATACCCTGCACCACACCGCCGTGGAGCTGGCCGGCGACGATCATCGGATTCACGACGACACCGAAATCATTGACGGCGGTGTAGCTGACTACGTCGACAGTGCCGGTGTCCGGGTCGACCTCGACTTCGGCGATGTGGCAGCCGTTGGGAAATGTCCAGGCGCCCGGCCCGTCACTGATATGGTCGACGTTGAGCGATTGCGGAGCGTCGGGCGGCAGATTGAGGCCCTCGTGCACCTTTTGCGCCAGATCCATGATCGAGATCGAGCGATCGGTGCCGACGATGACGAATTGGCCCTGTTCGAAAGAAATGTCGGAGGGGGCGGCTTCGAGCACGTAGCTCGCCAACTGCTTGCCCTTCTCAACGACCTTGACGGAGGCTTCGACGATCGCCGTGCCGCTATGCATGATCGACTTCGATCCGCCCGAGCCGCTGCCGATGAAAACCCGGTCGCTGTCACCCTGCACCAGCGAAATCTTCTCGAAGGGAACGCTGAGCTGCTGGCTCAACACTTGAGCAAATGCCGTTGCATGGCCCATGCCGAAATCCATCGTGCCGGTGACAAGCGTCACCGTGCCATCGGCATTAAATGTAATGCCGGCCGATTCCTTCGCAGGTCCCGCGGTGACTTCGAGATAATTGCCAATGCCGAGCCCGCGCAGTTTGCCGCGCTTGCGGCTTTCACGCTTGCGCCGCGCAAAGCCTTTGCCGTCGGCGAGATCAAGCGCCTGCTTGGTCAGCGCGGCGAAGTCGCCGGAATCATAATTCGCGGCGGATGCGGTCTTGTACGGCAATTGCTGCGGTTTGATCTGATTGCGGCGGCGCAGCGCGAGCCGGTCGATGCCCATTTCCGCGGCAGCGGCGTCGACGAGGCGTTCCATATAGTAGTTGCCTTCCGGCCGGCCGGCGCCGCGATATGCAGTAACCTGCGCCGTATTGGTGAAGACGCACTTGGCCGAAACTTCCATGAGCGGCGTGCTGTACATGCCCTGCATGTTCTTCACGGCATTGGCGGTGCCCATGAAGGGGCCGAACGGCGCGAGGAACGCGCCGACGTGAGAGAAACTGGTAAGCCGCACGGCGAGGAAATTGCCTTCGGCGTCGAGCGCAAGTTCACCGGTGACGTCGGCGGCGCGGCCGTGGCCATCGGACACAAAACTTCCCGACCGTTCGTCAGTCCACTTCACCGGACGGTCCAGCGCACGCGCGGCGTGCAGCACGCAGATGTATTCTGGAAATACCATGGCCTTCATGCCGAACGAGCCACCGACCTGTCCGGTCAGGATGTGGACGGCCTTGGGTTCGACATTGAGCACGTCGGCGATATTTGCGCGCATGCCGAATACGCCCTGCGACGACACGTGAAGCGTAAAGCGATTGTCCTTGTGGGAGGCGACAGCCGCGCGCGGCTCCATGGCGTTGACCACGAGCCGGCTGTTGACGATTTTCAGCCGCGTCACATGCGCGGCTGCGGCAAATGCGGCATCGACAGCCGCGGTGTCGCCATAGTGAAAATCGAGCGCAACGTTGCCCGGCGCGTCGTCGTAGAGTTGCGGCGCGCCCTCACGCGTGGCCTTTTCAGCCGAAATGACCGCGGGGAGGGGGTCGATATCGAGACTGACCGCTTCGGCGGCATCCTTCGCTTGCGAGATGGTTTCGGCGACAACGCAGGCTACCGGGTCGCCGACATAGCGCACGCGATCAATCGCCAGCGCTTCGCGCCGCGGTTTGCGCAGCGGCGTGCCGTCGCGATTGTTCAGCGACACGGCGCATTTGAGCGTGCCGTAGCCTTTCAAATCGTCGGCGCCGGTGTAGATGCCGAGCACCCCCGGCATTTTCAGCGCCGCGGATTTATCGATGGCGCGGATGATGCCGTGGGCGTAGCGGCTCCGAACCATCACGGCATAGGCTTGGTCCGGAAGGCTGACGTCGTCGGTGTAATTGCCTCTACCGCGCAGCAGCAGCGGGTCTTCCTTGCGAGGTACCGACTGCCCAACGGCGAATTTCTGGATCGCTAATCGATCGGCCGTTAATTCGTCCGCCCGCTTCCTGGCGGACTCTGCAAATTCATGACGATTCAATCCTGTAAGGCGTTGTTCGGTTGACATAATGCACTTGCCAGCGTGCGGCAACTGGGCGCGGAACATGGCTCATAAGCCGGGAAAGCACTGTATTGCCCTTGCGGTCGCCGCTGCTACAGTTTGCCCGATTTAGGCTTGAACAATAGACCGCCGCTGTAGAGCCCTTCGGGTTCCAGCGCGGCAGAAAGGTTTGGATGAACGACGAGGCCACGCCGCCGGGCGGCCTCGGCGCCAATGGGGCCTCGCGCAACAGGAATGCGCATGGCGCCCGCTGGGGTCGCCGGACGCCATTTGGCATTCGCCGCGATCGCGACGATGGGCGCGCATCCGTCCAGCAGAATCCTGGCGCCACTTATGCGGCGCTCGATCTCGGCACCAACAATTGCCGGCTCCTGGTCGCGCGGCCGACTGCGGACGGTTTTCGCGTCGTCGATGCCTTCTCCCGCATCATCCGTCTCGGCGAAGGCGTCGCCGCATCACGCCGGATCAGCGAGGCGGCGATCGGACGCGCCGTCGAAGCGCTTCTGGTCTGCCGCGACAAGATGCGTGCACGGGGGGTGATGCGCGCGCGGCTGATTGCCACCGAAGCGTGCCGCGCTGCGGAAAATGGCGAGGAGTTTCGCAACCGCGTCGCCAGGGAAGCCGACCTCGAACTGGAAATCATCGATTCCGCAACCGAAGCACGGCTGGCGGCGACCGGCTGCACCGAACTGTTCGATCCGGCGGCATCGGGTGTCATCCTGTTCGATATCGGCGGCGGCTCGTCCGAACTCGTGCGGCTTAAACGTTCGGGGCAGGATTGCTCGACCGCCGGCCGCCGGGGCCCGCCCGCGCCCGACATCGTCGGCTGGGCCTCGCTGCCGGTCGGCGTCGTCACGCTTGCGGAAAAATATGGCGGCAAGGCCGTGTCGCGCGAGATCTATGACGCTATGGTCGACGAGGTTGCCGCGTACGTCGACAAATTTGCCGTCGATCACCGCGACATCGATGCGTTTCACACGCTCGGCACATCGGGCACGGTGACGACGATTGCCGGCGTCTTCTTGCGGCTGCGCCGTTACGACCGCCGCCGTGTTGACGGCTGCTGGCTCGCCGACGGCGAAATATCGCAGGTTGTCGCCGAATTGAGGGCGATGAGCTTTGACGAACGCGCCGCCAATCCCTGCATCGGCGCCGACCGCGCCGATCTCGTGCTCGCCGGCTGCGCTATCCTCGACGCGATCCGCCGTGCGTTTCCGTGCCCCCGGCTTCGCGTCGCCGATCGCGGCCTGCGCGAGGGCATGCTGGTCGAAATGATGCGCGAAGACGGCGTATGGGGGCAGGCGTAAACGATCATGGCGCGGCTCAAGGACGAGAAACGCCGCACGCTGTCGTCGCGGACCTGGCTCGAACGCCAGCTCAGCGATCCCTATGTGGCGCGCGCCAAGAGCGAGGGCCTTCGCTCGCGCGCGGCCTATAAGCTCGCCGAAGTTGACGACAAGTATCATGTGCTCAAGGCCGGCGCGCGCGTGGTCGATCTCGGCGCCGCGCCCGGCGGCTGGAGCGAAATCGCGGCAAAGCGCATCGGTGGCGCTGGGCGCGTGATCGCGCTCGACATTCTCAACATGAAGCCGATCGCGGGGGTCGAATTTCTCAAGCTCGATTTTCTCGATGCGTCGGCGCCGGATCGCCTCAAGGCCATGCTCGGCGGCAACGCGGACGTTGTACTCTCGGACATGGCGGCCAATGCCACCGGCCACCGGCAGACCGACCATTTACGCATCATGGCGCTTGCCGAGGCCGCGACCTTCTTCGCCCGCGAAGTGCTCGCCCACGGCGGTGTGTTTCTCTGCAAGGTCTTGCAGGGCGGCACGGAAACAAAGCTCCTTGCCGAACTCAAGCGCGACTTCGAAAGCGTCAAGCACGTCAAGCCGCCGGCGAGCCGTGCCGATTCCGCCGAGCTTTATTTGCTCGCGCGCGGATTTCGGCATCACGGCCGGACCGCCTAGACGATTTCTTGCGCCGAAGTCTTGGTGGATGCGGTTGTTTGGACGGTCTTGCGCCCCGAAAGCTCGGAGCCGGCGTCGGGCGGAAGCCGCATGAAGACGAAGGTCGCGCTCGCTGCAAGTAATCCGACCACGAGAAACGCCGGCGGAAAATCACTCGCGCCCATCGTTGTGGAATGTTTCAGGCGCAGCGTGATCTCCACCACGAGCGCGCCGATCGCAACGCCGGTCGATAGCGACAATTGTTGAGCCGCGGCGATCATGGCGGTCGCGCGGCTCATTTTCGGCGGCTCGATTTCGGCATAGGCAATGGTATTGGTGCTGGTGAATTGCAGGGACCGGAAAAATCCGCCGGTGAGCAAAATGGCGATCATCGCCGTATAGGGCACGCCCGGCGTAAATGTCGCACAGGCGGCAAGAAAAACGCTGCTGATCAGGGCGTTGTAGATCAACACGTTGCGATAGCCGAAGCGCCTGAGCACGCTCGCGACGGCGGCTTTCATGAACATCGAGCCGAGCGCAGTGGTGAAAGTAATCATGCCGGACTGGAATGGCGTCAGGTCAAAGCCGATCTGCAAAAGGAGCGGCAGCAGAAACGGCAGCGCGCCGATGCCGAGCCGGAACAGAAATCCGCCGAAAATGCTGGCCCGGAATGTCGGCAATTGAAGCAGCGTGAGATCGAGGATCGGCGCCGGCGTGCGCCGGGCATGGAAAACATAAGCGATTGCGGAGACAGCGCCGGCGCACAGCATCGCCACGACCGCGCTCGTCGGCAGGAATTCGAGGCCCAGCGCCGACAGGCCGAAGGCGAGGCCGGCAATGGCGAGACCCGAAAGAACGAAGCCGACGAAGTCGAACGGGTCGCGGTGCTCGACACGGACATTGGCGATATAGCGCGAGGCAAGCGTGATGCCGGCAATGCCGATCGGCACGTTGATCAGGAAAATCCAGTGCCATGAAGCATAGGTCGTGATGAAGCCGCCGAGCGGCGGCCCGCAGATGGGGCCGATCAGTGCCGGCATGGTGACAAGCGACATCGCGTTGATCAGGAGTTTCTTGTCGATGCTGCGCACCATGATGAGGCGTCCGACCGGAGTCATCATGGCGCCGCCCATGCCCTGCACGATGCGCGCGAACACGAATTGCTCGAGCGAGTGCGATGCCGCGCAGCCGATCGAGCCGAGGACGAAAATCCCGATCGCCATGCGAAACACATTGCGTGCGCCGAAGCGGTCGGCAGTCCAGCCGCTTGCCGGAATGCAGATGGCGAGCGAGAGAAGATAAGACGTTACGGCAAGCTTCAGGGCCAGCGGATTGGTGCCGAGCGCGCGCGCAATGGCCGGAAGCGACGTCGCGATGACCGTCGAGTCCATGTTTTCCATGAACAGCGCGGTGGCGACGATCAGCGGCACGACGCGGTCGTAAGGAGGCGATTCCATGCGCGGCTATCGGCTCCCGGCGCGGGTGCGCTGACGACTCCGTGTCATGCCAGCCGCTTGGCCGCTTCCTCGACCATGCTCACGTCGGAATATTTCTTCACATCGATATCGTCTTTCAGGAATCCGACGTCCTTTTGCTGCGTGAGATTGCTTTGCAATGCAGCGAGGTTGGGCATGTCGTTTGGATCGCGATATTGATCGCGCCCGGTGAACGCCCAGTCGGCTCGCGCGGGCGGCGATTTGTTGAGTGCGGCGACGATCGCGACGGCTTCCTCATGGTTTTTCGGATCGCTGTACCAGCGAATCGCACGCACGGTGTCTTCGAGAAAATCGACCAGCGCCGCGCGGTTGTCCCGGATAAAGCTGGTGCGTGCCGTCCACATCGTGAGCTGCGTGACGCCGAACGCATCCTTCTGCGTGAACAGGGTGTTTGCGACCGCTTGCAGGTCCGGATCGAGCGAGAATGGTGGGACGGCGCTGATCAGATCGGCTTTCTTCTCGGTGAGCATGGCGCGCATGGCAGGGAAGGGCGCTTCGACGATAGTGTAGTCCTTGTTGGCTTCGAGCCCGCTCCTGCGCAGCATTGCGCGCATCGCAATGTCGACGGCGCTGCCCATCGCATTGGTCGCCAGCACCTTGCCCTTGAGATCGGCCACGGATTTGATTGGTCCATCCTTGAGCACCATGAACTGATTGCTGCCGTGACCGGGCACGCCGTCCTGAATCTCGTCGCCGATGACGCGCAGATCGTCCATATGCGCGTTCTGGATTGCCAGCGCGAACGACGAGAAGGCAAGCGGTCCGATATCGACTTCGCCCGCTGCGAGCGCGGTAATAACGGGCGGCGTGCCTTCGTAGCGGGTGGCTTCGGCGATGTAGGACTTGCCGAAGTGCTTGAGGATGTCCTTTTTCGCCAGCACGAGCGGCGCGAGCGAAGCCGGCACAACCACCCAGCCGACGCGAATCTTTACCGGCGCTTGCGCTAAGGCGGCGCTGCCCGTGGCCAATGCCGCAGCCGCGGCCGTCCCGCCGAGGCTGAATGCGCGGCGGTTGATATGCCGGCCGCCCAATCCTATTTCCATGGCGATTTCTCCCCGTGTTTCGCGCGCTGGCCCTTTGTGGGGCCTATCAATCGCGGCCAAGTCGTGCTATCGACCGCCGCCAACCCAAAAGCGGGCCAATAAACCGGGCGCGGGACCACGTTCCGCTCGCCCGTCAGGCGTAACCCTATACGCCGGCCCGCGAGAAACGGGCCATGCGGAGTTGGCGATGGCAGAGACTTCTAGACCCCTACCGCGCGAAGCATACACCTTCGACGATGTGCTGTTGAAGCCGGGCCTGTCCGACGTGATGCCGTCGGAGGTCGATATCCGCTCGCGAATAACGCCTAATATCATGCTCAATATCCCGCTGATCGCCTCGGCGATGGATACCGTGACCGAAGCGAGTATGGCGATCGCCATGGCGCAGGCCGGCGGCATCGGCGTTCTGCATCGCAATCTCGAACCCGAGCAGCAGGCCGCGCAGGTGCGGCAGGTGAAGAAATTCGAATCGGGCATGGTGGTGAATCCCGTCACCATCCATCCCGAGGCCACACTCGCCGATGCGCTCACAATGATGCAGGAGCATCGTATTTCCGGCATTCCCGTCGTCGAAGGCGGCGGCAACGGCCAGCACAGCAGAGCCCCGGGCAAGCTCGTCGGCATCCTCACCAACCGCGATGTGCGCTTTGCGACTGACAAGCGGCAAACGGTCTCCGAGCTCATGACCAAGGAGGGGCTCGTCACGGTCCGCGAAAGCGTTGGCCAGGACGAAGCGAAAAAGCTCCTGCACCAATATCGCATCGAGAAGCTTCTGGTTGTCGATGCCGACTATCGCTGCGTCGGCCTTATCACGGTGAAGGACATCGAAAAGGCCGTGGCGAACCCGAACGCCTGCAAGGACGAGCAGGGCCGGCTGCGGGTGGCTGCTGCCACGTCGGTCGGCGAGGCCGGCTATGCGCGCAGCGAGAGCTTGCTCGCCGCCGGCGTCGATCTCGTCGTGGTCGACACCGCGCATGGTCATTCGAGGCGTGTGCTCGACACCGTGACCCGCATCAAGCGCATGTCGAACGCGGTCCAGGTGGTGGCGGGCAATATCGCGACCAGCGAAGGCGCCAGAGCTTTGATCGACGCAGGCGCCGATTCGATCAAGGTCGGCATCGGGCCCGGTTCGATCTGCACCACCCGCATCGTCGCCGGCGTCGGCGTGCCGCAACTCACCGCCATCATGGACGCGGTCGAGGTGGCGAAGAAAGCGAATACGCCGGTGATCGCCGACGGCGGCATAAAATATTCCGGCGATCTTGCCAAAGCGCTCGCGGCCGGCGCGGATTGCGCCATGGTCGGCTCGCTGCTTGCGGGAACGGACGAAACGCCGGGCGAGGTCTTTCTCTATCAGGGCCGCTCCTACAAAACCTACCGCGGCATGGGTTCGGTCAGCGCCATGGCCCGCGGCTCCGCCGACCGCTATTTCCAGCAGGAGATCAAGGACACGCTCAAGCTTGTTCCCGAGGGCATCGAAGGCCAGGTGCCGTATAAGGGAGCGGTCGCCAATGTGGTGCATCAGCTTGTCGGCGGGTTGCGTGCCGCCATGGGCTATGTCGGCGCCAAGGATCTCGGCGAGTTCCACGACAAGGCCGAGTTCGTACGCATCTCCGGCGCCGGCTTGCGCGAGAGCCACGTTCACGACGTGACCATAACGCGGGAAAGTCCGAATTATCCGAGCCGGACCTAAGCGTCGCGATGGCAGGCGCGCGCCCAGATCCCTTCGCCAAAATCCGCACTGCGACCGACACTCATCGCGCGCGGCACGGCTGCGGTGCGTTCCCTTATGACAACGGCCCGCTGCTGGCGGTGCTGGCGGGAGCAGCCGGCGCGCGGCGGATTTTGGAATTGGGCACTGCGCTCGGCTACACGGCCTTGTCGTTTGCGTCGGGTGCGACGGACGCCACGGTCGATACCGTCGAACGCGATCCCGATCATGTGCAGTTGGCCCGCGACAATATCGCGGCAGCCGGCATGGATCATCGCATCACCGTGCACGAGGGCGAATTCTCCGCCGTCCTGCCGACGCTCGATCCCGGATATGACGTCGCCTTCTTCGACGGCGGCACGCCGGTGCAGGCGCTGCATAAGACGCTGCGGGGCTTGCTGCGCACCGGTGGCACGCTGATCACCGCCAATCTCAATCACGGTGGTACAGCGGACGCGGTGCGCAAGGCGCTGTTTGAAGGAAAATCCTGGCGCAGCGCACTGGTCGATGACGATGGTGAGACGGCGATAAGCGTCAAGCTCTAAGGGGGGTGATCCAATGACCGTTCAAGAAATCCTGTTGCCGCTTTTTGTTGAGGTCATCCTCACCTTCCTCTTGTTGTTCTATCTCGCGCCGCTGCGCGGTGCCGACATCAAGGCCGGCATAGCGCGGCCCGACAATGTCTCGCTTCGCGAGCCGAACTGGTCGCGGCGCACGCTGCAGGCCGGATATTCATTCTCCAATCAGTTCGAGCTTCCGGTTCTGTTTTATGTCCTGACCATCCTTGAATATGTCACGCATCTTGCCGGCCTCGTGTTCGTGGTACTGGCATGGATCTTCGTGATCTGCCGCATCCTGCAGGCCTATGTGCATGTCACGAGCAACAAGATTCAGGTGCGCGGCGCCTTTTACGCCATTGGGGCGCTCGTCCTCGCGATCATGTGGGCGATCTATATCGTCGAGGTCCTGACACTGCCGCGGCCGCTGATCTGAAGGACGAAGTCATGCCGCTCGATTATTGCCATCCGACCGCGCCGCATAAGAGGCTGAGGCTGCCGGAATGGTATGTCTCGAGCCTGATGATGGATCGCGCGCTCGACGCAATCTGCCGCCGCGTCAAGAACCTCGACCGCAAGCACGACATTCCCTATCTCGCGGGCTACAGCCTCGACGGCAAGACCATCTATATCGATCGCCACATGCCGCAGACGTTCAAATACCGCGGCCGCACCGTCGATACCGACCGTTTTCTCATCCTGCATGAAGAGGTGGAGAAAACCCTGATCGATCAGCTCGGGCTGCATTACCTGCACGCGCACCAGATCGCGACCCGCGCCGAGGAGGCGGCCGTGCGCGCGGCCGGCGTCGGCTGGCACGCCTACGACCGGTTCATGCAGAAATACGTCAAGACCATCGGCGACGAGCGGCTGAAGAAAGTGCCGAAGGATCTCGATCTCAAGCCTTATCGCGACGAGCACGACGACGATCTGCTCAAGCGCATGCTGGCAAGCGTGCACGCCGGGAAGGCCCCGAAAGGCATCCACGTGCAGGATCTCGCCGAAGCGATACAGGAATTGCGCAAACGCGTTCGGCGTCACGATACGCCCGGCGCGGAGCGCGCCGCTGCCATCAAGCGTAAAAAGAAGTGACGCCGTCCGCACGATTATCCGCCGCGATCGAGGTGTTCGCCGAGATTGAGGCGCGGCGCCGTCCGGCGTCGGACGCGCTCAAGGATTGGGGCCTGTCGCATCGTTTCGCCGGTTCGGGCGATCGTGCCGCGATCGCGGGTCTCGTTTACGACGCGCTGCGCCGCAAATCATCCGCGGCCTGGCTGATGGGCGAGGCCAGCGCGCGCGCGGCACTGATCGGCATGCTGCGGCGTGAGCGCGGGCTCGAGACCCCGGCGATCGCGGCGCTATGCAATGGTGCGCGCTACGCGCCTGAGCCGCTGACGGAACAGGAGAAGACGGCGCTTGCCGGCGGCGCATTGGCTGATGCGCCGGCTCATGTTCGCGGCGACTATCCCGAATGGCTCGACGCGAACCTGGCGCGGGCCTTTGGCGACGAACGCGCCGACGAGGGCGCTGCGCTTGCCAGCCGCGCGCCGCTCGATTTGCGGATCAATACGCTGAAAGCCGAGCGCGACGATGTCATGCCGAAGCTTGAACACCTTCATGCCGAACCGGCGCGGTGGTCGCCGGTCGGGCTTCGCATCCGGCTTGCCGCCGACGCCAAGAGTCCCGCCATCCATGCCGAGCCGCTTTATCTCAAAGGCCAGATCGAAATCCAGGACGAGGGCTCGCAGCTTGCGGCATTGCTGGCGGGTGCAAATCCCGGCGAGCAGGTGATCGATCTCTGCGCCGGCGCCGGCGGCAAGACGCTCGCGCTTGCCGGCGTGATGGAGAATCACGGCCAGATTTATGCGTCTGATTCCGATAAACGCCGGCTAGCGGCAATCCACGAACGGATCGCACGCGCCGATGCGCACAATATCCAGGTGCGCACGCCCGCGGGACCGGCGGATGTGCTTGGCGATCTCGCGGCCCGCGCCGATCTGGTGCTCGTCGACGCGCCGTGTACCGGTATCGGCACCTGGCGGCGCAACCCGGACGCCAAATGGCGCATCCGCCCGGGGGCGCTGGCGGAGCGGATCAAGCAGCAGGAGGCGGCGCTCGAACGCGCCTCGGCGCTGGTCAAGCCGGGCGGCCGTATCGCCTACGTCACCTGTTCGGTCCTCGCTGAGGAAAACGGCGATCAGGTGCGAGCTTTTGTAGGCCGCCACCCGGATTTTTCCGTGGAAAAGCCCGCGGACGTGGTCAACGTCCTTGGCGAGCGCGCCTATCTTTTCAATCGCGCGGCGCTTATCTCGGACGAAGGCCTGCTGATGACGCCGCGCCGGACCGATACCGACGGCTTTTTCGTCAGCCTCTTGCGGCGCTCGCCATGAACTCACTTGCGAAAACTCGACAGGCCGGGGCGGCTGCCTTAGAATCCTCTATGGCGCATCCAGATTCGCAATCCCACGACAAGATTCTCATCGTCGACCTCGGCTCGCAGGTCACCCAGCTCATCGCGCGGCGGGTCCGCGAGGAAAAGGTCTATTGCGAAGTCGTGCCCTTCCAGAAGGCGGAAGCGGCATTCCGCGAGATGAAGCCGAAGGGCGTCATCCTGTCCGGCGGCCCGGCATCGGTGCTCGACCGGGACGCACCTTTGGCGCCGATGACGATATATCAAGCTGGCGTGCCGGTGCTCGGCATCTGTTACGGCGAACAAGCCATGGCGCAGCAACTCGGCGGCAAGGTCGAGGCCGGCCATCACCGCGAATTCGGCCGCGCCGAAATCGAGGTGACCACGCCGTCGGCGCTCACTGACGGCGTCTGGCAGGTCGGCGAGCGCTATCCGGTGTGGATGAGCCACGGCGACCGCGTCACCCGATTGCCCGACGGCTTCGTCGCGACCGCGACCTCGGCCAACGCGCCGATCGCCATGATCGCTGACGAGAAGCGAAAATTCTACGCGACGCAATTCCATCTCGAAGTCGTGCACACGCCGCACGGCGCCGCGATCCTGCGCAATTTCGTCCGCAACATCGCCGGCTGCGCCGGCGACTGGACGATGCGTGCGTTCAAGACCGAGATGATCGAGAAAATCCGCCGCCAGGTCGGCAAGGGCAGGGTGATCTGCGGGCTGTCAGGCGGCGTCGATTCCGCGGTCGCTGCCGTTCTCATTCACGAAGCGATCGGCGAGCAGCTGACTTGCGTCTTCGTCGATCATGGGCTGTTGCGGCTCGGCGAGGCGGAGAAGGTCGTGGCGCTGTTTCGCGGCCATTACAACATCCCGCTCGTTCACGTCGACGCCTCGGATACATTTCTCAAGGCGCTGGACGGCATCGACGATCCGGAGGCCAAGCGCAAGACGATCGGCAGACTGTTCATCGAGGTGTTCGAGGCGGAAGCGAAGAAGATCGGCGGCGCCGAATTTTTGGCCCAGGGCACGCTCTATCCCGACGTCATCGAGAGCGTGTCGTTTACCGGCGGCCCGTCGGTCACGATCAAATCGCACCACAATGTCGGCGGCTTGCCCGCGCGCATGAACATGAAACTTGTCGAGCCGTTGCGCGAACTGTTCAAGGACGAGGTGCGCGCGCTCGGCCGTGAGCTTGGCCTGCCCGACGTTTTTGTCGGTCGCCATCCGTTCCCCGGCCCCGGCCTCGCGATCCGCTGCCCGGGGCCGATCACCCGCGACAAGCTCGATATCCTCCGCCTTGCCGACGACGTGTTCATCGAGGAGATCCGCCGCGCCGGCCTCTACGACGACATCTGGCAGGCCTTCGCCGTGCTGTTGCCGGTGCGCACCGTCGGCGTGATGGGCGATTACCGCACCTATGATTTCGTCGTCGGCCTGCGCGCGGTGACCTCGACCGATGGCATGACCGCGGATTTTTATCCGTTCGACATGAAATTCATCGGTGCGGTTGCGACGCGCATCATCAATGAGGTCAAGGGCGTCAACCGTGTGGTTTATGACGTTACGTCGAAGCCGCCGGGCACGATCGAGTGGGAGTGAGCCTTGGCCATCACCATCTACGGCATCAAGAACTGCGACACGATGAAGAAGGCGCGCGCCTGGCTGGACAAGCACGGTGTCGAATACGGCTTCCACGATTACAAGACCGCCGGGATCGACCGCGAGCGGCTCGAAGCCTGGTCGAAGAAGATCGGCTGGGAGACGCTGCTCAATCGCGCCGGCACCACGTTCCGCAAATTGCCGGACAAGGACAAGACCGGCATCGATGCGAAAAAAGCAATCGCGTTGATGCTGGCTCAGCCCTCCATGATCAAGCGTCCGGTGCTTGATCTCGGCCGCGGCAAGTTGCTGGTCGGATTTCAGCCCGAAGCCTACCGCGAAGCGATTTAACACTCCTTCGAACCCGTAAATCTTTTCGCGCCGACGAAGGCGAGAGTTTTCCGCGCGGCGCGAATGGGGCGAAAATCCGGCGGATGGAACTGCAACACCAAACCGTTTTTTCACTGCCGCGGCGGGAGTCATTTTCTCGCCACGAAGGGAACATGCTTTGTCCGAATACGTTGGGCTTGGTGGTTGTGACATCGTTATGGGGCCTTCTCGTCGGGAGAAGCCGGGGCGCACGGTGTCGGGGACAAGGCTGGAGGTTCATATGATTTCGCGTTCGTTCGTCGGCGGCTGTGCGCTCGCCGCCGGTTCTGTTTTGTGTGCTGGTTTCGCAAGCGCTGCCGATCTGCCGCCTGCGCCGAGACCGGCCGTGGCGCCGATCGCCTATGCGCCTCGCGTCTACGACTGGACCGGCTTCTATATCGGCGGCAACGTCGGCGGCGGATTTACCAATTCGTCGTGGAGCGATCCGTTCACCGGGGCGAATAACAACTTCAATAACAGCGGCTTTATCGGCGGCGGCCAGATCGGCTACAACGCCCAGTTCAACTGGCTTGTCGTCGGCATCGAAGGCGATTTCGACTGGACTGGCATCAGAAGCAGCAGCAACGACGCGGTCGGCAATGCGATCCATGACAAGACGCAGTGGACATCGACCGTCACCGGTCGCGTCGGCGCGGCCTTCGACCGGCTCCTCGTCTACGCCAAGGGCGGTGTCGCGTTTGCCGACGACAAGGGCACGCTCAACGATATCGCAGGCGGCATTTCGAGCAACACGATGACGCGAACCGGCTGGACCGCGGGCGCCGGCCTCGAATATGCAATCGCGCAGAACTGGACGGCCAAGATCGAATACGACTATCTCGGCTTCGGAAACCAGAATTTCACTTTCGCGACGCCGGCGTTTCCTGCCTATACCACGAACGCTTCGTTGAACGTTCAAGAGGTCAAGGCGGGAATCAATTACAAATTCGGACCGTAGAACGGTCTTACTGATCGATCTTGATCTTTGCGGCTTCGATGACCGGCGTCCAGCGTGCGATGTCGGCATCGATGCGCGCACGGAACTCGGCGGCCGTGCCGGGGATCGGCTCCATCAATTGCGCCGTAAGCTTCTCGCGGATCGCGCGCGAGTTCGACGGCTTCGCCGACCAGGCCGCCGATCCGCTGAATCATCGCATCCGGGATTCCGGCGGGTGCGATAAGGCCCATCCAGGCATCGGCTTCCACGTCGATGCCCGATTCCTTGAGCGTCGGAATACCCGGCAACAGCGCGGAACGTTCGGCGGTCGAAATAGCGAGAATTTTCACCGCGCCGGAGCCGAGTTGCGGCACGACCGAGATGGCCGGCAGGCAAACCATCTGCACGTCGTTGCGGATGAGCGCAGTCATGGCCTGCGGCGATGATGCATAGGGGACATGCACGAGTTGCACGCCGCTCTTTAGCGCGATCGCCTCCATCGCAAGCTGCGACAGCGAACCCGTGCCGATGGAACCGAACGCATATTTTCCGGGATTGCGCTTGATGAGATCGATGAGATCGCGTGCGGTGTTCACGCCGAGGCTGGTATTGACCGCAAGCGCGCTCGGCTGCGTCACCAGTGCTGTGATCAGCGCCAGGTCTTTTCTCGGATCGTAGGGTAGCTTGGCGAACAGGAGCGTATTGATGGCAAGCGGGCCGCCGATGCTTACGCCGATGGTCGCGCCGTCCGGCGGCGCTTTCGCCACCGCGTCAGTACCGGTATTGCCGCTCGCGCCCGGTTTGTTTTCGACAATGAACGTCTGGCCGAGCTTGTCTTGCAGATAGCCGGCGACAAGCCGCGCCACGAGATCAGGCGTGGCTCCCGCGCCGAACGGCACGATGATTTTGACCGGTGTTGCCGGCCAATCTTGCGCCGTGGCGGAGACCGTGCAGGCAAGAACGGCAAAAGCGGCCGCCAGGCATCGTTTCATTCGATCGTCCCTCGATTGTCCCCGGCTGAGTGCGAGACTTATGGCGCAAGACTTATGGCGCAAGACTTATAAAGACTTATCAAGACCTATCATGGCGGTCATCGGGCGCGAAACATGTGATAGCGGCCATGCGCCGCAAATGCCGTGGGCCGCATTGACAAGAAGGGCCCGGTCGCCATGATCGCCGCCGCTACGCGAAAGAAAGTGTCACCTGGCCGGTCCGGCCATCCATAAAATCAATACGATCGAATGTCGCTTCGTCATGGGACTTGCCGTTGAATGGGACTTGCGGTTGAAATAATCGGACTCGTCATATTTCTCGGCGCGCATGTGTTCGTCACGATGCGCGGCGAACGCGCAAAGCTTGTCGCGAAGATCGGCGAATGGCCCTATCGCGGCGTGTTCTCGCTGGTCTCGATCCTTGGGATCGTGCTCATTGCTTACGGATTTGCGAGCTACCGGGCGGCCGGCATGGTGATGCTCTGGAACCCGCCGGCCTGGACGCGTCACATCGTGGTCGCCCTGATGTGGCCCGCCAGCATCATGGTTGCGGCCGCCTATATCCGCGGCAACATCGCGCGCGTGCTCAAGCATCCGCTGCTGGTCGCCGTAAAAACCTGGGCGTTCGCGCATCTGTGCGCAAACGGCGATCTCGGCGGCATCATTCTGTTCGCGTCGGTCCTGGCCTGGGCGGTGTACGACCGCATCACGCTCAAGCGCCGCGCCGATCCGGGCGCTCCGCCAATTCCAACCGGCGGCGGGAAAAACGATCTCATCGCCATCATTGTCGGCACGATCATCTATCTTGCCCTCGGCTTTGTCTTCCATCCCATTGTCATCGGCGTGCCCGCGTTCATGCCGGCCTCTGGATAAAAACAATGTCCACACAGAATGAAATCAGGCGACTGACGGCACCGGACATCCACGCCCGCAAGAACGGCGAGCCGATTGTGTGCTTGACGTCCTATCACGCCCATACCGCGCGTCTCGTCGATGCCTATTGCGACGTCATCCTCGTCGGTGACTCGCTCGGCATGGTGATGCACGGCCTGGAAACCACCGTTCCGGTCACGCTCGACATGATGATCCTGCAGGGACACGCGGTGATGCGCGGGTCCAAGCGGGCATTGGTCGTCGTCGACATGCCGTTCGGTTCTTACGAGGCGTCGAAGGAGCAGGCCTTTGCTTCGGCGGCCCGGATATTGAAGGAGACCGGCTGCGGCGCGATCAAGATCGAAGGCGGCCGGCGGATGGAGGAAACCATCGCGTTCCTGGTCGAGCGCGGCGTCCCGGTGATGGGCCATGTCGGACTGACACCGCAGGCGATCAATACGATCGGTTCCTTTCGCGCGCAGGGCCGTGACGAAAGCGATTGGGCGCCGATCGAGGCGGATGCGCGCGCGGTGGCGAATGCCGGCGCTTTTTCCGTCGTCCTCGAAGCGATCGCCGAACCGCTCGCGCGCCGCATCACTGCGCAGATTGCAATCCCGACGATCGGCATCGGCGCCAGCGTCGCCTGCGACGGCCAAATTCTCGTGCTCGAAGATATGCTCGGCCTCACGCCGCGGGTGCCGAAATTCGTCAAACGCTTCGGGAACCTCGGGCCATCGATCGAGCAAGCGATCAAAAGCTACGCGGAGGAGGTGCGGGCACGGACTTTCCCGGCGCAGGACCACGTCTATCCCATGCGCGGCGCCCCAGTGACCAAGCTGCCGGCACGCGGCAAGGGTCCGTCGCGGGCGTAACCCATTTAAACCATGCGGAAGGGTCGAAACCCGCCGTATGGGCTTTTGCCTTGCTCGCGCCATATCATTAAACTAGTTGCGACGACGCTTTCCGGGTCCAGGCCTCTGGATTTATTGAATTTTCCGGATTTGGGGGCGGTTCTGGGGAACGAACGGGCGCTGGGGTCAGGCTGGGTGCGGGTTCCGTGAGCGATATCTTTCAGGAAGTCGATGAGGAAGTCCGCCGCGAACAGCTCAAAAAGCTGTGGGAACGGTACGGGACCTATCTCGTCGCGCTTTGCATTCTGATCGTCGCCGGCGTGGCCGCCTGGCGCGCCTACGATTGGTGGGAAAACAAACAGGCGGTTCAATCTGGCGCCGCGTTCGAGCAGGCGGTGACGCTCGCCGAAGCGGGCAAGCATCAGGAGGCCGAAGCGGCTTTCGCCAAGCTCGCAAGCGATGGCACTGCCGGCTACCGCATTCTCGCGCGGCTGCGCGAGGCGGCGCAGCTTGCGCCGACGGACAAGAAAGCTGCTGTCGCCGCCTATGACCAGATCGCCGCCGACGGCAGCGCAGGGCAGGTGATCCAGGATTTGGCGGCGGTGCGCTCAGGCATTCTGCTCGTCGATACCGCGCCTTATTCCGAGATCCGCACACGGATCGAACCGCTGACGGCTGCCAACCGGACATTCCGGCACAGCGCGCGCGAGATTTTGGCGCTCTCGGCCTGGAAGTCGGGCGATATGACGGCGGCGCGACAGTGGACCGATACGATCATGAGCGATCCGCAGTCGCCGGCCGGCACGCGTAGCCGTGCCGAAGTCTTAGGCGAACTCATCGCCGCGAGCGGCAAGGGCTGATCCGATGCCGACGTGGTCGAAATCCTCACGGTATTATCGCTTTGCTTCGGCGCTGGGGTTTGTGCTCGTCATTGCGGGCTGCACCAAAGGCGGTCAATTCGATCCTACCGAACTCGTCAACAACGACATGTTCGAGACCAAGAAAAAGCTCAAGGGTGATCGCGAGGCGCTGTTTCCCGGAGGCGTGCCCGGAACGACAACCGGCGTGCCGGCAGATCTTGTGAAGGGCTATCAGGCACCTCCCGAACCGGCCGACGCCGACGCGGTGGTGCCGGCGCCCGCTCCGGCCACCGCCGGGGCGGACAAGCCAAAACCGAAAACCAAGCCGAAACTCGCGGCCCAAAAACCGGCTGCGCCTGCGCCAACAAGGATCAGCGTTGGACCGGCATCGAAACCAGTCGGCGCCGATCAGCAAGCCGCGCCATGGCCATCGCCGCAACAGCCCACGTCAGGGCAACCTGCCGCGCAGTCCCAGTCTGCGTGGCCGTCGCCGAACCAGACGCCACCCCCACAGCAAACCGCGCAACCATCGCAATCGGTCTGGCCGAACCCTCCCGCCCCGCGCACGACGACGCAATAGGGTGGATTCATAGGGTTTAGCTGAACGTCGCGGATTTCACGTGTCCGGTGACACAGGCCCGCGCTGCCCGCGACATCGTGATATACGATCATCTTTTGCAAAGCTCTCACCATGTCGTTTACCGTCGCCATCGTCGGCCGCCCGAATGTCGGCAAATCGACGCTGTTCAACCGGCTCGTCGGCCGCCGCCTGGCGCTGGTCGACGATCAGCCGGGAGTGACCCGCGATCGCCGCGAGGGTAACGCGAAGCTCGGCGATCTCTCGTTCAAGGTGATCGATACGGCCGGTCTCGAAGATGCCGAGCGGGAGAGCCTTTCCGCGCGGATGCAGGCGCAGACCGCGGCGGCCATAAAGCAGGCGGATGCCGTGCTCTTTCTGGTCGATGCGCGCAGTGGAGCGACGGGCGCCGACCGTGCTTTTGCCGACATCGTCCGAAAATCCGACAAGCCCGCCATCCTGGTCGCGAACAAGAGCGAGGGACGCGTCGGCGCAGCCGGCGCGCTGGAAGCCTATGCGCTTGGTCTCGGCGAGCCGGTTGCAATCAGCGCCGAGCACGACGAAGGCCTGGCCGACCTCTACGATGCGCTGCGCGCGGCGCTGCCCGATGCGACCGCCCAACCCGAACCCGACGACGAACCGCCGGCGGCCGTGCCGGAACAGCAACCGATCCGCATTGCCATCGTCGGCCGGCCAAATACCGGCAAGTCGACGCTGATCAACAGGCTGCTCGGCGAAGACAGGCTGTTGACCGGACCTGAGGCCGGCATCACGCGCGATGCGATTGCGGTCGATCTGACCTGGCATGGCCAGCGCTTGCGCATTCACGACACGGCCGGATTACGCCGCCGTTCACGGATCGAGGAGAAGCTTGAGAAGCTTTCCGTTGCCGACGCGCTCCATGCCATTCGTTTCGCCGAAGTGGTGATTGTCCTCGTCGATGCCGAAACACCCTTCGAAGAACAGGACGTCCGCATCGCCGATCTCGTCGAGCGGGAAGGGCGTGCTGCCGTCATCGCGGTCAACAAATGGGATCTGATCGAACCGGAACCCGGCGCGCTCACGCGCTTGCGCGATTCGGTTGATCGCATGCTGCCGCAGATCAAGGGCGTCCCGGTCGCGGTGCTCTCGGCGAAAAGCGGCGACGGGCTTGATAAACTGATGGCGGCGGTGATCAAAGCCTACGCTGTCTGGAACCGGCGCGTGCCGACGGCCGCGCTCAACCGCTTTCTCGCGCAGGCGATCGCTGCAAATCCGCCTCCGGCCCTGCGCGGCCGCCGTTTCCGGCTCGATTACATGACCCAGCCGAAACCGCGGCCGCCGACATTCGTGCTGTTCTCGGCGCGTGCGGAAGCATTGCCGGAAACCTATCGCCGTTATCTGATCAACGGCCTGCGCGAAAAGTTCGATCTGCCGGGAACGCCGATCCGCCTGACCATGCGGGCGAAGGTCAATCCCTATGCGGGGAAAAAACGCCGCCGATGACGTGAAATTCAAGCCGGCGGCGTAAATTCCAGAAATTTTCCGGCGCGGAAATCGTAAAGCTTGCCGGTGACGGAGCAGCTCGGCAGGCAGAGTTCGACGATTTTTTCCGCCACGTCTTCCGCCGTCGGCAGCGTCATGGGATCTTCGCCCGGCATCACCTGCGCGCGCATGCGGGTGCGCGTCGGGCCCGGATTGAACAGATTGACGCGGATGGGCGTGGCGGAGGTCTCATCCGCGTAAATCCGCCCGAGCACGTTGAGCGCAGCCTTCGACACCGAATAGGCGCCGCTATAGGCGCGGGCATGGGCCGCCGCCCCCGATGATATGAACACGGCGCGGCCGGCTTTCGCGCGCTTGAGAAGCGGGTCCATCGCGCGGATGAGGTGCCAGTTGGCGGTGACGTTGACTGCCATCACGTCATCCCAGTTCTTCGGATCGATATGGTCGAGCGGCGAGCGCTGGCCGACGACGCCGGCATTGCCGACCAATATATCGAGATGCTGATGCCGCTCATTGAGCGCCGCGGCGAGCCGGTAGATGCCCGGGTAATCGCGAATATCGAGGGGGACGAGCGTCGCCGAACTGCCGGCTGATTGCACCGCGTCGTCGATTTCCTCAAGCGCGCCGACGGTGCGGCCCACCGCGACAATATGAGCGCCAGCCCGCGCCAGGGATAAAGCTGTCGCCCGGCCAATGCCGCGTGAGGCGCCGGTGACGAGCGCGATACTTCCGGCTAGCGGCTGGGTCATTCGTCAGCTCGCCTCGGCGAGCAACGAGAGCTGGCGTGGCGTTGCGTCTTGCGCGGTGCGGTCGGTCAGCGGCGTCGGGTACTCGCCGGTGAAGCAATGATCGGTGAATTGCGGCCGGACCGGATCGCGGCCCTTTTCGCCCATTGCGCGGTAGATGCCGTCGACCGAAAGGAAAGCGAGCGAGTCCGCTCCGATGAATTTGCGCATGCCTTCGAGATCATGCGTCGCGGCGAGCAGCTTGTCCTGTTCCGGCGTGTCGATCCCGTAATAATCGGGATGGGTGATCGGCGGCGAGGCAATGCGGAAATGCACTTCGCGCGCACCGGCATCGCGCATCATCTGCACGATCTTCACCGACGTCGTGCCGCGCACGATCGAGTCGTCGATCAGCACGATGCGCTTGCCGGCGACGACCGCACGATTGGCGCTGTGCTTGAGGCGGACGCCGAGCTGGCGGATGTGTTGGGTCGGCTCGATGAAGGTGCGGCCGACATAGTGGTTTCTGATGATGCCGAGCTCGTAGGGAATTCCCGACTCCTGGGCGTAGCCGATGGCGGCAGGCACGCCTGAATCCGGAACCGGCACGACCACGTCGGCGGAGGCGGGCGCTTCACGGGCGAGCTCGGCGCCGGAAGCCCTGCGCACATTATAGACGCTGCGGCCGCCAATGACCGAATCCGGCCGGGCGAAATAGATATATTCGAAAATGCACGGGCGCGGCGCCATCGGCAGGAACGGTTTTTGCGAATGTGCGCCGTCCTCGTCGAATATGAGGACCTCGCCGTTCTCGACGTCGCGCACATATTGCGCGCCGATGATGTCGAGCGCGCAAGTCTCCGAGGCAAGAATGGGGCAGCCGTCGAGCTTGCCGAGCACGAGCGGACGGATGCCGAGCGGGTCGCGCGCGCCGACGAGCTTTTTGTTGGTGAGGCCTACGAAGGCAAAGGAGCCTTCGAGCATGCGCAATCCCTCGACGAAGCGGTCGACAAAGCGATTGCGGTGCGAGCGCGCCACCAGATGCAGGATGACTTCGGTGTCCGTCGTCGATTGCATCATTGCGCCTTCGCGCACGAGCTGGCGGCGCATCGTCAGGCCATTGGTGAGGTTGCCGTTGTGGCCGATGGCAAAGCCTCCGGCATTCAACTCGGCGAACAGCGGCTGCACGTTGCGCAGGATCGTCTCGCCGGTCGTCGAATAGCGGACATGACCGACCGCGGCATTGCCGGGCAGGCGATCGATCACGTCGCGCCGCGAGAAGGCGTCGCCGACGAGGCCGAGGCGGCGCTCCGAATGGAAGCGTTTGCCATCGAACGAGACGATACCGGCGGCTTCCTGGCCGCGATGCTGCAGGGCGTGGAGGCCGAGGGCGGTAATCGCCGCGGCGTCCGGATGACCGAAAATGCCGAATACGCCGCATTCTTCGCGGAGCCGGTCCGCGTCGAGATCGAGAACGGCGGGTTCGATCATGCTTGGCCCTCCAGCCAATCGAGTTCGCTGTGTTGATCCGGCGCAGGAGCCGGCGGATACGGAGTGTCGGTGTCCTCCGGACGCGGCTTCTTCAACTTGTTCAAGATGGTGCTTTCGGGGTCATCCGGCAACATGGACATCAGCCATTGCCCGGTCCCGGCCAGGACGACCTTGGATTTGGCGCCTTTCACCCATTCCGGCTGGCTGCGGTCTGGAACGAGCCAGGTGAAGAACTGGAAGGCGATAACCACGATGATCAGCCCGCGGCCGAGCCCAAACAGGAAGCCCAAGGTGCGGTCCAGCGCGCCGACGCGGCTGTCGAGCACCATGTCCGAGATTCTGACGGTTAAAACCGAGACGACAAGCAGCGTGACCAGAAACACGCCGCCAACGACGGCGACGGCAGCCACGATATCGTTGTTGAAGTACTGTTTGGCCAGCGGCAGGAGCTTGCCGTAGGAATAAAGGGTCGCCGCGGCGGCCAAAACCCAGGCGGTGATGGAGAGCACCTCGCGCATGAAGCCGCGCACCATGGCGAGCAGCCCCGATATCAGCATAACGACAATGAGTACGATATCGAGCAGCGTAATCGGCATCGGCTACCCAGTCCGCTCTCGCTGAATCCGGCGCTTTCCGTCGGCTGTATAGCGGGGCTCCGGCGCGCCGTCACCCGTCTTCTCCGGTGCTCAACAAGTTCCGTCCGGGAGCGGCCGGGCGCATCTGCAGATGTACCGAAATCGAACAATTTCCCGCCTGCTCAAAGACCCTGGCCCAGCCTCAGGGGTCCTTCCGGCCGACCCGGCGCAGCGCGGGCGCGCCATCGCGGGCTATCTCGGCCACGAGGTTGGCAAGCGTGCCGATGGCGGACAGAGAGACACCCGCGGGCGCGTCATTTCGCGCCGCTTCTGGCACAACCGCCTTGGTGAAACCGAGCTTCTGGGCCTCCCGCAGGCGTGCTGCGGTCTGGGCAACAGGGCGGACAGCTCCGGAAAGCGATACTTCGCCGAAATAGACGGCATCGGTCGGCAACGGCGCATGCGCCAGCGACGATACGAGTGCCGCTGCGGCGGCCACATCGGCCGCCGGCTCCTGGATGCGAAGGCCGCCCGCGACATTGAGATAGACGTCGTGGCCGGACAGGCGGATGCCGCAATGCGCCTCGAGCACCGCCAGCACCATCGACAGGCGATTCTGATCCCAGCCGACGACGGCGCGGCGCGGGGTGCCGAGCGATGTCGGGGCAACGAGTGCCTGAATCTCGACGAGGAGTGTCCGCGTCCCTTCCATTCCGGCAAAGACGGCGGTGCCGGGACTGCCGAGGTCGCGCTCCGACAGGAAGAGTTCGGAAGGGTTGGCGACTTCGCGCAAACCCGTTCCGGTCATCTCGAACACGCCGATCTCGTCCGTCGGCCCGAAACGGTTCTTGATCGCACGCAGGATGCGGAATTGCTGTGAGCCTTCGCCTTCGAACGACATCACGGCATCGACCATGTGCTCGACGACGCGGGGCCCGGCGATCTGGCCGTCCTTGGTGACGTGGCCGACGAGAATCACCGCGGTGCCGGTCCGTTTGGCAAAACGGATCAATTCACCGGCCGAGCCGCGGACTTGCGTCACGGTGCCGGGCGCAGCCTCGACGGACTGCGTCCACATCGTCTGAATGGAATCGATGACCAGGAGCCGAGGCACTGTGCCCTGCGACAATGTCGCGACAATGTCCTCGACCGAAGTCTCGGCCGCGACTTCGACATTGGCTTCAGTAAGCCCCATCCGTTCGGCACGCAGCCGCACCTGCGCAACGGCCTCCTCACCGGAAATATAAACCGAGCGATGCTTCCCGCGCGCGAATGCAGCCGCGACGTCGAGGAGGAGAGTCGATTTGCCGATTCCCGGGTCGCCGCCCAGAAGAAGCACCGAGCCGCGCAGCAAGCCGCCGCCGGTCACGCGATCGAATTCCGAGATCCCTGACGAAAGCCGCGGCGCTTCGTGCGTTGTGCCCTTGAGCGCCTCGACGGCGAATAATCTTCCTTTGCGCGACGAACGCCGCGGGCCTTCGGCGCCTTCCTCGATCAGCGTATTCCATTCGCCGCAGGCTTCGCATTTGCCCGCCCAGCGCGCGGAGGCCGAGCCGCAATTCTGACAGATGAAATTCTGCGCCCGTGCTGCCATGTCAGATATCTATAGTCATGGGTTTCGATAAACGAGATGGCTTCGTGCGCTCAGGCGCGTGAGAATCTCGTAACCGATCGTGCCGGCCGCCGCTGCAACATCGTCGACCGTCAAATCGCTGCCGATCAGTGTTGCGGCGTCGCCGCGATGGACAGCGCCGTCCGGAAGGTCGGTGACATCGATGCAGACCAGATCCATCGAGATGCGGCCGGCAATCGGACAGCGTTTTCCGGCAACGATCGCGGCGCCGCCTTGCCGCTGGTCGGTGCCGCTGCCGCCGCGCATCACCCCGTCGGCATAGCCGAGCGCGACGACGGCAATGCGCGAGGCGCGTTTGGCCGTCCACGTCGCGCCATAGCCGACGGTTTCGTCACGCAGGATTTTGCGTATCTGCAGGATGCGGCCCGTCAATTCGACGACGCTCTGCATCGGATTGGGACGGCCCGGCGTGGGATTGACGCCGTAGAGCGCTGCACCTGGCCGGCCAAGATCGAAATGCGCCGCGCGGCCGAGATAGATGCCTGAGGAATTCACCAGCGAGGCGGGAATGCCGGAATAGAGCATGTGCAGTTCGCGAAACATCGCGATCTGGCTGGCATTGAGCGGATGATCTGGAATCTCGGCGCAGGCGAGATGGCTGAGGAGAAGCGCGATGCCGTGATTTTCGGTCTGGGTCCGCGGTGCCAGCGCCGCCGCTTCGTCCGGCGCAATGCCGAGCCGGCGCATACCGGTATCGACATGGAGCGCCGCGCCGCCTTGCCACGCACGGGCGCCGGCGAAAGCGTCCCATTCCGCAAGCTCCGTCGTCGAGTTGATGACCGGCCGCGCATTGATCTCGATGAAACCGTCGCCCCAATCGGGCGTGAAGCCATCAAGAACGTAAATGACCGCCTCCGGTGCATGCGATCGCACGGTTCGCGCTTCGGCCAGATCGGCAACGAAGAACGTCTTGCAGCCGGCCTTCGCCAGCCTCGTGGTGACTTGCACGAGGCCCAGACCATAGGCGTCGGCCTTGACCACGGCGGCGCATTCGACGGTCAGAAGCTCGTGGGAGAGCACGCGCCAATTGGCCTCGATCGCGGCGAGGTCGACTGTGAGCGTACCGCCGGTCTCGGGGGCGGCCGGGGTAGGCGCCACGGATTCGGAAAGCCGTTGTACGCGGGCCATGACTGCCTTATGGCGGGCACCGCCGCGGCGGTAAAGGCTGGATATCGCCGTCCGCCTAGAATTCCGGCCGCCGGTGAGCGGTATCGAGATTGGCAAAACGGGTTACGGCGGCGTCGAACTGCAATTCGACCGTGCCTGTCGGGCCGTGGCGCTGCTTGCCGATGATCACCTCGGCCTTGCCGTCGACGCGCTCGCCTTCGGCCACCCACTCGGCGAATTTGTCCTGCTGCGCTTCCGGCGGCTTGCGCATCTGATGATAATATTCCTCGCGGAATACGAACATCACGACGTCGGCGTCCTGCTCGATGGAGCCGGATTCGCGGAGATCGGAAAGCTGCGGACGTTTGTCTTCGCGCTGTTCAACCTGACGCGATAATTGCGAGAGCGCCAGGATGGGAATGTTGAGCTCCTTGGCGAGCGCCTTCAGCCGCGTCGTGATTTCCGTGATTTCCTGCACGCGGTTCTCGCTCGATCGCCGGCTGTTGCCCTGCAGAAGCTGCAGGTAGTCGATCACCAGGAGATCGAGCCCGCGCTGGCGCTTGAGACGCCGCGCGCGCGCCGCCAACTGGCCGACCGAGAGGCCGCCGGTCTCGTCGACATAGAACGGCAGATTTTGCAGATCGATCGAAACATCCTTGATCTTCTCGAAGTCGGCTTCGTCGATGCCGCCGCGGCGAATCTTCGTTTGACGGAATTCCCGTCTGCTCGGCGATGATACGCGTGGCGAGCTGCTCGGCCGACATTTCGAGAGAGAAAAAGCCGACGATGCCGCCATTGACGGTCGCCATGTGACCGTCGGCGCGGAGTTCGCCAGCCCAGGCCTTGGCGACATTGTAGGCAATATTCGTCGCGAGCGCGGTTTTGCCCATGCCGGGACGGCCGGCGAGAATGACCAGGTCCGATGGCTGCAGGCCGCCCATGCGGCCATCAAGATCGGTGAGGCCGGTCGCCAGTCCAGACAGGTTGCCGTCGCGCTGGTAGGCGCGTGCCGCCATGTCGACGGCCGTGGTGAGGGCGCGAGCAAATTGCTGAAAGCCGGAATTGTAACGACCGGTCTCGGCGATTTCATAGAGGCGGCGCTCGGCATCCTCGATGTGGTGCATCGGTGTCGAGTTCGACCGGCGCGTCGAAGGCGAGGTTGACCATGTCCTCGCCGATCGTGATCAGATCGCGGCGGACCGAGAGATCGTAGACGGTGCGGCCATAGTCCTCGGCATTGATGATTGTCGTCGCTTCGGCGGCGAGACGCGCCAGATATTGATTGACCGAAAGGCCGGCAATATCGACGTCACCCGGCAGGAACGTCTTGAGCGTGACCGGTGTCGCGACTTTGTTGGCGCGCACAAGTCCGCTGGCAAGCTCGAAAATGCGCTGATGGATCGGCTCGAAGAAGTGCTTCGGCTCGAGAAAATCGGAGACGCGGTAAAACGCCTCGTTGTTGACGAGAATCGCCCCGATCAAGGCCTGCTCGGCCTCGATATTGTGCGGTGCGGTGCGGAACGTCGGTTCCGGCGGAGTTTGCTTGCGTGCTGTCGAATTGAATACCGGCATGGTTCCGATCAAGGAATTCGGGTGTGGCCAATTTTGGGTCGTTACTCAACATTGTGGATCACTCAACGACAGCGGCACTTTGGACGCATGCGCAACCGTCACGCAATCGCTCACGACCTGTCGATAGTGGAGGGCAGTCGGGATGGGAAACCCTCATTGCGTCTTTCCCCGTTACCCACTGGACGCTCGTGAGGAAAGCCGAAAGCCGACGATCGGCCTTGACGGCGGCACTTGTGCCGCTGGGCTTCGCCGCGTTATTCGCCGGCGAGTTGCAGCGGTGTCGAATGGGCGGATTCGAGCGTGCGCAGGCGCGCCTCCTCACGCACGAGGTAGTCGCGTGTCGCGGGCGTGACGCCCTTACGCTTGGTCATCTGGATCTGGAACACCACCTTGTCCGCTTCGCGAAACGCCATTTCGGAGCAGGCCAGGTAGAATTCCCACATCCGTACAAAGCGCCGATCGTAAAGACGCTCCGCCTCTTCGCGGTGGGCAAGGAAACGCTCGCGCCATGCCTTCAGCGTTTCGGCGTAGTGGAACTGCAGGACTTCGACATCGATAACGATGAGCTGGGCGCTCTGGATTGCCTGCAGCACTTCGGAAAGCGCCGGAATGTAGCCCCCCGGGAAGATATATTTGGCAATCCAGGGATTGGTGATGCCCGGAGGGCTGCTGCGCCCGATCGTGTGCAACACGGCGATGCCATCATCGGCGAGAAGCGAGGCGCATTTATTGAAGAACGTATCGTAGAAGCCGACGCCGACATGCTCGAACATGCCCACCGAGACGATGCGATCGAAACGGCCGGCGACATCGCGATAGTCCACCAGGCGAAATGCCGTATCTTTGGTGTGGCCGCGCTCGGCCGCCCTGTTCCGGGCGCGCTGGTACTGCTCCTGGGACAGCGTAATGCCGGTAACCCGGGCTCTTGCTATTTCGGCGAGGTAAAGGGCCAGCCCGCCCCAGCCACAGCCGATGTCCAGCACCGTGGCGCCGGGTTTTAGCCGCAGCTTGGCGGCGAGGTGGCGCTTCTTGGCAAGCTGGGCGTCGTCAAGCGACTGATCGGCGGATTCGAAATAGGCGCAGCTGTATTGCTGGTCGCCGTCGAGGAAGAGGGAATAGAGCCGGCCGTCGAGGTCATAGTGATGCGCCACGTTGTGGCGGGCGCGAGCCCGCAGATTGAATTGCTGCAAGTGGCGGAACAGATAACGCACGACGCGGACAACCGCCCAGTTCGGTGCTTCCGTGTACTCTTGGCCGAGAAGGACGCTCAGCACGTCGGCGATCGAGCCTTGCTCGACAACGAGGCTGCCGTCCATAAATGCTTCGCCGAGCTTGAGCTCGGGATCGAGCATGACCGCGCGCTGCGCCTTCGCGGTGGCGAAGCGCACCGCGACCGGCGGTCCGCTTCCGTCGCCGAATGTATGTGAAGACCCTGCCGCCGTCGTGACCGTGAAGGAGCCGCGGCGAATGAACCGACTTAAGAATATGAGCAGCAACCGATCCACGGCCGCCTCCACGCTCTACGCGGCCCTTTTTGCGTTATGTGGAGATTGGCGCCTGGATCGGCTTTTGGCCGGGTTTGGCTGCTCAATCAGCCTCTTGCGCAGGTAGGGTCTTGGTGTTGCCGTCATTAAAACAAAATCTTCCTTGACCAGCAATCCCGCGATTTTGCCGCAGGGGCCGGCCATGCCGTCCTCGCATTTGACCGGTTCAGGTATGCCCGCTAAGCCGACAAGCCTTGAGGAGGTCAGCGTGTTCCGGCGTTTTTCGGCGACAATTGGTTTGGTTTCGGCATTGGCAGTTGTGGTGCCTGCGGTGGCGCGCGCCCAGGTCAATATCGATCAAGGCAAAACCCCCTCCGAGATTTTCGCGGCCGATTGCGCGGTTTGTCACAAATCCACGCGCGGGCTGGCGAACGGCAAGAACATTCTCATGCTGTCGAGCTTTTTGCGCGAGCATTACACGGCAAGCCGCGATCAGGCAGGCGCGCTTGCGGCCTACGTCCTCGGCGCCGGCGGCAACGCTCCGGCGGCGCCCGCGGCCGCGCAAAAGCCGGCTTCGGAGCATGCAAAACTCGAAGAGCCGAAAACAGGGGCTCGTCCGGCAAAACCTGAAGAGGAAAAGCCTGCGACCGCCAGGCTGCAACGGCCTAACGAGGAGCCCGGCAAGCCCGTGCCTCACGGCCGTAAGCCGGAACCGGAAGAAGCTGCACCCGCCGCGCCCGAGCCTGCACCCGCGCCTGTTGCGGCAGCTCCTGTCACGAACGAAGCGCCAAAGGCGGTCGAGCCACCACTTCAGGACGCCAGTCCGACAACGAGTGCTGCCGCGCCTGCGGAGTCACAGCCGAGCGAAAGCGCGCCCGTGCCACGGGATAATATCCCCGACTGACGACCTTCCGATCAGATCAGCTTTTTTCGGCAGCGGCCTCGGCTGCCGCGGCGTCTTCATCCGGGCGGGCGGCTTCGCCGGCGCCTGGCTCGAAGAACGCCTCCGCTGCGACGGCCGCGGCTTCTTGCTCGGTCTGCTCACGCAACTGCGTCGCATTCTCGCCACGCGCGATCCGCGCCGCCTCGTCGCTGCTGCGGGCAACGATGATGTTGATCGACGTCTCGATCTCCGGATGCAGGTTGAGCGGAACCTTGTGCTGGCCGATCGTCTTGATCGGCGCGTTGAGCGCGATCTGATTGCGCGTCACCGTGAACCCGGACTCGCCGATCAGGGCAACAAGATCGCGCGGCGACACCGAGCCGAACAACTGTCCTGATTCCGAGGCCTGGCGCAGCACCGTAAAGCTGTGCCCGTCGATCTTGCTTGCGACCTGCGATGCCTCGCCTTTGAGCGTCTCCGAGCGGGCCTGAAGGTCGCCCTTCATTGTGTCGAAGCGCGTGCGGTTTTCCGTCGTGGCGCGCAGTGCCTTGCCATGCGGCAGCAGGAAATTACGGGCATAGCCGTCTTTCACGCGCACCACATCGCCCATCTGGCCGAGTTTGCCGATGCGTTCGAGGAGGATGACTTCCATGATCGCCTCCCTTACTTGATCACGTAGGGCAGGAGGCCCAGGAATCGCGCGCGCTTGATCGCCTGCGCGAGTTCACGCTGCTTCTTCGCCGAGACGGCAGTGATGCGGCTCGGGACAATCTTGCCGCGCTCCGACACGAACCGTTGCAGCAGTTTGACGTCCTTGTAGTCGATCTTGGGTGCGTTGGCGCCCGAGAACGGGCAGCTTTTGCGGCGGCGGAAGAACGGACGGCGGCCGCTGCCGCCAGCGCCTTGCGGTGACATGGCCATGATCATTCCTCCGTTGCGACTTCGGGCGTTTCCGCTTCGTCGCGCGGACGACGCTCACGCGGCCGGTCACCGCGATCGCCACGATCACCGCGGTCGCCAAATCTGTCGCCCCGATCACGGTCGCCGAACCTGTCGCCACGATCGCCGCGGCGCTCGTCGCGGTCACGATCGCGCTCGGCGCGCCGCATCATGGCGGAGGGGCCTTCCTCGAGCGCATCGACCCTGATGGTGAGATAGCGCAGGACGTCTTCGTTGAGACGCTCCAGCCGTTCAATCTCGTTGATGGCCGGCGGCGGTGCGTCGAGATCCATCAGCGTAAAATGCGCCTTGCGGTTCTTGCGGAGCCGATAGGAGAGGGACTTCACGCCCCAATATTCGGTCTTCTTGATCGATCCGCCGAGACCTTCGATGACGCCCTTCAATTGCGCGGTCAATTCCTCGACCTGCTGCGCGCTGGCGTCCTGGCGCGCAAGATAGACGTGCTCATAGAGCGGCATGGCTGCCCTTTCCTCATTCACGTTGCTCGCCCGGGCGCGAAGCCCCTCGAACCCTTCGGGAAAGGCTCGAATGCTCTGAAGGCGGGGACACCGGACGCCGGACCCGAAATCGTGAGTGGGCCCTGCCGCGACGAAAGATAATCGTCAAATAACCGTCGCGACCGTCCGTTCAGCCCCCGGCCGGGGTCGAGCGGAAGGCGGCCTTATACGCGCAAAGGCCGAAAAAGCAAGGCTGGCCGGGTGCGAGATTGGCGGATCAGGGGCCCTGCCGGCGGCCGGCAAGGGGGCAGCGTTCTGGATAAGTTCGGCAAGCCGAACTGCGAGTTCGACGCCCTCGCGCAACTGCCTGGCGCCGCCGTCGCCCTCGGAAGCACCCTGGCGCAGCCTTCACTTTCATCTCGCTCAGCAGCGTCTCGAGGTTCCGCGCCAGCAGCGTTTGGCGGAATCCCGGATCGGAGCGCGCGCGCTCAAGGTCTGCATCGGTGACCGGGGAATAGCTGCTCATAACGACGACACCCTACCAATCTACGGTTGTTGCTTCCTTACCTGCATCTCTTGACATGTCGGCTACCGCGGTATCTTTCGCCCCTTCCCGTATAGACGGATACGAGTTTCCAGGAAGCGGACATCAATCATATGACCGTCGCGTTTGTTTTTCCCGGTCAGGGCAGCCAGGCCGTCGGCATGGGCAAGGCCCTGGCCGACGCTTTTACACCGGCCCGCCGCGTCTTCGAGGAAGTCGACGCGGCTTTGGGCGAGCGGCTCAGCGACATCATTTGGAGCGGCCCGGCGGAAACCCTCACGCTTACCGAAAACGCCCAGCCGGCGCTGATGGCGGTCTCGCTGGCGGCGATGCGTGTGCTTGAAGAAGAGGCCGGCGTGGATCTCGCGCGCGATGCAGCTTTCGTTGCCGGTCATTCGCTCGGAGAATACTCGGCGCTGGCTGCGGCGCGGTCCTTGTCCATTGCCGATGCGGCGCGACTGCTGCGTATCCGCGGGCGCGCCATGCAGAAGGCGGTACCGGTTGGAGCTGGCGCGATGGCAGCACTCATCGGCCTTGAGCTTGATGACGTCAAAGCGATCGCGGCCGATGCTTCAGGCGTCGGTGTCTGCGCCGCGGCCAACGACAATGGTGGCGGACAGGTTGTGCTGTCGGGCGCAAAATCCGCGGTCGAGCACGCCGTGGAACTGGCAAAAACACGCGGCGCGAAGCGGGCGATGCTGTTGCCTGTATCCGCCCCCTTCCATTGTCCGCTGATGCAGCCCGCCGCGGATGCAATGGCGGAAGCGCTGACGAAAGTCTCGATCAAGCCGCCCGTCGTTCCGCTTGTTGCCAATGTCCTGGCGCGGCCGATCGATCAGCCGCAGGACATCATCCGGTCCCTGGTCGCGCAGGTCACCGGCACCGTCCGCTGGCGCGAGTCCGTGATGTTCATGGCGCAGTCGGGCGTGACGTCGTTTTACGAGGTCGGCGCCGGCAAGGTATTGAGCGGATTGATCAAGCGCATCGCGGACGCGGCGACGGCGTCTGCGATCGGCACGCCAGACGACGTCGCCCGGTTCAAGAGCGCCGGTATCTGAGCTATTGCTGTTTTGAGGATTGTAAGGAGAGCAAATGTTCGAGCTCACCGGAAAGACTGCGCTGGTGACGGGGGCCACCGGCAATATCGGCGCCACCATCGCTCGTGTTCTGCACGCGCAGGGTGCAACGCTCGCCGTCTCTGGAACCCGGAAGGAAGTTCTCGATAAGCTCGCCGCCGATCTCGGCCAGCGGGTGCACGTGCTGCCCTGCAATCTCGCCGATCCCGCCGAGACCGAAGCTCTTGTACCGCGGGCTGAGGAAGTCATGGGTCAGCTCGATATTCTCGTCGCCAATGCCGGCGTGACGAGGGATAATCTTCTCGTGCAATTGCGCGACGAGGATTGGGACCAGGTCATCGCCATTAACCTATCCGCGACTTTCCGCCTGTCGCGGGCCGCCGTGCGCGGAATGATGCGGCGGCGCTTCGGCCGCGTTATCGCGATCACCTCGGTGGTGGGCACGACCGGCAATCCCGGGCAATCCAACTATGTCGCGGCAAAAGCCGGCATCAACGGCATGATAAAGGCGATGGCGCAGGAATATGCCAAGCGCGGCGTGACCGCCAATTGCGTTGCGCCGGGATTTATCGTGACGCCGATGACGGACAAGCTCAACGACAAGCAGAGGGAAACGATCCTCGCGAAAATCCCGGCAAACCGCGCCGGAACGACTGAAGAAGTGGCCGCGGCGGTCGCCTTCCTGGCATCGAACGAGGCTGCCTATGTGACCGGGCAGACATTGCATGTGAATGGCGGAATGGCCATGATTTGAAAGCGATAGAACCGGAACGGCCGGCACGCGGCCGCGCTGGTCAATGCTTTTGAAGTGTGGTAACCGAACGAAAATCGGGCTGGGGGAGCCGGAATGCCGGAGCGTCGGGCGCAATGTCCGCCTCTGATCGGTGTCGACCCACGGCCGTCGCAAGTTCAATGAAGAACTTGGACCGGATCGGAGCCACGTTGATTGGGTCGCGTTGAAAGATGAGGTTGGAACGATGAGTGACATTGGCGAGCGGGTAAAAAAAATCGTCGTAGAGCATCTTGGCGTCGAGCCCGACAAGGTTGTGGACAACGCCAGCTTCATCGATGATCTCGGTGCCGACAGCCTCGACACCGTCGAGCTCGTCATGGCCTTCGAGGAAGAGTTCGGGTGCGAAATTCCCGATGACGCGGCCGAAACGATTCTCACGGTCGGCGATGCGGTGAAATTCCTCGAAAAGAACGCAAAGAGCTGACCGTCGGCGACGTCCGGCAGTTATTGCATGAATTGCGCATCATGCCGTGAGAGCCGCACTCCTGCGTGCGCGGCTGGTCGCTGTTTGCGCTGTGTCTGCCGGGAGCGTCCTCGATGAGGCGGGTGGTCGTCACAGGACTCGGATTGGTGACGCCGCTTGCCTGCGGCGTCGAGCAAACCTGGAAACGGGTGCTCGCCGGCGAAAGCGGAATCAGGCGTATCGAGAACTTCGACGTGTCGGACATTGCCTGCAGGATCGCCGGCCAGGTTCCGCGCGGTGACGGCTCCGGCGGCACTTTCAACCCCGACGACTGGATGGAGCCCAAGGAGCAGCGCAAGGTCGACCACTTTATCGTCTTCGCCATGTCGGCGGCGACCCAGGCGCTTAACGATGCCGACTGGCACCCCAGCACCTATGACGATCAGATCGTCAGCGGCGTTCTCATCGGCTCCGGCATCGGCGGCGTCGAGGGAATAGCCGAAACGGCATTGATTCTGCGCGACCGCGGCCCGCGCCGGGTATCGCCGTTCTTTATCCCCGGCCGGCTCATCAATCTTGCCTCCGGCTATGTGTCGATCGCACATTCGCTGAAGGGACCCAATCATGCCGTGGTCACCGCATGCTCGACCGGCGCGCATGCCATCGGCGACGCCGGCCGGCTGATCGCGCTCGGCGATGCCGACGTGATGGTCGCCGGCGGCACGGAGTCGCCGGTCAATCGCATTTCACTTGCGGGCTTTGCGGCATGCCGGGCGCTATCGACCGGCTTCAACGAAACGCCGCAGCGGGCGTCGCGGCCCTACGATCGCGACCGCGACGGTTTTGTCATGGGTGAGGGCGCGGGCGCTTTGGTGCTCGAAGAATACGAGCACGCCAAAAAGCGCGGCGCGAGAATCTATGCCGAGCTCATCGGCTATGGGCTCTCCGGCGACGCTTTCCACATCACGGCGCCGGCCGAGGACGGCGACGGTGCATTTCGCTGCATGAGCGCTGCGATCCGCCGCGCCGGCGTCACGGCGGGGGATATCGACTACATAAACGCCCACGGCACTTCGACACCGCTCGGCGACGAGATCGAACTCAAGGCCGTTGAGAGGCTCGTCGGCGATGCCGCCGGGCATATCTCAATGTCGTCGACGAAATCCTCGATCGGACATCTGCTCGGTGCGGCGGGCACCGTCGAAGCGATTTTCTGCCTGCTCGCGATGCGCGATGGAATGCTGCCGCCGACCATCAACCTCGACAATCCGTCGGTCGCAACGGCCATCGATCTTGTGCCGCACAAGGCCCGAAAGCGGCAGGTCAATGTCGCGCTATCGAATTCGTTCGGTTTTGGCGGCACCAACGCCTCGCTGGTGTTTCGCAGGCCGGCGCAATAGTGACGTCCATCCTCGTTCCGCCATATTTGCTCCGCAGTCGGCTGCGATCCACTGACAATGCCCGGCGCACGCTATGGGCAGTCATGGCAAAATCTGCGAGCATGCATTTCCGTTGGGTGGCCCTCATTCCGAACCTGATCATGCGATTTGCAAAACTGGGTGAGCGGCGGTGACGGAATCCAATTCACCGCCCAACGGCGGCAGCCGCGCCGCACCGGCCTCGCAGCCTGCACCGGCGCGCGCCGCCGATCCACAGGCCACGCCGCCGTCGCGGCCTGCCGCGGCGACTACCTCTGTACCGCCGAAGCCTGTGTCCGCCGGCCCAACCAATGGGGTGGCGGCGGTTCCTCGACCCTCACCGGTTCCGGCAGCTTCGCCCGCACAACGGCTTGCCAATGAAATCAGTACGCCGCCGCGGGCTGGCAGCAGCCTCGATTCCAAGCGCATCACGCCGCGAAGCCCGCGGACAGCGATCGAGCCCGACACCGTCGATTTGCCGACGCGCCGTTCAGCGAGCGCACGTCATCCTCTGGTCGTCATCGGCAACGCCATCATCAGCATTTTTGTGCTGGCGGCGGTCGTAACCGGTGTCGTGCTTTTCATCGGCAAGCAGCGCTTTGAGGAACCAGGGCCGCTGCCGCAGGACCGTACCGTCAATATCCCGCGCGGCTCCGGAATGCGCGACATCGCCGACGTCCTCACGCGTGAAGGCGTCATCGATCAGCCCTGGGTCTTTATCGGCAGCGTGCTCGTGCTCAAGGCGCGCGAAGATCTCAAGGCCGGCGAATATCAATTCAAGGCGCATTCAAGCCTGCGCGACGTCGTTGCCACAATGGTCGAGGGCAAGGTGGTCACCCATCAGGTCGGCATTCCGGAAGGCCTGACCTCGCAGCAGATCGTCGCGCGGTTGTTGGAAGACGACGTCCTCACCGGCGACATCAAGGAAGTACCGCGTGAGGGAAGCCTGCTGCCGGATACTTATAATTTTACGCGCGGCGTTACGCGCCAGCAGATGATCCAGCGCATGCAAACCGCGCAACAGCACCTCGTTCAGGAAGTCTGGGACCATCGCGCCGCGGACCTGCCGCTCAAGACGCCGGAACAGCTCATTGTCCTCGCGTCCTTGATCGAGAAGGAAACCGGCAAGCCGGAAGAACGCACGCGCGTCGCCGCCGTCTTCGTCAACCGGCTCAAGCAAAGGATAAAGCTTCAATCCGATCCGACGATCATTTACGGGCTCGTCGGCGGCAAGGGTACGCTCGGCCGCCCGATCATGAAGAGCGAAATCGAGCAGGCGACGCCGTACAATACCTACGTCATCGAAGGCTTGCCGCCCGGACCTATTTCCAATCCGGGCCGCGCATCGCTCGAAGCTGCCGCCAATCCGGCACGTACGCGCGAACTCTATTTTGTCGCCGATGGCACGGGCGGCCACGTCTTTGCGGAAACCTACGAGCAGCATCAAAAGAATGTCGCACGCCTGCGCCTGATCGAGACCGACCAGAAGGATCAGGCGCCGCTCGATGCGCAATTGCCTCCGGCGCCGCCATCGACCCCGGCGCAACCTGCGGCGGCTTCCGCCGCACTTCCAAACACCGTGACGCCGCCGCCACTGCGCGGCCCGGCCAAACCTCGTGTCCAGACTGCGCCGGTCCAATCCGCTCCGGCGCACTAGCCGACGCCACGCCGCGTGATGCACTTGTGACCGTCGTGGCCGGCCGGTAAGTTCTGCCGCACATAGTCTTGCAGTGGTTGCTGGGGGATCGCAGTTCATGGTGCTTTCGAGCATGACCGGATTTGCTCGCGGCCATGGCCTGTCCGGCTCCTATGCGTGGGCTTGGGAAGTCAAATCCGTCAACGGCAAGGGCCTTGATCTGCGCCTGCGCATTCCGCCCGGCTGGGACGCGATCGAGGCGCCGGTGCGCTTGCGCGCGGCGGAGGCCCTGACGCGCGGATCGGTTCAGGCCAATCTGACAGTAGAGCGCAGCGGTGCGGCGCCCGTCGTGCGCGTCAATGCCGCGGTACTCGAAGCGATCCTGACGACCATGCGGCAGCTCGCGCCGAAGATCGAAACATCGCCGCCGTCGCTTGACGGCCTGCTTGCACTCAAAGGAGTCATCGAAGTCAGCGATTCCGAGGAAAGCGAACAAGAGCGGCGCGCCGCCGAAGCCGCAGCCACCGCTGGTTTCGCGCAAGCGATCGATGCACTCGGTGACATGCGCCGCCACGAGGGCGAGGCGCTCGGCCGTGTTCTTTCGGCGCGGCTTGGCGAAATTGCCGCGCTTGCCCAGCGCGCCGAGCACGCCCCCGGCCGGCAGCCCGACGCCATCCGCGCGCGCCTTGCCGAACAGATCGCGACGCTCCTCGCGCAATCCGATCGCTTCGATCCCGATCGGCTGCACCAGGAAGCCATTATGATCGCGACCAAAGCCGATGTGCGCGAGGAACTCGATCGTCTCGCGGCGCATATCGCGCAGGCAAGGCATCTCATCGGTCAGGGCGGACCGATCGGCCGAAGGCTCGATTTTCTCGCGCAAGAGCTCAATCGCGAAGCCAACACGTTGTGCGCCAAGGCGAACGATGTCGAATTGACGAATATCGGCCTGGAACTCAAGGCCGCGGTCGAGCAATTCCGCGAGCAGGTGCAGAACGTGGAATAGGCCATGCCGCGCCCGATGCGAAAAACGAAGAAAATTGCACGCCGCGGCTTGATGTTTGTCCTGTCGTCGCCGTCTGGCGCGGGCAAGACCACGTTGTCGCGGTTGCTCCTGAAGGCAGACCGCTCGGTTGTGCTCTCGGTTTCAGTGACCACTCGTCCGAAACGCCGTGGCGAGGTCCACGGGCGCGATTATTATTTCATCGATCGCGCGCGCTTTAAGGAGATGGTCAAGAAGGGAGAACTTCTGGAATGGGCAGAAGTCTTCGGACACCATTACGGAACCCCGCGGCGTCCGGTCATCAAGGCTTTGGAAGCTGGCCGCGATGTTCTTTTTGATATCGATTGGCAGGGCACCCAGCAATTGGTTGAAAAAGCGCGCAACGATCTCGTCAGCATATTTATCCTGCCGCCTACCGTGCCGGGAACTGGAGCGCCGGCTGTGGCGGCGCGCGCAGGACAGTAAAGCCGTCATCGGCGCGCGCATGGCGAAGGCTGCCGGCGAAATGAGCCATTGGCCGGAATACGACTACGTCATCATCAACCGCAAAATTGAGACTGCCTTTTCCGAGGTGCGAACAATACTCGCTGCTGAACGGCTGAAACGCGAAAGGCAGATCGGCCTCACGAAATTCGTGCGCGCCCTTCAAGCAGAATTGTAAATCAGGCCGTCAGCACCGTGCGGCCGACGACGCGGCCGGCGCGCAGATCGTCGAGCGCTGCCTGCGCCTGGCCGAGCGGCCGCTCGTGAGTTGGTATCGCCGCAAGCTTTCCGCCGCGCGCAAGATCGATCAGTTCGCGCGCTTCGGCGAGCGTGCCGGTCAGCGTTCCCTCGATCGTCATCGCCTTGATCGGAATCATGGCGGCCGCGATCGAGAAATTGCCGCCAAGCAGTCCCGTGACGACGACCTTGCCACCGCGCGCCAGAACGCCGGTCGAGAATTGCAGCGATTTGTCGGAGCCGACGAAGTCGCACACTGCGAGCACGCCGCCGGTTGCCGCCATCACCGTCCGGCGCGCCTGCGGATCCGCCGGATCGATGGCCTGCGCTGCGCCTGCAGCCAGCGCGGCCGCTCGTTTTCCGGCGTCGATGTCGGCAACGATCGGCGCGTCGCGAAAGAGCGTGCGGGCAATCGCGAGCCCCATCATGCCGACGCCGCCGAGACCGACGAGCAGGGCCGGTCCGCGCTCCGCATGCCCGATGAGCCGTTTGAGCGCCGCATAGGCGGTAAGCCCCGAGCACATCAGCGGGCCGGCAAAGTGGCGGGGAGCGGTGCGTAGTCGAGGAGGTAGCGCGGATGCGGCACCAGAACGTGGCTGGCATATCCGCCATCGACGGCGATGCCGAGATGACGATGCGCAGAACACATATTCTCATTCCCGGCGCGGCACGCCGGGCATTTGCCGCAACCGATCCACGGATAAACCGCGACGCGCTGGCCGATGACCGCGCCCTCGGCGTCGTCGCCCGCGGCCTCGATGGTGCCGGCGATCTCGTGTCCAAGCGTGAAGGGCAAAGGGCGGTCTTTTGTGATGTCGAGCCGCTTGTCGCCGCCCAGGGAAAAATAGCCATCCTGTAAATGCAGATCGGAATGGCACACGCCGCAATGCGTCACGCGCACCAGCACCTCGCTGCCGCGCGGCGTGGGACAGGCTACCACGGTCTCACAAAGCGGCTGACCGTAGGCAACGAGCGATTGGCGGTGAAATTGAGTCATTGGCCATCGGCTCCGGCTGGGATGCAGGCATCATGCCTTATGACTGCGAGCGTTGGCGAGAGCCCGCGCCAGCGCGACAAAGCCGGCAACGGATATATCCTCGGCCCGGGCCGTCGGATCGAGACCGGCAGCCTCGATCAGGGCCATCGCATCGGTGCCGAGTGATCGCAGGCTCTGGCGCAGCATTTTACGCCGCTGGCCGAACGCCGCCTGGGTCGCCGCTTCGAGGTGTCTACGATCGCAGGGCAACGGCTCCGCGCGCGGTACGATCCGCAGCAGTGAGGATTTCACCTTCGGGGGCGGCACAAATGCGGACGCATTCACGTCGAACAGAATACGCGCCTCGCAGCGCCACTGCACCAGAACGGACAATCGCCCGTAAATCTTCGAGCCGGGCGCCGCGACAATACGTTCGGCGACTTCGCGCTGGAACATGAGCACGGCGGAATCGTACCACGGCGGCCAGGGCTCGATACTGAGCCAGCCGATGAGCAGAGCGGTCGCGATGTTGTAAGGCAGATTGGCGACGATGCGCGATGGCCGGTGACGATACGCCTGCGGATCGAAATCGAGTGCGTCGGCCTCCACGATATCGAGACGATCGGGATAGAGCGCGGCAATCTCGCGCAAGGCCGCAATCGCACGTTCGTCGCGTTCGACAGCGATCACGCGGGCCGCGCCGAGCGACAGGAGGGCGCGCGTGAGCCCTCCTGGTCCGGGGCCGACTTCGAGCACGGTCACTCCCGCGAGTGATTCGGCAGCCCGCGCGATCCGCGCCGTCAGGTTGAGATCGAGGAGAAAGTTCTGTCCGAGCGATTTTCGCGCAACAAGACCGTGCCGGCGGATGACGTCGCGCAGCGGCGGCAGGTTGTCCGGTGTCTCGATCACGATGGAGCGAGCGGAACCGGACTGGCCGCTACGGCGAGCCGCGCCGCGAGCCGCAACGCGGCAATCAGGCTCGCCGGATCGGCGGTGCCGGTTCCGGCGATGTCGAATGCGGTGCCATGATCGGGAGAGGTGCGCACGAAAGGCAGGCCCAGCGTGACATTGACGGCATGATCGAAGGCGAGCGTCTTGATCGGGATCAAGGCCTGGTCGTGATACATGCAAAGCGCTGCATCGTAAGTTGCGCGCGCGCGTTCATGAAACAAGGAGTCGGCGGGAAGCGGGCCCTTGGCAAGTATCCCTTCGGCGACAAGCTGCGCGACGGCCGGCGCGACGATGGCCCGATCCTCTTCCCCAAGCGCCCCGGATTCACCGGCGTGCGGGTTGAGGCCGGCAATTGCCAGGCGCGGATGCGGCAGGCCGAAGCGCGCTGCAAGATCGTGCGCGACGATGCGGCCGGTCTCGACCACGAGCTCGCTCGTGAGCTGCTTGAAGATTTCCCGCAGCGGCAAATGGATCGTCACCGGCACCACGGCGAGTTCCGGCGACCACAACATCATCACCGGCCGGAGTGATTTCCCGGTCGCTTCCTTGACCAGCGTGGCCAGAAATTCGGTGTGGCCGGGCTCGGCGAAGCCCCATTCGTAAAGGACGTTTTTGGCAATTGGATTGGTGACGACAGCGGCCGCCGAGCCGGCAATGACGTCGGCGACGGCACGGCGGATCGAGGCGACCGCGGCAGGAGCGCTCGATCGATCCGGGCGTCCCGGTTCGGTCCCGACCGTAATGCCGACAGGAACAACCGGCAGCGACTCCTGGAAGACCTGCGCTGCCGCCTCCGGCGTCACCTTGGCGATCGGGACCTCAAGGCGAAGCAGGGAAGCCCGACGGCCCAGAAAGTCGGGATCGCCGACAACATAGAATGCCGGAATGTCCAGTTCGGCGCGCCGCCGCCAGATCGCAAGGGCGAGGTCGGGGCCGATCCCGGCGGGTTCGCCGAGCGTCAATGCCAAAGGTTGCACGATCAGGTTTCTACAGCATGATCCGGAAAAGTGGAAACCGGATTTCCGCCAAGCCCTGCTTGCCAGCCATGGGAGCGTCCATCGGCATCAGTGCTGGGCGGACTTGTATTCGATCATCGCCTGGCGCCGTAGATCGGCGAGATAACGTCTTGCCTTGGCGCCAAATTTCTTCTCGAACATCTCGTCGCGCAATTTCTTCGCGCCGGGCGTATCGTTCTTCGATTCCCTTTTCGAGCAAACGGCGAACATCTGGATGCCCTCCGTGGTTTGCTCGGGTGGCGTCAGATGGCCGATCTCGGTTTTATCGAGAATGTCGCGGAGCGACTGCTGCAAGTCGGCGGACGATTTGTTGATCGGATCGCCAACCGCAACTTCAGGAAGGCCGCGCGCAAACGGGATGCCTTCGGTACAGGTCACGAACCGCACGCGAAGGGCCTCGGCGTCTTTCTTTCGGGCTTCGAAGACGGGGTCGGGGGACCCGCGCTGTACGACAAGAACGACCGGCCGCAGGATGTATTCGTATCCGACTTGGGTGGTGTCTCCGGAATCGTGCAGGGCCATCTGCATTGCAACGTCGGTGTCAGTCACTTCGAGGCTTACCTTGTAGCGGCCACGCACCAGAGAGGTCCACGCCATTTGCGCCGTGAGCCGGTGCTTGAGCGTGTCTTCACTTGCGCCGCCGTTTGCCAGGATCTGCGTCAGCTTCTGCGCGTCCACGCCCATATTGGACGCGACGCCGGCATAGGCGTCATCCACGTCTGAAGTGGCGGGCTCGATTGTGTAACGCTTGGCCTCGCGTATTTCCAAAGTCTCATCGATAAGGCTGTCGATCGCCTCCTGGCGGCTCGTCGTCTTGTGCGTGCTCATCTCGATGAATTTTTGGCGATGCGAAATATCGAGTTCGGTAATCGGCACGCCGTCGACAAAAACGGCGACTTGCTGCGACCATGCCGCTGAACTGACGGCGAGAAGGGCCGCCGCGGCAAGTGCGGCCGTCGCTAAGGCCCCGGAAGAGGGTCGAATTATGGTCTGCGGCATCTTTCTCACACTTCCCCTCGGTTGCCGGAATATAGCCGGCGTACACCTTTCTTCAATTCACAGGCAGAGAAAAGTCATAGATCACGGCGGAATTTAGAACGCAGGGCCTACCGGGGCTAGGACATCTGGTCCCAGTGTGCGCAAGCTCAATTGCAGCATAACGCTGTTGTTTCTGACCGGCGGTTGAGTGGCCGTATAGGTGTAGCCAGTGAGCCAATTCACCGACAGCATGAAACAGTCGTCGACATAACCGACACCAACCCGGGTCTGGTCGAATTGATCGGCCGCGATGTCGTAGCGGGCCGAGGCGAGCGCTATCCAGTTCTCCGTCAGCTTGACGGAAGCGCCGGCGAGGATGCCTTCGCGCCGCGTCAAAAGTCCGAGCAGGGGCTGCGCTGCATAATCGCCATAGAGGGCCTGGAGCGTCCAACGGTCGAAATTGGCGCGGCTTTCTACCTCGAAGCGCTCGACCGCAAAAGTCGATTCGTCAAAACGCCCGCGCACGGTGAACGAATAAATCTGGTTGGGCTGATATGTTACGCGCCCGACATAATCCGAGACGCGCTTGTCGAGACCGCTCTCCAGTCCGGTATTGGTGGTATCGCCGACCTGAAATGAATTCTGTCCGAATAGCTGATAGGACTGCCCGAACAGAACATTGACCGAGCCGGCGCGATTGATCTGCGCGGTGTACTGTATGCCGACATTGGCCCGGCTGCCGCCTTCGACACGATCCCAGCCGGAATATTTGTCGATCGCAAACAAATTACTGTCGTCGAACACAAGGCTCTGGGCATCTTCGTTCGGAAATTTCCCGATGTCCGTTTCGTTGGGACGCACGATAACCTGGGCGATCGGCTCGATGGTTTGCGTGCCCCACGGCTCGACATCGACGAACGGGTAGCGATATTCGACACCGACGGCGGGCATGGCGCGCGCCAGTTCGCTTTGGCCGGGCGCGATATAGTTCGATACGCCGGCCTCATTGTCGACATCGAGCGAGGCAAAGTCGCCGCGGACCCGGAAGAACGGCGTGATCATCTGGCCATTGTCCGTGTATATCGTGCGACGCCAGTCCGCCTGTGCGGAGAAGCGCGTATAGTCGCCCGGGATGCCGCGCAACAGACAGTTCGCTGGCACCGCCGTATCAGCGGTCGGACTCCCGCATGCATTGGTTCCGGACGGCAGTGGCATTGACGGCGTCGAATTCGGCTTGCTGCCGTGACAGGCTCGTGAGGTTGATTTTGTAGCTGAGTTCGCCGCCGAGCAGTTGCTGCGGCAGCACATTGGAATAATCGAGGACCGGGTGGATGATCGGAATCTGCGATTGATTGTCAAATTCGGAGAAACCGTAATAGTAGATCGACCGAATATCGAAATAGCTTCGCGCACCTGCGCCGCTCAGATAGATCTGTGAAACGCCCTGCGAAACCACGCCGGTCTGAAACGGATCGAATGCCGACGAGAATTGCCTGAGCTGGTAGTCGTACAGGAATTGTGTATCGGTCACCAAAAGACCGGTCCAGCCCCACACCCATTTGTCGTTGATCGCGAATTGTCCCGCTGTCTGAATAGCGCCGCGAAACGTATTCGCAGTCGGGCTGTTCGAACCATCACGGGCGGCAAAGTAACCGGGGTCTGCCTGGAAAATGCCCGCGGCTCTGATCGAGTACGAACCGTCCAGAAGCCGTTGTCGCCATTCGCCCTGCATCAGAGCGCCTTGCTTGGTCGTCAATAGCGCCGAAAGTGTCAGGTCATAATTGGGCGCGAGCGCCCAGAAATATTTGGGCTCGATGCCGTAGCCGAATGCCGAGGAACTGACGAGACTTGGAAACAAAAATCCGCTTTTCCGCTTAACGGTCGGATCGGGCGTGGACATGAACGGAATATAAGCGAGCGGCACGCCGAAGAATTCGATTCGCGCGTCCTCGAAATAGAGCATCTTCTCACCCTCGTCGTGAATGATCCGGGCGGCTTGGACCTGCCAGAGCGGCGGCTTTTTCGGGTCGTCCTTGCACGGCTGGCAGGCCGTGTAGACGCCGTTCTGAAGAACCGTGTAATTGCCTTTTGCGCGATCGGCGCGCGCCGCGGCGAAACGCGTGTCGTCGGGCGTCTCGAGCCGCAGCGAATTGACGAAACCGTCGCGATAGTCGTCAGTCAGATCGATGAGCTCGCCATACGTGATCTTGCCGTCAGGTTCGGTCAGCCTGACGTTGCCCTGCGCGCGCAAGCGTTTTGTTTTCTGGTCGTAAACAACTTCGTCGGCTTCGATGATCGCGCCGCCATAGTAGATCTGCACGTTGCCGACCGCGGACACCGTGTTGTTGGTGTAGTCGTATCGGATCTCGGTCGCCTGCACGAGCATCGGCGCATTCGAAGGTGCCGGGGCCACTTTTTGCGGCGCCGGCCGCGGAGGGAAATGCAGGAGATTTTGTGCCGAAGACTGCTTCGGCGCAAAACAGATGCCGAGCACCAATGCAAGCAGCGCGGCGAGAGCCGTCGCACTCACTCGGACGCCACAAACAAATCCAGGACGCAGAGGGCTACGCGAACTCGCCACTAGCCGTCCTCCTGGTACAACAACGCGACGAATCCAGTGAGGCCGCCGATCATGACCGGAATCCAGGCTGCTGCCACGGGCGACAGCAATTCCGACTTGCTCATGTCTTCGGTAATCTTCGACAAGACGAACAGAAAAAATCCGGCTGAGATGCCGCTCAAGACCATCTTTTGCACGCCGCCAAACCGGAAGAAGCGCAAGCTCACGGAAGCTGCGAGCAAGACCATGGCCGCGAGAAGAAACGGGCGCGCCAGTAGCTGCTGATATTGCAGCCTGTAGCCCGCGGCCATCAGGCCGGCCTTGTCCGCCATCTCGATGTAGGTCGGCAATTGCCAGAACGGCACGGTCTCGGGCGTAGCGAAGCTTTCGCGGACTTGCTCGAGTGTCAGATTGGTGCCGAGGCGGTAGGTCTCTTCGACGTCGGGAGCTTTGCCGTTGCTGTAGATGCGCGCATCCTCGAGCTGCCAAAAGCCCTGCTGCAGCGTTGCGCTCTTGGCTTCGATCCGCTGCTGGAAATGGCCGTTGCTGTCGAAAGTGTAGACGCTGACGCCGCCGAGCTGGGCGCCTTGCTCGCGGCTGGAATTGGCATTGATGATGGCGGCGCCATCGTCGCTTTTCTGACGAACCCAGAAACCGCTGGTGTTGCCCTGGAAGGCCGACAGGTTCTCGCCGAGCATATCGGCTTCAAGGCGCTTCGAACGTTCGTGCAGTGTCGCCGAAACTGGATTGTAAATCGTGGTGGCGACGACGCCGAAAATGAATGCTGCGATCATGGCCGGTGCCACGAATTGCCAGGCCGAGACGCCAGCGGCGCGCGCTACGACGAGTTCGAGCCGGCGTGACAGGGCGAGATAACACGACATCGCGCCGACCAGCACCGAGAACGGCATGATGCGCTCGGTGAGCTGGGGAACGCGGAAGAGAGAAATCTTGGCAAGCAGCCACGCCGTGGCGTTAGGCCAGTCGGCGCCGCGCCGCATCAGTTCGACGTAGTCGATCATCGCGGCGAGTGCGACTACGCCGACAAACGATCCGACCACGGACGTGAGAAACCGCATTCCAAAATAGCGTGAGAGCGTTCGGGTGATCATGATCCGCTCCCTAACCCGCCGTCGCCCGCGCGATTCGTTCGCCGATCGCGGCTGCGAATTTCGCCACGCCCGCGGCGGGCTCAACGGCCTGGCCGCGCGAGATCTGCCACAGGCCCGCGGCGATGGCGCCGAACAGGGCGACATATTGCACGGCAAGGACGCTCGGCACGCGCACGCCGACAATCACGCTGACAAAGCCAACGAGGCGCAGCAGCGATACCGTACCGATCATGCCGAGAAGCGCCAGCGTGCGGCTTTGACGCGTAGTCTGCGGCGGACCAAGAAACGCGTAGGCGACAATGACGAAGGCCAGCGGGTAGAGCGGGGTCGCCAGCCGGTCATGCAGTTCGGACCGGTACTGATCCGGTTGCGCCACATAAAGCGCGTCGTCCGCACGCGGCCACAGCAGCTCCCAGAGATATTTCTCGCGCACGGTGTAGACGACGTTTTGCGGGCTGCCGGTGAATTGCGAAAGATCGAAAGCGTAACGATCGAAAATCACGATGCGGGGGTCGCGTTGCCCCGCTTCGAGACGCTGAATGCTGCCGCCTTCGAGGACGAGGAAGGAGCCATTGTCGTTTTTTACGATCTCGCCCTGCTCGGCGAGGTAAGTGGCATGCTCGTTGGGGTCGCGGCGGTCGTCGACGAAGATGCCGATGAGCAGGCCATTCTGCCGCCGGTCGGCAATGTGGAAGGTGAGATTGCCGCCGACAGTGGTGAAGCGGCCCGGCTGCACGATATTGGTCAGGATGTCGGCGCGCACCTGCGCTCCCCAGTCGCGCAATTCACGCAAGCTGCGCGGCGACACGTACGCGGCGATAACGGCGACCAATAATGAAACAACCACCGCGGCGGCGATGAACGGCCGCAGCAGTCGCCACGGCGATACGCCGGCAGCGTTCATCACGATGATTTCGGAATCAGAACTAAGCTTGTTGATGACATGGGCCGCCGACATGACCAGCGCGATCGGCGCGATCATCATCACCAGGAGCGGGATGATCATTCCGGTGATGCCGACGAAAACCAGCAGCGTTTGCCGTTGGCTCGTGATCAGGTCGAAATCGCGCATGGCCTGCGTGAACCAGATCACGACCGTCAAGCTGACGAGGCTGATCAGGAACGCGCCCATCGTCGCGCGAAACATATAGCGGCCGATCGACCCCATCGGACTGAGCATCCCCGCAGTCGGCCCACGCGATAACCGTATCGGCCCCCCGACGCGGTATCGCCCCGAGAGCCGATCTCCCCAAAGCTGGTAATTTCATGCTTTCACAAAGTGGCTTCGCCAAGGCAAACCTATTGAACATGCACACTAAAGCGTTAATACGCCCGTTTGATAAAGGCGCCTCGGACAGGCCAGATTCAGGAGCAAAATACGCGCTTTGCACGCCGGGCTGCTCCGGGTCATAACTCGGGCCTGCAGATTTCCTGGCCGTTTTGGCCGCCAAGTCGCGATTCAGAGGATCGTCCCATGCCAGCCGTCCCCAAATTCGGCTTTACGCCCTTCGCGCGACCACGTGGCGTTCTTATTATGTTCTGCGAAGAAAATTTGAAATTCGGCTCCGCCGGCCAGCGACTGCTGGCACCGATGGGCGATTTCTTGCGCCGGGCAGCGGCAGCAGATCGGTTCACTGGAAAGAGCGGCTCAAGCCTTGACCTCGTCGCGCCCGCCGGTCTCGACCTGCCGCGGCTGGTTGTGGTGGGGGTCGGCAAGGCGGCTGAATTGAAGCCACGGGATATCGTGAAGCTTGGCGGCATCGCGATGGGGAAGGTGCCGGCTTCGGCATCGACCGCCACGATCTTTGCCGAGTTCGGAGCGGGCGCGCTGAAAGGCAATCAGGTCGCGGATCTTGCACTCGGCGCGCGGCTGCGCGCCTACAGGTTCGACCTCTACAAGACCGTGCGCAAAGACGGCGACGAACGGCCGGACAAGGTCGAGGTGAATATCGCGTGTTCCAATCCCGCTTCGGCGGAGAAAGCCTGGGCGGAAAGCGCAGCGATTGCCGACGGCGTGGTGCTCGCCCGCGACCTGGTCAACGAGCCGGCGAATATTCTTTATCCGGGCGAGTTCGCCCGGCGTGCGTCAAGCCTGACCAAGCTCGGCGTCGGCGTCGAAGTTCTCGATGTCGCGGCGATGAAGAAGCTCGGCATGGGTGCGCTTCTTGGCGTCGGGCAGGGCTCGGCGCACGATTCAAAGCTCGTTGTCATGCGCTGGAGCGGCGGCAAGCGCGGAGTGGATCCGGTTGCCTTCATCGGCAAGGGCGTTTGCTTCGATTCGGGCGGCATCTCGATCAAGCCGGCGGCGGGCATGGAAGACATGAAAGGCGATATGGCGGGCGCGGCCTGCGTTGTCGGCCTCATGCGCGCGCTTGCGATGCGCAAAGCCAAGGTCAACGTCGTCGGTGCCATCGGGCTTGTCGAGAACATGCCTGACGGCAAAGCACAGCGCCCGGGCGATATCGTCAAGACGATGTCGGGACAGACGATCGAGATCATCAATACCGATGCCGAAGGCCGCCTCGTGCTGGCCGATGTGCTGTACTACGTCAACAAGCGCTTCAAGCCGAAATTCATGGTCAACCTGGCAACTCTCACGGGCGCCATCATTGTCGCGCTCGGACAGGAATATGCCGGCATGTTCTGCAACGACGACAAGCTTGCCGAGCGGCTGACCAAGGCAGGCGAGGCAACCGGTGAGCGGGTGTGGCGCATGCCGCTCGGGCCGGAATACGACAAGATGATCGATTCGAAGTTCGCCGACATGAAAAATACCGGCGGCCGCTGGGGCGGTGCGATCACGGCTGCGCAATTGCTGCAGCGTTTTGTCGGCAAGACGCCGTGGGCGCATCTCGATATCGCCGGCGCTGCGCTCGGCTCGCCGCAGACCGATATCAACAAGAGCTGGAGTTCCGGCTGGGGCGTTCGGCTTCTCGAACAACTCGTCGAGGATTACTACGAGCGTTGAACGCGGCGCGAATGACGGAAATTCTCTTCTATCATCTCAAAGGACAAACGCCGGAACAGGTTTTGCCGGCGCTCCTGCAAAAATCGCTCGAACGCGGCTGGCGCGTCGTCGTGCAGGCGTCGTCGGAGGAGCGTGTCGAGGCGCTCGACGCGCATTTGTGGACATGGCGCGACGACGCCTTCCTGCCGCACGGGACTTCGCGCGATGCCGAAGCCGCCGAGCAGCCCATCGTGCTGACCACCGGCGAGGAAAATCCCAACCGGGCGACGGTGCGGTTCCTCGTCGACGGCGCCAGCATGGTCGCAGATACGGCCGCTTATGACCGTGTCGTATTGCTGTTCAATGGTGACGATCCCGAAGCCGTCGAAATGGCGCGCACCCGGTGGAGCGAGGCCAAAGCAGGCGGTATTGAGGTGACGTATTGGCAGGCCGATGAGAAGGGCCGATGGAAGCGTCAGGCGTAAGCAAAGCTGAGCTTCAGGGCACTTCAAAAGAGCATCATATCGATTTGATAATAAAAGGATTTTCTCGTCTTAATCATAGACCTTGGAGAGCAGTACAAAGACGGTTTTTCAGCACTATATTTTTTGCTCCGGCGCTCTTTCGGATGCTATAGTCAGTTCCATGAATAAACGTTCAGTGAAAAAGAAGCGGCCCGCCAAGGCGGCCCCAAAAGTGAGTCTTCCTTCGACGGCGCGCAAGGCGCCGGTGCGCGCTGCAGCCGTGCGCAAGGTTGCGCCCGTGCGCCAGTCGGCGAGAAAGCCGGCGGACGTGATCAGCGCGGTGAGGATTACCGCCGGTGAAATGGCGGCCGTGACCGTCGCGCAGATAACGGCATTGGTTCCGAAATTGCCGACCCACAAGTTCGAGGTCGGTCAAACCGTGTTCTATACGTCGAGCCCGATCAGCCGCCCTGGCGCAAGCGGTAGCTACCAAGTCGTCAGGCTGTTGCCGTCCGACGGTGAAGACTACCAGTATCGGATCAAGAATCCGGGCGAAGCGTTCGAGCGCGTCGCCAAGGAAAGCCAGCTCGAAGTCGAGCACTGACCGATCTTGCACGCTGGCTGGCGCCATCGGCGCTGCCGCGGCATACTTCGTGGTTCGGGAACTTGGGTTAGCTGTCCCGTATTGGGTGCGTTGATGTACGCCGTTGATCCCGACATCGGAAGCTCTGCATTGCGTTTGTGGGTCGCGGCCGGGTCGGCAGCGCTGCTGGTTTTTGTTTGCGCGCTGGCGTTCGATTGGACCCGCACGAGAACCGTAGCGCGCATCAGCGTGGTCGTGGTCGGCGCCGTGCTGGGCGCGACGCTGGCGTGGGCTTTTCTCGACGCAGCCAGCGTTCGCGATCAAAGCGCGGAACGCCGCTCTCTCGAAACGCGTGCGGCCGAGATCAGCGCCCAGGCTCTCGCTCCGGGCTCTCCGCTTGCCTGTCTCGACGGTCTGGCGGGCGAGAATGTGGAGGCGGCCTGTGAAAAAGCGCTGTTCGCCGCTCCGGCGACGGTGGCGGCCGCATCGTCCTATGTCGCGGCCCGGCTCGCGCTTCTATCCGACATCGCGGCCTATACCAGGCGCGGCGGCGGAAATATCGATAACGCCTTGCTGCCGCTGCAGCGCGCCCTGGAAGCCGATCGGTTTGGTTTTGTGGCGCATACGCTTGCCGTGCGCGACGGCTGCAGCAGCGATAATTGCAAGGCGCTGGCACTGTTGCACGATGCAAGCCGTGTCCGCGCCAATTTGAGCGGACAAAAGCTCGATCGATATCTCGATCATTATGTCGCGGCCTGGGCGCAGGCGCCCGACGTTCCCGTCGCCGACGCAACGTCGCCGGGAGCGGGGCCGCAGACCGCCGCGCTGGGCCAGCACAAGGTCGATATCGATTTCCCCTCGGCCGCATCGATACCGCCGGTCAGCATTATGAACACCGAACCCAAGAATGGCTCGGCGGCTGCCGCAGCGATTGCTGGCGAGCCCAATGGACAGGCCGCCACGCGCAGCAAATCGCGTAAGCAGGCAGCGGCGCCAGCCCAAGCGGCGCCGGCCCCGGCCGCGCCGCCCCCGCCGATGACCGCAATGGCGCCAGTTGATCCGGTTTGGACGCCGGGCGCTCCTGCGCCGTCCGCTCCGCAGACTGCTGCAGCGGCAGCGCCTCCTGCGCCAAAGGGCGTCGCCCCGGTACAACTCAATCCTTTCCCGGAACCGCCGCAGGCGAGTGCAGCCGGCGCCGCGCGCACGCAATGAGTTGATTGCGCGCGCATTAGCCGGTCTGATGCACCGCCATGTTCCGATCTGTCCTCATCGCCAATCGCGGCGAAATCGCCTGCCGCATCGCGCGCACCGCCAAACGTCTCGGAATGCGTACGGTTGCCGTCTATTCGGAGGCCGATACCGGCGCCCTGCACACGCGGCTCTGTGACGAGGCCTATTTGATTGGCGCCGCGGAGCCTCGCGCCAGCTATCTCTCAATCGAGCGCCTGATCGCCGCGGCAAAAAAATCGGCGGCGCAATGCATCCATCCCGGCTACGGCTTTTTGTCGGAAAATGCCGATTTTGCCGAAGCCTGCGCGCAGGCCGGCATCGTCTTCATCGGGCCGCCGCCGGAAGCCATCCGCGCGATGGGACTGAAAGATCGCGCCAAGTCGCTGATGGAGAAAGCCCGCGTTCCGGTCGTGCCCGGCTATCATGGCGACCTGCAGGACGCGAAGTTCCTCAAGGAGAAGGCCTACGAGGTCGGTTATCCGGTGCTGATCAAGCCGGCGGCCGGGGGCGGCGGCCGCGGCATGCGCCGCGTCGACAAGCACGCGGATTTTGAAACGGCACTCGAAGGCGCGATCCGCGAGAGCCAATCGGCATTCGGCTCAAGCCGCGTCCTGATCGAAAAGCTCATCGCTTCGCCGCGGCACATCGAGGTTCAGGTCTTTGCCGACAACCACGGCAACGCCGTCCATCTCGGCGAACGCGATTGTTCGCTGCAACGGCGCCATCAGAAGGTGATCGAAGAAGCGCCCGCGCCCGGCATGACGGCGGACCTGCGCGCGCAGATTGGCGCCGCCGCGGTCGAAGCGGCAAGGGCGGTTGGCTATCGCGGCGCCGGCACGGTCGAGTTCGTCGCCGACGGCACCAAAGGACTGCGCGCCGACGCTTTCTGGTTCATCGAAATGAATACCCGGCTCCAGGTGGAGCATCCGGTGACCGAGGAAGTCACCGGCCTCGATCTCGTCGAGTGGCAATTCCGCGTCGCCGCCGGCGAAAAACTGCCGCTCGCCCAGCCGCAGATCCGCATCGGGGGGCACGCCATCGAGGCACGCGTCTATGCCGAAGATCCCGAGCACGGTTTCCTGCCTTCGACCGGAAAAATAATCGCGCTGCAACTGCCGAACGAAATACGTGTCGACAGCGGTGTCGAAGCAGGTGGCGAAGTGACGCCCTACTATGACGCGATGATCGCCAAACTGATCGCGCGTGCGCCAACCCGCGAGGCGGCGCTCGACCGTCTGGCGACGGCGCTCGACCATACCCTCGTCGCGGGAGTTCGCAGCAACGTCGCCTTTCTGGCGAGCCTGTGCTGCGCCGATGCGTTCCGGCAGGGCAACGCCGATACCGGCTTTATCGATCGCGATCTCGCAAAACTTGGCGCGGTGCCGCAACAGCGCGACAACGCGGCCGCGGCACTTGGCGTCGCGCGCCTGATCGATGCGGCAAGCGCCGTCGGGGCTGCGCCGGCGGAAGACGATGCATCGGAACCCTCTTCACCGTGGGCCGCGCATGACGGCTTTCAGCTTGGCGGTACGCGTTCGACCATGCTTCCGGTCGTGGTCGATGGCGAGAATGTCAGCGCAACCGTCAGTTACACGAGCGCCGGCGCACGGGTTGCCGTCGATGGTGCCGCGCCGGCCAGCGACGCCAAGGTGTTTCTTGCCGCACAAGACGCTTATGTCTGGCGAAAGCTCCGGCAAACCCGCGTCCGCATCGCAGAATTTTCAGTCGCGCGCGCTGATGCGGGCGCCGGCGACGGTGTCCTCAAGGCGCCGATGCATGGCCGGGTGCTGGAGCTTCTCGCCAAAGTCGGCGATCGCGTCGAATCCGGTCAACGTCTCGCCGTTATCGAGGCGATGAAGATGGAACACACGCTGCGCGCGCCATTTGCCGCGATTGTGATGCAGGTTCCTGTGATTACCGGCGCACAAGTTGTGGAAGGCGCGCAGGTCATGGTGCTAGAGCCGGTCAAGGATCCGATAAAGTAACAGCATGGCTCTTCATCTCATCAAACTCTGCGTCGGCGCCGATTCGGTTCGCGACCTCGAGGACTGGATCAAGGAAAAACTCAAGCAGAAGCGCAAGAACCGCGAAAAGCCGGAACACATCCACCGCACCCGAATGGTGCCCAAGCGCGCCGATGAACTCACCGACGGCGGTTCGCTTTTTTGGGTGATCCGCGGCGCGGTCATGTGCCGCCAGCGCATCCGCGATATCCGGCCCTTTGTCGACAAAGACGGCATCGGCCGCTGCGGCGTCGTGCTCGATCCCAAAGTGGTCCTGGTCGAGCCACGGCCCTATCGCGCCTTCCAGGGCTGGCGCTATCTGGCGGTCAATGACGCGCCGCGCGACCTCGGCAAGGTGGTAAAGGGCGCTGCCGCCATGCCGGAGACGCTCCGGCGCGAACTCCGGGAACTCGGCCTGATGTGAGCGGGCCGGCGCGCGACACCGCCACATCTTGCGGTGCATGGCGCAGATCGCTTCAATCCCCTAAAATACCTCGCCGAAGCGCGTAAACAGCGGCCGGCCGGCAACTTTCGAAAAAGAACATCGGAGCAAGAACAATGATCATCGAAGGCGAGAAGGATCTCACTTCGGCTGTGCTTCGCGAATATCAGCGCATCAAAAATCCGCGTCTGCGCGAGATCGTGGCGGCCCTCGTTCGCCACCTCCATGCCTTTGCCCGCGACGTGAAGCTGACCGAGCAGGAATTCCACGCCGCCATGGCCTACATCGTGGCGATCGGCAAGCAGTCGAACGAAACCCATAACGAAGCGGTGTTGATGGCTGGCTCGCTCGGTCTCTCCTCGCTGATTTGCCTTCTCAACAACGGCGATAACGGCACGACCGAGACCGACGCGAGCATGCTGGGGCCGTTCTGGCGCATGGACTCCCCGCGGACCAAGAACGGCGATTCTATCGTGCGTTCCCCGACGCCGGGGCCGGTATTGTTCGTCGACGCCATTTTTCACGATACGGATGGCAAGCCGATAGAGGGTGCCGAAGTCGACATCTGGCAGTCGTCGCCGGAGGGCTTTTACGAGAACCAGGATCCGCTGCAGGCCGACATGAACCTGCGCGGCCAATTCATCACCGACCAGGCGGGCCACATCAGCTTCCGCAGCGTTAAACCGGCCGGTTATCCGATCCCGATTGACGGTCCGGTCGGCGAGCTGCTCCGCACGGCTGGCCGGCACAATATGCGGCCCTCGCACCTGCATTTCCTCGTTTACAAGCCGGGTTTCAAGACGCTGATCTCGCAGATCTACGATCCGGAAGATAAGAACATCGAGAGCGACGTGCAGTTCGGCGTCACCCGTAAATTGATCGGCGCCTATATACGGCACGACGGTGCGTGCAAATTCGCCGCCGACGTGACACCGCCATGGTATTCGCTGGAGCACACGTTCGTCATGGAAAAAGGCACTGCGCTTTTGCCGAAGCCGCCGATCTCGGGCAAGGCCAGCGGCAACCGGCCGGAAATCCCGCACCTGGAGCCGGCATAACTCTCGAATTGCGCAAACGATAATCGATAAAATCTGGGAGGAAGATTTATGTTGCGTCGAAGAACGTTGCTCAAGGGCATGGCCGCGACCGCGGCCGGAAGTGTGCTCGCGCGTCCCGCCATTGCGGCCGACACGCCGCTCAAGATCGGGTGCAGTCTGCCATTGACCGGCGCCGGGTTTGCCGTGGTCGGCAAGCTCCTCACCGGCGGCTTCAAGGTCTATACGCAGCAGCACGGCGATACTGTCGCCGGCCGCAAGATCGAGATTATCGTCCGTGACGACGCCGGCGTCGCCGATAACGCCCGCCGCATTGTGCAGGATATGATCGTCAACGATAAAGTTGACATCGTTGCCATGGGCATCACGCCGACGACGCTTGCCATCGCCCAGCTGGTCACCGAGGCGAAGATCGCGACCCTCTCGATGAGTTCGGGCGCCTCGATCACCACGACCAAATCGCCTTATTTTGTGCGTGCCGGATTCATCATCGCGCCGCAGGCCTGGATCACGGCCGAATGGGCGATCAAAAATGGTTCCAAGCGCGTCGTCACTCTGGTCAACGACTGGGCGCCGGGCGCCGAAGCCGAAACAACGTTTAAGACGCGCTTCGCTCAGGTCGGTGGCGAGATCATCGAATTGCTGCGCGTGCCGCTCGCCAATCCGGATTTCGCGCCGGCGCTGCAACGTATCCTCGATCTCAAGCCGGACACCGCCTTCATCTATTTTCCGGGTCCCTTGGCGCCAGTCTTTACCCGGCAATTCGCCGAGAAGGGGCTTGGCCAATCCGGCATCAAACTCATCGGTCCGGGCGACTTATGCGATGACGACAGCCTCGACAGTGCCGGAGATCAGATGATCGGGCTGATCACCGCCGGCTACTATTCGGCCGCGCACGATTCTCCGCTCAACAAGACCTACGTCGCCGATTTCCAGAAGCTGAACAACATGCGCGCCGACTTCACTTCGCTGGGCGCCTATGACGGCCTGCACCTTGTTTACGAGGCACTCAAGAAGACCGGCGGCGATTCCAACGGCGATGCCCTGATCGCGGCGATGAAGGGTATGGCCTGGGAAAGTCCGCGCGGTCCGATCTCGATCGATCCCGACACCCGCGACATCGTCAGCAACATTTATATTCGCAAGGTCGAGAAGATCGACGGCCATCTTTGGGCTAAGGAGTTCGAGACTTTCCCGAACGTCAAAGACCCGTTGAAGGTCGCTGCGAAGTAGGCGACGGAAAACTACACGGCGATATTGTCGATCAGCCGCGTCTTGCCGATCCGCGCTGCGACGAGCAGGCGGATCGGTTCGTTTTTCTTTGAGGCGGAGGGCGCCAGCGTTTCGGCATTCCGTGCCTCCAGGTAATCGAGCGCGAACCCGGCTTTTGCGATCGCTGCGCGGCCTTCGTCGATGACGGCGCCGACGGGCGCCCCGCCCGCAATCTTTTCCGCGCAGTCCTTGAGGGTGCGGTGGAGTACAGGCGCTTTCTCCCGCTCGCCGGGCGACAGGAAGAGATTGCGCGAGGACAGCGCGAGGCCGTCGGCTGCGCGCACGACCGGCATGCCGACGATGCGGGTTTTCAGCCCAAGATCGCGCACCAGCCGTGTGACCACTTTGAGCTGCTGGTAATCCTTCTCGCCGAACATCGCGATGTCGGGCTCGCATTGGATCAGGAGCTTTGCCACCACGGTCGCCACGCCGGCGAAAAAATGCGGCCGGAAGGCGTCTTCGAGGCCGGCCGCCGCCGGTCCCTTGGGCACGATCTGCGTGGCAAAACCGTCGGGATACATGGCCGCGACCGATGGAGCCCAGATGAGATCGGCCTTGAGTTCGGCAAGTGCCTTTCGATCGTCGGCAAAAGTCCGCGGATAGTCGCCGAGGTCTTCGTGCGGCGCGAACTGCGTCGGGTTGACGAAGATGGATACGATGACCCGGTCGGCGCGCCGTCGCGCGTCGCGGACCAGTGCAAAATGCCCCGGATGCAGCGCCCCCATCGTGGGCACCAGCGCAATCGTTTTGCGGCCTGCGCGAAGCTCCGTGATCGCGCTTCGCAGCGCCGGCAGAGTGCGCAGGGTGCGTAAAATGACGCGCGGATGACGCTTCGGCTTTTTGGATTTTCTGTTCATCAGTTGCAGCGCGGGCACACCCGATACGTTTCGTCGATACAGCGCGGGGTTAATGATTAACTTATGAGCCCTGATGCTGTATCTTGACCCCGCGCGTTGCAACCCGGAGAACTACCGCAACGCAAGGGTTGCGTCTCCCATGTTGATGCAGGCGGATGTCGGCAGGCCGTTTTCGGCGCATGTCATCGTCCTTGGTAACGAAAAAGGCGGCTCGGGCAAGTCGACCACGGCTATGCACGTTGCCGTTGCGCTGCTGCAAGCCGGCCAGCGCGTTGCCACGATCGATCTCGATTCACGGCAGAAAAGCTTCACCCATTACATAGAGAACCGCCGCGACTGGGCGGCGCGCACCGGCATAAATCTGCAGGTGCCCTTGCATTTCTGCGTCGCGCGCGGATTTGGCGCGCGGATCGATGAGATCGAAGGGCAGGAATTCGCAGCCTTTGCCGAAGCGGTGAGCACGGTCGAGCAGAGCCACGACTTCGTCGTGATCGATACGCCGGGCTCGGATTCCTACATGATGCGGCTCGCCCATTCGATGGCGGACACGCTGATCACCCCGCTCAACGACAGTTTTGTCGATTTCGACGTCCTCGGCGTCATCGATCAGACTACGTTCGAGGTGGCCGGCGTCAGCCACTATGCCGAGATGGTGCGTGAAGCGCGCCGTCAGCGCCGCCTCGTCGATGGCGGTCTCACCGACTGGGTCGTCGTGCGCAACCGGTTATCGACGCTAGGCTCGCGCAACCGGCGGCTGGTCGGGGAGGGGGTCGAGGGTCTTGCCAAGCAGCTTGGCTTCCGCGCGATCGACGGTTTTGCCGAACGCGTCGTCTATCGCGAGTTCTTTCCGCGCGGACTCACCGCGCTTGATGACCTCAATGAGGATACGCTCGGCCTGCGGCCCAATACGTCGCACGTGACGGCGCGCGACGAGGTCAAGATCCTGATCGATGCGTTGCGGTTGCCGATCGACGAACGCGGCAAGCGTCGCGCCGCGGCGCGCGCGGAATGGATCGCCGCTGCCGGCAAGCCGCTCGAGACGCACGATCTGCTGGCCGACTGAGTTCACCGCCGGCCATTGCGCGCTTTGCCGGGGAGGGCCACCTTATTCCAAGCCTTAGAGCAGGCTTGCCGTGAGGTCGCCCGATGAGCAAAGACCACATCGACCACGCACAGGCGCCGGTTCAACAGCCGGGCAAGGAAAGTAAGGCTCCGGCTGCGTCGCCGCGCGCCGAGATCGACCAATTTCTCGATCAGGTGAAGGCTCTCGGTCCGGCGAACGAAAGCGGCCAGCGCGGCCGCCTGATTTTCGCGCTCGATGCAACGATGAGCCGCCAGCCCACCTGGGATCAGGCCTGTCGGCTGCAGGCCGATATGTTCGGCGAAGCAGCCGCCGTCGGCGGCCTCGATATCCAGCTCGTCTATTATCGCGGACAAAGCGAGTGCCGCGCCTCGCCCTGGGTTGCCGAGGCGAAGCGCATGGGCACGATGATGTCGCGCATCGATTGCCGCGGCGGTCACACCCAGATCGGCAAAGTCCTCGTTCATGCGCGGCGCGAGAACGACAGCCGCAAAGTCGCGGTGCTGGTCTTCATCGGCGATGCCACCGAAGAATCGCTCGACGAACTGTGCGCCCGCGCCGGCGAACTCGGGTTGCGCGGCGTCAAGGCGTTCATGTTCCAGGAAGGCTACGATCCGGTCTGCGAAAATGCGTTCCGCGAAATCGCCCGGCTGACCGGCGGCGCCTTTTGCCGTTTCACGCCCGGAGCCGCGCACGAATTGGCCGAACTCTTGCGCGCTGCCGCGGCTTACGCCGCCGGCGGCATGAAGGCGCTCGCCAATCTTAAAGCGCGCAGCACGGGCGCGGTCCGGCTGATCGAGCAATTGAAATAGTCATGCCTGAGATACTGCTCGGCGTCATCATTCTGTTCCTGGTGCTGTGGGCCGGCAAAGCCTTCTCCAAGGCAGATCCCAAACAGGCAGCGCGCGTGCTGCGCGCCATGTTCGGCGGCGCGACGCTGCTGTTTGCCGGGTTCATGCTTTTTCGCGGTGAGATCGGTGTTGCCATTCCGGTCGGGGCCTTCGGGCTCGGCCTGCTTGGCTGGGGTTCGTTCTGGCCGGCGACATTTGGCGCGCGAACGCAAAAGAGCGGCGGCCGGTCTTCCCGGGTCCGCACGGCATTTCTCGACATGGAACTCGATCACGACAGCGGCACGATGCACGGCCGCGTGCTTGCCGGGCAGTATCAGGGCGCTTCGCTCGATGCCCTCGACCGGACGGCGCTGCTCAATCTGTTAGGCGAGATCGACGGCGACAGCCGCGAATTACTTGCAGCTTATCTTGACCGCCGGGAGGCCGGCTGGCGTGAGCACGCGCAGGGTGACACGAGTGCGGGCGGTGGCGCGCGGCCTTCGTCCAGCGGCAAAATGACTGAAGAGGAAGCCTATCAGATCCTTGGCATTCAACCCGGAGCGAGCGCGGAGGAGGTCGGCCGCGCCCACCGTTCCCTCATGAAGAAATTGCATCCCGACCAGGGGGGGACGACGTATCTCGCGGCCCGCGTCAACGAGGCCAAGGATGTGCTTCTTCGCCGCCATCGCTGAGGTACTCCATACCAACCTCGCGTGGTCTGCCGTTTCTGATTGACGTTCCCGTTATTCAGTCTTTGCGCCCCGTTTGCCGGGGTCTCACTTCGTTCGGCGGCGCCATTGCGCGGAAAACCGGCGGCCGCCTTTCCAGATCGAGTTCAGTCCTTAAGCGCCATGCATGCGAAATCGCTTCGCTTGAGCTCCTTGCAAGCCGCTTCAGCGGTCGATTTGTCGAAGCCGGCAAAGCGGGCGCGGTAAAGCGCCTTGTCGCCCTTTTGAACGCGTTCGGTGAACGGATCCTTGGCCGCCAGCGTGGTGCGAACCTTGGTCTGCGCGGCGCTCAGATGCTGCTTGGCCTGGTCTTCGTCGTCGAACGCGCCGATCTGGATCAGCCAGCCGCCATGCGCGCGAACCTGCGCGGTGGAAACGGTAAGAGCTGGCGGCTTTGACGGCTCGATATTGGCGGTGTCTGAATTCTCCGGCTCGATTTGCGCCGGCTGAATTTTGGCGGGCTCTTCTCTCGCTATCTCGATCTGCCTCACGGGAGCCGGCGCGACTGCGGCGGGTGGCGTGGCTGCAGTGTTATTCTCCGGCGGCGCGACCTGCCGGGCGGCAGCCTTCAAATCGACCGCAGGTGCCGCTGAGGCAACCGCGATGTGCTGCTGATCCGGCGCGGCTATCGCAGGCGCTGCGCTCGCGATGGGCTGCGGCGTGGACACCACGGGTGCGACGACGGCGACGGGCTGCGGTGCAGGCGGCACGACAGCCGGTTGAGGCACTGGTGCCGTGACCGGAACCAGCGCAGGCATCGGTGCAAGCGAAGCGGTTTGCACGGGTGCCGTGCGATAGGAAATCGTTTTCACCAGAAGCGGCCGGATCGGATCGCTTGATCCGACATGCGCATCGACAACGCTCGCCGCCGGTGTCGTTTCGGCGCGCGCGACGACTGGCGCGGCGTCGGCGTGTACCGTCGTCATCGGCGTCTTGGCGAAGGCCACGGGCTGCGGCTCGTCGTGCCGTTCGCCGGACTCCGCGATCATGGGTGCGGTCCGCTTTAACGCCGCTTCCTTGATGTGCTCGCCGATCAACGCGCGCATGCGCGCATCGCGTTCGCCCGCCGAGGGGCCGCCCATGACGACGGCGACGATGAAGCGCCCGTCGCGGTGGACCGACGTCAGGAGATTGAAGCCGGAGGCGCGGGTAAATCCGGTCTTGATGCCGTCGACGCCTTCGATGGCGCCAAGCAGATGATTGTGATTGCGCATCGCTTCGCCGTGATAGACGAAGGATTCAGTCGAGAAATACTTGTAGTAGCGCGGGAACCGCTCCTGGATGGCGCGGCCCAGCGTGGCCTGATCGTGGGCGGACGTGATCTGGTCGTCATCGGGCAAGCCGGATGCATTGACGTAGGTCGTGTGGCTCATGCCCAAGGCGCGGGCCTTGGCCGTCATCAGCTTGGCGAATGTCGGCTCGTCACCGCCAAGATTTTCGGCGACGACGACGGCCGCGTCGTTGGCCGACTTGGTGACGATGCCCTTGATCGCGTCCTCGACCGAAATGGTCTGGCCGGGCTTTAAGTCGAGCTTGGTCGGGTCCTGCTCGGACGCATGTTCCGAAACCTTGAGCGGCGTTTCGAGCTTGATCTTGCCGGCATCGAGGCGCTCGAACAGCAGGTAGAGCGTCATCACCTTGGTCAGCGAGGCCGGATGGCGCAGGGCGTCGGGGTTCGAGGCTTGCAGCACCGTGCCGCTATTGCCGTCGACCACGATCGAAGAATAGGGCGGTGAATATTCCTCGGCACGGGCGTGATGGTGAGTGCGGCTCGCATGGGCGTAATGCGTGTAATGCACATGCGCGTGATAGTGATGATGACGCCGCGCATCGGCATCATCGCTCGAGATGGTGAGAGTCGCGCCGATCGCGGCAAGACCCAAGAGGCAACAACGAAGCCCGTTGCGGGCCCCGAAATTTACCCGTGTCATTCCGCACCCCGTCCCTGAACGCGCGCCTACACCCTGAAGGCCGCCACTATTTTCTGGTTTGGGACCGCGCTCCCCTACGTTCCCGACCCGGTCGTCACCGCGACGACACGGTCAAGGACGTTAGGTGAACGCCGTTGCAAAAGCGTTAAGTCCCCGCCCTGCCGCCGTTTCGTGCACATTGCCGCCCCGAAGTTGCGGTTTTTTGTGCACTGCACTACATTTATCATCAATGCCGCAAACGGCCTTTTCAAGGCAGAAGGGCCGGAGCGGGCTTTAAACAGAGCCGGCAGGCCGTTCTGGCCGCCCCGAGGAACCCGTCATGACAAACGAAGAGATGCAGAAGTTCGGCCAGGAGAGCATGCAGACCGCAATGGGCTCGTTCGGCGTCTGGACGAAAGGTGCGCAGGCGATCGCCGCCGAGGTCGCCGACTATTCGAAGAAGTCGATCGAAGACAGCGCCGCTGCCTGGGAACGCCTTTTGGGCGCCAAAAGCCTGGAGACGGCGATGCAGGTCCAGAGCGAATATCTGAAGTCGTCCTACGAGAGCTTCGTTGCCGAGGCGACCAAACTTGGCGAGCTCTATGCCGATTTCGGCAAGGAAGCCTACAAGCCGTTTGAAGGTGCTTTCGGCAAGGCGATGACGCCGTAAGGCCGGTTGGCCTTACATCTGCGTTCGGGCTTCATGGCTTCGGAAGTGCGGACTCGATTGCCGCGGCGATCCTGGCGAGCAACTGCTCGATCCGTCCGACGCGGAAAGCGATATGCTCAAGAGCATAGGCCGCACGCTTGTCGGCTGCCGGCAAGCTCTGCGCGTCGTAATCCGGAATGAAGTCTTGCTCCATTTCGCGGATGAGTCTTGCCTTCCGTGTAAGGTCGACCATGCTCCAGCTCCTGTCGCACCCGCGGGACTGATAACCGAGTCGGCGGCCAGCACCAATCCATACCGCTGCAGTGTTGTGGGTTATGTCTTGTGCCGCATGAGCGGCCGGCTGCCACGAATTCGCCGCCGTTGGCCGCCTGTCACCTTGCACTCTTCGGCGCGGACCCTATTTGACGCTCTCGTTAACATTGCCGGGCAGCAAGATTGTGACGGGCCAATCTGGCGCGGCCGGCGGCGCTTGAACTTCGCGCTATCGATTTGGCCCGAAAACCGCGCTAGCTTTATGGTCCTGCGCGGGGGATTCCCGAGCAAGTCCTGCAAGCCGAACGAACCAATGCCGCCGATTGAGTTTACCGACACTGTGTCACCGGCCCGCCTGGCGGACGACGATCGCAAGCGCAAAGGCGACGGCGGTCCCGGCACTGCGGTCATCACCAAGACGAAGCCGCAGACCAAGCGGCCGAACCTGTACCGGGTTCTGCTGCTCAACGACGACTACACGCCGATGGAATTCGTGGTCCACGTCCTCGAACGCTTCTTCAATAAGGATGCCGAGGCGGCACACCAGATCATGATGCATGTGCATCAGCACGGAATTGGCGAATGCGGAGTTTTTACGTACGAAGTGGCCGAAACGAAAGTGACGCAGGTTATGGACTTTGCCCGGAAACATCAGCATCCTTTGCAATGCATAATGGAGAAGAAGTGATTCCGGGGGAAAGCGTCCAATACAAACAGTGAGACATTGAAATGCCCACGTTCTCGCGTAGTCTCGAACAATCGCTCCATCGTGCGCTCGCGCTCGCCAATGAGCGTCACCACGAATACGCGACGCTTGAGCATCTGCTGCTGGCGCTGATCGAAGATCAGGATGCGGCGGCGGTGATGCGGGCCTGCAATGTCGACCTGGAGAAGCTGCGCCGCAGCCTTATCGCCTATCTCGAATCCGAATTGGACAATCTGGTCACCGACGGCGCCGAGGATTCCAAGCCCACCGCCGGCTTTCAGCGCGTCATCCAGCGCGCCGTCATCCACGTCCAGTCATCGGGTCGTGAGGAGGTGACGGGCGCCAATGTCCTCGTCGCCATCTTCGCCGAGCGCGAAAGTCACGCCGCCTATTTCCTGCAAGAGCAGGACATGACCCGCTACGACGCGGTCAATTACATCAGCCACGGCATTGCCAAGCGCCCGGGCATGTCCGAGGCGCGGCCGGTGCGCGGCGCCGACGAAGAGTCCGACAGCAAATCCAGCGACGAGCCGAAGAAGAAGGGCGATGCGCTCGACTCCTATTGCGTCAACCTCAACAAGAAGGCGCGCGAAGGAAAGATCGATCCGCTGATCGGCCGCGACTTCGAGATCAGCCGGACTATACAAGTTCTTTGCCGGCGGCAGAAAAACAATCCGCTGTTTGTGGGTGAGGCCGGCGTCGGCAAGACCGCGATCGCGGAAGGCCTCGCGCGCCGCATTGTTCACGGCGAAGTGCCTGACGTGCTGCGCACGTCCACGGTCTTCGCGCTCGACATGGGGACGCTGCTGGCCGGCACGCGCTATCGCGGCGATTTCGAAGAGAGGCTCAAACAGGTCATCAAGGAACTCGAGGCCTATCCCGGTGCGATCCTGTTCATTGACGAGATCCACACCGTGATCGGCGCCGGTGCTACGTCCGGCGGTGCAATGGACGCATCAAATCTGCTCAAGCCGGCGCTGGCCTCCGGCACCGTGCGGTGCATGGGTTCGACCACCTACAAGGAATATCGTCAGTACTTTGAAAAGGACCGGGCGCTGGTCCGCCGCTTCCAGAAGATCGACGTCAACGAGCCGACGATCCCGGACGCCATCGAAATCCTCAAAGGGCTGAAGCCTTACTTCGAGGATTATCACAAGCTCAAATACACCAGCGAAGCCATCAAGGCCGCGGTCGAGCTTTCGGCGCGTTACATTCACGACCGCAAGCTGCCCGACAAGGCCATCGATGTCATCGACGAGTTCGGTGCCGCGCAGATGCTGCTGCCCGAGAGCAGGCGGAAGCGAACGATCGGCATCAAGGAAATCGAGACGACGATCGCCACCATGGCGCGCATCCCGCCGAAGGCGGTGTCAAAGGATGACGCCGAGGTTCTGCAAAACCTGCAGGAGACGCTCGAGCGCGTCGTCTACGGCCAGGACAAAGCGATCGAAGCGCTTTCGGCCTCGATCAAGCTGGCGCGTGCCGGCTTGCGCGAGCCGGAAAAGCCGATCGGCTGCTACCTGTTCTCCGGTCCGACCGGCGTCGGCAAGACCGAGGTGGCGAAACAGCTCGCGGCGACGCTTGGCGTCGAGCTCATTCGCTTCGACATGTCGGAATATATGGAGCGCCACACCATCTCGCGGCTCATCGGCGCGCCGCCCGGCTATGTCGGCTTCGATCAGGGCGGTCTGCTCACCGACAGCGTCGACCAGCATCCGCATTGCGTGCTTCTCCTCGACGAAATCGAGAAGGCGCACCCGGACCTGTTCAACGTGCTCCTGCAGATCATGGATCACGGCAAGCTCACCGATCACAACGGCAAACAAGTCGACTTCCGCAATGTGATCCTGATCATGACCACCAATGCCGGCGCTGCCGACATGGCGCGGGCTGCATTCGGCTTCACGCGGAGCAAGCGCGAGGGCGACGACATGGAGGCGATCAATCGGCTGTTTGCGCCCGAGTTCCGCAATCGGCTCGATGCGATCATCACCTTCGCGCACCTGTCGCCTGAGGTCATCACCAAGGTGGTCGAGAAGTTCGTGCTGCAACTTGAGGCGCAGCTCGCGGACCGCGATGTCACCATCGAGTTGAGCGACGAAGCCACGCAGTGGCTGATCGCGAACGGCTACGATGAGCTCATGGGCGCGCGCCCGATGGCGCGCGTGATCCAGGAACACATCAAGAAGGCGCTCGCCGACGAGGTATTGTTCGGCAAGCTCAAGTCGGGCGGTCACGTGCGGGTCATCGTGATCACCGACGAGGCCGGCAACAGCAAGCTGGCCTTCGATTATCCGGACGGTCCGGTGAAGCCGCGTGCGGAAAAACTTCCGGAGCCGCGCCGCGCCAAGACCAAGCGGCGGTCCTCGCCGCGGAAGAAACCGCCGGGCTCGGGGGGCGACGAGCCGCCGCGCCGCGGAGGCACGGTGCCCAAAGTGCCGTTGGTCAAGGTCTAACGGAATTTCCGCCGGCGGGTCATTCGACCCGCCGGTGTTGTTTTAATTCCCGCGCAAACAAGATTGCCAGCACGGGCAGCGTTGCTGCCGCGCCGAGGAAGAGCGGCGTTGCACCGTAACGGTCGATGACCGGCGCGCCTGCGGCGACGCCCACGGTCTGCCCGATGTAGAGCGACGACGAAAACAGCGCGACGGCAGTGCCGCGCGCCTCCGGCGTCATCAGGGTGGCGTTGGTCTGCAGCGTGTTATGCAGCATGTAAAAGCCGAGCCCGATTGCAGCGGTGGCCATCGGCACAACCCACCAGATCGGCGCAAGTACGATCGCAATGTAGGCGGCGGCAAGTATGAGCGATCCGCCGACGGCGGTTCTGATCTGGCCGAGATAGCGTACGAACAGCTTCACCAGCGCGGCATAGGTCAGTCCGCCGATACCGAAGCAGGCGACGGAAATGCCGACCAGCGCAAAGCTCAGTCCGAAGCGCTGCCGCAGATATGCGCCGATATAGGCGAAGGCTCCCCACATCAGCCCGAATTCGAAAAACGACGCAATGAGGACCACGCGCGCGAACGGATTCGACAAGACCGCGGCATATTCGGCGACGAAGCCGCGTGCGCCGCTGCCGCGCCCGCTGGTTTTGTGCGTCAATGGATTGACGGCGAGTTCGAATACCAGGCCGGCTGACGCCAGCGCGAACATGGCGGCCAGCACGAAGAATACGTTACGCCAGCCGAGATAGTCGCCGAGCACGCCGCCGGCGGCCTGGCCGAAAAGCTGTCCCAGAATCTGGCCGGTCAGGTAGCGCGCGAGAATCGGCTGCAGCCGGTCGCGGGGCGTGACGTCGCCGACATAGGCCATGGAGATCGGGATGATCCAGCCGCCCGCCGCGCCGGTGGCGAGCCGGGCCAGCGCCAGTTGCGGCAGCGTCGAGACCGTGCCGCAGATTGCGACCAGGATGGCGCCGATCGCGCACATCAGCGCCACGGTGCGGTATTTTCCGAAGCGGTCGCCGACCGGTCCGATCACGAGCTGGATCGAGCCGTGCGTCACCGCATAGGCCGTCACCACCATGGCCGCCGCGCCGACGGTGGTGTGCAGGTCGGCCGCGATCTGCGGCAAAAGCGAATCCATCACCCGCACCTGGGCCTGGCTGGCGAAGCCGGCGACCGCGAGCAGGACGATGGAGCGCGTCGGAGTTTGCTGCGGCGCCGCCGTTGTGGATGAATACAGCACTGGGGTTCGCGGACTTTCTTTTGCAATCGCGCCGCGTATATGGATTGTCAGTCCATCCGTTGACAGTAAACGCGGCGCAGGGTTTCTACCCCACAATGATCGAAAAGACCTATCAGCCCGCCGCAGTCGAGGGCCGCATTTATGCAGCCTGGGAGGCGGCCGGTGCATTTCGCGCCGGCCGGCCGGAACGCGCCAAGGCCGAGGCCTATTGCGTCGTCATTCCGCCGCCCAATGTCACCGGCTCGCTGCATATGGGGCACGCGCTCAACAACACGCTGCAGGATATCCTGTGCCGCTTCGAGCGCATGCGCGGCAAGGACGTGCTGTGGCAGCCGGGAACCGATCACGCCGGCATCGCGACTCAGGCGGTTGTCGAGCGGCAACTCATGGAGCGGCAGGAATTGAGCCGTTCGATCGGCCGTGAAGCCTTCATCAAGCGCGTGTGGGAATGGAAAGCGGAATCCGGCGGCACCATCATCAGCCAGCTCAAGCGGCTCGGCGCGTCCTGCGACTGGTCGCGCGAACGCTTCACCATGGACGAAGGCCTGTCGCGCGCGGTGATGAAAGTGTTCGTCGCGCTGTACCGCGAGGGCCTCATCTACAAGGACAAGCGGCTGGTCAATTGGGATCCTAAACTCAAGACCGCCATCTCCGATCTCGAAGTGCAGCAGGTCGAAACCAGAGGACATCTCTGGCATATCAAATATCCGATCGAAGGCAGCGACGAATTTATTATCGTCGCGACGACGCGGCCCGAGACCATGCTCGGCGACGTCGCGGTCGCGGTGCATCCCGAAGACGAGCGGCTGAAACACCTGATCGGCAAAACCGCGATCCTGCCGCTGGTCGGCCGCCGCATTCCGATCATCGGCGACGATTACGCCGATCCGGAAAAAGGCTCAGGCGCGGTCAAAATCACGCCGGCGCACGACTTCAACGATTTCGAGGTCGGCAAACGGCACGGTTTGGTGCTGATCAATGTGTTCAACGCGGAAGCTCACATTCGGCTACAGGGAAATATCCCATTTTTGGAAGGAATGTGGCCTGCCTCGATGCTGAAGGTAGGATCACAGGCGAGCCAAGATACTAACGACGTGCTGGCTCTGGACGGCCTCGATCGATTTGAAGCGCGGAAGCGAGTAGTCGCGTTGCTAGAAGCTCGCGGGCTTCTCGATAAGATCGAGCCGACGTCGCATGTCGTGCCGCACGGCGACCGTTCCGGCGCGGTGCTTGAGCCGTTCCTAACCGACCAATGGTATGTCGACGCCAAGACTTTGGCGCAGCCGGCGATTGCAGCGGTGCGCTCCGGCAAGGCCGTGTTCGTGCCGCAGCAATGGGACGCGACTTTCTTCAACTGGATGGACAATATTCAGCCCTGGTGTATTTCGCGACAAATTTGGTGGGGACATCAAGTCCCAGCTTGGTATGGACTGAAATTTGAAGGGGTTCAGGAAGTTTCGCTTACCGAGTTCGAGACATTTGTGTCTGAGAGCGCTGATGACGTAATCGGGCAGGCGCAAGCCTTCTATCGACGCCCGGTAAAGGTAATTTCATCGAGACCGGGAACTGACGGCGATTTAATGGATTTGGCCAACGACGTATTTAGTGGTGGTCCAATTCCCATTTGGCGCGACGAGGATGTGCTGGATACTTGGTTCTCGTCCGCGCTGTGGCCGTTCTCGACGCTCGGGTGGCCAGACGAAACACCGGAGCTGAAACGCTTCTATCCGACGAGTGTGCTGGTCACCGGCTTCGATATCATTTTTTTCTGGGTCGCGCGCATGATGATGATGGGGCTGCACTTTAAGAAAGAGGTGCCGTTCCACGACGTCTACATTCACGCGCTGGTGCGCGACGCCTCCGGCGCGAAAATGTCGAAGTCGAAGGGTAACGTCATCGATCCGCTGGAGGTCATCGACGAGTATGGCGCCGACGCTTTGCGTTTCACGCTCGCGGCGATGGCGGCACAGGGCCGCGACATAAAACTCTCGGCGCAGCGCGTCGAAGGCTACCGCAATTTCGCGACCAAACTCTGGAACGCGGCGCGCTTTGCCGAGATCAATGGCTGCGCGCGCAATCCGGACTTCGATCCGCATCACGCCAAGGAGGCGCTCAACCGCTGGATCGCCCACGAGACGGCGAAAACCGGAAGGGAGGTCACGGCGGCAATCGAGGCTTACAAATTCAACGACGCCGCTGGCGTTCTCTACCGGTTTGTCTGGAACATTTACTGCGACTGGTATCTCGAGCTGATCAAACCGGTGCTTACCGGCTCCGATGGCGTCGCCAAGAGCGAGACCCGCGCCGCGGTCTGCTGGGCGTTTGACGAAATCCTCAAGCTGTTGCACCCGTTCATGCCGTTCATCACCGAGGAGTTGTGGGGCGTCACGGGCGAACAGGGCCTGCCGCGCGGGACGATGCTCGCGTTGGCGTTTTGGCCTCGTTACGAGGGGCTGGAGAATGACGCGGCCGAAGCAGAGATCGGCTGGGTGATCGATCTCGTTACGGCCATTCGTTCCGTCCGAATGGAATTCAACATATCGAGCGTTAAAATTCCAGTAGTTGTGCAAACTAGTGAAGAGACGTTTCCACGAGTCAATCGCTGGCTTGGTACCATTGTTCGTTTGGCCCGACTTTCTGACGCATGGGCGATGGGATTCCAGCCAAAAAATTTGTGGCAACGCGTGCAGCGATTTTTCTATTCCGCATGGTGGAGGCCAAACGACTTTTGGAAATGGCAGTCTGTAAATATTCCGCCGTTGCGCGGCGCAATTCAGTTGATCGTTCGCGGTGAGACAGTGTTTCTGCCACTTGCTGGCTTGATCGATCTTGCCGCCGAAAGTGCGCGACTCAACAAGGAAATGGCCAAGGCCGATGCCGACATCGCGCGCGTCGATGCCAAGCTCGGCAATGCCAATTTCGTGTCGCGCGCGCCCGAAGAAGTCGTCGAGGAAGAAAAAGAGAAACGCGAAGAGGCGCAGGCGCGCAAGGCCAAGATCGCCGAGGCGCTGGAGCGGCTCAAGGGAGCAGCCTAGTTGGGAACCGCTCGCGCTGTTCCCGCATTCCCTTCGCATCACAAACGCGGCAGGTTTCCATGAGAGTTTTCCTCGCCGGAGCGACCGGAGTGGTCGGCCGCCGGTTGATACCGATGCTGATTGCGGCCGGACATAGCGTCACCGGCACGACGCGTTCGCCGGATGCGGACAAAATGGGCCAGCTCAAAGCCGCCGGCGTGCGGCCCGTTGTTGTCGATGCGTTCGACGATCGAAGCTGGGTGGTCGCCATGGAGCAGGCGCGGCCGGAAGTGGTGATCCATCAGTTGACCGCTCTGCCCGACGTGATCGACCCCGCACAGATGCCCGACGTGCTGAAGCAAAATAGTCAGCTCCGCATCACGGGGACCGCCAATCTGGTTGCCGCCGCCCTGAAGACGGGGGTCCGCCGGCTGATCGCGCAAAGCATCGCGTTTGCTTATGCGGACGGTCCCGAACCGCATGCCGAGAGCGATCCCATTGCCTCGCCCGAAGGCAACGATCCGAGCGCCGTGACGGCGAAGGGCGTGCGGGCGCTGGAAGGCGCCGTTCTCAGTGCCGCGGCGATCGACGGCATCGTGTTGCGCTATGGCCGGTTCTACGGTCCCGGCACATGGTTCGCGGCGGCGCAGGGGCGCGGGCCGCTCCACGTCGACGCGGCTGCGCACGCGGCGCTGCTGGCGGTCATGCGCGGGGCGCCCGGTGTTTACAACATTGCGGAAGACGACGGTGCGCTGACGGTCGAAAAGGCGCGCAGGGAACTGGGCTTCGACGCCGCGTTCAGGCTTTCGCCTTGAACGGCTTACTGAGAAAGCGCGAACCCTTTTCTCCGTAGCGCCAGGGCCGTTCGACGGCTTTGGTAAGTCCGATGCGGGGCCCGGTCACGATGCGGACGCCGCCGGTGCGCGCATAGAGTTCGAATGGCGGTTCGTCGAGCGCCAGGCCATTGTGCTTGTGTGTAATGCGCAGGGCTTCGCAGAGCCGGCCTGGCCCTGAGCACAGCAACCTTTGGTCTGACGTGCCCCGCCTCCGGCGCATGACGGCGAGGCCTTCTGTCGGCTCGATGGCCCGGATCAGCACGGCGCTCGCCGAACCCTCCAGCTCGCAGACGAAGTTCATGCACCAGTGGATGCCGTAGGAGCGGTAGACGTAGAGGTAGCCCGGCGGCCCGAACATCACCGCATTGCGCTCGGTCGGGCCGTCGAAGCTGTGCGCCGCCGGATCGGTATGGCGGTACGCCTCGACCTCGACCAGCCGGCCGCCCACCCCGTCGACCAGGAGCGTTGCGCCAATCAAATCGGGCGCAACCTCATGGACGCTGCGGCGGAAGAAGCTTTTGCTCAGCCGTTTTGACATCTGCCCATCGTCGCAAACCGGACGGTCCCTGGTAAATCGTCAGTTAACTCCGGAGCGCCAAGCCGGCTGAATCTGTGGCTCCGCGGCCACAGCTTTGGAACATTTCACTGGATCACAATCCCGCCACGCCCAAAGCCGTCTTTTGGCCATAGGATTTGAGGAAAGCGATGGCCGCGGCCGGTCCGGCAGCGGACCGCGTGTTGTGTACTCAAGCGTTGCGTACTTCCGGCTTCACGACGCACTCGCCTTTTTGGTGATTGCCGCGGGACCGGTTGGGAGGGGCGAAGGGCCAGTTTAGGCCGCTTAAGTTTGATGGACGCTAAAACCGATTTGAAATCGCGGCTGCCAAGCCGTCACGCCACCGAGGGTGCCGACCGCGCGCCGCACCGCTCGTTCTACTACGCCATGGGGCTGACCCGGGAGCAGATCCATCAGCCATTCGTCGGCGTTGCCACGTGCTGGAATGAGTCCGCGCCCTGCAATATCGCGCTGATGCGCCAGGCCCAGGCAGCCAAGCTTGGAGTCGCATCGGTCGGCGGAACGCCGCGCGAGTTTTGCACGATCACCGTGACCGACGGCATCGCCATGGGCCATGCCGGGATGAAGTCTTCCCTGCCGTCGCGTGAAGTCATCGCCGATTCGGTGGAATTGTCGGTGCGCGGCCATTCCTATGACGCGCTGATCGGCATTGCGGGCTGCGACAAGTCGCAACCCGGCATGATGATGGCGATGTGCCGCCTCAACGTGCCGTCGATCTACATTTATGGCGGCTCGATCCTGCCCGGCACCTTCAAGGGCAAGCCGGTCACGATCCAGGACGTCTACGAGGCAGTCGGCAAGCACTCGGTCGGCGGCATATCCGACAGCGATCTCGAAATTCTGGAACAGAACGCCTGTCCCTCCGCCGGCGCCTGCGGCGCCCAGTTCACCGCCAATACGATGGCGACGGTGTCGGAGGCGATCGGGCTTGCTCTGCCGTATTCCGCCGGAGCGCCGGCGCCTTACGAGATTCGCGACAAGTTTTGCGTGCTGGCCGGCGAGATGATCATGGATCTCATCGTCAAGAATATCCGCCCGCGCGACATCGTCACCCGCGAGGCGCTGGAAAATGCGGCGGCCGTTGTCGCCGCGACCGGCGGCTCGACCAACGCCGCGCTGCATCTGCCGGCCATCGCCAACGAATGCGGTATCAAGTTCGATCTCTTCGACGTCGCCGAAATCCTGAAAAGGACACCTTACATCGCGGATTTGAAACCGGGTGGCCGCTATGTCGCCAAAGACATGTTCGAAGCTGGCGGCGTTCCGCTTCTGATGAAGACACTGCTCGACCACGGCTTCCTCCATGGTCACTGCCTCACCGTCACCGGCCGAACCATCGCCGAGAATCTCAAATCGGTGGAATGGAATGACGAACAGGCTGTCGTCTATCCGGCCAACAAGCCGATCCTACCGACTGGCGGTGTCGTCGGCTTGAAGGGCAACCTGGCGCCCGAGGGCGCCATCGTGAAAGTCGCGGGTCTGGAGCGTGTGCAGTTTTCCGGTCCGGCGCGCTGCTTCGATGGCGAGGAAGCTTGCTTCGATGCGGTGAAGCACAAGAAGT